>NZ_BATQ01000100.1 GCF_000739635.1 Verrucomicrobium sp. BvORR034 | reverse complement strand
AGAGTGCCTGTAGAGTGCCTGGGCGGGGTGACTACTTGATTTTCCCCGCTCCCCGGAGGATGGGTGGACTTGCACTTCCTCCTTACCAACGACGACGGGATTGAAGCTCCCGGACTGGCCGCTCTGGCAGCGGCGGTTTCCGCAATTCCCGGGGCCACCTACACGATTGCCGCCCCAGATCGGGAGTACTCCCAGTGTGGCCATCGCGTGACCACCACGGAGGTCCTGAAGGTCCGCCAGAAGGCGGAACATGCCTATGCTGTGAGCGGTACTCCCGCCGATTGCGTACGGGCCGCCGTGTTTGCCCTGGGCATCAAACCCGATTTCGTGTTCTCGGGCATCAACGCCGGCGGGAACATGGGGCAGGATCTGGTGATCTCCGGCACGGTCGCCGGGGCGAGAGAGGCGGCGTATCACGGGTACCGTTCGGCCGCCTTTTCGCACTATCTCGTGAAGGGCATTGCCCTGGACTGGGAACGGACAGGCCGTTGGACCACCCAGTTGATCGAGTGGTTGCTGGGTCAGAATTTGGCGGATGGCGAATTCTGGAACGTCAACTTTCCCCACTTGCCACCTGGCAGCGAGGCATTGCCGGAGCGAGTGATCACCTCCCCCGCCCGCCCGCCGATGCTGGTGACGTATGATCGGAGTGAGGGGAATGCGGGAGAGTGGGACCTGCGCTACACTGCCCGATATGCAGACCGCCCGGCACCTGTGGGTTCTGATGTGAACGTGTGTTTTGGTGGAGCGGTCTCGGTGAGCAGGTTGACCGTCGTTGCGTAGGTGCCTGGACCGGAATGGTTGGACAACCCCGGAGACGAAGCAAGAATTCTCACTGCCCCTCAACCATCAGCACCATGAACGAGGCACAGACAAGGCGAAACATACTGCTTCTCAATCTGGCATTCTGGGTGGTGGCGATCGCTTTCCCCTACGTCATCAGGTTGCTGCCCACCGGATCTGGCCACCCTCCCAAGATCTATGAGGTCCTGGTTCCGATCATCCAAATCATGCTCGCAGTCGGAGCCACCTACCATGTTGCCAACGCGCTCCGCAAGCCCAAGCAGGGCTAGAACTGCATCATGCGGTTCGGGGATGAGTTCTTGCATTTTGCGCCAGCACTTAACAAGATGGACATGATCCCCTGCCATCCCATTTTTTGGCCATCCCAGTCATGAGTGAAGAAACCGCTGAAGCCCTAGAGCGAATCCGTCACTATGTGTGGACTGGGTTTTACCAACCAGAAGAGATCGCGGAAATCTTGTGCAACGACTGCTTCGAACCAGATACACTGGATGAAAACTGGGTTCTGGAGCAAATCTCGTCGGAGATTGATCGAAAGCTGGCTGAAGAAAACTCTTGGAAAACGCCGACTGATTGTGATCGCCTGGATCAGGCGTTTGCGGAACTTGAGAAGCGCAACATCATCGCGCTGCAAAACGCTGGATACACCCAATCCGACGGCATTGACGACATCACTGAAGTCTGGCATGACGCCGGGCGGGGAGATTCGCCGATCATTGGCTATTGCTTCTATCACGGACAAGACCTGGAACGTGCCATCGATGGCCATGGCTTGATGCTCACGTTTGGCGACATCCTTGGCACTGATGACCGGGGCTTGGAAGTCGGGAGGACAATCAAAGAAGTGATGGAGCAACATGGATTCCGAACGGAGTGGAACGGCACCATTCAACAGCGCATCAATATTCCTGACATCCGCTGGCAAAAGAGAACTGCCATTGAACACACTTCCGAGGCCTGAAAAGTGCCTGCTCATCAAGCCAAACTTACACTCATGAAATACCTCTTCCTCGTTCTTTGGGCGTTTTGCGCACTCCCCATTGTCGCCAAGGCCCAACTGCCTCCAAAGGAGCCCAGCCGCATCAGCACCACGGCCAACCTGCGGGACTTCCTGCTCACCAACAAGTGGACATGGCGCAATGTGAGCGCTGGCGTGCCGGATCGCGAGTGCGTGTTCATGCCCGACGGCACGTTTCGGCACCCACATTTCACGGCAAAGTTCGTCATCAAGGACATCAAGACCGTGGAGCTCAATCGCAAGGGTGGCGAGCAGGCCGTGATGACCTTCAGCGATGACTACTCGACCTTCGAAGTGCTCGACTTCGACAAGGCACGGCGGATCACCGGCAAGCGACTGCCGAAGTAACAATGGATCAGCCAATTTAAGTCTGCACAGGATGGAGAAGAGGCGCTTGATACTTGTCTCCGCCAGACTACTCAAGCTGCCTGATGTTAGTGAAAAACTCAACCAAGCTTTGAGGCGCGTTGTCGTCTAGGCACATCTTGAGGATGCGCTCAGCTTCTACGGCAGCAGACGCGCAACGGGAAAACATCTCCCCTTCGTACGTGACCAGTGCAGCCTCGACGTCGCCCGGATGAGCAGCGATGGCTCCTCCGAGATTGGCACCATCGTACATGGCGAGGTTGGCACCTTCACCCGCCGGAGCCATCAAGTGGGCGGCATCGCCGAGCAAGGTCACGCCGGGAACACGATCCCACTTGTGATCAAACGGGAGTGTGTGGAGCAGCCGAGGCACCGGGGCGGTTGCGCCGCCATTAATGAGCGCAGTCAACTCTGGTGCCCACCCACTGAATTCCTCGGCGATGCAGGCCGCTGCAGCCTCCGGGTCAGCGAAGTCAATGCGGGCAAACCAATCTAGCGGCTTGCGCAGCGCAACATATGCGTGCAGCACGCCACCAGGTTCACGATGGGCCATGATTCCCCTGCCGGGCGCGAGTGCAAACATTGAGCCGCTGCCAACCGCATTCGCGCTCGCAGGATGCCGGGCGTCGCCATCAAGCAAGTAAGTCTCGATGAACGAGATGCCCAGATAGCTGGGTTTTGCATGCGAAAGGACTGGGCGAACTTTGGACCACGCACCATCGGCACCCACCAGAAGGTCGGTCGTGACCGTTGAGCCATTGGTAAAGATCACTTCGTGTCGTCCGCCGCCCATCGGAGAAACCGACACGACTTTGTGCCCCCATCGGATCGTGCCTTCCGGAAGAGAGTTCACCAGAATTCGACGAAGTTCTCCACGGGGCACCTCGGGACGACCGCCCCTGCCGTCATCGGGCTCATCAATCAAGACTTGCCCGTGCTGATCAAGCACACGCGTGGCCTGACCACCAGGGTGCACGATCGCGAGAAAATCATCGAAGAGTCCTGCAGCCTTGAGCGCAACCTGCCCATCGTGTTCGTGGATGTCCAGCATGCCTCCCTGCCCGCGCGAAGTGGGCGATGCTTCGGCTTCGTAGATGGTCGCAGCGATGCCGTGAACATGAAGGACTCGTGCAAGGGTCAAACCGCCGAGGCCGGCACCAATAATCGTAACTGGATTGTTCATAGGGATTCCTTTGATTCAGCTATTGAGCAAACCAGGCAGCCATCGCTTGTTTCATGGACTGTTCATTGGGGCCACCTACAGAAGCCCAGGCGACCACCCCATCAGGGCGCACCAGGACCGTGCTCAGTCCCAAGGACTCTTTCACCCGGTCTGAAGCATACCTTATTCGCCCACCGAACTCGCCCGCCCAGGTTTCAAGTGAACCATTCCCATCAAAATCAAGCAGGACGCCGTGGCCATGGCGCATGAGTTCGTTTGTCCTCGTACCATTTTCGAACTCAAAGTTGGGAACGCTGCAGCCCACCAGGGGATGATCGCCACCGAGCGGGTAGTGGAGCGATATGCCCCATACCCTCTCTGCCATGTAGGTCGCCCCATCCCGAGTATCCATCAGATCTCGGACAATGGCGTGCAGTGCACGGGCGGATGGCTCTGGCCTCATGATGGCAACCTGCGCACGTGACCAATCCAGCACCTGCGCGCCAATGGGATGTCGTTCGGTGTGATAACTATCCAACAAGCCATCTGGGGCTTTGTTCTGGATGGTGGCAGCAAGTTTCCAACCCAGGTTCATGGCGTCCCCCAGCCCGAGATTGAGCCCTTGACCACCCAACGGCGAATGAATGTGTGCGGCATCGCCCGCCAAGAGAATGCGCCCGTTGCGATAGGATGTGGCCTGCCGGGCCCGGTCAGTCCACGTGGTGGCGATAGCCAGGGCATTCACTGTGACGTCGGTGTTTGAGATGCGGCGAAGGACCTCCTGCACGTGTTCACGCGTGATCGCCTTTTCGGAGTGATGAAATGCCCCGCCGTCAAAATCCTGCATGATCACGTAACCCGGCTGGGACTGCAGGTACATCCCTTGTGGAGTGACGTTTCGGCCCGCCCTGAGTTTCTGCGGGTCAGCAAGGTCCACTTTCGTGGAGTATCCCGTGAATTCCGGTTCCGTGCCGACAAACTCAAAACCGGCCGCTTTTCGAATCACACTGCGTGCTCCATCGCAGCCGATGAGCCACTGCCCCCTGAAAGAATGCGGACCTGACTTCACCGTAACTCCGTCCTCTGTCTGAGAAACATCATCCACGGCCAGCCCGCGCCTGATCTCCACTCCCAGGGCCTCTGCATGACGACCAAGCACTGTTTCCATTTCCGCCATTTCAGACACCAGGCTGGGGCGGGTTGAGCTTGGCAGACGAAACTTCCACTTTGAGGGATCCACCTCGCCGTCATGAAAGGGAATACCGGCGAAGTGTCCTACCTGCCTCCGCTCCCCTTCGACCGCATTCATATGGGGGCTCTTCAGCCGACGATGAACCTCAAGTTCGTCGAGTAACCCACGACGGTCGAGCGCTTCAATTGTCGGCGCTGAGAGACCCCGGATCCCGAATGGAAATTGTTTTAGCGGAGAGTGCGGCTCGGTGGCTTTTTCTAGCAGGAGGACAGGACATTTCGCTAGTGCGAGCTCACCGGAGAGGAAGAGCCCTACCGGGCCAGCGCCCACGACGATCACGTCGTAGAGCGGACTATTTTTTGCCTCGTTCATAAGGTTCCGGTGCATTGCTCCAGACTTCACGGCAATCTTTGCCGAAAATGGAACACTGTTCCATTTTAACTACTGGAACAACATTCCATTTATGTCAAGATCGGGAATGCCGAGAAAGTCAAAGACCTGTCCACGACGTGAAGAATCGCTCACGCGGGATCACATCATTGAAGTCTCCATCGAACTCCTGGACAGCAGCGGAGAAGGTGGCCTCACTTTCCGAGCGCTGGCAGAACGACTTGCCACCGGTCCAGGCGCCCTCTACTGGCATATCGACAACAAGAGTGACCTGATGACCGCCGCCTGCGATTCCATCGTCACTCGCGCGATGGCTGAGTCCGTAGAAGGCGAGACGCCGAAAGCCGCGATTCGTGCTCTCGCCCTGGGAATGTTCGATGCCATTGATGCGCATCCGTGGGTCGGCTCTGCGCTCACGCGGGCCCTGGGGCAACAGCCGATTGTGCGCATTGTAGAACGAATAGGTCAGCAGGTTCGCTTGCTGGGCGTGCCGAACGACCATCAGTGGGCAGCGGTATCCGCATTGTTGCACTACATCCTTGGAGTTAGCGGGCAGAACGCGGCGAACACCCAGTTCGCCCGGACGCATGCCTTGAATAGAACGGATTTTCTGGAGGCGATGGCGAACGTCTGGTCTCAGCTAGATCCAGAGGAGTATCCGTTCTCACGCAGCGTAGCCGGGCAGTTGCGCACGCATGACGACCGGGAAGATTACCTTGCTGGAATTGATCTCATCCTCGCCGGGATCGACGCCAACCCATCGTCGAATGAGTAGCACGCATACCGTTGATCGCTGGTCGCGGCGGTTGAAAGGGCAGGCACTTTGAGTGTCTGGCCCTAGCGTCCGTCTGAGCTTGGTGGCGAAACGCGGTCTGGCGCTCTCTCAAAACGGCCTGCGCCGGAGAAGCCAGGGGAGCGCACGCATCTTGCGTGCTGTTTCTGGCATCTTGCCGGGAACGTCAGTCACCGCGTGGCCTCGCGACACATGCAACCAAACATTCGAGCGACATGGAGGCATTGAAGACGGTGGGAGGAAGCGGATGCTGTCGGCCTTCCCACCTGAGCCTCCTTGGCGGGCACTATGTTGAGATTCATTCGCGTCACACCCTCAACACCCTTTTTGCAGGTTCACAGAATATATAAGAGGGGGTTTATTTGATGTAACTTACAAATAGGGTGTTGAGGGTGTGACGGAGAGAGAAAAACAGGGGGGTATCGGGCATGGGGTTCCAACAAGATCGAGTGTTGCTCAACCAGATGCCATGGCGTGTTCAGGAGTCAGTGCGTTCAGGGTGGTTACCTATCACCCCCTTCGCTCTCAAACTGACGGGGTCCGTCGGACTGCTCCGGCAGCGTTGCCTCAGGCGATCGGGTCGAGCTGGGGAGATTGCGCTCCCCAGCCCTCCCACACCACCGGACATGCGGGTCCGCATCCGGCGGTTGGATCGGCTGGTTTTGACCTTTCAGTTCTGATGGCATCTTAAACCCAAAGCGTTTCCCTTGCCGCCTCAACGGCCTGGTGTGCGCTGCGCCCCATGCGAAACCCATAGCTGCTCTCGCTAAACAACGGGTCAAACTCAAGGTTCAACACACCCAGCAGCAACTGCTGCACAAAGCGGTCCTGCACATCGGGGATGCTCAGCGGACGGGTTCCCCCGCCTGCCTTGGCAATGGCCCTTGCGTCTCGCGGCTCCAGGCTGGTAACTGCCTTCCAACAACCATCTCTTGAGCACCTCCCCGTGTTGGGTGAGATGCGCTCTTAGTTCCGTGGTCTTCATTCCGTCGGGTCCGGGCGCCCCTGCGTTGCGTTCCACCGCACGCAATGACGCCTCCCAGTTGTCCGGGTGCACAACCTTTTCCATCATCTCTGTGAGCCTTGCTGTCCGTT
>NZ_BATQ01000101.1 GCF_000739635.1 Verrucomicrobium sp. BvORR034 | reverse complement strand
GGTGGCCAAGTTCACCGTCGATCGGGCCGGGCGATTCTGGGCGGTGGCGGGAGAGGCCCTGCTCAGCTACCGGGAGTCGGACGGTGTGTTTGTCCACGCGGCCAGCCTGAGCGTCATCCCCAACTGGCGACGCTCCACCGCCATCTGTGCGGCGGCGGATGGCGGGCTCTGGCTGGCAGCGGGCCTCAATGTCTTCCGCGTGCACCCGGGGGCGGACACGCCGGTGCCGGTCAAGATCGGCATTGTGCCTGAATTCGCCGAGCAGACCTCCATCACACGCCTGTTTGAGGATCGCTCCGGGCGCCTCTGGGCCTGTCTCTATGATGGCAACGTTTACCACCTGGAAGACGGCAAACTCATGCGGGCAGGATCGGCGTTGCATGAAATAACGGCGGTGACCGATGACCTGGAGGGCAATCTCTGGCTGGGGGCCAGTGAGGCGGGCCTGTGGCGGGTGCGCCCCCGCGTGCTGGAGGCCCTGGCCGATGCGGGCCCGCTGGTGGCGGAGGCGATGTGCACGACCGCGCAGGATGCCCAGGGGAACATCTGGCTGACAGGTACGAATGGTTATCTCCTGAAGCGGGAGTCCGGCAAGTGGCGGCGACTGGGGGCGGAGTCGGGATGGACGGCGGCAGAGGCCCGCACGGTGGTGGCCGGGCAGGACGGCACCATATGGGTGGGGACCAAGGATGAAGGCGTCTTTCACTCCACTCCCGAGGGGGGCTTCAAGGCGGTGCCCTTCCCCATCCCCTCGCCCTGGGGGAACATCCGGGCCATGCTCATGGATGCCGAGGGCAGCCTCTGGACGGCAATCAATGCGGATCTCTGGCAGTACCGCGGCGGATCGTGGAGGAAGTATTCCTCGAACCTGGCCGATGCCTACATCCAGACCCTGGTGCAGGATGCCGCGGGTGTGGTGTGGGCGGGCACGAGTGAGGGACAACTGCTCGCGGTGAAGGATCGGGATCTGCAAGACCGCACGCCCGAAGACTTCGGCGATGCGGCGGTGCGCGGCCTGCTGGCCACGCCGGACGGCGCCTTGTGGATCGGCCGCGCCAGTGAGGGGCTGGTCCGCCATAAAGACGGTCGCTTCACCCTGGTGGGGCTGGAGCAGGGGCTCGACTTCAACGGCATCTCGCACCTGGTGCTGGATGGGCAGGGGCGCCTGTGGGGCGGCAGCGCGCAGGGCATCTTCCGCGTGCCTCTGGCCGAGCTGGACGCGGCTGCGGACGGCCGAATCACGCCGCTCCATGTGGCCAAGGTGGGGCGGGATGAGGGTCTGGCCAGTCTGCAGTCGGGACGCGGCTACTGGCCCAATACGCTGCAAGACCAGAGCGGCACCCTTTGGTTCAACATGCGCACGGGCACGGCTCTGGTGCACCCGGATGCTGCCGCTGACAACCCCGTCCCGCCGCCGGTGACGATCGATGCCGTGAAGCTGGATGGGAAGCCGCTGGAGATGAATGGGGCGAAAAGCTTCACCCTCCCGCCCAATCACCACAGCCTGGAGGTGGAGTATGCGGCCATGAGCTTCCGCTCCCCGCAGAACGTCCGCGTGCGGTACAAGATGCGCGGGCTGGACACCGAGTGGACGGAGAACAGCCGCGAGCGCCACGCCATCTACTCCCGTCTGCCAGCTGGCAGCTACACTTTCACCGTGATCGCCGCCAATGACAGTGGCCGGTGGAATGAGACCGGGGCCTCCATCTCCATCACGGTGCGCCCGTTCTTCTGGCAGACCGTCTGGTTCCGTCTCGCCTGTCTCGTGGCCGCCATCGTGGGCGTGGCGTGGATTGCCCGAAGCATCATCAACCGGCGCTGGCGCAACCGCATGGCGGAGGTGGAGCGGCAGGCCGCCCTGGACCGGGAGCGCACCCGCATCGCGCGGGACATGCATGATGAACTGGGGGCCAGCCTCACGCAGATCGCCATCACCAGCCAGCTCGCCCAGCTTGATCCTCCCGAGGCGTCACCCGGGCACATCGCCGAGATGGCGGCGATCGCGCGCCGTGCGGTCACCTCGCTGGATGAGATCGTCTGGGCCGTGAATCCTCGCAACGACACCCTGCGCAGTCTGGTGGACTACGTGGGGCAGCATGCGGTGGATTTCCTGAGTGCGGGCGGGCTGGAGTGCGAGCTCTCCCTGCCCGATGAGGTGCCTGATCGTGCAGTCTCGGCAGAGTACCGGCACCACCTCTTCCTGGCGGTGAAGGAGACGCTCACCAACATCGTGAAACATGCCGGGGCCTCCCGGGTGGAGCTGTCGGTGAAACTGGCTGGCCATGGTCTCCATATCGAGATCGCGGACAACGGTCGCGGGTTCGAGGCAGCAACCTCGCCGCCCGGGGCCGACGGGCTGGTCAACATCCAGGAGCGCATTCGTGAGTTGCATGGCACCTGCCAGATCCACAGTGCTCCCGGCGAAGGCACCCGCGTCATTTTGCAGTTGCCATGGCCCCAGGGTGTCAGCGATGAGTAAGCTTTCCGTCCCTTCCTCACATGCCCACCCGCGTCGCCCTTGTAGAAGATGATCGCGCCACCCGTGAAGGGTTCCGCAAGATCCTGGAACACGATCCTGAGATGGTCTGTGTGGGGGCGCATCCCTCCGCGGAAGAAGCGCTGCGCGAGATCCCCCGCTCTCTGCCGGACGTGGTGCTCATGGACATCAATCTCCCGGGCCGCAATGGCATTGAGTGCACCGCCCTGCTCAAGCGGGCTCATCCAGCCCTGCTGATCGTCATGCTCACCACCTATGATGACTCGCAGCAGATCTTTGACTCCCTGCGGGCCGGAGCCAGCGGCTATCTGCTGAAGCGCAGCGCCCCGGTGGAGATGATTCCCGCCATCCACGAGGTGCAACGCGGCGGGGCGCCTATGTCCATGCAGATCGCCCGCATGGTCGTCTCCCACTTTCACCAGATCCCCCACCCCTCCAGCGAGGTGGAGACGCTGACGCGGCGTGAGCAGGAGATCCTGGGCCTGCTCTCCAAAGGGCTCCCCTACAAGCAGATCGCCCACCAGTTGGGCATCAGCTCCAGCACCGTGCACGGGCACCTGCACTCCATCTACGGCAAGCTCCACGTGCAGTCCCGCACGGAGGCAGTGGTGAAGTTTCTAGGACATTGAGACCGTCGCGAGGGGGCATTCGGGGCCATTTCAGACCGAATGGTCTATGGTGGCAGACCGCTGGTTTCCTTAGGTTTCCCGTCCATGGAAGCCTCGTTCCCCTGCCACCTGTTCCAACACCTGTCGTTCCGCCCCTCCCGTGCGGTCGGTTTGCTCGTCGGCGCCCTGCTGTCCCTGCCTGCTGTGGGCTTTGGCGCGACCATCAACAAGGCAAACAACACCACCGGGCTCAATGCCACTGGCTCCTGGATGGGCGGCGTGATCCCCACGGCGTCGGACATCGCCCAGTGGACCAGTGCCGTGACCGCTGGAAATGCCACGGTCAACACCGGCGGCAATGTGACGTTTGGCCAGATCAAGATCGTGGATCCCGGCGCGACGGTGAACATCGGCGGCGGCAACACCATCACGTTGGCAGGCATTTCCGGAGTGGGGATCGATCTCACCACGGCGACGCAAGACCTCATCCTTGGCCCGGCGCTCACGCTCAGCGGCAGCCAGTCCTGGGAGCTCGCATCAGGCAGGACGCTCACGATCGCCGGTGCGGTGGCCAATGGCGCGAACACGCTGGCCATCAACGGCGCAGGCAATCTCATCACCTCCAACAACCTGACGATCAGCGCTGTCAGCAGCCTGTCCGGCACGGTCACGGTGCGCAGCGGCACGCTCACCCTCACGGGTGCGGGCACGCTGGCCAATGTGTCCGGCCTCACGGTGAACAGCGGCACGTTTGTGAACGGCGACACCACCGCCGCTACCAACCGCATCAATCCCACCATCGGCCTGGTGCTGGGCGGGACCAACGGCTCTGCCACCTTCACCCAGACGGCGGCAAGTTCAGGAGTCAACACGCAGACCTTCGTCGGGCTCACACTCAAGGCCGGGGTGCACACGCTCAACTCCACCGGCGCGGGAGCCGCGGTGGTTTTCACCGGCACGGCAGGCGGCGCGGGCTATGTGCGCGAGGCGGGCGCGTTTCTCAGCTTTGGCAACAACACGACTGTGAGCTTCACCAATGCGCCGACCGCGTTGGGCGGCAGCACGGTGACCTCCAGTGTTTTGGGAGCTGCCAACGACATTCTCATTGGCGCAGTGTACAATGGTCTTGACTTTGTATCCGCGAAGTCCGGTCAGGTCGGGGCGACGACTGGCTACACCAACAACAGCTTTGGCTCCGGGGTGAACAGCAACATCACCTCCAGCATTGGGCTTCTCGGGGACACCCAGAGCATCCGATTTTCCACCGGCGGCAACAGCACGTTGACCATCACGGGTGACACCACGGTGCAGTCCGGCGGGATCCTCAGTGCCGTGAGTGGCACCCAAATCATTACGGGCGGCACGATCCGTGCGCTGGGCGGCAGCAACCTCTGGATCTACGGTAACAGCGGGAATAACCTGCGCATCAACTCGGTGATCACCGACAATGGCGGTGCGGTAGGCCTTGAGAAATACGGCAACAACATCTTGGCGCTGGGCGGCGACAACACCTTCACCGGAGCCATCTACCTGCAGGGCGGCACGGTGGATCTGTACCACGCAAATGCCCTCGGCAGCAGCTCTGCCACAGCGACCATGACCACGCTGGGAGGCACCATCCTGCGCTCCAATGTGGCCGATGTGACCAGCGCGAGGAACATCCAGATCAATCCGGGCCAGACGCTGACCTACAACACCAACGGGTTCAACGCCACGCTCTCCGGCGTGATGAGCGCCAATCCGAACGTCGTGGGTGACAACACCTCGGCCGCGACCATCACCAAGACCGGTAACGGCATTCTGCGGCTCACCGGCAGCCTGGCGGCAGGTTCGAACATGGGATTCAACCTCTCCGGAGGCACGCTGGATGTCACGGGCAACTACGCCTCCAGCAACCCTGGCTGGAACATGACCGGCGGCACCGGCACGGCGGCGGTGATCACCGTCCGCGGCAACGGCACACTCTCCAACTCCGGTGACTGGAACATGATCACCACGGCGAACAACCAGCTTGTAATCAACATCCAGGACAACGGCACGGTTGGAGCCGGTCGCGCGTTCATCTCCAAGCAGACTGGCGCAGTGGTCACCATCAACCAGGATGGCGGCACCTTCTTTGCCGCCACCTACGCCCTTGGCGCCAACGGGGGCAGCAACGCGATCGGCACGGCGACGCACTACCTGAATGGGGGCATCCTCCGCTTCACGGCGGGCAGTGCCCACGCCATTGATACTGGAAGCGTGCTCTACTTCAACGGCGGCACCCTCCAGGCAGCAGCGAACAACGGATCGCTTGCAGGAAACAACACCCTCGGCGGCACGGCCGGCCAGATCATTGTGAAGGCGGGCGGCGGCACCATCGAGACCACGGCGACCAACCTGCTCACCATCAGCGCGAGCATCAATCACGACGCCTCACTGGGCGCGACGGCGGACGGTGGCATTGCGAAAGCCGGTACGGGCACCCTGGTGCTCTCCGGGGCGAATACCTACACTGGCGACACCCGGGTGAATGCAGGCACTCTTCGCCTGAGCAACAGCCTGGCGGTGCAGAACAGCACGGTGGCCACGGGCGCGGGTGCCATCGTCTTTGACTCCACGGTTGTTTCCAATGCCTTCACCTTTGGCGGCTTGAGCGGTGCCACGGCCCTGGCCCTGGCCAACAACGCCGGGACTCCCCAGGCGGTCGCATTGACCGTGGGCAACAACAACCGGGATGCCAGCTACTCCGGCAACCTGACCGGAGTCGGCAGCATCACGAAGAAAGGGAGTGGTACCCAGACCTTCAGCGGCGGAGCCAGCACCTACAGTGGCGGCACCACGGTAACGGAAGGCATGCTCCTGGTGAACAACGCCACGGGATCCGGCACAGGCAGCGGCAGCGTCTCCGTGGCGGCAGGCGCCAAGCTTGGCGGTGGCGGCAGCATCACGGGCGGCAGCACCGCCAACATCAGCCTCGGGGCCGGCAGCTTCCTGGTGGTGGGTCAGAGCCACGGCGGGGCTAGTGCGACGGTGGCAGAGGACTTCGCCATGACTGTGACAGGTACGGGCGCCTTCTCCTTCAACAGCGCCACGGTGTTCCAGTTCGACTTGTTCTCCAGTGTTGCTGGGGCTGACACGAGTCTGGACGAGAACGACCTGCTCTTCCTATCCAGCCCCTCGACCATTCAACTGGCAGGAACCATCCAACTCGCGAACCCCACCACGAACAGCCTCGGCTGGGCGCTGGGCGATACCTGGAAACTGATCGACTGGACGGGCTCGACAGTGACAGGCGATTTCTCGCTCGATACATCCTCCCTCCCTGCCCTGGGAGACTCGGGATATGCCTGGAACTTGTACAAGGACAGCACGGGACTCTACGCCCAGATCACAGCCGTTCCGGAGCCCGGCAGGTCGGTGTTGCTGCTGTTTGCGGCGATGGCTGGCTTCATGCGTCGTCGTCGTCGCTAATTTTAATCCCGGTTTGTCCGTATTATCTCCGCCTTGAGGCCGCTTCCTTCCATGAAACGCACTTCCACTCTCCTCTCCTGCCTGCTGCTCCCTGCGGCAGTCGCCACGGCTGCCGACAGTCCCCCGGCAGCTCCGGTGCCTGCTCCCGCCCAGCTCATCAAGCAGTCGCCCATGCTTTCTCCGGAGGAGGAGCTTAAGACGATTGAGCTGCCCGATGGCTACAAGCTGGAGCTCGTGCTGAGCGAGCCACAGGTGACGGAGCCGGTGCTGTGCGTCTTCGATGGAAACGGCCGCATGTATGTGGCGGAGATGAACACGTACATGCAGGACATCGACGGCACCGATGAACTGATACCGAAGAGTCGCATCAGCCGACACGAGAGCAGCAAGGGCGATGGCGTCTATGACAAGCACTCCGTCTATCTGGACAATCTGCTGCTGCCCCGCATGGTGTTGCCGTTGGATGACCGGGTGCTCGTGGGCGTGACGAATACGAACGACATCACGCTGCACAAGGACAAGGACGGCGATGGCAAGGCCGATGAGCAGTCGCTCTGGTACGAGGGCGGTCCCCGCGGCGGTAATCTCGAACACCAGCCGAGCGGGCTGGTCTGGGGTCAGGACAACTGGATCTACACCACCTACAACAGCTACCGCCTGCGCTGGAACGGCGCGGGTGTCGCTGCGGGCAAGGAAAACACGGCCGCCAACGGTGGCCAGTGGGGCGTGGCCCAAGATGACTACGGCAAGATGTGGTGGTCCAACGCCGGGGGTGAGAAGGGCCTCTGGAACTACCAGACCCACATCCTCTACGCGGCCATCAACGTCAGCAGCCAGAAGTCCGCAGACTTTGACACCGTCTGGCCGCTGGTGGGTGCGGCAGATTTCCAGGGTGGTCCGAACCGGGCACGTCCGGAGGACGGCACGCTCAATCATTTCACCGGTTGCGCGGGCCAGACCGTCTATCGCGGCGACCGCCTGCCAAAGGAACTCTATGGCAACGTGTTTCTTCCTGAACCCGTGGGCCGTCTCATCCGCCGGGCTACGGTGGAGGTGAAGGACGGGGTCACCACAGTGGCGAATCCGCATGGCCAGTCCGAGTTCCTCCGCAGCCGGGACTTGAACTTCCGCCCGCTGAACATGACCACCGGGCCGGATGGCTGCTTCTACATCGTGGACATGTATCGCGGCATCATCCAGGAAGGCAACTGGGTGAAGGAAGGCAGCTACCTGCGTGGCAAGGTCATCGAAAACGGATTCGAGAAGAACATCGGCAAAGGCCGCATCTGGCGTCTGACGCACAAGGACTTCAAGCCCGGCCCCCAGCCCCGCATGCTGGAGGAAACGCCCGCGCAGTGGGTGGCCCACCTCGCCCACCCAAATGGCTGGTGGCGTGATACCGCCCAGCGCATGCTGATTGTGAAGGGCGACAAGTCGGTGGTCCCCGCCCTGGTGGCCATGACGCAGAAGCATGAGACCCCCCTGGCCCGCATTCATGCCCTGTGGACCCTGGAAGGCCTCGGAGCGTTGACTCCTGAACTGGTAACGGAGAAGCTCAAAGACGAAGACGCCCAAGTGCGCGCGGTGGCGATCCGCGTGGCAGAGACGCTGCTGAAGCAGGGCAACGAGGCCCTCATTCCCCAAATCAAGTCCCTGCGTCAGGATAGCTCCCCCACCGTGGTGTTGCAGTCTCTGATGACCGGCAAGCTGCTCAACTGGCCAGATTGGAAGAAGGACTCGCAGACGACCATCTTCATGAGCCCGTCTCTGGGGGTGAAGGAAATCGGAGCGCAGCTTCTGGTGGAAGCCCCCAAACTGGCTGGCAACTTCAGCCAGCAGGACAAGAAGCGTCTCGAGAAAGGGCAGGAAGCCTTTCGTACGATCTGCTTTGCCTGCCACGGCTTTGATGGCAAAGGCATGCCCATGCCGGGTCGTGAAGGGGTGACCATGGCCCCTCCCTTGGCTGGCTCCAAGACGGTGCTCCAGAGCGACTTCCTCGTGAAGGTGCTCTTGCACGGTCTGGCGGGCCCGATCGAAGGCAAAACGTATGAGTCGCAGATGGTGCCGCTGGGCAGCAACAACGACGATTGGATCGCCGATGTGGCCAGCTATGTGCGCAAGGCCTTTGGCAATCAAGGTGCGTTGGTGACCAAGGACGAGGTCAAGAAGTTGCGCGCCGCGACCAAAGGCCGCGTGGCAGCCTGGACCATCGACGAACTGCGGTCCGGTCTTCCCCAGCCCATGACAAACTCAAAGGAGTGGAAGCTCACTTCAAGCTTGAACGACTCGTCTCTTGCCAAGGCGTTGGACAACGATCTCGCCAGCCGCTGGAGCACTAACAAGTTCCAGGCAGGTGGTGAGTGGTTGACCATCGAGCTGCCCTCCGAGACAGAAGTGGCGGGAGTGGAGTTGGACAGCACCCGTTCTGCGAATGATTTCCCACGCGGCTATACGGTGGTGGTGTCCAGCAATGGCACGGAGTGGTCCAAGCCCTTATTGACCGGCCAGCCCTCCGGGGCGGTGACGGAGCTGGTGTTTGAGAAGCCCGTGAAGACCAAGTTCGTGAAGATCACCCAGACTGGCTCTGCCAAGGGGAACTTCTGGAGCGTGCACGAGCTCCGTGTGTTGAAGCCGTCAGCCGCTCCTGCGGCGACGGTGGGCACGAAGTAAGAGAGTGCGCTAACCAGTTGGAACGCTCAGTGAGTTTGAATGCCCCGCGGGATGGACTTCCGCGGGGCGTTCTTTTTTGGGGAACGGCATTCCCAATGCTGCGCATGTCCGCTCCCCCAACAATTTCCTTGTGCAATACGGGCACTTCATGGTGCAATTCTCTGGTGGAATCGACCCACGGACGCCTGTCAACCTCAGCCCCTGAGGTCGTCGTTCCTTTTGGTCCGACGGCTCTGCACTGGATCACTACCGCTGCTGTGATGGCGTGCGCGCTCCTCATTGGGGGCGGCTATCTGTTCAAGAAAGCCCGAACCCTCCAGGCAAAGACGGCCATCAAAGGGCTGGAGATCGCAATGGCTGGCTACGACGTGGAATACCATGGCACTGTTGGCAAGACCTTGGGCGACAAGGTTGCCCTGACGGAAGGTCGGGACAGCCTCGCCGAAGGTGACCTGCTGGCCACTCTCATGTCCTTGTCGACGACGCACAATCCCAGGAAGGTCCGTTTCTACGATCCTCCTACGGCCAAGGGACAGGTGAATGGCGCATGGTTCGATGCAACAGGTGTGGTGCATCTCAGCGATCCCTGGGGCGCGCCGTATCGCGTGCGGGCGGATCTGAATCGTGACGGCTTGATTCCCGACCCGGCCATCCCGGGGGCGACGGTGCATGCGCAGTACATCATCTTTTCGGCGGGTCCTGATGGAGACCCCAGTACCTGGAAGGACAACGTGGCGTCCTGGAAGTAAGGGCGGGAGGAGTGAGCGAGGCGAATGACGTTGTTGCAATGAACCCTCCTCCCGAAGAGCCATACACCTATCCTGCGAGCCGAAAGGAGCATCCCGTCGCTGCTCCAGCCACCATCAACTACGGTCGGTTGATGGCCGTCATGGTGGCACTCCTGGTCGCGGCTATCATTGGTTGGATCAATTTGTCCCCTCGCACTCACAAGCTGCAGACAAAGAGCATGATGAAAGGCATCGAGATCGCTTTGAAGGGGTATCAGACGGAATACAACCGTTGTCTTCTGGTTGAGATGCAGCTTCCTGGAGACCAGAACTTGGTCTTTGAGGGGGAGATCCTGATTGCCCTGATGGCGGAATCAACAAAGTACAATCCACGAAAGGTTCGGTTCTTTGACCCTCCTGTGGCCAGGCGAAAAAGGGGCGGTGCATGGAGGGATGGCTCCGGGAACTGGCAGTATCGCGATGACATGGGCAATCCGATCATGATTCGTTATGATGCTGATCATGACGGCAAAACGACAGATCCAGACGACAGCAACATTCAAATCGTGGCCCCTTTCCTGCTTTTCGCTGCCGGGATGGATCGCAATTTGGCGACCACCCGAGACAACATCAAATCCTGGTATTGACTTAGCCTTTCTATGGACGCCACTGAAGTCATTCCCCCTGGCAATCGCCCTCGATGGGGCTGCGTCGCTTCTGCGGTGCTTGTGTTGGGATTCGGCGTATTTATCCTCCTGCACCCAACTACAAATTGTGGCCCAACAAAGGGCGGTGCCCAACGGCTCCAGGCACAGACTGCCATGAAAGGGCTTTATATTGCGCTTGCCGGTTTTCAAGCCGAATACGAGGTATCTCTCACCGGTAGGCTCGGGTTCAAGGAAAACGAAGACCACCTCGCTGACGAAGTCCTCCTTAGACCGCTCATAGACGCTAAGTCAGAGTTGAACCCACGGAAGACTCGTTTCTATGATCCTCCTGAAGGGAAGAAGGGCAAGAACGGTCTCTGGCGGGCCCCTGCCGACGGTCAACAAATGCAGCTGCGTGACCCTTGGGGAGGCCCCTATCGGATTCGCAGTGACTCGGACGGCGATGGCAAGATCGTCAATCCGGAGGATCCGGCAGGTGAGCGCATCTTCTCAAGTGTGATTCTTTATTCCGCCGGGCCGGATCAGGACTTCGATACGTGGAAAGACAACGTCACTTCCTGGAAGTAGCCCCCCGCTCCTCTCATTATGCCAAGGAATCTACTCGATGCACCAGAAGTGGTGCCCAGTCCCTCGCGTTTTCCCAGGGGCTGCGGGTGCGTCGCTACTGCAATGCTCCTGTTCGCATTTCTCTTCTATGCCCCCGACTTTTGCTACCGTACGGGGACTCTCCATGGCAGAGGCCACCGAGAACTCAGCGAAAGTAGTTCCTGCGCCTCAATCGTCATTGGTCTCAAAGCGTATGAGATGGAATACAACAAGGAGTTGCTAGAATTGCTCGGCAGGTCGTTGCAGTCGGATGTGTTGGTGGACTCTGACGTTCTGGCAGCCCTGACGGCGACTGAAAAGCGCTGGAACGCTCGTGGGATTCGCTTCCTTGATCCACCTCGAGCGAACAAGGAAGGCAAGCGGGGAATATCGGAAGACGATGAAGGCAAACTTCGCCTGCGCGATTGGTGGGGCAACCCTTACTTCATACGCTGCGATGATGACAAGGACGGGAAGATCGCCCATCCGCAGAGGCCAGGGGAGTTCATCGAGGCTCGCTACATCGTCTACACGGCAGGACGGGACATGAATCCCGCCACCTGGGATGACAACGTCACTTCCGTTCCCGACCTCCCACGGAGACCTTTCTGGTCTTGGGAGTGAGGGGTTCTCATTTTGGCGCAAAATGATCCCTTCCTACCCGCAACTCCCCCGCTCCTTCACTCCAAGACTCCATTATCCGCCCCCTCTCCAGCACTTTGCCATTGCGCTCCCCCCTACTCCATGCTGCAATCCCGCCCCATGTTGAAGAAAACCTTTATCAAAACGCTGGTGGCCCTCACCATGAGCGCTACCCTCGGGCTCCAGGCCCAGGACGCGGCAACCCCTGCCAACAATCAACCTGTCAAAGGCAAAGTGAAAGTCACCCTCGAGACCTCCAAAGGCAACATCGAACTGGAACTGGACGCCGACAAGGCCCCGATCTCCGTTCAGAACTTCCTCAGCTACGCGAATAAGGGTGCCTATGAGGGCACCATCTTCCACCGCGTGATCCCGGGCTTCATGATCCAGGGGGGTGGTTTTACCCCTGACATGCAGCAGAAGCCGACCGACAAGCCTATTGAGTGCGAGTCCAAGAACGGCCTCAAGAATGCCAAGGGCACCATCGCCATGGCCCGCACGAGCAATCCCCACAGCGCAACCTGCCAGTTCTTCATCAACGTGAAGGACAACACGTCCCTCGACTATCCGAATCCGGATGGCTGGGGCTACGCCGTCTTCGGCAAGGTGACCAAGGGCATCGAACTGTGCGACGCCATCGTCAACGTGCCGACCACCCGCAAAGGCCCACATGGCGACGTCCCAGTGGACCCGATCACCATCAACAAGGTGACCGTCTCCCAATAGTGCTGAGTATTTGAGACCATCATTTCTCCGGCGCGCGTAATCTGAAGGGCGACCCTCGGTTTTTGCGCGCCGGTACGCTTTTTCACCCCCGCCCCACGGATGCTTCTCCCTCTCGAAGATCTCTATACTGACGTGATTGCCAAGGCCCAGCGTGGCTTGGAAATCAACGATCAAGAACTCGCCAGCCAGGCTGGTGTGGATCCCCAGCTTCTGGAATCAGTCAAATCTGGGACCGTGGACGAAGATGTCCTGGAGAAGATCGCTCCAGTGCTGAAGTTGCACGGGCCGACCTTGGTAGTCATGGCGCGCAAGACCTGGCGCCCACATCCATTGGAGATCAATGGATTGCGCCAGTTTAACACGACTTTCGATGACATGACGGTCAATGCCTACTTGGTGTGGGATACCACGACCAAGGCTGGCGCAGCCTTTGACAGCGGAGCCGATGCCAGCGACATGGCCGACATGGCCCGCGCTCTGGGCGTCCGCCTGGAGGCAGTCTTCCTCACCCATACCCATCCCGATCACGTGGCGGACATCGCCACCCTGCGCAAGGGTAACAAACCTCTCTACGCCTGTGAGAAGGAACCTTGGGAAGGGGCCACGCTGTTCACCATCGGCAAAGAGTTCACCATCGGCAATCTCCGCGTCGAGACCCGCCAGACCACGGGTCATTCGAAAGGCGGCACCACGTACGTGATTCACGGCCTGGCCCGTCCCATTGCCATCGTGGGCGATGCTCTCTTCGCCAGCTCCATGGGCGGCGGCGCTGTCTCCTACGCGGATGCGCTCAAGACGAATCGCGAATCCATCTTCACCCTGCCAGAGAACACCGTGGTGTGTCCCGGCCATGGTCCGATGACGACCGTGGGTGAGGAGCGTCAGCACAATCCCTTCTATCCTGAGTACAAGCGGGCACCGCATCCGGTGCCCTCCGAGTAGTCCGTCCCGGCTCTCGTCCATTCTCTGTTTTCCATCCCTTCAGTTCTCCCGGTTCACACCCGTCCTCATCCTATGTCTCATACCATCGCGTTTGTCGGAGTTGGCCGCATGGGCGCCAACATGGTGCGCCGTCTCATGGATTGCGGCTACAACGTCACCGCGGTGTACGACACCTACAAGGAGGGGGCTCGTGCGCTCGCCGTGGAAGTGGGCTGCAAGCACGCCGAGACGCTGGCCGAGGTGACGGCCGCCGCCGATGTCATCTTCACGGTTGTCACCAACGACGAATCCATGCGCACCATCTTCTTTGGCGAGGGTGACAACCTCCTGAAGGGCGCTGCGGGCAAGATCTTCATCAACTGCGCCACGGTCTCTCCGGCCATCCATCGCGAGGTGTTTGATGCCGCAAAGAGGGCGGGCGCAAATTCCCTGGAAGCCAGCATGGCTTCCAGCATCAGCCACGCGCGGGAAGGCAAGCTCTACCTGATGCTGGCGGGCGATGAGGCGATCTATAACAAGGTGCAGATCATCATTGAAGACATGAGCGTGAACCGCCGTTTCATCGGTGGACCAGGTCGTGCGGCTGAGGTCAAGGCCCTGGTGAACATGGTGATGAACATCAACACCGCTGGATTGGCCGAAGGCTTGGGGCTGGCAGCGGCGTTGGGTCACGATCTGGATCTGGTCCGTGAAGTATTTTCTCAAACCGGGGCCAACTCCCGCGTGCTGGAGACGGATGGTGGCGACATGGCCGACCGCTCCCACGACTGCTGGTTCAGCGCCGCCCATGCGGCCAAGGACAGCGGGATTGCAGGTGACATGGGCAAGGAAGTGGGGCTCAACCTGCCGCTCAATGAAGCCACAACGGCCCAGTATCGCAAGATGGTGGACCTTGGCCTTGGCGAACTCGACAAGAGCGGGATCGCGGAACTAACCTTCAAAGGCCGCCACGGCTGATCTCCTGCCGCTGGCGGGATTCAATCTTTCAAATAAGAAGCCCCGGGATCGCGCACGATCCAGGGGCTTTGAATTTTCAAGGCTGGATTGCCTGTGCTGGGCACGTCTACTTCAGCACTTCGTTGTAGAAGCTCTGCCAGTCGTCCAGGTTGTTCAGACCGACGGCGTCCTTCACGGTGCCGTCATCAGGACGGCCTGCGGAGCTCAGGATGGCGGCCCGGGTGCCGTCGTCATGAATGTAGCCCTTGATGGCGTCATTCAGCGTCTGTACGGCGGTTTTGTCCAGGCTGCCGCCTTTTTTGGCAAGCACCCAGCCTTCGAGCTGCACATAGGTGGGCTTGTCGCTCTTGATGTAGGCAAGGAACTCTTCGCGGTCCAGACCAAGGCCGTCGAGCACCATCTGGTCGTAGCCCTTGCCGCAGCCAGGATAGTCAGGGTGAAGCTTGCCGGTGGCTTCGAGAGAGGCCTTTTGCCAGAGACGGGGCAAATGAAGCACACCGAGCGGGCCGGCCACGCCGGAGGAAATAAGAGGAACAAACTGGCTCATGATCACAGATAGGGTTGAATTGCGTGCATGCGGCTCCGCAGTGTTGGCGAAGCCGTGGGCAAGTCTGGCGATGGCCTTTGGCAGCGGCAAGCAAAAAGATCCCGGCTGGGATGGTCATTTTCACCATCAAGATGTGAAAATATCACGCCTGGAAGAAACTTGCGTACATACACTCCATGTCGTCGTTTAAGCCAAGTCCAAATATGCCCATGAGATCCACCTTGCTGGCCCTTGCCGCTGTCACCCTCACGCCCTTCTCCCTGGAAGCGCATGATGGTCTTCTCGCCCAGAACGCTGTCGCCCCGCCAGACACCGCTTCTGTCACCCAAAACGTCAAAATGGGGGAAGGCACCCACCAGTTCCAGTCCGTCGCAGGCTGGTGTGAGATCCCCAAGGGCAGCGCCGAGGGCGTCTTGGGGGCCACCCATGGCGGCATCGTCGTGGACAAGGCCGGACTGATCTATTTCAGCACGGATTCGGATCGCTCCATCATGGTCTATTCCCCGGAGGGCAAACACCTGCGTTCCTTTGATCCGAAATTCAGCGGTTGCCACGGCCTTGCTATCCACGAGACCAATGGCGAGCAGTTCATCTACGCGGCCCATCTGAAGGGCAGCCAGGTGGTGAAGTTCAAGCTGGACGGCAGCCCGGTGCTGGTCATCCCCTACCCTGCGGAAAGCGGCAAGTACACCAAAGCTGGTGAGTACAAGGTCACGGGAGTGGCGGTCGGTCCCAATGGCGACATCTATGCTGCCGATGGCTACGGCAAGAAGTGGATCCATCGCTACACCGCTGACGGCAAGTACGTCAGCACGTTCGGCGGACCCGACCCCGATCTCAAGAATCCGACAAAAGAGCTGCTCTCGAACCCCCACGGCATCTCGCTGGATACCCGCGGATCCCAGCCCCTCCTGCTGGTGGCCGACCGTGAAAAGAACCGCCTGGTGCACTTTGACCTTGAGGGCAAATTCGTGGCCGTGGTTGTCGAGAACCTGCGCCGTCCGTGCAGCATGTCCATCCGCAACGGCGAGGTCGCCATCGCCGAGCTTCAGGGTCGGGTGACCATTCTGGACAAGGACAACAAGGAAGTGACCCACCTGGGTGACAACCCCAACAAGAAGGAGTGGGCCAACTTCAAGGTCCCCACCACGGACTGGAAGGACGGCATCTTCACAGCCCCCCACGGGATCGGCTACGACGCCAAAGGCAATCTCTTCGTGATGGACTGGAATCAGAGTGGCCGCGTCTCCAAACTCCAGAAACTCTAGCACCGCCCCTCTTCCTTTTGCCCCCGGTGTCGGAGTTTCCGGCGCCGGGGTTTTTCTTTTCCGGGCCACTGGCCCAAGCAGAAACCACAATGCCACTTGCGTAACCCCCGGAAATCTGGCATTTCACCCGCTCGCTTTTCCCCACCCCATGCAACCGAACACCTACCGTACGCACCACTGCAACGAACTGCGCCTCGCCCACGTCGGGGAAACCGTCACGCTGTCCGGCTGGGTGAATTCGGCTCGCGACCAGGGCGGCGTCATCTTCGTGGACTTGAGGGACCGGGAAGGCGTGACCCAGATCGTCTTCCGTTCCGAGGAGAACCCCGAAGCCGCTGCCGCCAGCCACAAGCTCCGTGATGAAGACGTGCTTCAGATCACCGGCAAGGTGGTGAAGCGTCTCGAAGGCACGAACAACGACAAGCTCGCCACCGGTGAGGTGGAGCTCGTCGTTTCCAACCTCACGATGCTCAACAAGGCCGCGGTGCTGCCGTTCCAGCTCGACAAGGAGCTCAGCAACGAAGACCTGCGGCTCAAGTACCGTTACCTCGACCTGCGCCGTCCGCGCATGACCCGGAACCTGCGTACCCGTCACCGGGTGACGAAAGCCACGCGTGACTACCTCGACGCCCATGGCTTCGTGGAGGTGGAGACCCCCATCCTTTCCAAGTCCACCCCGGAAGGCGCGCGCGACTTCCTCGTGCCCTCCCGTCTCAGCCCGGGCAAGTTCTACGCCCTCCCTCAGGCCCCGCAGCAGTACAAGCAACTGCTCATGGTCGCTGGTCTGGAGCGATATTTCCAAATCGCCAAGTGCTTCCGTGACGAAGACCTTCGCGCGGACCGCCAGCCTGAGTTCACCCAGGTGGACATTGAGATGTCCTTCCCCACAGAGGAAGACATCTACAACCTCGTGGAAGGCCTGCTCAAGGACATGTTCAAGGCCGGCCGCGATGTGGAGATTCCCCTCCCCTTCCCCCGCATGACGTGGAAGGAGGCGATGGACCGCTATGGCATCGACAAGCCCGACACGCGTTTCGGCAACGAGATCACCGACGTCGGTGATGTCTTCACCAAGACCGAGTTCAAGATCTTCCGCGGTGTGCTCGACGGCGGCGGGGTGGTTCGCGCCATCAACGCCAAGGGCTTCGCGTCCGTCACCACCGGCCAGATGAACCGCCTGAACGAGATCGCCATCCAGGCTGGTCTGCCCGTGAAGACGCTGGCTTTCATCAAGTACGAGAACGGCGAATACAAGTCCCCGCTCTGGCGCTTCTTCACTGATGAGGAGAAGGCGGCGCTCATTGAGCGCATGAAGATCGAAGAAGGCGACATCGTCTTCTTCGTGGCCGGTCCTTGGGAAAGCACCTGCACCATTCTTGGTCGCGTCCGCCTTGAGGTGGCCGAGATGATGGGCACCACCAAGGGCAGCGATGCGCTGAACTTCCTCTGGGTTGTGGACTTCCCCCTGCTCGCCTACAGCGAGGAGGACGCCAAGTGGTGCGCCGTGCACCATCCCTTCACCCGCCCGAAGACGGAAGACATCGCGCTTCTCGAAGAAGGCAAGTACAGCGAAGTGCGCGCCATCGCCTACGACGTCGTGCTCAACGGTTGTGAACTGGGTGGCGGCTCCCTGCGAATCCACGAGAGCGATCTCCAGGCCAAGATGTTCAGCGTCCTCGGCGTCAGCGAGGAAGAGCAGAAGATCATGTTCAGCCACATTCTTGAAGCCTTCCAGTTCGGTGCTCCGCCCCACGGTGGTCTCGCGCTTGGCCTGGACCGCATCATCATGCTGGCCGCCGGTGAAGACAGCATCCGTGAGGTGATTGCCTTCCCGAAGAACAACCGTGGCATGGAGTTGATGACCGCCAGCCCGAGCCCGGCCGACTTCAAACAGCTCCGCGAAATCTACATCCAGAGCACCTGGAAGGAGAAAAAAGCGGAAGAGCAGGCGTAAGGAGGGGCCGACGTTCGAACAGGATTGCCAGTCGGTGGCGATTTGTTCAGAATGCGGCCAATTCCTCACGTCAATCCATGAAATTAATTCCGACTTTCCTGTGCCTGGCAGCCCTGCTGTCAGGCACTTTGGCTTCTTGTCAATCGCTGCAATCCGGCACCCATATGACCGTCACTGAAGAGCCCTGGGGGGAAACCAAGAACGGACAGAAAGTCAGCCTCTATACCCTGCGCAATGAAAAGGGCATGGAGGCCAGGATCTCGAACTATGGCGGGGTAATCGTGAGCCTCACGGCGCCAGACCGCCAGGGACAGTTCGAGGATGTGGTGCTGGGCTTTGACAACCTCGCCCAGTACGAATCCTCAAGCCCGTTCTTTGGCTGCATTACCGGCCGTTATGCAAACCGGATCGCCGGTGGCAAGTTCACGCTCGACGGTCGGGAATATGTGGTAGCCAAGAACAATGGCCCCAACCACCTGCACGGTGGACGTGTGGGCTTCGACAAGAAGGTCTGGACCGCCCGCCCGATCAAGCGGGGCGGAGCCGGACTGGAGCTCACCTATACCAGTCCTGATGGTGAAGAGGGCTATCCCGGAACGCTGCAATGCAAGGTCACCTATGTGCTGACCAACGACAACAGCCTGGAGATCGAGTACCGCGCCACCACGGACAAATCCACGGTCGTCAACCTGACGAACCACAGCTACTTCAACCTCGCTGGCGAAGGCAGTGGAAACATTCTGGGGCACGAGTTGAGCATCAATGCCGACTACTACACGCCGACAGACGACACCTTGATCCCCACAGGAGAGCGCTCTCCTGTCGCTGGCACGCCTTTGGACTTCACCAGCCCGCATAAGATTGGAGAGCGCATCAATGCGGATTTCAAGCCTCTGCGCCAGGGCAAGGGATACGACCACAACTTCATTCTTGATGGCTCCGGACTGCGTGTGGCCGCCCGCGCCAAAGATCCCAAGTCGGGGCGAGTGCTGGAAGTCTTGACGACAGAACCTGGCGTGCAGCTCTACACCGCCAACCACCTGGGTCTCACCGGCAAGAAGGGCCATGCCTACGGTGCACGTCATGCTTTCTGCCTGGAAACACAGCATTTCCCAGACAGTCCCAACCGGCCGGAGTTCCCCACGACGAAACTTTCTCCTGGGGATAGCTACCAGCACACATGCATCTTTAAGTTCAGCGTCGAATAACTGGGTGTGACTCCGTCTTTGAAAAAAGCTCCCTTGAGAGCTCCAGGGCCCAGGTTTGAGGTCGAGAAGGACTTCGCCGGCCGCCAGCATATTGGTCACCGCGAGAAGCAGGAGGACTACTATGCCTTTGGCGATGTGTCGGAGAAGCTGGAATCCCCCTTCACCCGGCTTCTGATCGGGTTGGGCGATGGCCTGGGCGCGCACATCGGCGGCAACGTGGCGAGCTTCCTTCTCGTCAGCGAGTTCATCAAGGCCTACCGCCGGAGTGCCCTCACGGCCGCGTGGCGGCTTCGCGTGGCCTTGGAGGCGGCCAACGAGGCCCTGCATCATCTGAGCCATCGCCTGCAGTGGAACCAGGCCCCCATGGGCAGCACGTTCATCGGCCTTATGGTGGCCGCAGATCACGCCCACTGGATCAGCGTGGGAGACTCCCCGCTCTTTCTCTTCCGGGAGGGGCAGTTGCAGCGTCTCAATGCAGATCACTCCCTTGCCCCCTTGCTCGATGACCGGGTGAGGCGCGGCGAACTGACGGCCCAAGAGGCCCAGTTTCATCCGGACCGGCATGTGCTGCAATCCGCCTGCATGGGGCTGCCGTTGACGCTGGTGGATGCCCGCATGGAAAAGTTTCCGCTCAAACCTGGCGACGTACTCATCGCCGCCAGTGACGGGGTGCTCACGCTGGAAAAGGATACCATCCGGGACCTGCTGGCTTTTGGCACGAACACCACGGCGGGCAAGATCGCCGACGCGCTGTTGTTTGCGGTTCGCGGTGCCAACCACCCCCGCCAGGACAACACCACGGTGGCGGTGGTCAAGATGCCACCGGCGGCGAGTGCCAAACAAGTGCCTGAGGTGGCGGAAGTCTCCAGCGCGGTTTCCGAGCGTCAGGGTGCTGGCGCAAATGGCGCTGAGGGGAGTTTGGCAGGCGCGTAGCGGGAGCGACCGCCACCAGCTCTGCTGGAGGTGTCTGGATTGTAGGAAATCACAAGGGCCGCCAGAGCGGTGTCAAGCCACCGGCACCCCTAGACGCTGGCGCGTTGGACGACCATGCCAGGTGGAGATTTCTTTGCTCCAGCGCCTACGAGCTTCGCGAACCTACCTCCGCCAGCTTGCCCGCTACGACGACGGAATCCGCTTCATCCACGAAACTCCCACCGTCCCTTCATCCAGCGGCTTTCTCCCCGTCGCTTTCAGCCAGGCCTCATAGGTCACTTCCTGGGCCTGCACGGGCTCCACGGGGCCGGCATACCCCAGTTCAGCTCCGCCCACTCGTCCGCTGCTCCAGCGCACACCGGCACCTGTCCCCTGCAGGGTCACAATACGGTTCGTTGCGTAAATCACGTTGTCCGCCAACACAGAATTCAGGGGTTCCAGCGGAGCCTTCACATCCTTGTCCGCATAGCCGATGTTGATGCTCTCCCGGCACTGGTTGATGTAGTTGCCTTTAACCAAAGCCTCTTTGACCTGGAAGTAGCCGTTGGGCGGGGAGTTCTCGATCCCGTTCATGAGGCAGATCGCGGCCCGGGCTTCGGTACCCTCCAGCTTCTCCAGATAGTTCCCAATCACTTGATGCCCCTCGCCGATGATGCGGATGCCGCCGGTGTGGGGACGGCCATTGCCAAAGAAGGCATTGCCCTCCACATGGCAGCGGTTCCCATGCCGAAGGGTCAGGGTGCCCTGGCTATTCCGAAACACGTTGCCCTCATAGAGATTCTCGCAGGACTTGTTGGAGATCATTTCGACCTCCCCACTGCATTCTTCAAACAGGTTTCCCACCACCCTGCACCGGGCGTTCTGCATGGAGGAATCACTGTCCCCCACCCTTAGGATCTCGCCGCCGTTCTTGCCCAGCTTGAGGCGCTTGCCGAAGGAGTTGGCTTCGATGACGTGGGAGGCCTCGCCGCCATCCAGCCACACCACCATGAGCGTGCCCTTCCCCGTCTTTCCGGCAAAGTGGCAGTGGTCCACTTTGTGATGCGCGCCGTACAGAGACACCCACTTGCGCTCTTTCCCGTCGCCCACGCCCTCGCTTTCGGTGATGGCGCACTGGGTGAGGCGGCACTGACTGGCCAGATTCTTCGCATCGAGCCGGAAGGTCACAACGTCTCCCTTCGTAGGAAGGGCGTCCTTGAACCAGAGGCCATCCACCGTGAGATGACTCCCGCCGATTCGAAGGCTGGAGTTCCCGGAAATCACCACGGCACCGGGCGTGGCGGCCCTCAGGGTGATCGGGGCTTCTGCACTTCCATTGGCCTGAAAGACGAGGTCCACATCCGTCCAGGTCCCGTCCTTCATCACCAGCACATCGCCCGGCCGGGCTGCTGAGGCGGCGGCGCGGAGTTGAGCCGCATCAGCTACGGCGACCTCGGCCGCACCCAGGCGGCCGTCAGTCATCAGGGTGCAAACTGCCAGCAGACCTGCCAGGGTAAGGCTCGGGTTCATGGGAAGAACAGACGGATCAGCTGACGATCGTCACCTTGCTGCTCCGGTCTTTCTCAAAGGCATGCAGAAGCTTCCGGTTCGCATCGATGTGCCGCACCACAAAGCGGTCCTGCGTGACCTCCAGGTGTGTGAAGCCGTGGATCGCCTGGCCAAAGGGGCCGTGCACGACTCCGTTCTTGAAATCTCGAACGCGGGCGCCGCCCCCGCCAGAAAGCACAAAGGAGGTGGGGTGCCCCTCGAACTCCATGTGCTGCATGTCGTGGTCGTGGCCGCAGAAGTAGAAGTCCACCTTGTGTTCGCGGAAGAGCTTGTCCCAGGCCGCGATGAGCGTCTTGCTGTCGCCGTGAACGCCGTTGGTGTAGAGCGGGTGGTGGCCCATCACCACCAGCCAAGGGGTGGTGCGGGGCTTGGCCAGTTCCGTGCGGAGCCATTTGTCCTGCTCCGCTTTTTCCTCCGGGGTCAGGGAGGCGACGCGGTTCTTGTAGTTGCTGTCCACTACCAGCACTGTCATGAGCGGGTTCACCTGGGGATGCTCCATGCGGTACCACTTGGCGGGCATCGTCCAGCGGGTGCCGGGATTCTCGGCGGCGTAGGCCAGCTGCGCCTTCAACTTGATCTCCGGCTCATCATCGTAGTCGTGATTTCCCAGCATCGCGTAGCAGGGACCGGGGAATACGCTGGCGGGGTACATGTCCTCGAACTGCGTCTTCCACCGGGGATTCTTGAGCCCGCCTTTGAAGGACCCGTAGAAATTGTCCCCCAGCAGGAACAGCGCCTCGGGCTTCACGGTCATGTCCTTGGTATAGGCAGCCATTCCACGGGCCACGGCTTCTTGTGGCTTCCATTCCTTTTCCGGGCCCCAGTCTCCGATCATGAGCAGGTGGCTCGCTGTCTTGGCCACTTCTTGGGCCGAAACGTGGCGGTAGCCCTGGCCCAGAATCACCGCGGCACTAAAGGCGAAGGTTTGTTTCAGCAGGCGACGTCGTGTGAGTTGGGGAGAATCGGAGTTCATGGAACGAAAGTGGGTGTGGGAAAGGGATTCAATCAAAGACGCGCAGGTCTGGCCAGCCTCACAACTATTTTAGAATTTCGGTCAGGACTCGACCGTCCACGTCTTTCATCTCTACACCGAGAAGTTTAGCGATCGTCGGGGCGACGTCCACGTTCCCCATAGTGTCCAGCGTCACGCCTTTTTTGATGCCCGCACCACTGGCCACGAAGCTGGCATCCATCAGCGGATTGGCGGGAGAGTAGCCGTGAGCCCCCTTCGGCCCTTCCGTCTGCGCAATGAGTTCCTCCCCTCCTACATTGTCGCTGAAGTAATAGCCGTCCTTCGCCGACAAGATCAGGTCTGGAGCACGGGAATCCTTGTCCCGGGTGATCATGCCGTACTTGGCGAAGTCTTTCTCAGTGATGACCTCTTCCACGCCCTCCATGGCGGCCAGCTTCGGGGTGATGGTTTCCAGGAGGTTCTGCCGGTTGGCATCATCCAGCACATAGATGTAGGCCACCCCTTGTGAGTAGCTCCACACGGCCCGCTGGGTCGGCTTGTTACCAAAGGCTTTGATCAGGCCCATCTGCTTGAGCAGCACGTTCGGCTGGATCATCTTCGTGTAGGTGATGAAGCCGTGATCTGAGGTGACCACGAAGGTGGTCTTGTCCTTGAGTCCCGCTTCTTCCACCGCCTCTACCAGATCCCGCACGCGGTTGTCGGAGTCGTTGATCGCCCAGTATGCCTCCGCGGATTTGCTGCCTGTGGCATGCTCCATGGCATCCACAGAGACCAAGTGCAGCATCAGGAGGTTGGGCTTGTGGGTCTTGATGATGTGCTGGGCAATCTGCGAGTACATGTAATCGCGCTGCGGCTTGCCCAGAGTACCTGCCTTGCACCATTCCTCCTGCTTCTCGATAGGGATGCCCGCAGCCCGGCATTCCTCCAGAAGCGACGGGGTGCCATATTTCTGGAACAACTCATTCGTACCGACGTCCGGCACGGTCCAGTCGAGGCTCTTGGCGTTGCGCGATGCTGGCCAGATCACGCCCGCGGTCTTCAGACCTGAGGCATGCGCAACGTCATACACCGTGGGCACCTTGACGATCTCATCCTTGTCAAAGACCGGGTCCGGCAGGTAGCTGACAGACTGCTGGGTGGCGCGGTCAAAGATACCATTCCCGATGACCCCATGTTTGCCGGGTTGCACGCCGGTGACCAGCGTCGTGTGGTTCGGCCAGGTGACCGTCGGCAGGGAGGACTTCATGCGCTTGGCCCGCACGCCCTCGGCTGCCAGCTTGCGGATGGTGGGCATTTTTGCCTTGGGATCCTCAAAGTAGTAGTGCGCCAGGCCATCCACGCTGATCAGAATGACGTGATGGTCCGTCGCAGGGGGCGCAGCATGCAATGGCTTCACCGCCAACATCATGGCAAGACTGGAAAAACAGAGCAGGAAAGCGCGCTTCATGGGTGACCGGTACGAATTCCTCAAGCTCCAGCTTGCTTGAACTTTGCGTAACGGGCTATGTTTTTGCCGCTCACCATGAGACTGCCCCCCTTCCCCATCCTGTTCTCGTTGTGCCTGGGGGGCATGGTGACTACGGTGATTGCTCAGCAACCTTCGTCAGCGAGCAAACCAACTGCGGGTGCCCAGATCCTGCGCCGGGCCAACGACGTGGCGAGATATCCGGAGACCGATCCAGAGCTCCAGCCGCCTGTCGAGATCGAGGCGACCGTCACCTTTGTGGACCCAGGCGGCACGGTGTTTCTCCAGGATGAATCCGGCGCCACCTTCATTCGGAATTCCAAATTCGGCCTCACCATGAGGCCGGGCATGCGTTTGCGTATCAAAGGCACACGGGTCCCGGGGCTGTACATCGGGGGCATCGCCCAAAATACGGTGGACGTTCTGGGCGAAGGCCCGGTGCCGACCCCGGTCAAGGTCACCCCGGATGAGCTGGCAGACGGTCGTTATCACTATCGACTGGTCGAACTGCAAGGCGTGGGCCGCTCCATGGAAATCACCGGCGAGAACACCGCCAGCCTCCGGCTGAATACCCGCTCAGGTCTGGCAGAAGTGCGGTTCGATCAAAACCCACCCGAAGACACTCACGAGTTTGTGGATGCGGAACTGAAGGTGGTGGGGTTGGCGGCCGGGGCGATCAATGACCGGCGGCAGTTGGTCCGGCCTTACATCCGGGTGGCAGACGTTCGGGCCATCACCATTGAGATGGGGCCGCCCGCAGATCCCTTTGCGCAGGAGCCGGTGTCCGTGGCGGCCTTGCTGGCGGCGGCCAATCGCAATCCCGACATCCATCGCGTGAAGGTGAAGGGCACGGCCTTGAGCGGCATTCTGGGCGGCGGTTTTTACTTGAGAGAAGGCAGGAAAAGCCTCTTCGTCCACACGCCATATACCGAGCCCTTGCAACCTGGGGATGAGGTGGAGGCGCTTGGTTTTCCGCAGATGGGCAACTTCAGCGCCATGCTGGCGGATGCGGTCTTTCGGGTCACAGCCTCAGGTGAGCCCCCCTCGCCCACGGCAGTGACGGCCAAGGAACTGGCGAATGGCTCCTGCGACTCTGAGCTGGTGGTGGTGACCGCGGGCATCCTGCAGCGATCCGTCATCGGCAATGCGTGGGTGGCAGAGGTGGAGAACATCAGCTTTCGTGTGATCGGTCCGCCGGATGTGGCCATGGATTTTGAGCCGGGCTCCAGAGTGCAATTCACCGGTCTCTGCCGGGTCAATGCCACCCGGTCAGAGGGCTATCGCACTTTCCCCACGGCGTATGAGTTGAGGCTGCGGAGCGCAGGTGATGCGCTGCTGCTCACGGCCCCGCCCTGGTGGAGCGCGGCCAGACTCACTCTGGCTTTGGCAGGAGTGGCCGGTGCGGGCTTGTTGGTTGCCGCCTGGGCTGGGTTGTTGAAGCGACAGGTGAACCGGCAGTTGGGGCTGCTACAGTTGAAGACGCAGCAGGAGGCCGTGCTGGAGGAAAGGCAGCGGATTGCGCGCGAGTTTCATGACACGCTGGAGCAGGAACTCGCCGGGCTCTCCCTGCGCCTGGATGCCGCGACTCCACGGGTGGCGGATGACAAGGCGCGCCAGCTCCTGGAGCAACAGCGGAAGCTCCTTTCCCGTCTGCAAACGGAAACCCGGGACTTCGTGTGGGATCTTCGGGATGCCTCACGCAACGAGGTGCCGCTTCCTGAAGCTCTCCAGGGGCTCGTCGATCATCTGCAGACCACCACCGCCATCCCGCTCCAGGTGGAGGTGGCTGGCGAGATACCTCCCCTGCCGCCACTGGTGCAACATCATCTGCTGAGGATCAGCCGGGAGGCCGTGAACAATGCTCTCAAGTATGCGCAGCCGCAAAAAGTCGTGATCAAGGTCGAGACGGATGCGCAGGCACTGAAACTCACCGTGTCCGACGATGGCAAGGGTTTTGATCCCAGCAAGATGTCGGTCTCTGGAGGGCACTTCGGGCTGCAGGGCATGCGGGAGAGGTCACGGAAACTACACACAGAGCTCTCATTGCAGAGCACGCCGGGCGGCGGCACTTCGGTGGGATTGACACTTGCGCTGCCCGCCCTCCGCGCGTCATTCACCTGATGTCCGCCGCTCCTGCCCCCGTCCGCATCCTGCTCGTCGATGATCACTTTGTGGTGCGCAGCGGACTGGCAGCCTCCCTTGGCCTTGAAGAAGATCTGCTGGTGGTGGCGGAGGCTGGCAGCGCGGCGGAGGCCCTGACCGCCTGCGCGGCCCACACGCCGGACGTCGTCATCATGGATCTCCAGCTGGGTGAGGTGAACGGCATCACCTGCACAGAGCAGCTGGGGCAGGCCCACCCTGGCATACGCATCCTCGTCTTTTCCTCCTTTGCGCGGGATGAGGACGTGTACCGGGCCATCCGGGCCGGGGCTTTGGGCTACTTGCAAAAGTCCGCCCCGCGTGAGGACCTGCTAAAGGCCATCCGCACCGTGGCGACAGGCAAACGCTATCTGCCGGGCGACATCGCCCAGCGTCTGGCGGAGCGGCTGGGCAGACCGGAGCCCAGCCCGCGGGAACGCGAGGTGCTGGCCCAGATGGCCAAAGGGCGCAGCAACAAGGAAATCGCCTCCGTTCTCGGTCTGAGTGAGGAGACCGTGAAGCGCCACGTGAGCAATGTCCTGGAAAAGCTGGGGGCCCAGGACCGCACCCAGGCGGTGACGGAAGCGATCCGTCGAGGCCTTCTGGAGGTCTGAACATCACCCGAATGGGGGATGCGAGACCACCCCGAATGCGGTTCGGGTGAGTGTTGAAAGAAGCGGCCTGACTCCGTTATTCTTTTAGCACACACCGTCATGCACTTTCCCCGCAAACCTCTCTTGTTCCTGGCTCTGGCCTCGGCGTCTGCCTTTGGGCAGGCGACCAATGATGCCACGAATGACTCCGTGAACGACTCCAGCGACAAGGTGGCGGAACAGGCCACCGCGCCGCTGATCAAATGGACCTTCGACAAAGATGAGCCAGGCGCGTGGCAGGGCGGCAAGTCCATCACACCCTCCGGTCCGCAGAAGCCCACCTTCCCGGGCTTTCCTGAGGGGAACAAGGCGGCGGTCTTCTCCGGCAGCGGCACGAGCATCAATGTCCGTGAATCCGATGTGCCCGGAGTGAACCTGCGTTTTGTCAAAGGCGATGCCATCACGCTGGAGGCCTGGGTCAGCGTCGAGGAAATTAAGAACGGCTCCTACTGCTACCTCGTGGGCAAAGGCCGCAACAAGAAGGCCGCCTTCTCCTCAGAGAACCAGAACTACGCGCTGCGCCTCAAAGGCGAGGGCGGCGAGGCCCGGCCCTCTTTCCTCTTTCGCAGTGAGTCGGACAAACCGGATGGCGCCCGTGAGTATCACCGCTGGGTGGCCGCAGAAGGTTTCGCCCCCGGTACGGGCTGGCACCATGTGGTGGTGAGCTATACCTTTGGCAAAGCCGACAGTCTCGAAGCCTATGTGGATGGCAAGGAGGTCAAAGGCGTTTGGGACATGGCTGGCAAGACCAACAACGGTCCAGTCAATGACGCCGACGATCTGAACATCGGTTCCGGATACGGCGGCGGTGCGGGCAACTCGCTCCAAGGTTCACTGGACGAAGTCGCCATCTATCGCGGCATTCTTCCTGACTCAGTGGTGGCCCAGCGTTTCCAGTATGTGCCCCAGCCCCCAGTGGTGGAGCGCAGCATGATCCCAGATGGCAAAGTGCTCGTGCAGATCTGTGAAGACGGCCTGCCGGAGAAGAACGCCTGGCCGACCCAGTCGCCCCGCGCCACGGAGTCCTACGATGAGCGCGGGTTTGGCCTCTTCGAAGTGCCTCACAAGTACATCACCAGCGGTGTGCGCGCTGACCGGCCCATCCCCTTCCTCGTCCGGGCGGCCGCCGTGGTAAGTTTCCCAGCGGGCAAGCATCGCCTCCTCCTGCGGGGTCGTGGGGCTTCCCATCTGCACATTGATGGCGTGCAGTTGCTGACCACTACTTTCCCGAAACCCGACAGCGGCGGGCATGGTCACGTGAACGAGCAGGAAGGCTATCTCAATCTGGGCCCGGACTTCCGCTTTGCCCCTCCCGGCACACAGGAAACCTGGTGCGAGTTTGAATCGAAGGGCGGCGAACATACCGTGGTTCTGGAAACGCTCGTGGGCGGCATGGTGGGGAAATCCAAGCGTCGTCCTGAACTGGGGGAAACCGTCGTGGCCTGGTCCAAGCAGGGCACAGAGACCTGGCAGCTCCTCACCCCGGCCAAGGGCGGCAAGGCAGGTGAAGTGATTTCTTACAACGACCAGGGCTGGACGACCTATGCGGCCGACCGTCAGGCGCGGTTGGATGAAATGAACAGTCAGCGTCGCGCTGAGCGCCTGACAGAAACGAAGCCCTACTGGGAAAAGCGCCGCAAAGCCGTGCAAGACTGGCTGGCCAGCACCAAGGAAGTGCCGGTGCCCCCGCTCGTGAAAGGCTATCCCGCCCTGAACCCCATCGACCAGTTTCTCTCCGTGAAGATGGCGACAGTGGGTGAGCAGAACAAGGCCTCCCACAGTGGCAAGGTGGATTTCTACCGCGACATCCAGCCCATTCTGGAAACCAAATGTTATGACTGCCACCAGGGCACCAAGACTAAGGGCAACCTCAAGCTCGACTCCCTGGCCGCAGCGATGCATGGCGGAGAGAATGACGGCCCGGCCGTAACGCCTCAGCACCCAGAGAAGAGTTCCCTGCTCGCCCGTGTGATCACGGATGATGAAGACGCCATCATGCCCCCCAAAGGCAGCAAGTTGACCAAGGAGCAGACCGACTTGATCGCCCTCTGGATCAAGGAAGGGGCCGTCTGGCCTGAGATGAAGGTGGACAAGATCACCGTGACCGCGCTGACCTCCGACCTCGCGTTCCTGCGTCGTGCCTATCTGGACACCGTGGGTGTGCCGCCAACGCTGGCGGAGATCGAGGCGTTCCAGAAGGACACCAGCGCCGACAAACGCACTCGGGCGATCGACAAGCTGCTCACCGATGCCCGCTGGGCCGACAACTGGACGGGCTACTGGCAGGATGTGCTGGCAGAGAACCCCAACATCCTGAACCCCACGCTCAACAACTCCGGTCCCTTCCGCTGGTGGATCTACGAGGCACTGCTGGACAACAAGCCCATGGACCTCTTTGTCACGGAACTGCTGACCATGAAGGGCAGCGTCCGCTTTGGTGGCCCTGCTGGCTTCGGGGTGGCCTCGCAGAATGACGTGCCCATGGCGGCCAAGGGCACGATTGTGAGCACCGCCTTCCTGGGTGTGGAAACCAAGTGTGCCCGCTGTCACGATTCACCTACGCACGAATCCCTGCAGGAGGACCTCTTTGCCCTGGCCGCCATGCTGGCTCAGAAACCGGTGGATGTGCCCGCCACAAGCAGCGTGCCGATGGACAAGCTCCATGAAGGGGGCCGCAAGCCACTCATTCAGGTGACCCTGAAGCCCGGCTCCAAAGTGCAGCCCAAGTGGCGCTTCACGAAGTTTGGTGATGAGGCATCCGGAGCCGCTCTCGCTGAGCATCCAGAAGACACCCGCGAACAGCTGGCGGCGATCATCACCGGTCCGCAGAACGAACGCTTCGCCCAGGTCATGGCCAACCGCCTGTGGGCCCGCCTCATGGGGCGCGGCATCGTGGAGCCGGTGGAAGACTGGGAGAAGGGCAAACCCACCCACCCTGAGCTTCTGCAATGGCTGGGCCGTGAGTTTGTGCGCAACGGCTATGATGCCAAGAAACTGGTCCGCCTCATCATGACCTCCCACGCCTATCAGCGCGCTACGGATGACACCCTGCGTGCTGCCAGCCCGCTCTTCGCTTCCCCGGCACCCCGCCGTCTGGAAGCGGAGCAGATCGTCGATTCCCTCTTTGCCGCCACGGGCAAGCCCTTCAACGTGGAAGAGGTCAGCCTCGACATCGATGGCCGCCGTGATCTGGGCAACTCCATCAGCCTCGGCAATCCCCGCCGCAGCTGGATGCTCACCTCCACCTCGAATGAGCGTGACCGCCCCAGTCTGGCGCTGCCCCGCAACCAGGCCGTGTGTGACGTGCTGGGCGCCTTCGGCTGGCGCGGATCCCGTCAGGATCCGGTGAGCAAGCGCGACCGCGAGTCGAACGTGCTGCAGCCGGCCATCATCTCCAACGGCACCGTGGGCATCTGGCTCACCCGCCTGAGTGATGACCACGGCATCACCGCCCTGGCGCTGGAAGACCGGCCGGTGGATCAGTTTGTGGACACGTTGTTCCTGAAACTCCTCACCCGCATGCCGACCGCGGAGGAGAAGCAGCGCTACACCGAGTTCCTGGGCACAGGCTATGCCAACCGCAAGCTTTCCCCGGTGCCGGTGGCCTCCCCTGCCCCGCGGGTGAAGCCCATGTACGTGTCCTGGTCCAACCACCTGGACCCTGTGGCGACGACCGTGCGCATGGCGGAGGAAACGGCCGCCCGCAAGGGAGACCCGCCGACGCAGAAGCTCGATGCCGCCTGGCGTCAGAAGCTGGAGGACGCCCTCTGGGCCCTCCTCAACGCCCCTGAGTGGGTCTTCGTCCCCTGATCCGCCACCCGCTTCTTCTCTTCAACCCTTCAGATTTCCTCGTACCATGAACCGCAGATCCTTCCTCAAGACCGCCGCCCTGGCTCCCCTCGCGGCCTATGCCAGCCCCCAGGCCGTGATGCCCAAGGGCAAGGCCGAGCACTGCATCTTCATCTGGCTGGGCGGCGGGATGTCGCAAATCGACACCTTTGACCCCAAGGCGTTGGGCAACTCCAAGGCGACGCCCAAGCTGGCAGGCGCGGAGTATGCCTCCATCGATACGGCGGTGTCTGGCGTGAAGGTGTGCGAACACCTCAAGAAGACCGCTCCGCTCATGGACCGCATCACTGCGGTGCGGACGGTGAACCACAAGGTCATTGATGAGCACGCCTTCGCCACGAACATCGTCCACACCGGCCGGATGATCAGCGGGAACGTGACCTATCCCTCGATTGGCTCCATCATTGCTCATGAGCGAGGCGCTGCCGATCCCAAGGTGCCCGCCTACATGCTCATCGGCTACCCCAACGTGAGCCGCGGACCGGGATTCCTCGGGGCCAAGGACGGCTACGTGTATCTCACGGACACCGCTACGGGACCTGCAGGCTTCACCCGTCCGGACTTCGTCACCTCCGACCGCATGAGCGCGAGGGAAAAGCTCCTTGAACCGCTCCAGAAGCGCACGAGCGACCACTCGGTGATGGGCGACTACGAGACAGCGCAACGCGAGGCTCTGCGTCTGGCCGGACCCGAGTTCATGCGCAACTTCAATCTGGGTGACGAGTCCTCCACGCTCCGTCAGGCCTACGGCGGTGAGTTCGGCCAGCGCTGCCTGCTCTCCCGTCGCCTCGTGCAGTCAGGTGTGCGTTTCATTGAAGTTTCCCACAACCTGAACTTCATCAACGGCACCGGCTGGGACACTCACAACGAGGGTCAGCAGCAGCAGCACCTGCTCATTCAGGAGCTGGACACCGCCCTGTCCGCCCTGATTGTGGATCTGGAGGAGAAGCGTCTCCTGGACAAGACGCTCATCGTCATCGGCACCGAGTTCGGCCGCCCCGCCGCCTACGACGGCAAAGGGGGCCGTGGCCACCAGGGCACCGCCTTCTCGCTGATCCTCGCCGGGGGCGGCCTCAAGCACTGCGGTGCCTACGGCGTGACCGACGACCTCTCCAAGAACGTCCTGGAGAACCCCGTCAGCATCCCGGACTTCCATGCCACCGTCCATGCCGCCATGGGTGTGGACCCGTCCAAGGAGCTCTTCGACGCCTCCCGCCCGGTGCCCATCACCGACGGCGGCCGCCCCATTCAGGCACTTTTCAGCTAGCCAAAGCCTCCGACCTCCTGCAAGGTCAACCTTTTGCAGGAGGCGGGAAACGGCAAGCCGGGTCGTCCACCCCCTTGCTGAGTGGCGTATAGAAGTGGGAATGGACATCAATCAAGAAGCCAGCCTGACTATCCCCGGAGAACTGCCTGTGATGGTGCTCTCTGACTGTCACCTTTTTCCGGGCTGCCTTCTTCCGTTGTACATCTTTGAAGAGCGCTACCGCTCCATGCTGACCCACGCGCTGCAATCGCATCGCATGTTTTGCATCGGGAACCGGAGCGATGAAGGCGACAGCGACCAGATCAATCCGCACACCACCGCCGGGCTGGTCCGGGCCTGCGTCCAGCAGGATGATGGCACCTCCCACCTGCTGCTTCTGGGCGTCCGACGAATCAAGCTCAAGAAATGGGTCCAGGAGCGACCGTTCCGCATTGCCGCCGTCGATACTGTGGAGACCAGCATCGAGGACATCGACCAGGTGACGGCCCTGAAAGACAAGGCCCTCCAGCTCTTCAAGGTGGGCAAAGACGAGAGCGCCTCCCAGCTCTGTGAAACCCTGGGAGAGAACGACAATCCGGAGCTCATTTGTGACGTGCTGAGCTACCATTTCACC
>NZ_BATQ01000102.1 GCF_000739635.1 Verrucomicrobium sp. BvORR034 | reverse complement strand
CCCAAGGCCGCGCTCAGAGGCGGGAAGGCGGCGGTGGCCAGCGCGGCGACTCCAAAGCCCATGGCGACCGTGCTCAGCGTGCCCTCGATGCCCTTGCGCGCCATCTTGCGATCGCACTTGGCCTCGGCGTAGCGGGCGATGCGGGTGAGCTGATCCTTCTGCTGCTGCGGGGACAGTTTGCTCAGGTGAGAGCGGCCCTGGCCATCCACGCCTTTGGGGTCCAGGGCAAAGCGCACATCCGGCGGGGCCTCCTGAATCTTGGAGGCATCCTTGCCGCGATACTCCTTCAGTTTGCCCTGCAGATCCTGGGCCCGGCCGTGATCGCCGGTCGAGGAGGTCTGCCCCCAGACACTGCCAAACTTGCTGGCCTTCCGGTAGGCGACCACGGCGACCCCAACGTCCACCGCGGCAAAGCCGACACCCACCCCGCCCAGAGCGGTGCCGACCTTGGCCCCGGTCTCCATGCCGAGCTTGAAGGCATTGGCCGAGCCATTGAGAAACTTCGTGAAGCCAACGCCCCCGGCGGTGGCTCCTGCTGCCAACTCCGCCTTCTCCTGCCCCCAGCGGCGAGCCCGCCAGCCGCGTGCCTTGTCGGTTGTCCCTTGGGAGACCTGCTGGAGCTGGTCCTGACGCTCTTCCAGGTTGTCCACCACGGTCATCCTGCGTTCGCCGACGGAAGACCGCGGGGTGGTCTGGGGCGCTCCTACCTCTCCCGAACTGATGGACGGGGAATGGGTGCGGAGGGAGGTGGCATCCATGGACGATGACGTGGACTCAGGCTGGGAAGATCTGGCGGGTGTTTCGCAAAAAACGCCCTCACCAAAACTCTTGCCCTGAGCAGGTGGAGGTTACGGAAAAGTTTCCTTTTGTCCACCCCGTCGCCTTTTTGGCGTCATCCCAAAGGGCTACGCTACGCCGCGCCGCGTAGCGGAAGACTGCCCGCCCTGAGGGGCGTTTCATAGAACTCCAGGAGCGGCCCGCTCATTGAAGCGGACTCCCAAACTCTCTCCCCACCCCGCTCCTCTCGCAAGGCCTGTCGTCAAACAGGTTCTTAGGACGGCAGCAGTTCAGCCCCTTTGATCAGACGGCAGAATTCCTTTTTGGTCGCTTGAAGGTGCTTGCCCGTTTTGGTCTCCAGGTCGCCCATGTCCTTGTACTCCACGGAAAGACGCTCCAGGTGCACGATCCGGATGTAGCGCTCCCCTTGTTTCCAAACTTGACCTTGATGTAGCCTCATCCTGAAACGTAGCTGCATATTCTTCAATTGCGAGCCTGGACTCTCCCGGCTTGGTGCCTGTTCATCTCCCCTTCCCCTTCTGCATGATTTCCCGGTTCGACCTCGTTCTCGGCCTCCTGGCGGGCTTCTTCCTGGTCTGGGGTGCGCCGTGCCACGGCCAGGCGGGCAGCGGGAGTTGGGCCTTTCAGAACTGGAAGATCGAGGACGGCCTGCCGGACAACAACGTGAGCGATGTGCGGCAGATGCCGGATGGCAGCCTCCTCGTGGCCACGTACGGCGGGCTGGTACGGTTCGACGGGCTGCACCTGAACCAGACCACACTGGAGCCGCGCAACAACAAGAGCTCGCTCGTGCGGGCCATGCTGCCCGGGAAGGACGGCAGCCTGTGGCTGGCCACCGGGCAGGGCCGGATCGTGCGTCACGCTCCCCACGGCCCCTCCCAGGCCTACCATCCCCCGCACCAGCCCAACTCGTACCCGCTCCATCTCTGCGAGGGCCCGGGCGGCTCTCTGTGGGTCAGCTACTCCGAGGGCGAGGTGGTGGAGATCCGGGAGGGCAAGGTCCATTTCCTGGGAGCCGCGCAGGGGCTGCCCACGAATGCGGTGGCCAAGTT
>NZ_BATQ01000103.1 GCF_000739635.1 Verrucomicrobium sp. BvORR034 | reverse complement strand
CCATCAAAGTTGCCATCCGATGGATCATCTATCCGATATAACCTAAGCCGGGCGCTTGAGGCTACAGGAATTGCTTCCGACTATCAGGAGTAGGTCCAGAATTGTGATCGGCCTGGTCCTCAGGCTTGAGTGCGCGAGCAAGGAGATCAATGTTCCCCTGTCCGCCGAATCAACAAGGCAATGGGCATAGCCAGCATCAGGCAGTCATTTCAATCGGGGTCTTCCAGCATCGTGGAACCACGTTGCAGCCCCATTCTGTGAAATGAGCGCCATCCTGATGCCTGTGTCGCCGGATGCGAAAATGTTTGCCTTTAGGCTTTCCGTGGCAATCAGCCTCCTCACCGAGCCTTTGAGCCTGAAGAGCATAGCCTGATCCGCGGCGAAATGAGAATTTACCGAGTGAGGCCAACCCTCCTCATGGGGCTGACAGTCCACGATGTTGACACAGTTTAGCATGTAATATTCCTCATTCTTGTGCGGAATTGGACCTATCCACTGCACGGCGCTTCCAAGGAGGGGCACCAATCGCGTTTTGACCTTTGCTTTCACGTAGGGCTGCCAAGAATAGCCGCCGACCCAGTCGTAGGCTTTGTTCTTCTTCAGATATGTCACAAAATCAACTTCTCCCGGCACGTTTAGTATCAGCCCCTCATCCCAGGTAGGGCCAAGCGGATTAGGTTGTCCAATCGCGACATTCGGTTCAATACGGATCGAATCCCCTTCGCAAACGTAGATGTCGTAACAGTTCATAGTTGAGACGATTGCATTGTATGCAGAACAATAGCTTTCGAGGCTGTCCCCGTCCCTACTGCCGCTCCAGCTTGCTTTTGAGATCTTTGACGGCTTGCTTCAGGTTGTTCAACTCAGCCTCAGCCCTCGCACGCTGCTCGATGGCCCCGGTTTCACTGAATATAGCAATCCCCAACTCGTCTCCCCGGCTTTTGTATTTCTCAATGAAGGGTTTGCTTACTACGTAGACGTTCAACCGTTGACCGTTGCGGCGACCTTCATTGAAGCCTTGGGCAGTTACCCAAAATGCATCCTGGTCCAGACCTCCCACCAGTTCGCAATTCTCATTTGTTCTTGTCTCAGCCAGCGTCCACGAGAACACTCGAGGGGACAGCCAGGTGAAGCTGACCCCAAACTTCGAGACAAAGGACTCCCCTTCCAGTGTCATCAAGTCATAGGAAGCCAACGGCTTTCTCGACTTAAGGCTGCCGATGAGGAGCTTGTTAACCTCGTACACCTCGACGACCTCTCTGTCGGAAACTGCCAGCAGCTTCCGGTCTGGGGATGCCTGTATTCTAGGACGCTCCACATATCCTGAGGTCTCCCACGAGTGGTTTGATCGCACCCCCTCTTCTTCGTATTGCACGGTCACCGAGGTGTAGACAGTGGGGTCCTTTGCGCTCTTGCCGTAGGAGATGGTGAGCTCCGAAGCTGCCAAGGATCCGACAATCGATAGGAGGCAAGCGGCGAACACTGCCAGGGCCACTTTAGGGGCGTTGGTCATGGTAAGCGAAAAGGTGTTGTTTTCATTCAATCAAGAAGGACCCAAGTTGGCGTTCCTCGCCCCGCCTTCTGGTTCCATTGCCAAGGTCGATCCACATTTCATCTTCCATGAATTGAATGTGGATCTTGCGCCAACCCTGCTCCTTTTTCCTTTCAGCGAGAAGCGCAACACACTTCCGCCACACCTCGCGGTCTGCAACCCGGTACACCACGATCCAGTTCGATTGTTCTCCCGACCGCCCATAGACCTTAAAATCTGCGTCAGTAAGAGTGCCAAGAATGGTTTTGGCTTCCTTGGTGATAGCCAGCCGTTGGTCTGCTGCTGCCGCTGACGGAAACCCCAGAGGAGGTTTTGAGACGGGTGGGTCCGCCATCGAGATTCCCACTGACGCTGCCGCTGTCAGCATCAATGCGGAGAGCTTCGTGAAGGTGGTAGTGGCGCTCATCTGCAGGCATGAAGCCCATTCCTTGACACTGGGTCGAGACGATAGCATGGGTTTATGCATTGAGTGGTAAACCCTAACGTTTCATAACACCGCGAACCCGAAGCCCTCTAAAGCCGATTTGAGGGCGGGGATGTCCGGCAGCGTCAGCTTCCATTTGCCTTGGGGCCGTGTCAGCCTGCCCACCTGATGCAACACGGTACGGCGTAGCGTCGCCAACTCTGCGAACACCCAGCGCGCCGTGCGCTTGACCCCCAGCGCTCTGGGAGGTGGCAGTTGCTCCATCTGCAACGCCCGCGCCAGATTGTGCGCCAGCAGCGCGCCTAGCAACCAAGTCTGGTTGGCGTGCAAGCGCCGACACGGCACATAGCCCAACTGCACCTGGCTCTTGAGTTCGCCAAACACCTTCTCCTGGCTACCTCGTCCTTCGTGAAGCCGTACCAGCTTGCCTGCGCCCATCGCGTGGTTGGTCAGGATGAGTTTGAAGTCCATGCCCCTTTCGATGGGGCGGAACAAGTCCAGTTGCAGCGGCTCCTTGTCCTGGGTCTCCACCTCCTGGCTCACGAACACAAAGCGTCTGCGGCGACTCCAACTCTTGGGCTTCCAGTGTTGCTCAAAGTAGTGGCTGCCTGCGCGTCCCGGTGTCTGCCACCAGCGCTGCCGGTTGGCAAAAATCCCTTTGAGCGCGGCAAAGCGCTCAAAAGGCACGCTGACGGTGTAGCGCACTTCCAAGGCTTCCAGTTCTTCAATGAGCGCTTCACTGAAGAACGCGCTATCCATGCGCACCTCAATGCGCAATTTGCTCCCCAGCCTTTGACGCACCGCGCGGACGCACTCGTGCACGAACGCTGCCGCACCGTTGGAGTCATGGATGTTGCCACTGCGATGGTGGACATCCAGAACTTGACCCGTTTGAGCCACATGGCAAAACAGAGGGTAGTAGCTGCGCGCGCCCTTCTTTTGCTTGTTGAAGCCCACCGCAGTGCCCTGGGCATGGCGAGAAGTCGACAGGACGCTGCCATCGAAGTCCAGCGTCAGCGTGCGCCAATCCTGCACCGCCATGGCATCGAGCACCACCTCTACATTAAGCCGGCGCAAGGCTTTGACACTAGCTTGGTCGGTACTGGCCAGCAACCGGCTGAGGGTGGGCACGCTAGGGATCTGGCGCAGACCCAGGCACTGACCAACCAGAGGATCATGAGCGTAGAAGTCGCGCTCACGTAAATGACGTCGCCCCAGCAGCAGATGGACCAGCAGGCAGCGAAACATCACGCCATGAGTATACGCACCCGTGGAAGGCAGATGGGTAAAGCAGGCCGCGACTCTGTCCCAGAGCTTGAGACGTGCGAACTGCTCCATGAAAATGACCAAGCCCCCGAAAGCGGTGAGAGATTGAGTGGGAGCAAATTTGAGACTTGGAATGTCTTTGCTGCGGGTGTAGATGGAGCGCCTGGAAACTTTCACTAATGGTGGCTTTTTGTTGGGGTTTTTGCGAAGTGTGGTAACAACGCTTTATCCCATACAAGAAGCCACCGCCAGTGCTTCAGCTCATCATCTGAGCGGGCAGTTTATGAAACTGGGGAGTAAAGAGTTGGGCTCTAACGGGTGTCTCTGGCTTCAGTTAGAAGCGCACAATCCTCTAGCACCTTCTGCGTAGATCGCATGCCGGACGTAGCCGGATTCATGGTCCCGTAGGACTCCACGAGCCTCAACTTGCCTTTCCGAGCCGCGATCCATGCCCGGCATTCACGCGTCAGGTTGGTGTTGTTGGGGCCCAATCGGGCGGCTATTCCCGGAAAAGCGCGCCGTATGAAGGCGAACAGTCGATTGGAAACCCATGGTGCTTCTGCCTTGTCGGCGGCGGTGAAGAGTGCATCCAAGGCATCAACTCCGTTCGACTCGACGATGAAGCGTTCGACAAGCGTGTAGTGCATTTCCCCTGGAGGGCAACGCGTGAGCACGGCGAGAAGCGACTCGCTCGTCTTTGAGTTCACCGCCGCTGTGAGCAATCTCCTTCGAAAGACCTCGTCGAAGACCACCTGGGAATCCCCTCTCGCAGCGCTCAAGTGGCCCCATTTTTCCAGTTCGTCAGGAGCATCAATGGGGAGCATACGCATCAAGCTCTCCAATTGCTCCTGATACTTCACGCGCCCAATGCAGGCTGCCGAAGCTTGCTCGCCTTCCCAACGCTGCCTGATCAGGTCGAGCTCGTCCGCCTTCACTTCCAGGGGCAAGAGCGAGAAAAGTGCTGCTGTGATCAGTAGTGTTGCCCTTGTGATCATAGTTTGATCTTTGTGGCCCTCGATGTCGCGAAGCTTTGCTGCGTTTAGTCAGAACGGCTTTCAACGATCGTCGCGCAAGACTCCGGCAAGTGCTGGACCGAACGGTGGAACAGGTGGTTACGGTCGGAACAGAATGCTTCTGATCGATCCGTCTGGATTGTAGATGGTGTTGGCGTATCGCTCGGGCGAAGAACTGATGAGCTTTCTGATCACCTGTAAACGACCTTGATCGTCGAACAAGTGGGTTTCCTTAACCTGGCCACCGGAGTATACCTCGGCGGCGAGGGGCGTGCCATCGGGCTTGAAGAACGATTTACGCCGGAGTTTGCCGGAAGTGTAGGTCTCCACTGCAAAGACCCTGTCACCCAAGAGAATGTATTTCCTGAACGTGTTCCCCTGTGTCTTACCGGTAACCTCGTACATCGGCAGTGACTCGTCCCATTCATTCTTGCCTGTCTTCCCCGTGGTGGCGCAACTCGTGGCGAACATTGTGACACACACAAGCGCTGCGAGGGACATTGTCCGAAGGCTTATCCGGCAGTGTTGCAGGGAGAATCGTGATCTTGTTTTCTGAAGTGAGTCGGGGGCGGACAGACGTGGCAGCTTCATATGGGGGCACTGAGCAGGGGTACTTTTCGCGGTAGGAAAGCCGTGTTCTACAGTGTGTTGCGCAACAGACGGTCGCGCGGTTTTGTTCCGTGCGCCTACCCATTAAAACCGTTGTTTTGAAATGCAAGATATTCGATGGCGCTGTGAACACATTTTGACGGGTTGAGAGGTGCGCTTTTCAAATCGAGAAGTTGTCGGGCGACGATTCGTTACCTCAAATGCATCTCAGGCCTAAAACCCCCACGGGTAGCAAACCTACGCGAGGTTGAAAGGCCTCCCCTGTTCGCGGTTCGGACTTTTGGTGGCCGCAGCAAGCGTAGCGCCAGTTCGACTGAGCAAACTAAAGTTTGTACTACAAACAGCTTCCCATGGCGATGGCAACATCTGTGCCTTTGGCTCGTTTGAGGGCCGGATCTGATTCTCAGATGGCGAATGCTATTCCAACAAGAAGGCTTTCAATAAGCGTTCCTCACCCCGCCTGGAATTGCCATTGCCCAGATCTTCCCAGACTTCTTTTTCAAAGAACTGGATGAAGATCGTCCTCCAACCTTGTTTCTTCTTCTCTTCAGCAAGTCGTTCTGCGACCTTGGGCCAGATGGCGCTATCATTGACGCCGTAGATGTAAAGCCAAATGGATCTTTCGCCTGCATTTGCTCCGACTTTGAAGCCAGTATCCGAAAGGTCATCGAGAATGAGCTTCGTGAAACCAAAGACGGCTCTGCGTTCTTCGTTGGAAGCCGCGGATTTGAAGCCCATTTGAGGTTTCTTGACTTCACTGGTATCTGCTGTGGCTGTTCCCCCGGCAAGCGTCAGGGAAAGCGCAGCAATCAAAACTAAATGAAGTGGTTTCCCACATGCCGCCTCGAGACCGCCTTGATTGGATCTTTGAACGCTTTTCATTGCATTGGAATTCTTTTACCCAAAATTGCGCCCTCTACACAGTCTTGCCATCATTGCGACTCTGGCAAGACTGGAGGCGGCTCGACTATCGTAAATTGCTCCGTGGACGGGCGATAGTGCAGCTGCTTCAGCCTGCCTGTAGAGAGGTCCTTCGTCGTAATGGTATACCCGACCAGCCGCCCTCGATGCCTGCGCTCAACAATCGACACCACCCGTTCGGAGGGAGCCAAGTTGCTCTGCAGGGCTTTTGACACCTTTTGCGGAAGATTCTCGGTCGATAGCCGCCTGTCTATCGGGCCATAGTCGACGCATGCAGGCTGACTGATTACTAAGAGTATCAGGAGCGCCGCACTTGGAATGAGACTGGAACTTGAGCCGCTCACACCCGCATCCCCCACCCCAGTCCGGGCAGGCCCTCGTCTCCCCGATTGCCCCATTCTTGAGCGAGGGTTTCTGGCCCCACTTCATCCAGGCGCAGGGCGACGAGGTTCTCCTCCCAGTCTTCGGCGACGTTGATGAGGTTGTCGATGATCTTGGAAAAGCGCTCCAAGGCCAGGTGTTGCACGGGTTCGCTGTAACACAGCATGACGCGGCCTTCGAAGTCCATGCCGAGGGTGGCACCGCCGGTGCCCATCCAGAGGACGTTGGCGGCGAGCATGAAGGTGGCCGTCTTGGCTCGGTGTTCCTCGGCCACGGTGCCGAGCTCGATGACGAAGGCGAGCATGCCGGTCTCCACATCCAGTTGGAACTGGACGGTGAGGTCGTCGTCCACCGTGATGGCGCAAAAGCCCTCGAGGGTGGGCTCCAGGCCCGCGACCTGAATGACGGTCCCGTATTCGGTGAGGAGGTTGCGGAAGATCTCGTCGTGGTTCATGGAAATCAATCGATCAATCGGTCGGTAAACGTAGCAACGAGCACCCAGCATCAGGACTTCATGGCCAGCATGATGGAGAGCACCACGTCATCGCGGTGGCTGGACTTGGGCCCCTCTGACTCAGGCGGCTTGTCGGGATCGGGGACCTTAGTCATGTCCACCCCCAGCTTGGTGAGGGTCTCACGGGCCTGGGCGCGGACGCCGGGATCACTGTCGCGGCTGGTGGCGAGTTCGTACAGGGCCTTGGCGTTCTGCTCGCGGGCTTGCCCCAGGGTTCCTGAAGCCCGTTTTGCGAGGCCGTTGACCCACTTGGCAATGGTGCACACGCCCCTGGCAATGCCAAAGGCG
>NZ_BATQ01000104.1 GCF_000739635.1 Verrucomicrobium sp. BvORR034 | reverse complement strand
GGTGAGTTTGTCAGCACCAGCTCGCAGGTGGTAAACCTGGTGGCCACGCAGACGCTGCGTCTGCAGTTGTACATTCCTGAAACTGCAGTCGGCGGGATCAAGCAGGGCCAGCAGGTGGAGTTTATGGTGCCAGCCCGGCCCGGCCGGAACTTCACCGGCGTGGTGAAGCACGTGGGTGCCTCCGTGCGCGAGTCGGCGCGAGATTTGATCATCGAGGCCGAGGTGGCCAATGAGGACCAGCAGCTCAAGCCGGGCATGTTTGCGGAAGGCCGCCTGCTCCTGCCTGAGGAGAAAGTCCTGACGGTGCCGCTCACGGCGGTGAAGACGGAAGGCCCGACGCGCCGCGTCTTTGTGGTGAAGGACGGCCAGGTGGTGGAGCGCCTGGTAGAGGTGGGTGAGAGCCGCGGGGATCGCGTGGAGATCCGCCAGGGTGTGGAGGCGGGGGACATGGTGATCGTCTCCCCAGGGCCGGGCGCTGCGGATGGCGCGAAGGTGAAGCTGACCGCCCAGCTTTGATTTGATTTCAACGGATTCAAGATCGCGATCACCGGGGCCCTGATGGAGCCCGGGCTGATGATTCCGCGAACCCCCCAACGCTGAACCTACTCTTATTATGCAGTGGCTTGCCGCCATCTCAGTGAAACGCCCGGTCTTCGCGACCGTGCTCGTGCTCGTCTTCGTGGTGGTGGGAGCCCTCGGCTACACCCGCCTGCCCGTGGACCGCTTCCCCAAGGTGGACTTTCCCACCGTGTCCGTCGTGACCCGTCTCGACGGCGCTACGCCCAAGGAGATCGAGACCGAAATCACGGACAAGATTGAGGAGGCCGTGAACACCGTGAGCGGCATCGATGAGCTGCGCTCCGTCTCGACCGAGGGCATCAGCCAGGTGCTGGTGGCCTTTAACCTGGACAAGAAGGTGGACGTGGCCGCGCAGGAGGTGCGCGACCGCGTGAACCGCATCCTGCCCAACCTGCCGGAGGACGTGGACACGCCCATCGTGGAGAAGCTGGACCCGGATGCGGAGCCCATCATGAGCATCTCCCTGGTGGCGGAGAAGCCGGTGAGGGAGATCAGCGAGCTGGCCGACAAGGTGGTGCGCCGCCAGCTGGAGAGCGTGGCCGGGGTGGGGCAGGTGACCCTGCTGGGTGCGAGGAAACGGCAGATCAACATCTGGATGGATCCCGTGCGGCTGAAGGCCTTTGACCTCGCCGCCGTGGATGTGGAGCGCGCCCTGCGCCAGCAGAACGTGCAGATCCCCAGCGGGAACGTGAAGGGCAACGGCGTGGAGGCCGGTCTGCGCGTGCTGGGCAAGGCCCAGAGCGTGGATGACATCGGGCGCATCGTCGTGCGGGAGAAGGACGGCGGCCTGGTGCGCCTGGCAGATGTGGCGCGTGTCGAGGACGGCGCGGAAGATCTGCAGACGGTCGCGCGCCGCAACGGCCAGCCCACGGTGACGCTCTCCATCCGCAAGCAGTCGGGGGAGAACACCATCTCCGTGGTGGATGCGGTGAAGGAGCGTCTGGAGGAGATCCGCCCCACGCTGCCAGAGGGGTACAAGATCGAGATCGTGCGGGACAACTCGCTCATCATCCGCACCAGCACGCACGCGGTGAAGGAGCACCTGGTGCTGGGCTCCATCTTCGCCGCGCTCATCGTGCTTTTTTTCTTGGGCAACGGCCGCGCTACACTCATCTCCGCGCTGGCCATCCCGACCTCGATCATCGCCAGCTTCGGCGTGATGTGGGTGGGGAACGTGACCTTGAACTCCATCAGCCTCGTGGCGCTGGCCCTGGCGGTGGGCATCGTGATCGATGACGCCATCATCGTGGTGGAGAACATCTTCCGCCACCTGCATGAGAAGAAGGAGAACCCGTATGACGCGGCGATCAATGGCACAAAGGAGATCGGTCTGGCGGTGATGGCCACCACCTTATCCCTGCTGGCGGTCTTCATCCCCGTGGCCTTTCTCAGCGGCATCGTGGGCAAGTTTCTCAGCAGCTTCGGCCTCACCATGGCCTTCGCCATCGCGGTGTCGCTGCTGGTGAGTTTTACCCTCGCACCCAGCATGTCGGCGCGCATGCTGAAGATCACCAAGCCCAACTGGCTCGAGCGGGGCATGACCTACCTGGTGAACATCTTCTACACGCCGCTGGAGGGGCTTTATATGTGGATGCTGCGTATTTCCATGCGGCATCGCTGGATCGTCGTGCTGGCCTGTTTTGGCGCGCTGTATTCCGTTGGCCCGATGATGGGCAAGGTGCAGAAAGCCCTGCTGCCCCCGGCGGAGGAGGCAGAGTTCCTGGTGAACCTGCGCACCGCAGAAGGCACCACGCTGGAGGCGACCGACTTGGTGGCAGAGCGCATCGCGCGGGACATCCGCACCCTGCCGGGTGTGGAGTACACGCTGCTGACGATCGGTGACAACGACCAGCGCACGCCGAACAAGGCGGGCATCTATGTGCGCCTCATCGATCCCGCGAAGCGCCCCGACTCGCAGGAGCAGATCATGGACCGCGTGCGTCAGGAGATCGTGCCCAAGTACCCCAAGGACCTGCGCATGACGGTGCTGCAGGTGCCGCCCTTCAGCACCGGGCAATCCAGTGCGACGGTGCAGTTCATCATCGCGGGCTCGGACCTGGACCGCATCAACCAGGCGGCGGAGACGGCGCTCAAGGAGATCCCCAGCATCCCGGGCATTCGTGATGTGGACTCCACGCTGGTGAGCGGCAAGCCGGAGATTGTTGCGTCCGTGGACCGTGCCAAGGCGGGGCAACTGGGCGTGAACATCGCGGATCTTTCCTCGACCCTTCGCCTTCTGGTGGGCGGCGCAGATGTCTCCACCTACAATGAAGGCGGGGAGCAGTATGACATTCACCTGCGTTCTGAGGCGCCGTATCGCAACAGCCAGGAGGCGCTCAGCCTGCTCAGCGTGCCCTCCGGCAGGGGCGGCACCGTCTCCCTCTCCAACGTGGTCAAGCTGGAGCGTCGGGAAGGCCCGGCGGAGATCAACCGCGCGGACCGTCGGCGTCAGGTGACCATCATGGCCAACCCCGCGCCCGGGGTGGGGGAGAGCCAGATCGCGGATGCCATCGAGACCATTGTGAAGAAGCAGAACCTGCCGGCTGACTACGAAGTGGGTCCGACGGGGCGTTCCAAGGAGTTGAAGAAGGCGGGCCTTGCGTTCGTCACCGCCTTCGGCATGGCGTTCATCTTCATGTACCTCATTCTGGCCGCGCAGTTCGAGTCCTGGCTGCACCCCTTTACCATCCTGCTGGCGCTGCCGCTCACGCTGCCGTTTGCCATCCTCTCGCTGCTGCTCTTCAACCAGTCGCTCAACATCTTCTCCGTGCTGGGGATCCTGGTGCTGTTCGGCATGGTGAAGAAGAACGGCATCTTGCAGATCGACCACACGAACCAGCTTCGAGAGAAGGGCATGAACCGGCTGGAAGCCATCCTGCAGGCGAACAAGGACCGTCTGCGCCCCATCCTCATGACCACCCTGGCCTTCGTGGCCGGGATGGTGCCCCTGATGTTCTCCAAGGGCGTGGGCGCTGCCTTCAACAACGCCACCGCCGGGGTCATCATCGGCGGGCAGATGATGTCCCTGCTGCTCACCCTGCTGGCCACGCCGGTGTTCTACTCCCTCTTCGATGACGTCATCGGTTGGAGGAAAAAACGCTCGGACCGCCGCCAGGCGAAGCGCGCCGCCCGCGAGGCCGCTGCTGATGCCGATGCCGCCCCACAGCCTGCTCATTGATTGATTGCCTGACTCCGTTTTCGTTTTTCTCATGAAATCCCTCCGCACGGCCACCTGCGCCGGACTCCTGCCCCTCCTCGCCTTCACCGGCTGCACCGTGGGCCCCAAGTACGAGAAGCCGGACGTGAGCGCCCTCACGCCCGCCACGTGGAAGTGGCAGCAGGCCAGTCCCAGGGACAGCCAGCCCCGCGGTGAGTGGTGGCGAATCTTCAAGGACGCCGAGCTGAACCGCCTGGAGGCGATGGCTCTGGGAAACAACCAGGAGATCCGCATGGCGATGGCCCGCATCGACCAGGCCCGCGCTGCTGCCGGACTGAGCGTGGCGGCTTATGCCCCCGACATCAGCGTGGACGGACGGGCCCAGAGGGAGCGCACCTCGGGGAATCCGCCCTCGCCCGTGCCCATCGCGATCCCGTCATCGCACATCAACACCTTCAGCGTGCCCTTGCAGCTCAGCTATGAGATCGATCTCTGGGGCCGCGTGCGCCGCTCTATCGAGTCCGCCAATGCCCAGGTGGACGCCAGTGTGGGCGACTACCACAGCGTGCTGCTCTCCCTGACCGGCGATGTCGCCAGCCAGTATTTCCTCATCCGCAGTCTGGACTCCCAGATGGCCGCGCTCCAGCGCACCCTGGCCAGCCAGGAGAAGACCTTTGGCCTGATCGATCAGCGCTTCACCGCCGGGACCATCCCCGAGGCCGATCACGCCCGGGCTCGGAGTGAGGTCGCGACCGTCAAGGCCGACATGGCCGATGTGAAGCGCCAGCGTGAGGAGACCGTCAACGTGCTCGCGCTGCTCTGCGGCCAGCCCGCCAGCCAGTTCAGCGTCTCTAGGGCGGAGATCCAGGGCACCCCGCCCAAGATCCCTGCCGGCATCCCCGCAGATGTGCTGGAGCGTCGTCCGGATGTGGCCGCTGCCGAGCGACTCGTCGCCGCCCGTAATGCGGAGATCGGCGTGGAGATCGCCGGTTATTTCCCAACCGTCAGCCTCACCGGGCAGGCCGGTTATTTGAGCAAGGACACCTCCTCGCTCTTCAATGCCGACAGTCGCGTCTGGTCCTTCGGCCCCAGCGTGAGCGTCCCCATCACCGGCGTCTTCGTCACCAAGGCCAAAGTCGCCCGCGCCCGCGCCGTGCATGAGGAGAGCACCGCCAAGTTTCGCCAGTCAGTGTTGTCCGCCGTGAAGGACGTGGAGACGTCTTTGATCCAGATCCGCTACCGCAAAGAGCAAACCGTCGCCCAGAAGGAAGCACTGGATGCCGCGCTGAAGGCGACCGCGTTGACCCGCCAGCTCTACGAAGGCGGCAGCATCAGTTATTTGGAACTGCTGGACGCCGAGCGCACCAGCTTGCTGCGGGAGAGGCAGTACGCGCTGCTCAAGGCGCAAGGGCACATCGCCACCGTGGGCCTGATCCGGGCGTTGGGCGGGAGTTGGTGAAGCCCGGCGGAGCCGGGAGACAGAAGACTGGAAGACAGAAGAGGAAAGACATGAGGGCGGCATTGGGGGGAGGTTACAGGAAAGTGCCGCAATGCCCCGGGACCTCCAAACAAGCGCCAGCAAAGGAGTGCAGAGCTTTAGCTCGTCAGTCGCGCTACCCACGTCAACCAATACCGGGCCGAAGCGTTGGACGACTTTAGGCTGCCACATCGGGTCTCTGCGCGGAAACCCCACGCCAACGGCGTGATACATGTTAGAACCTGTTTGGATGAAAACCTCCGGGTGTGGCAGGTTCAATTAAGGGAATGAGATAAGAGCGGCTTCGCCGGGCCTGAGAACTGCCCCCACCGGGTTGCGGTCCTTTTGAGCCTGGACTGCGTTGCTCATCGGTTGTGAATCTCGATTCACGCCCTCTTCGCGCCTTGTCCAGACTCAAAATGCCTCGCAACACCCCCACCATTTTTATCCAAACAGGTTCTTAGCCCAGGGTCAGGCCGCGAAGCGGTCGCCAACCCGGGGTTCCGGGAGGGGTAACGCACGAACTCCAAAGGAGTTCTACAAACCGGCCATATCTAAGCGCAGAAGTTTTGAGCCTTGGGAGTTTGATTTGCAGCTGGACGATGTAGGATTTGTGAGAAAACGGTTAGGCGATTATCCACCTAGGCAATGACTTTACTAAGAATATTGATCGCCATGCTGATGGTCAGCGCTTGTAGACAAGCTTCTCGCGCTCCTGCTGTGCCCAATGTTTTCGATCAAGAGGGAGAGCATAAGTTTAATGGTGACTTTTTCATCACTGTTTACAAAGCGGACAATCTTATATCCGGGACGGTGAGGCGTAACGGAGTGGACATCCTTGCGCACCATCCGAGGGCGAGCAACTATTCCACTTGGTTCTACTATTGGGATGAAAGTTCCATGAAGCTGTGGTTTTACAGTGGGGATGTTGGCACTGATCTTTGGCAACTTGAGGGTAATAGTTTGGTGGAAAAAAAGCTAGATGTTGCTGAGGCGGTCTCGATGGTAAAGAAGGTGAAGTCTCTGCGTTCTAGTCGCTGAAGCTGACACACCAATGTCGAGGATGATTGCCAAGCAGAAGCCCCACGCCAACGGCCTGATACATGCCAGCCCAGGGTCAGACCGCGAAGCGGTCACCACCCTGGGTATCGGAGGGTAGCGCTGGAACTCCAACGGAGTTCCACAAACCATCCTGACCGCCAGGAGATGGCAAGGCTTCTGCAAGCTGCCGCCACAGGCGTAGTCCGGTTGTGCCAACCGGCTTGGGAACGGAGTGGTTGACATTGCGTTATGGGAAACAACTTGACGCCCCAGGCGCCGACGGCACCTGCTGCACCCACGACCCTATCCCTCCCAACCGCGCCAGCGAGGCTCTGTTCGTGATTTAAACATTAGTTTGCCTCAGTCGATCTCCCGTAACGCGTCCTGGGCAAACCGCCAAAGTTTGGACTACGAACAGCTTCCAACTGAATGGAGCTGGCAGCGCGTTCCATCGGAAAGTCTGCGCAGCCGTGCTGGGCAAAAGGTCATTAGCCACGAGATAAACCTGGCAAACGCTTCAGCTAGTGCCTCCTCACGTCGACTACTATATCGGCGCTGGGTGGCTGGGATCAAACACCAGCGGGTGGGTGTTCAGGCGTGAGCCATCAGGGTGTGTGCGGAGGCATTGGGTCTTTGAGCTCGCCTTCTGCCGAATCATCGCCATGGCCGGTCGTAGTTGTCGACGTGAGGAGGCACTAGCTGAAGCGTCTGCGGCATCACGCCCGCACAACGCCAACCAACCATTCCCGACCCCGGCTCGCTCGTTCCCATCGTCCGCACGCCGCCGCCCATTCCAATCAACTTCTGACAACTTTCGTTTGATTTTTCAGCGAGCTTAACGCACTATACTTCATGGCAGCAGAGGGGGATTTTGCAGGGGAGTCGGCTCAAACAAAACACGTGCCACAGCCTGCGCAAGGCAGGGCACCCAGCTACATCAACACGCCGCTGACTCACAAGGAGCGGTCGGTCATCGAGGCCCTCGCACGGCGGGAGAACCGGAGCCGGGGGCAGCAATTGCGCCATCTGGCGATGCTGAAACTGCAGGAAATGGGCCTGCTCTCCGCAGATGACTCCGGCACGGGGCCGAGGGCGAACGCGTTTGCGGAATAACCATTTCTGCCCCAGGCCGCTCATGTCAGAGGCCAGCGGCGGGAGGTTTGGGTTGCAGGAAATAGAGAATCAGAACGGGAGAGGGATCATTCCAAGGAGGATACAAAACAATGCGGTACTGGAATATGGATGTGAAGTGGGTGCGGTCAGGGGCCATGGCGGACTTGAGCCTGGAAGAGGTGGGGGCCTGGACGCGGGTCAGTGGCTATTGCGTGGACCAGGAGAACCGAGGCAGGATCAAGGGGGCGCGCCTGTGGAGCGACGCGAGATGGCGCCAAACCACGGGTGTGTGCCGCAAGGTGATCGAGCGGTGCCAGACCCTCTTCTCCTGGGATGGAGACGATCTCCTGGTGTCAAAGTACCCAATCAACCAGGAACGGGCATGTAGAAAGAAGCGAAAAGTCGCTGCAGCGGCCGGAGTGGCAAGCGGCCATGCCAGAAGGAAGCCAGTACAAAATGAAAACGAGATGGCGCTGGAATCGGCCTGGGATAAGGGAAAAACCGCTGAACGTCCGTTGAACGGAAACAGCGAAGTCGTTCAACAAGAACCACCCCAGTCGTTCAACAAAAGAGAAAAGGAAATAGGAATAGAAAGAGAAACTGGAAGAGTAAAAGAAGAGGAAAGCAAAACAGAAACACCAACGCTCGAACAAGCCCAAGGCCAACCCCCAACCCCTGGAAAGCCAGCCGGGGCTGCGCCCCTGAGCGTGTCTGTTTCCAACTTCTCTCAGATTCAAAACCAGACCCCGACCCCCAGCTCCCCGCCTCTGGAGAAAGATGCCTCGTGGCTGGCGGGGTTCGAGGAGTTCTGGACCAACTACCCGCGCAAAGACGCGCGGCGCAAGGCGGAGCAAGCCTGGCGCAACGTGAAGGGCAGAGAGCGCCCGCGACTGGCTGACCTCATGCAGGCTCTAGGGCGTCAATCCACCAGCCCGGCGTGGCGGGAGCAGGATGGCCGGTTTATCCCGCTGCCTGCAACTTGGATCAACGGCCGACGCTGGGAAGACGGCGGTTCCTCTGCTGCAGCACCGGTCCAGCAGACCGCGCCGCTGCTTGCGCCCTTGCCATTGCCCATGTCCTCGCCCTTTGGCGTGAAAGACGCGGACGGCCTCTCGCCTCTGCAACGGGCTTTGGCGCAGAGTCAGCTTACGGACGCTCCGCTGCCAGCATGGGAGCAGGAGGGGGCGGCGATCAACGGGGGCGGTCTGCCCTGGTGAGAGGGTACGTGGACACAGCAGCAACAAGAGCCGCAGCAACATGATGATCAACTTGCGACATTCAGCACATGAGGTTTCCCGCCGTCTGGCGGACAGGGTGGAATCCGTCTGCCTGCGCCTGCTTCCCGGCGGCACCCGGAAGGGCGCGGAGTGGCTGACCGGAGACGTCCAGGGCGGACCAGGGCAGAGCCTCAAGGTGCAGCTCAGTGGCGAGCACGCGGGCCGCTGGCGGGACTGGGCGGAGGAAGGTCGCCACGGGGACTTGCTGGACCTCTGGGCCGCCGCACGCGGCATCCCGCTGGCCGAGGCCTTCCGCGAGGCGAAGGAGTACCTGGGGATGCTGGGCCCGGAGCCTGCCACAGCGAGTTCAAGGCAATATCAAGCGCCGCCAGTGCGCGAGCAGGCCGGGGTCATCCCGGTGGCGGAGGATGGCGTGGTCATGCGGTACCTGCAGCTCCAGCGCGGGCTGGATCCGGCGGTGGTGCGTCGCTTCGGCGTGGAGGGGCTGCCTTCCGCCGGGGCGCTGGTCTTTCCCTGTCATGCGCCGGATGGCACGCTGGTGAACCGCTCCTACCGAACGGTGCCGGGCACCAATGAAAGCGGGCTGGGTGCGAGGAAACGTGTCTGGCAGGATGCAGGATGCGCCCCGAGCCTCTTCGGCTGGCAGGCGCTGCCGAAGTCCGCCTGGGAAAAGCGCACGGTTCTGCTGTGCGAGGGCCAGATCGACGCGATGACCTGGACGCAATGGGGCGTGCCTGCGCTGAGCGTGCCCAATGGCACGGGGGCGGCGTGGATCGATCACGAGTGGGATCAACTGGAGCTGTTCGACCACATCTACCTCTCGTTCGACATGGACGGCGCGGGCGCGGAGAACGCGAACCGCGTGATGCAGCGTCTGGGGCGGCACCGCTGCCTGCTGGTGAAGCTCCCGCACAAGGACGCCAACGAGTGCCTGCTGGAGGGCTGCACCGCCGACGATGCGGAGCACTGGATCGCCCAAGCCCGGCCGCCGCAGATCCACAAGCTCCTCCTGGGACAGGAACTGCACCAGCGCCTAATGAGCGAGCTGGAGCCCAAGCCAGAGCCCTTCACGCTGGACTTCCTGCGCGTGGCGTGGCCCCACCAGGGCTTCTACTTCCGCCCGTACGAGCTCACCGTCTGGACCGGCGCCTACGGGCAGGGGAAGAGCACCTTCCTGAACTTCGTGGCGCTCAACATCCTCAGCCAGCTCAGCCAGACCGGCGTCTTCATGGCCTCGATGGAAATGAGGGCAGAGTCCACCCTGCGCCGTCTCACGACCACCTATTTCCAAGAACCCGCCACGCCATCGCATGCGGTGACGTTTCTGGAGAAGTTCGGCACCCGCCTCGTCTTTGCCGACGTGGTGGGCTACATCAGCCAGGACATGCTGCTGGAGATGATGATGTTCTCCTTCCAGCGCCACGGCGTGCAGCACTTCATCGTGGACAGCCTCATGCGCGTGGACGGACTGGAGGAGGAGTTCGCAGAACAGGGCCGCTTCATGAACCGGCTTCAGGAGTTCGCCAAGGAGACCGGCGCCCACGTTCACCTCGTGGCCCACCCCAGAAAAAGCGCCTCCGGCCAGCGGCAGGACCGGCTCGAGATCAAGGGCAGCTCGCTCATCGCCAACAATGCGGACAACATCGTCGCCGTCTCAAGAAACCCCGAGAAAGACGCCCTGCGCCGCGACAACAAGCTCACCCCGCTGCAGGACGCGAGCCTGCACGACACCGAGATCCGCGTGGAGAAACAACGCGAGAACGGCTGGCTCGGCATGGTGCCGTTGAGGTTCTTTCCGCGGAGCAGTTGGTATGAGAGGGCGAGTTGAGGGAATGCGGAAGGGAGTGTTGGAGTGCTGGGTGGATGGAGATTGGATACGGAAGAGCCTCCGGTGTTGCAAGCGCCAGTGCGTTTGACGACGAGCCCAGCCCCAACACCTGGATGCGAAGCACCTTTTGGAGTGCGGCGATTCTCGCCGCTTTCGCGGGGCCTTGTGAGGGGGTGAGTCCTCTAACCCGTGTGCTGGGGTTTGGGATGAGAGGATGTCGGCTGATGCGCTCGAAAAAGACGCTCCGGTGGCCGCAGTGGATGGGTATCCAGTAGCGATGCGAGTTTTGACACAGTCTCTTCAGTGCGTCAGTCGCGCTACTCCAGTCACACTATGGCGAACCCGGCGTTGGGACCTGGAGCCCCTTTGCCTGTCGTGGTGCGGCTGTCCTCAGCCGTTCAGGAGGAGGCGCTGCGGCCAGACCTGATTCAATGTGATTGCCCGTCGGCCACTCCGCTCGCCAGCTGGTTGGCACAACCGGACTACGCCCGTGGAGGTAGCCGAAAGGAGTGCAGAGCTTTAGCTCGGCATCGTTTGCCAGGAGTAGCGCGACAGTAGGGACGCTGTAGGACGCGGGCGGGTGACGCTATTCCTCTCCGCCAGCCTCTTTGGCACAATCCTGGCAGTGCTCCGTACCGTCATCATAGCTGATGATCTGGGCCAAAGGCAGCCGGTCACCGCAGTCGTCACAGGTGCGGAAGTAGCGTCGATCCGCCACGGCCATCATCCGGGCCCGCTCCACGGCCGTAGCCAGGGAGAGCTTGGGCAGGGCCGCAGCCAAAGACCAGCGGGAGAAGGGGACGTCGCCATCTTCATCCTGCGGCTCCTCCACTTTGACCTCGATCATGATGCGCGCTGGGGTCACGCGAACGCGCACATAGTTCTGGATGAGCTGGGCCTCGGTCATTGAGGAGAAAGTTTCATCGACTTGGTCCGCCTTGCAAGGGTGGGCGTAGGTGGTATAATGAACACTCCCTTCCTGCCGTGACTGCGCCCCTCTCGCTCTCCCTCTCAGACGCCCGTCGATTCCACTGCAAGTCCGTGCTGCTTAACGCCATGGTGCCAGACGTGGCGACGGCACTGCGTCATCACGGCTACATCCAGATTGACCCCATCAATGTCTGTGGCCGCATGCAAGATCTGATCTTGCGCAACCGCGTGCAGGGCTATCGGGAAGGGGACCTCTTTCGCTTCCTGCACGGCTCGGAGCCCGCTCCGCTCCCGGCGGAGGAAAGGCTGGCGTTCGAGCATCATCTGCCCCACAGCCACATCCTCGTGGCCCTGCCGCTGGAGGCTTGGCCGTATCTGCTGGCGACCATGCGCCATCGCACGGGTACGGACAGCATCTGGTCCGGCAAACTGGATGATCGCGAATCCAAGCTGGCCGAGAGGATCCTCGCCGAGATGACGGAGCGAGGCCCTATGGCTTCCGATGATGTGGACGATGATCAACGCTCCCATCACGGCTGGGGCAGCCAGGCGACGCTGGCCAAGGCCACTCTGCAGAAGCTCTTCTTCCATGGTCGCGTCATGATTGCCCGGCGCGAGGGCATCCGCCGCCTCTATGACCTTACAGAACGGGTCATTCCATCGTCTGTCCTGAGCCAGTCCGAGCCGGATGCGGTGGCGATTAGGCGCTGGTCTGTGTTGCAGAAGCTTCGGCAACGGCGGCTCGTCGCTCTCACGAAACTGGAACTGCCGGTGGTTGAAGATCTGGTGCACCCCATCAAGGTGGAGGATGGCCCGCTCTGGTACTGCCTGCGGGAGGATTTACCCCTGCTCGATAGCCTGGACGAAGGGGATCGCCTTCCCACCTTGCTCGCTCCGCTGGATCCCCTGATCTATGACCGGAAGGTGACCCGGCAGCTCTGGGACTTTGACTACACCTGGGAGGTGTACACTCCCGCCGTGAAGCGGGTGCGAGGGTACTACGCGCTGCCGCTGCTCTCGAATCTGGAAATTGCCGGGCATGTGGACCCAAAAGCGAACCGCCAGGAACGCCGTCTGGAAGTGGTGAATCGAACCGTCCGTCGTGGCCACAAGGCCTCTGGAGCCGTCAAAGAGCTGGCGAAGTTTCTCGGGCTAAAAACCTCGTAAGCAGGTGAGCTGCTACCCGCCTGCCAGCTCCGCGTGAGATCCGTCGCAGTAGGGCGGAGTCTTGGTGTGCTTGCAGTTGCACAGGCTCACCACGGTGGGCTTGTCCGCGACGATCTTCTTGGGTGGCAGGCCGGTCCCCTTGTGACTGCCATCGCAGAAAGGCTGGTGGCCGGAGAGACCGCAGGAGCACCACCAGTGCACGCCGGGCTCCAGCTCGACGACGCAGGGTTTGGTATCACAGACGCGGGGTGCTTCCACGAACCCAGCCTACCTCAAAAGGGGGCGAGCGTCTAGGCGATGAGTTCCTTGATGACGCTGCCCCCGAACTGCGAGAGTTGCTTGAAGCGCCCGGCATGGAAGTACGTGAGCTTGTTGTCATCCAGCCCCAGGAGCCGCAGCAGCGTCACGTGGAGATCCCGCACATGGTGCACACAATCGACAGCCTGGGCACCGGTTTCGTCCGTGGCTCCGATCGTGTGGCCGGCCCGCACCCCTCCGCCCGCCATCCAGACCGTCATGGCCTTGGGGTTGTGATCGCGCCCATAGGCCGTGCCGCCGCGCACGCCGTTGTCCGGGCTGCGGCCGAACTCGCCGCACCACACCACCAAGGTATCCTCCAGCAGGCCCCGTTGTTTCAGGTCGGCGAGCAGACCCGCGATGGGGCTGTCCACCGCACGGATCAGATTGCCGTGCGCACGCTCGATGTAGTCGTGGGAATCCCACGTGCCGGCATACACTTGCACAAAGCGCACCCCTTGTTCCACCAGCTTGCGGGCCAGGAGGCACTTGCGGCCAAAGGCGTCCGTGGGACCACTGCCGATCCCGTACATCTCCTGCGTCTGGGCATTCTCCTTGCTGATGTCCAGCACGCCCGGCACCTGCATCTGCATGCGAAACGCCAGCTCGTAGTTTTCCATACGAGCAGCGAGGTCGTCATGCCAGGGATGTTCCGCTTGATGACGCTGGTTCAAGGCCTCCAGCAGATCCAGGTTGGCCCGCTGATGTTCGGCCGTGATGCCCGGTGCTGGCTGGAGATCCAGAATCGGGGAGCCTCGGGCTCGCAAGGGCGTGCCTTGGAAGCTGGCTGGCAGGTAACCGTTGCTCCAATTCGCAGAGCCGCCCTGTGGATAGGAAACCTCCGGCAAGACGATGAACCCCGGCAGGTTCTGGTTCACCGAGCCCAGGCCATGCGTTACCCAGCCGCCGATGCCGGGATCTCCGCCAAAGCGGTTTCCCGTGTTCATCTGGTACATCGCCGTCGGGTGGTTCACGGAGTCAACCTGACAGCCGCGGTAGAAGCAGAGGTCATCCGCGTGATGCCGCAGATGCTCCCATTGGTCGCACATGTCGGCCCCGCTTTCGCCGTACTTGGCAAAGCCGAACGGGCTCTGCACGTAGTACCTCTTCCCACCGGACATGGCCGACTGCTGCACATCGTTGCGCACGAATTCCTTCAGATGCAGCCGCTTGAGAGCGGGCTTGGGATCAAAGGTGTCGATGTGGGACGGACCGCCCTCCATCATGAGGAAGATGCAGCGCTTGGCCCGGGCGGGCACATGGGCAGCTTTGGGCGCGAGCGGTCCCGTCGCGGAGTTCTCTCCCGCGAGCGCCTGGGTCAGAGCCACACTGCCAATGCTCGCCCCGAGGCTGTAGACAAACTCCCGACGCGTCGGCGCCCAGACTGCCCGGTGACCGGCGCAGGAGAACGGAGTAGACGGAGCGGACATGGCGGCGGGGACGGAACTCGGACACGAGGGAAACGCCGCCGCAGAACCAATCTGGACAGGAAATGGAGAAAGCGGAGGAATTCCGCACCCAGTAGCGGCGCCTAGCGCGTTCCCGAGGCCGTTTTGACCGATGCCGCCATTTGGCTGATGGCTTGTTTCTCCACGTCGTCCAGCTGACTGAACAGGGGCCCGTCCCGCAGATCGAAGGATCGTCGGGGGCGACCGTCGGGGGCCTTGCGGACATCGCCTTGATGGAAACACCATCCGCCTGCACCTGCCCGCACCGCCCCTTCCAGATCGGTGAGAAAGTCCTTCACCTCGGGGGAGAAGCCGTAGCCCCGACGGAACGGCTCCTGGTGCATCACGGGCAGCTCCTTGCCCAGCTTGAGCGTCGTGGCCCGCCACTCCGTCGTTCGCGTTTCGGTCTCGGCAGGGGAGTTGGCACCACGGGGACGATGCGGGCTAAGAAAGTCCACCTTCACCTGCTGGGAGTAGGCCTGGAGATCATCTGGGGAGAAATCTCCCGCAAACGAGGCGGTGAGCAGACGACCCGGGTCGATGGATCGGGAGAGGCCGGCCAGAGCCGCCAGTTCATCGTAGCTGCAGAAGCGCTTGTCAGTCAGGTTCCGCTCGTTGCTGAGGTCAAGGTACCAGTTCTTCCAGTCCTTGAGTTCACTCACCAGCGTGCGAACGGCTTCCCCATGCGCCTCGTGTTTCTGCAGCTTGGCTGGTCCAGTCACGCTGTTGCCCCGAGAGAGGCTCACGTCCACGACCATGCCGCGGGCATCGCAATTGGTCAGCAGCGCTTTCAGCCGATCCAGATACGGCTGCCGGGCCTTGCCCGTCTTGGGATGCACGGCGGAGATGTCGTTATCGAATGAGGCCCAAGTGGCCCACATCCGGATCCAGTTGAACCCGAGGCGTTGCAGTTCATCCAGGTCCGACTTCCAAGTGCTGTCCGGAGCTCCCAGTGCTGCGTAGTAGCTGCAGCCGAGCAGGAAGGTGGGCCTCCCATTGAGTGTGAACTGAGGCCCCGTGATGCCCAAGGTGGTCTTTGGAGTGAAGGCCGGGGCGGCCGGGCCGTCGCAGCCCGCCAATCCCAGGAGAGAGGTGCCAGACAGGGCAAGAAAGTCGCGACGGGTGGGGGACGGCGTGGACATGCGTGGGTGGTGGGACGAATACAAAACCCCCGGGGAATGTCGAAGGGAATTGCGGGTGCCCGCAGAGCAGTTCGAAGCTCGTGGCTGCACTTGTGAAAGTGCGGAAGGGTGGCGTGGCCCTGCGGTGTGAGCAGAGCGTCATGGGCCCCTAGCAGCCTGACCAGGTTCTTACGAACCCAGCCACGACTGAGGATCTCATCGCAGGGCAATTCGAAGCTCGTGGCTGCACTTGTGAAAGTGCGGAAGGGTGGCGCGTCCCTGTGGTGTGAGCAGATCGTCATGGGCCCCAAGCGACCTGACCAGGTTCTTACGAACCCAGCCACGACTGAGGATCATCGCAGATCTGTTCGAAGCTCGTAGCTGCACTTGTGAAAGTGCGGAAGGGTGGCACGGCCCTGCGGTGTGAGCAGAGCGTCATGGGCCCCAAGCGACCTGACCAGGTTCTTACGAACCCAGCCACGACTGACTTTCCCCTCTCTCACGCTGCCCGGCTGCGGCCTGTTACTTCCTTGAATCGCTCCTCATACTTCTCATGGTTCGTCCCCATGAGGCGGTCCCAGACATTGAAGTACAACCCATAGTTTCCGCGGTAGTACTCATGGTGCATGACGTGATTCGTAGGGGTGTTCATGAACCGGCCAAACCACGTATCCAGCCACCAACGGGGATAGAACTCAAACCCGGTGTGTCCAGCGACATTGAAGGCAATCTGCCACACCAGAAAGATGAAGAAGGCCAGGGGATGCACGGGCATCACCAGCACAGAGAGCGGGAAGATGCCCACCTGGATGGCGGCCTCCAGCGGGCCAAAGGAGTACGCGGCCCACGGTGAGGGATTGTTGGACTGATGATGCACCCGGTGAAACCAGCGATAGAGCCGCGGATGATGCATAAGCCGGTGCGTCCAATAGAAGTAGGCATCGTGCAGGATGATGATGCAGAAGATGCTGGCCACAAACCAGCCCCAGCCAAACTTGGGGATGCGGCCGTACAGGTGCGTCCACCCCTGCTTGGCCATCCAGATGGTGAGCGTGCCCCCGATGCCGTAGATGAGCACCGTGAGCACCGAGTAGCCCATCTCACGTCGCACATCGGCGGATGAGGGCAGTCGGGCAATGATCTTGCGGTGAAACCAGCGACGCCGGAACAGCACATACGCCAGGAGCCACGCGAAGCCGGCGAAGAGGAGATAACGAATCCCGTTCTCCATGGCGATGCCGGTGATGGCCTTGAAAAAGTCATGCGGGGTCTTCATGGCAACGGAAAATGGGGAACCGGCGCTCTGATATGCCCCCACCTCAGCGAAGCCCCCTAATACACGAACGCGAATTCGTTGGAATTAAAGAGCACCAGGGCCACTTCTGCAAGCCCGCGCAGCTTTGCATTCATCTCACCAGGGACGAGGTCCGGCTGATAGTCCGCAGAGACATGCAACCGCTCGGTGAAGGTGAATTTCTCCCCGGTATTCTCTTCCACCGCCTCTCGAACCACCTCGGTGGGGAGCACGTGCCTGGGCAGAGTCAGCCCTTCATGCCGCCGAGTCATGTTCTCCCAGTGCCTCAGGCAGCTCTGCTGCTCCTGCTCTGTGGGAGGACGACCACAGGTATGCAGAAAGAGCGCGGTGATGGCTTCGGCCTCCGTAACTCCGTCCCGGTGAACTCGGCGCGCCAGTTGCAGGGCGCGGTTGAACGTGGCGGCACTGTTGAAAAGGCTGAACACCTGGGGCGTGACATTGGAGGCATCCCTGCCTTCACAGGAAAACTCCGGCGTGGGCTCGTTGAACACCTCCATAAAAGGGTCCCGCAGACCATGCAGCTTCAGCACATAGATGGAGCGACGGTGCCTCTGGGCGGGCAGGGGATTGGGCTGCCAGGCTGGGGCGAAGGTGCCCATCACCTGCCGCGGCTGTAGCGCGGCCTCCAGATTGATCTCCGGCCGTGCAGGGATGCCGCCGAGCGTGGGATTTAGCTCTCCGGATGCGAGCAGCATGGCGTCCCGAATCTCCTCGGCGGTGATCCGCCGCGGCTGGAAGGCGGCGTAACTCACGCCATGAGGGTCTCGCTCTTTGAGCATCTCCGGATTGGGATGCCCGGCACTGCGTCGGTAGGCCTCACTCATCATGATGACACGATGCATCGCTTTGATCGACCATCCTTCTTTCACGAGGCGATCCGCCAGCCAGTCCAAGAGCTCGGGATGCGTTGGTTTCTTCCCGGTGGCACCGAAGTTGTTGGGATTCCCCGCGATAGGACGTCCAAAGTGCCACTGCCAGAGGCGGTTCACGATGCTGCGGGTCGTGAGGGGATTGTCCGCGGAGGCGATCCAATCTGCCAACGCCAGTCGTCGGCCTTCAATGCCCTCCGGGATGACGGCGCTGCGTCCTCCCAGGGCACTCAGCGTGCCGGGTCTCACCGGCGTTTTGGGCGAGAAGGGATCTCCGCCTGCCAAGATCGCGGTGCTTTCCAGTTCGCCATCCTCCAGCCGGGTCGCCGGCACCCGCAGCGGGGCATTCACGGACTTTAACGCGGGCGTCCTGCCTGCATAGACGGCGAAGGCATAGGGAGCGTATCGCTCCATCTCCCAGCGCAGGCGCTCCAGCCCCTTCCGCGCGATGCGTTCATGACCGTAGTCCTCCACGCTGAATCCGAGGTTTTTCGGCGGATACTCAGCCTCCGGCACACCTTGTTGCTGCAAGGCATTGCGGGTGGCGTCGAAGAGGCCGACAAACTCCCTGCGGGCATTGGGCCTGGTTCCCGGCTGACGGTCCCGGCTTTTCGCCAGGGCGGCATCCCAGGCACTGCGGCCGAGGTTCTTTTCCTTGAACCAGGCATCGGCCGCCTTGAGCGAGACGTCATCGAGATGGCGCAGACCGACCAGATGCTCCGCCCGGCGCATCTCCAGATACTTGATTTCCTCAAACCCGCTGGTGTTCTCCGCCGGCAGGAAAGGGGCCTCCCGCTCGGAGAGCTGGGTGGTGGCAAAGCAGGCCTGCATGGCGTAGTAGTCCTGCGTCGGTATGGGATCGAACTTGTGATCATGACACCTCGCACACTGCAGGGTGTGCCCCAGGAAGGCCTGCCCCACGATGTCCGTCACGTCATCCAGGAAGCGTTGACGCGCTACCTTCGGCACCTCCATGCCGGTCAGTTCCCAGGGCCCCATGCGCAGGAATCCGGTGGCGATGAGCCTTTCTGATTCAGGTGTCTTGGTCCGGTCTGGCGGGAGTTCATCTCCGGCGATCTGCTCCCGGATGAACTGGTCATACGGTTTGTCCTCGTTGAACGCCCGGATGACGTAGTCGCGGTACCGCCAGGTATTGCCGCGCTCGTAGTCATTGGCAAAGCCGGACGAGTCCGCATAGCGCACCACATCCAGCCAGTGACGCGCCCAGTGTTCTCCATAGTGGGGACTGGCCAGGAGCCGATCCACGAGTCTTGCAAATGCCTCCTCCTCGGAGGCAGGGTCTGCAAGGAATTGCGCCACCTCCTGCGGAGTCGGTGGCAGTCCGGTGAGGTCAAACGTCGCCCTGCGGATCAGCGTTCTCCGGTCCGCCAGAGGTCCCGGCTCCACCCCAAGTTCCTTCATCCTGGCATCGATGAGGCGATCGATGGAACGCCCGTTTTCAGGTCTGGCGTCTTCAGGATTCTCGTCTTGCGTCTCGCCACGAAGCGGCGCATACGCCCACAGATCTTCCGGTTTGTAGAGCCGGTTCGTCCAGTCGCCCGACAGTCCGCCGCTGGTGGTCACCTTGACTCCCGTCTCTCCGGTGACGGCAGACTGGGGCGCGCGAGCTTGTTCCTCCGTGATTTCCGCGATCCTTTTGGCATCCGGCCAGATTCCACCGTCCAGGATCCAGCGTTTGATGATCTCCACCTGCGCCTCAGAGAGTTTGTCGTTCTCCTTCGGGGGCATGGCCAGGCTGGAGTCGGTGCGGGTCACCGCAATGTAGAGCACACTCTCCTCAGGCTTGCGGGGCACGACGGGGTTCTTCTCACTGTCACCACCGGAGAAGAACCGCTCCGGCGTCCGCATGTCGAACCCACCCTTGAACTTCTTCGGGTCGTCCCCGTGGCAGGCGAGGCATTTCTCCTTGAAGAGCGGCAGTACCTTCAACACGAAATGCTTCTCAGCCTCCGGCTCTGCCGCCAACAGGGTGGGGGCGCCCCCGGTGACTGCCGCCACCGTCATCAGCGCCCAGAAGTGCCTGTGAGATCGCATCGAGGAAACAAACAATCCAAATTCACCCTTCCAGAATCCGCAATGAACCCGCCTACTCCGGCTTGGAGGCTTCGTAGATCTTCTTCAGCTCGTCGCCGGCAAGCGCGATCTGATAGATGGCAAACTCGTCCATGCAGCCATTGAGGTTCCGCACGGGGAACTGGTGGTCCTGAAGGGGCAGGCCCCAGTTGCCAAGCTCACAGGCGCCATAGACAATCTTGCGCCCGGGCTGGTAGAGCGGCGAGACCTCGCGGCTCACTTCCTTGCCATCCACAAACTGGATCACTTCGCCGCTGCAGTTGTCATAGGTCACAGCGAGCTGGTGCCAGCGGCCGATGTTGGAGCGATTGAACACGACCGGGGAGAGGTGCACTTGATTGCGTTTCACCTCGGGGTGCTCCTCGTCTGGATAGGCGATGGAGAACATGAGCTTCCCATCCTGGGTGATCTGCCAGTGGGGCTCACCGGCATCATAGCCGTCGGTCAGGAGCAGGGCGTTGAACTTGCGGTCCAGCCCGTCCACTTTCACCCAGCAGGTGAGCGTAAGCGCCTCATACTCACCATCAATACGCAGCCGCACCCGATCCCCGGGACGCTTGAATTCCAGGGCATCCTTCATGGGCCAGCGGCCCTGAGTCCATCGTGCGCCCACCACGCCGCCGTTGCGGTCAGGGTTGCAGGGGTTGCAGCCGTTGCCGATCATGCGCTGCCACTTGCCCTGACGCTCGAAGGGAAAGTAAACCACCAGCCGCTCGTCGCCGCACATGTCCTTCTTCCACGTGGCCCAGGCATCATACCTGGCCTTGGCTCGGGTGGCGGTGATCGCGTCCAGGCGCTCCATCCCCATGAAGTCATCCGGACGCACGCCTGGGAGAGGGGCCACCTTGTTGCCTTCCTTGTACAGGCCCATGCCCTGCTTGAGGCTGATGAGGTCCTGGTTCGTCGGATGAGCTTCCACCTCCCCCTCAAAGACGTGCACTTCGGAACTCAGATCCTCCGGATTCACTTGCACACCGAACTCGGTGCCCAGATCCACCAACTTCATGCCAGGGGCGTGCAGCAGAAAGCCACGCGCGGGCGGCGGCACGCGCACGCGCACCTTGCCCGAGTGACAGATCGCCTCCCAGGGCGAGACGATTTCCAGCTCAGCATCACCCTCCATGAGGAGCGTGGCCCCGCTGAAAAACTCCACTTGGGCAAAGCCGCACGCCAGCTTGAGCATGCCAGAGTTCACGGTGTCGCCGGTGCGCCGGCTGTTGTCATCATCCAGCCATTCAGCATTCACCACATGGGTGAGGATGGCGCAGCCGCGATTGGTCTCCTCCTGCACCAGATCCTTGCTCAGCGCATGGCGGCCACCCCAGAGAAAGGTGCCTGCGGAGAGCAGCACGGCCATTGACGCTGCCGCGGCCCAGGAGATCCAGTATTTCTTGGCCCGGGCCTTCGTGCCCTGGTCTGGGAAGGGGATGGCTGCCGCTTCGCCCTCGCCCTCATGATCTGGCAGGCCTTCTGGATTCCATGCCTTGAGGTCCGCGGTGACGCTGGCGTTCTCCCGAAGCACCTGCTCGAGGTTCACCTCCTCACGTAGCATCCGTCGCACTTCGCTGCAATCCTGCAGCATCGTCTGCAAGAGGTCAAAATCTGCTGGCGTGATGCTGCCGCTGAGCCATTCACCGATCAGACGGCTGGCCTCGGGAAGTTTCCCCGGATTGCACCCGCCACCGCCGCCGTTGCCGCCATCGCTGTTACCAAAGGTCGCCATGGTGGATCAGGTCGCAGCCTCCGCCTGCATCTGTTTCTCCGCGCACTGGAGCAAGGCTGCCCGCATGCGCTGGATGGTTTTGTAGAAGGCCTGGGCGCTTTTGCCTGCCTGCGCGGCCACCTCGTGGAACTTCACCCCCGGCTGGTAGGCGAGCTGCAGGAGTTCCTTCTGGCGGGAATCGAGCTTCTCCAGGCATTTGCCCAACGCGGAGCGGTGGCGCTCCAGCGAGTCCACTTCTTCCAGGCTCTCCTCGGCCAGCAGGTCCAGGATGTCATCGTTGAACACCAGCCGGTCCCGGGATTGCTTTCGCAGGTGCTTCAGCGCCTCAAATCGCGCAATCGCCGCCGCCCAGGCCATGAAATTCGTGTCCGGATCGAACTGCGAGAACTTCCGCCAAGCCACCAGACTGGTCTCCTGCATCACCTCGTCCACATCATCCCAATCCCGGACCAAGGTCCGCAGGAAGCCCCGCAACCGTCCTTCGTGGTGCACGAAGAGCCGGACGAACGTCTCGTAGTGTTCGGGTGGCTGGGGCAGGGAGGCGGAGGCGTCAGAGGACATGCGCAGTTGCAGGGTTACCGCATCAGAGGCGGGAATTGGACGGGGAACAAAACTTCAACCTCAAATACAAACGATCAAGGAAGCCTCAAACTTCCAAGGTTCAAAGGAACATACGTTCGGGCAATCCTCACGCTGCCTTGAGGCTTGGGGCTTGTGACTTCTTTGAAGTCTGGCGTTTTAATTTTGAAGCCTCGCTACGCCCTGCGCTCCACCAGATGCCGCACACAAATCGCCGACCAGGTCTCGAGGTTTTCGATCCCTGCGACCAACTCGTCCAAGCTGAGGAACTGCAGGTCCTGAATGGCGTCTTCGTTGGAGGTCACTTGATCGCTCTCCAGATCAAAGAGGTGCACCACGCCAAGGTGGACCTGGCCGACCTCATTGGAGTCATCATTGATCAGGCCAATGACCTGCTGGGTGTGACTGCCCGTGAGCACCAACTCTTCTTCAATCTCGCGCTCCACGCCGTTGAGGTAGGTCGTCTTGGCGAGGGAGTCCTCGCGTTCGTCGTGCGGGTTGATGTGGCCGCCGATGCCGACGCTGCGCTTTGCCACGAGGCGCTTTTCACCCGACTTGCCGCCCCGGGTATAGACGAGGTACTTGCCCTGGTGGTGAAAGATCGCGTACGGGATGATCTGCTTGTGCGTGGGGTCCAGTTCCGCGGCAGGGCGGGGAAGGAAGAAGTTCGCGCCCGGTGCCAGGATGGCCTCCAAATAACGGTCCACCTCCGGCTGAAATCCCTGGAATGCCCCCAGTTCATCGAACAGCGCACGGGGGATCACCAGAACGTGTTCGACAGATGCGACAGCAGCAGCGGGAGCAGGGGAGGCGGTGGTTTCGGACATCGGCCCGTTTGTAGGCGGGGAGGCCGGGAGGGGCAAGGGGAATTCAGTGGGCAGTCATCAGTGGGCAGTAGGCAGTAGGCGGCGCATTGGACTCCCCTGGTCTGGGGGCACCAAGTGACAACCACCGTTTCGCAGCAGGGTTGGAGTACCGCTTTTAAGCGGAATCAGGATACAATTGGCCCTTGATCGCGCTCCCGGTGCGAAGCGACTGACCAATTGGCAATCGCTTGGGGGCCTGGGGATGGAATCTCGCCATGGGACGTGCGAGACGTGATTCCGCTTAAAAGCGGTACTCCAACCCCGGTGCGAACTTACTCCAAAAGTCGGGACACGCACTGCTCTGCTCCTGTCGTGTTAACTCCGTTCCGTCGCAGAGCCACCCTGCCGATTAACAATCGGCGGCACGGCAGATTGCCAATCTGCGCTACAGCCCCTCAGGTCTGGTGTCTGGCAGTCTGGTGTCTTCAATTTGGCTTCCCGATCTCGAAGATCCGCTCGATCTCCTTCGCGCTCAGAGCCTCCTTGAACATCAGAAACTCATCCATCCGACCGTTGAAGCTGCGCACCTCAGTACGGGGCGTTTTGCCTTCCGGCAGCCCCCAGTTGCCCAGTTCTCCGCTGCCGATACGGATACGTGTGGCGGGATCCACTTTAGCCTCCTTCAACTCACTGACCTGCCGTCCATTCACATAGTGCCGCAGCATACTCGTGCGCACATCGAAGGTGGATGCCACATGGAACCAGAGCCCCAGATTCTCCGGGCCAAAGAGCACAGGGGAGTTGAGCACGTGCTGGCTGCCGCCTTTCCCGTTGTGCACCCCCAGGGCGACAGCTCCGGACCGGATGATCTGCCAGTGGGGGTTGCCATAGGTCCAGGTATCCGTGAGAAAGAGGCTGTTGAAATTCCGGTCCACCCCGCCCACCTGCACCCAGGCCGCCAGCGTGATGGCATCGTACTCGCCAGCCACTGCCAGGCGCACGCGGTCGCCGGGTGACTTGAAGTCCAACGCCTGCTTGCCTCTCCAACGCCCTTGCGCCCACTGCGCACCCACGACGGAGCCGTTGGTAAACTCGGGTGCATAGGGTTGCTGATTCCGCAGGGTGCGATCCCACGCATTGAGCGGCTCAAACGTGTAGCCCACGAGCAGGCGGGGATCTTCGAGGAACTTTTGCAGTCCCACCCGCCACTCCAGCTTCCGGCGTTCGTCTGCATCCTGAGATTTTGCATGCAGTGAGGCGATGTCGGCGAAGGCCTGAGTGTCGGCCCCCGTCGTTCCCGCCCCATTGGCGGCGTTCCAGCGGGCCCCTGTTTTGAGGTTCAGCTTGTCGTCGCCGGCTCCGGGATACACCTCCACCTCACCGTCGAAGACATGCACATCCGACTTGCCGGAGTCGCTCACCTTCAGGCCAAACTCAGTACCCAGGTCCACCACCTTGGCATCGGGAGTCATCAGCTTGAACCCACGCGCGTGAGGCGGCACATGCACCCGCATCTGGCCAAACCGGCACTTGGCCTCGTTGACCGAGACGATCTCGAGCTCGCTATTGCCCTCAAGCGTCACCGAAGCTCCGCTGTAGAATTCCAATCGCGCCAGACCGCTCTGCAACTTCACCTTTCCAGCGGGCACGGACATGCCCACCTGCCAGGATCCACCGTCGCTGGCCCACTGTGCGCCCACCACATCCACGAGCACCGCGCAGCCTTGATCTGTCACTTCTGCCTGGGACCCGGGACCGTCATGTCGGTGCAACCTCGGGCTGAAAAGGAGCAGGCCCAAAGTGCAGGCACACAGTACCAGCGAGGCCGCGAGAGCCAGCTTGGCGGAGGCTGGCCATGCCCGTCTCAGAGATCCTGGTCGATGCGCCCCTTCCAAACGGGCTGCATTCACATGCGCACGCAATCCTTGGGGGGCGTCACCCTCTTGATCGCCTGATTCCTGAGATTCGTCCGCGAGCCGGCAGAGCGTCGCTCCCATGCCCAGCCTTTGCACCAGATAGCGGCGGGCGAGTTCACTGCCCAGCAACATGGCCTCCAGGGCCTTCCGGTCCGGCTCGGCCAGTTGATGTTCCTCCAGGTCGTGGAGCCAGCTGTTCAGCTTCACTGTGTCCTCGTCAGAGAGCCGATTGTGATTGCTTTCCTCGTGGCTCATGACAGGGCCTCCTCTTTCGACATGGAATTCGTCACGCAGTCGTGCAGCACCTGTTTGATCCGCATGAGCGCCTTGTAGGCCGCCTGAAGCGACCGACCGCTCACCATCGCCGCCCGCTCCACGCCGCTGCCGCGCTCGTAGCGGGTCAGGATCATGCGCCGGTCCCGTTCATTCAGCTTTTGCAGGCACTGGGCCAGGCAGATCTGCATGGCGGAGGTTTCCTCCTGCATGTTTTCCGCGGTGTGAGCCACCGCCTCCAGCACCTCGTCGTTGAAGACCACCTTAGATCTCGCATACTTCTGCCGGGCCTGGCGCACCTTCCACCAGGCGATGCGCATGGCCCAGGCCAGGAAATCGGTGCCCGGGGTGAACTCCTGAAACTTGTCGTAGATGGTCAGGCAGGTCTCCTGCAGGATGTCCTCCGCATCATGACGGTGCGGCACCAGCGTGTAAATGTAAGCAAAGATCTGCCGCTCATGCCGCATCAACAGCGGCACCAGAGCGCGGTGGGGATCTGGGGCTGGGTCCATGGGGATGGATAGCACCGAGTGGCGCGATTTGGACGCAAAAGGTGCTGAAGCTTCAGGCAAATGGTAAAAGGTGAGAGGTAAGCTCCGGGTGCTTCGACACCCATCACGCCGTTTACCCCACCACTGTTCTACCGAATTACTGAATTACTGGTTTACCGACCTACCGCGCATCCCCGTGCCGACGCAGGAACTCCTCAGCCAGCGACAGGTAGGCCTGAGCGCCACGACCGTTTGGTTCGTACTCGATGATCGACTTGCCAAAGCTCGGGGCTTCGCCAAGACGGATCGTGCGCGGGATGATGGTGTCATACACCACCTGGGAGAAGTAGTTCCGCACGTCTGAGACCACCTGCTGGGAGAGGTTCATCCGGGAGTCGAACATCGTCATCACGATGCCTTCCAGCGCCAGGGCGGGATTGGCCCCGCTTTCGCGGATCTGCTGGACGATCTGCACGATCTTGGAAAGACCTTCCAGGCCGAAGTACTCGCACTGGATCGGCACCAGCAGTTCGTCCGCCGCGGCGAGAGCACCCGTCATGAGCACACCCAGAGAGGGCGGGCAGTCCATGATCGCATAGTCAAAGTGGCCGCTATAGCGCAGCGGCTTCATCACATCCCGCAGACGCGTGAGGTGGTGACCGGTCTGGGCCAGCTCCACTTCGCACCCCGCCAGTTCCTGGTGGGAGCGGATGATGGAAAGGTTCGGCAGGCGGGTGCTCCGGATCACCTGGGTGGGATTGACATCGCTCACCAGGCAGGGGTATAGGCTCCCCCCCTCCTCCTGGGCGATGCCGAGGCCACTCGTCGTATTGGCCTGGGGGTCAAGGTCAATGAGCAGCACGCGCAGCCCTCTTGCTGCCAAACAGGCAGACAAATTTAGAGATGTGGTGGTCTTTCCCACACCTCCCTTTTGGTTCGCGATCGCAACTATCCTCATACGCAGCTTGACGGGCGCATTCCATCATCACAAACCTGCATGACAGCAAGATAAATCCCCATGCAGGTGACGGAAAAGTGGCTCGGTGAAATCGGTGGCTGGCAGGCAATGAAGTCGGCCAGGGAATACGTGCGGACTGGTGGCGTGGCGGAAGCCTCCCATCAAGGCCAGGTCTATCAGGGCCTGGTAGGGCAGGGGGGACGGCGTTACAAGGCCACCCTGACCGTGAAGGACGCGCGCACGGTGGACTGCCGATGTGCCTGCAGTGATGCCCAGCGGGGCCTCATCTGTTCGCACGGATTGGCCGTCGCACTTTATGCGATCAGCGGCGGACCAGCAGCCAGTTCGGGACCCGGTACGGCTGAGGCGCGTCCAGGTACTGGAACATCTCGGTATGCCAGCCCGGTCGGATCTTCGTCTTCGAGGGGTGTGACTTCTCATGCCGCGGGCGTGAAAAGCGCCGATGCCACTCCGAAAGCCGTGCTGGATCTTAACACGGTGCCAGCGGGAAAATTCACCGTCTACATTCCTCTCTCTCATCTCTCTCAGTTACCCAAGGGAACCGTCCCGGTGTACCTCGATTTCCAAGCCGGTGGCGAGACCAAAGAGGCGGAAATCGCCCAATGGCTTTTCACGCGAGGACTAAAATGCCAGTCCATGCCACTCCGACTCCCTGCGGCAGATCTCGGTGAGTTACTCACAATATTGAAGGGACATCCCCGGGTCCACAATGGACTGCCCGCATTGAGCGCTAAACCTTCTGCAAGTGTGACATCCTCACTGAAGGCGCTCCTTATCAATGACTTGCATCTCTCTGATGAAATTGTACGTGTTAACGTATCGCAAAGCATTGACCTTCAGGTGTTAAGTAATGCTTTATCGGTTAGGAGTATTGGCGGTGTTTCGTCGGTAGTCGATGAAGGGGCTGGTACGATTATGCTTCTTGATGGTCCGCATGTGAATAACTTGCGGCAGTTTCTGGATGAGCTTTTTACGCGCCGCAAAGTGGAGCGCACGCCCCGCTGGGTGGCGGCCAACCTCGGGGCGCTCGGGGAAATCCTGGACGTCGAAAGCCCGGCGGCTCCCCTGGCAAAGGTGCGGGTCGTGCCCGCGGATCCGGTCTTTGGTCTCCGGCTCGACGGTTCTCTGCGACGCGTTGAGGCCTCCTTGACGGTGCATCCTGTCCCTCAGGCATCTCATCCGGTCACCCTCGGGGCGGACTTTGGTCGCGAGTGGCGCGAGACAGACCTCTACCCGATTCCGGATCCTTCTGGAGATCCACTGCGATTCCGGCATCGGAATTTGCTGCGGGAGCAGGGCGCTTGGCAGCGATTGGAGTCAGCAGGCTTTCGTATGGATCATCAAGGAGTGCTGGCGATCGATGGTGAGTCTGAAGTGCTGCGGTTTGTCGCCACAGAGTTGCCGCGTCTGAAGGAGCTCTTTGAAATCCAGGACGGTGACGGCTGGCGGAATGCCACGCGCGGTCTGGCAACGATCCGCCCGCAGATGCGAACCAAGGATGATCCCCGGGATTCGTCAGCGGCCGACTCGCGTCAGGGCGCGGGTATGGACTGGCTCAGCCTTGAGGTGGCCTATGAGGCCGCCGATGGTTTCCGCATCGCTCGCCAAGAAGTCCTGCGCCTCATTCGCAGCGGCAAGCGGGATGTTCGAGCTCAGGATGGGCGTCGGTATCTCCTGGATATTGAGGGCTGCGAGGAGCTGGAAGAGACTCTGCAGGATGTGGAGTCGCGCTTTGGCCATGGCGGCCAGACCATCGCCGTCAGGTCACGTCAGCTTGGGGTGCTCAGTGATTTCCTTCCCGCGGGCAAATCTGCGGTGCCACTGAAGGTGCCTGCACTGGAAATTTCGCAGATCAAGACGCTACTTGCAGAGCTTGGAAACACCTTGCGACCTTATCAGCTTGAAGGGGTTCAATGGCTTGAGCAGCACACCCGCTCAGGGGCGGCGGGGCTCCTGGCGGATGAGATGGGTTTGGGCAAGACCGTGCAGACCTTGGCGCTACTCCGTATCATCCGGGCTCGGGTCAACGCGGCGGGAGGAAAAGGGCAGGGGGGCGAGCCGGTTGGGCCCGCCTTGGTGATTTGTCCCACCTCGCTTTTGTCGAACTGGTCAGAAGAAGCGGCCCGCTTCACGCCCGAGCTCAAGACCCATGTTTCTCATGAAGCTGGTCGCAAAGAGAAGCTGGGGAGCCTTGCCGATTACGACGTGGTATTTACGTCTTATGCTCTGATTATCAGAGATCTAGAGTATTACGTGAACCTTAAGTTTTGCGTCGTCGTGCTGGACGAAGCCAGCTATATCCGAAACCCGGATACCGCTGCCGCCAAGGCGCTGTGTCAGCTCAAGGCGGAGGCGAGATTTGCCCTCACGGGTACCCCGGTGGAGAACTCCATCAAGGATCTCTGGTCCATCTTCGCCTTCATGCTGCCGCGATACCTGCCTGTGCTGGAGGATTTCCAGTCCCGGTTCGTGAAACCGCTCAGCCAGGCTGAGGGGCGGTCCACCCAGTCGCGCGCCATCATGGAGCGTCTGCGCCGGCTCATCCGGCCCTACCTGTTCCGTCGCACCAAGCGGGAGGTGGCCAAGGATCTTCCGGAGAAGATCGAGAAAGTGGTCTGGTGTGAACTCACCCGGGAGCAGAATGAGGTGTACCAGCGCCTGCTGGAGGAAGGGCGTGAGGAGATCCGCTCGGCCCGCAAGCGGACCGGACAAGGCTCGGCGCGTATGACTATGTTCACTGTGCTCCTGCGTCTGCGCCAGGTCTGCAACGACCTCCGGCTTCTCAAGCTGGGAGATCAGTTCAAAGGGCAACCCGGCGGCAAATGGCCCATGCTGGAAGAATTACTGCAAGAAATCATTGACGGCGGCGGCAAAGCATTGATATTCAGTCAGTTCGTAGGCATGTTACGTTTAGTGCGTGACAAAGTCCAGAGCTTGGAGATCGCTCACAGCTACCTGGATGGCGGCACTCAGGACCGCGGCGGTCAGGTGTCAGCGTTCCAATCAGACCCAGAACGGAAGCTTTTCCTCATCAGCCTCAAGGCTGGCGGTTACGGCCTCAACCTGACGGCAGCAGATCACGTGCTCCTGGTGGATCCTTGGTGGAATCCGGCCGTCGAGGCGCAGGCGATCGACCGGGCGCACCGTATCGGTCAGGGCAGGCCGGTGACAGCGTACCGCCTGGCGACGAGAGGGACGGTGGAGGAGAAGATCCTCAAGCTCCAGGAGAAGAAGCGATCCATCATGGACATGACCTTGGAAGACGATCCGACCGTCATGGCCGGGGTCTCAGATTCCGAGTTGGAAGAGATGCTCATGGGTGCGTGACGGCAGCCATCTCGGGATGGTCTCAGTGTTGCGTCTCGCAGTTTCGTCAAGGCTGCAGGACGCGCCTGGGTCTGTGCCGGTGGCCACAGGACGCTGGCGCGATTCTGAGAACGGCCTTCACGCGAGGCAGTCCAAATTGGCGCGAAGCTTTGTGAGCCCAGCGCCGGACGGCGTCAAAACTTCGAAATCCTGAGGCCTCAAAATCAGGCGTTTATACTGAATGTTGCACGTGGAACACTGCCTCACAAAGTGACTTGGATGAGGCTCAGACCTGCGAATTGGCCAGGCATCGGCTATAGCCGACTATAGCCGATTATAGCCGGAAACTGTCAGAACTGAGTGCAGATTGGGGGTTTGAGGGTGTTTTGGAGCTCTCGCCGGGGAATACTTATAACTAGATACAATGTACGTAATGTAAAATAGACTGGTGAAAATAAAGGTATTGAAAAGATGTCTCTTGCATGCTGCTCCGCTGCCCCTATTTTTGCCGTAACGCTGATTCTGTTCGGCCAGACTTAATTGTCGCCCGTCCGTGCTCGTAACACGGGCGGGTTTTTATTTATGAACACGTTTTCGCAAAGACACGGATACGTAAAAACTCCCGACAGTCCCCAATTAGAGTGCTTGTCTGATGTTCTTCGAAGGAAGGTCTGGAACATCCTGAAGCTTCATATTTGGGACGATTGGAGTTCTGGAGCGTGGGACTACACAACGCCCAAAGTGCAGGCGATAGAGGAGCTTTATCTCAGCATTTGGTATTTCCTCGGTTGGGATTTGGACTCCCTGTCTCGCTACAATCGCACCCCTTCCAAGCATATTGGGTATGATACATTGAAGAGCCTTTTCCTGGAGGGCGACTGGTTTCGCGTGCTGGATCTACTCGAGTTTGTTGTGCTCAAGTGGAATCCTGGGCGTGAAGACTTGGTGGGGGCGGTCAATCGAGCATTCGAACAAGAATTCTCTGCTTATCGGATCATTGGTGGCATGATTGTACCTATCAGTGACATAGTAGAAGTGCAGACCGTCGAATCGGCCATGGCTTCTTCATGCCCGCATAGCTCAACCCATATCAAAACTGCGGCGAAGCTTTTGGCCCTGCGCCCGCACCCGGACTTTCGAAACGTTATCAAAGAGTCTATTTCCGCAGTCGAAACTGCCTGTAGGCAGCGCACCGGGCACAGTACGTTGGGTGAAGCTTTGAAGAAGATCCCCCTCCCCAGTTGTCTAAAAGAGGGCTTCACAAAGCTATATGCCTGGACCTGTGGACCTGAAGGCTTGCGACATGCACTGATGGAAGAGTCCACTGTGACCCATGCTGAAGCAAAGTTCATGCTGGTGACCTGCTCAGCGTTTACAAATTACCTGGAGGAAGTTTTGCCAAAAAAATAATTGACTCCGTTATAGTCATTGTGGAATATCGCGGTGCTGTTACGAGCAGCCGGGTTTACGAGACCCGTAGTTATCATGAACAGAATCCGCAACATCGTTGCGCCGTCACTGGTGCAATCAGCCTTTGGCTTCCTGTGTGAAGTCGGCTCAAGTCCAGCGCACGACCGCTGGACCCGTGTTGTCCTGAATGTGGACTCGCAAAGCGAATTGAAGCTTGCTGCCCTGCGTTCTGGTCTGTTCCGAACAGAGACCAGATCAGCGCGGGCCTGCCAAACTCCCCGTGTGCCATTGGTCACAACGAGGGAGCGGCATGCGCGGAAATAGCCGGACTGCCCCCCTCTCCTCTTTGGTGCCAGCGCGTGGCGGATTCCGCGTGTCAAGCACCCGCCGTGCCCTGGCAACTCCCCGTCGAGGGGTGCGGCGTCAAGACTTTGGCGGTGGACTCCGTTCGATGGATGATCGGACAACCGCCCGCTGCATCAACCCCGCTGACCTTCAGGGTGCGGTGCAGCGTCAAATTTCCCTGACATGCCAGTCCGCCCACGATGGCGGCAAGAGCCTCGGAAACTGCCAGTGCGCGCCCCGCCGTGCTGGTCGCACCCCAAGCGGGGCCAATCAACTCAACAACCAAAACTAAAGCCATGGTAATCAAGGCAGAAATCCAACGTGTCGAAAAACTGGAGTTCCCCGACAAGCAGAACCCCGGTCAGAAGGTCAGCATGTATCAGCTTATCCTGGGCGACAAATCGAAGCACTTCCGGTGCACGACGCCCATGATCATGACTGTGAAAGCCGAGAAATTCCGCAAGGAGTTTGGCGGTGGAAGACCCTCTGAAGCCGTGGACGAGCGAGTCACTGTAGCCGTGCAGGAAATGACCGCCCGCAATGCCTTCATTGCGATCCGTGGCCAGATCGTGAAGGGCGAGCACACCGCCGAGGCAATCGAGGCCATGGTGCACCCGGACGCTGACGAGATCCCGATGGGATCCGCCTCTGCCCCGGTCAAAGCGGCCGCGGGAACCGCCAGCAAGTAACACACTTTACGCGTCGGACAGATGTCACCAGACGTCTATAACCTCAGCCTCGAAACGTGGCAGTACTTTGTCACTCTGACCTATCGCTCAGAGGACGGGGAAAAAAATCACGTCTCGGTGCCCAAGGTGGACGGTCGGCGGCACATGTTGTTTGCCTTCCTGCGTGAAGTCGCGAAGGGCCTCAAGAAAAACGGCGAGGGAAAGCGCATCGACAAGGTGCACTTTTCCAAGCTGCTTTGGGCCGCTCGTGAGGAGCGTGGGGAGTTCAAGGGACGCTACCATTTTCATATTCTGATCAGCGGCTTACCCCCTGGGCGGATGAATCAAACCGAACGCTTCACGATCAAGGAGATTTGGAAGCGCTGCGGTGGGGGTCATTCGGACGTGCGTATTTTCGACACCCGACTTTCCGGGGTGCAATACGTTCTCAAGGGGCTTGAGGAATGGAGTCGGTCACGGGCGAACGCATACGAAATGCGCAAGTTCGAGGAATCCGACTACGGCCGCGAGGTGATCTTGGCGAATGCCTGCGTAGAAAAATGGGCGCGGGGTTCGGTAAAGCCAAGACCTACGGAAGGGACAGAGAACACCGATACCTCGGGGCTGTCACTGTCGGGCCGTCGCAAGGCGGCAGCTGATCGCACGAAGCAAGCACCAGCGTATGAAGGCGGCCTGTGGGTCCCCAGCATGCACCCGGCTGGTACTTCCTTCGTTCGATAGGTTCCCCAAGGGGAGGGACGGGGCGAGCGAAGCGAGCCCCGGACCGAACCCGCAGGGGCGACTTGAATGGAGAAGCTATGCCCGCGAAGCGGCGGACGGAAAACACCGATCAAGGAAACAACCATGAACCTTTTCTTTAGTTATGAAGATGCCCCCAAAGACTGCCCGCTTGATATGCTCCCGTTTGAAGACAAGGCGTGCCCTCTCTGCGGGTCGCCTGTATCGCATCATTGCCCGGACGTCGGAACCTGCCCGGAAAGCAGAGCAACGACCCTCCTATACGTGGGCGCCGTGGCGCAAGTGGGGGGCCTGAAACTTTCGGCCTAGCTAGCCGACAACAAAACAAACTGCCCCGTAGCCCGGGGCCACCAAGAAAGACAAAACCAAAGTGAAAAACACGCTCAAGAACACCCTGCGCAAAATCGCCCGCAATCGCAACGTCAGCCGCATGCTGGCAGTGGGCACCCTTGCCCTTGTGACGGTCGGCACCGCCCGCGCTGACTACACCACCGAAATCGAGGCCACTGCGACCTCCCTTTCCACCCAGGCAACCGCGCTCTTCGCTGCGTTGGTGCCTGTGGCCGGGATCATTGCCGTGGGTGCCTTCGTGGTGCGCAAGATTCAGCGTGGCATCTAAGGTGCCTTAACCTGGAGGGGGGGGCGAGGGTGTAAATCTTCGCTCCCCTTTTTTTATGGTCGAAATACAAGTTCTAGATGAAACAACGGTGCAGGTTGGTGGCCAGTCTTTGACAGGTCCCCTGCATGTCTTTGGGGAAAGCTGCACGGTCGCTGGAAACAGCTTTAGCCGTGGCTATGTCGTGGTGAATGCCGGCACCGCAGTAGAGCAACTCCCCTTCACGGTCCGGCAGGCGGAACTACTCCCCTACTCTGTATGTCTCGTTTTCTTTCTCGGGTTGCTCTGGGCGCGCTTTGGGCTGTCGCGCTGAATCTCTCTTATTCGGCCTTTGCGGTTGATTGGGTGTGTCAGCCCACGACCACGATGTGGACGCCCCCAAGCACATCGGGGACCAACCGATATTATTTCTTGATGGTCCGTTACGTTGGTTCTGCCTCGAATTTGAGCGGATCCCTGATCGCACAAAGCACTACTGCCAACAACTTTAACCCTGGTGGAGCTCGCAGCGTCAGCCTCGGCGGGGTCCGTCCCGCAGCCTTTGAGGCAATCATTGGGTATGCCAACACCGCGAATGGAGATGTCGGTTGGACCCCGATTCAATCTTGGTTCGCCGTCGAATCCGGCAGCGGAAAGACCAGCCAGCCCGCTTATTTTCCTGAGGGCACGGGAACGCCCTTCAATTACATGGGGTCTGGTCGCACCACGGGCGCGGGCGGCAGTGGTGACAGCGTCAGTCAGGCGGGCGCTATTACCTCCGGCGGCGGCGTGCAAGAGGTTGGGCAGAAGGTGGGCGTGTCCCTGACGAACACCACAGGCCAGCCGCAGCAATACACGATCCGCCCGCGTGATGCGGCAGGCAACGCCATTCCCGGGATGCCCGACGAAGTGGTAGAATTGGCTCCGGGGCAGTCCTGGGGAAAACAGTACACCCGGCCCTCCAGTTCTGGCGGAACGGGTGCTTTCTCCGTTGGTGTCGGGCTTGTGCAGTGGGTGCCTGACGTTGAATTCGGCGGCACCAAACAGGAGGAAGTGCCTCAAGGAAGCACGCAGTCACAGCCAGTCGTGCAGCCCTCCACGCAGACGCCCACCCCGCCCCCGACGGGGTCAACGGGCGGCGCGACGCCCGTTGTAAACAGTCCGAACCCGTTGCCTGCTCCAGCCGCAAATACGCAGGTATCCGGCACCGCAGCGGCGACCGCCAGCCAGCAAAACAGCATGACAAACAACATTACTGCCGAGTTGCAGCGGCTCGGTGGCATCGTCAAGGCGGTCGGCGACACCGCTCACGTCGATGCGGTGGGGACGTTGAACGCGATCAAGGCGCAGTCTGGCGCTGGTGTCGGTGATGGTGACGGTGGGCCAGAGGTGGACATGAGTGGAGTTATTTCCGCGATCAATCAAGGGACGGCTGCAACGGCAGCGGTGGGCGAAGGCGTGGGTGATCTGAAAGAGGCTCTGACCGGGGACGGCGATGATCCGGGAGAGCTTGGGGAAGGCATTCCAGAAGATGACGGCGCATTTCTGGCTGGCATGGGCGAGATGCTGACAACGCTCAAAACGCGCTTCGGCATCTTGGGCGAGGCAATAGACGATGCGTTTTCCACCGTGCTCCCGGGGTCTTCTTCCAGGCAGAGCTTGGACTTCCAGATTCCCACCCCCTTCGGGTCCATCAACTTCAACATCTCCCAGTATGATGCGTGGATCCAACTCTGCCGAGATGTGATCCTTTTGGTGGTCTCGTGGCAGATGCTCTTGAGCGCCATCAAAATGATCCGTGGAGCCTTCGCAGATGCAAATTAACACCTAGAACCTAACACTATGTTTCTCACACAATTCATCTATTCGGTCCTTCGCACCCTTGCCAATATCACCCGCGATGGATTCCGGGCCGCCAACATGGTGGCCCTCAAGGCGTTTCCCCTGCTCGCTATACCTATCTTCCTGTTCACCGCGCTCGGGTCCATCGTGCTGAATGACAACCTCTGGAACAGCACCATGCAGGGCGTGCAGTTCGTGCAGTCATCCGGTGCGGGTTCTAAGGGTGGTTTCATGGTCATCTATGGGAAAATGAACTACTTCTTCCCCATCAGTGAAAGCATCATGATGGTGGCAACGCTGATCCCCATCAAGATCGTCTGCACTGGCATCCGCATGGTGAAGTCCTGCATTCCAACCGTGGGCTGATTATGGCACTCTACCTTGTAACAGGCGTGATGGGTGGCGGGAAAAGCTACCTGGGCGCGGACGTGTGTTTGACGGCCTTCGAAGAAGGCGCGGTGGTGCATACCAACATGCAGCTTAATGAGGAAACCATCGCGGAAAATGGTTGGCAGGATCAGCATATCAAGCTCCCTGCTGATCCGTCTGAATGGCAGTCGGTGATCCACGCGGGCGAGGAAGGCAAAGAAAACCTTCTCATGGTCGATGAGGCCGCGCTGTGCTTCCACGTGAACGACCAGCAAAAGAAGCGTGGAGACAACCGCGATATTTTCGAGTTGCTCGTGTGGTCCAGAAAGGCGGGTCTGGACGTGTATTTTATCACGCAGTCAGCGGCAAACATTGACGTGATGTTGCGGCGTCTCACCGAGATCCGCGTGCACTGTGTTGCGGTCAAAATGATCCCGTTCGTAGGCTGGCTGGCGAGGCCGCTCCTGGGTGACTTCAAGCGCATGCGCTACGGCGGCGGCGAGGGTAAAAACCTCATTGGCTCCACCTATCACCGCTTTAGTCAGCGCATTGGCGATTTCTACAGGACAGACGACACCGTCGGCAGGTCGCTCGGCCTCAAGAAAACGGCCAGCCGTGGAGCCAAGAAAAACAAGGACAAGCGCACGGCCCTAATGGTGCTCGCGTTCCTCGTCCTCGCGGTGGTTGTCGGAGTCTGGCAGGTGAAGGGCATTTTCTCGGCAGCACGCAAAGAGGAAAAGAACCTCAACGCTTCGATAGGTTCGGGCGCTGGCTCAACCACGGCCCCGGTTCCCGCAGATTTCAGCGGCAAACCTGCACTCGCTCCGGTCCTGCCCCGCGACACTGTGACTTATCACGTCGAGGGCGTGGAATGGAACGTGAGGCTTGAAGACGACCTTATTATTTCCGCGCACGACAAGACCCGGCAACGGGTCTTTTGCCGTGACGGCGTGCTTCTGGAAATCGGTGCCAGCTATCGAGGGGAAAACCTCGTCGCCCTCGTCGAAGTCGGGGGGCGTTTTTACGCTACAACTAAAACAGGCCGCAGGCTGATAGCTCGGCCATGGACAACACAAGAAAGAAAAACATGGATACAATCCTCGCAGATCTCGCAGGCTCCCTTTTCGGGGTCTTCGCCGTTGCCTGTCTCATTGGGTCAGGGTTTGAGTTCGTTGCTCGGGCGCTGAGAGCTTTTCACGCTGACTAAGTATGAATCTTGCCGTTCTCGCTGGTCTGGTCACCCTGTCGTTTCAGAACGTCCCCGTTGCAGAAGTCGGGCAGGTGTATGAAGAGGTCTCTGGCATCCGAGTGATGGTGCACCCGGAGGTGCAGGACACGGAAGTTACGGTCCGTGCCTTCCGTCCGTTGGAACAGTCCGCAGCCCTCAAATGGATTGAGGAAAGTCTCCGTTTGGAGGGCATAGGGTTCGAGTACACAACAAACTCCGTGGTGTGGCGCTCGGTGCCAAAGGTGCAGGGCGAGGAAACCCGCGAAGATGCCGAGCGGGTGGTGTTCCGCTTCCTGCCAGTCTCCGAGTTCGTCGAGGCCATCACCCAGGCGCAATCCATGACAGGCATTCCTTCGCGTGTGGCCCTTCCGGAAAGTTCAGGCTTCGGAATCAATCAGGCTTCACCGCTGGGCATGGTCCCGGTCCAATCAACCCAGATTGCCCCACAAGCCTCTATGCCTCTCTCTGGCAGTGGCATTGCTGACGTTCTCGGGGTCCGTGTGGTGCAGGACGTCGCCGGGAATGCTGTCACCTTCTACGGCACTAAGGCGGGCCGTGAGGCTCTTAAAAAGGTGGCGCTGCAAATGGATGTCGATCCGGCCATGATCGAGCTAGAGGTGATCATTGCAGAGTACGCGCTGAGCGATGGGCAGAGTGCCGGCGTAGACTGGTCGCAGATCTTCACGCAGGCCACCGACGGCCTTCGTCTGGCTGGCAGCATCCGGGGCGCGGGTTTGGCCGATTTGGCCCAAGTCAGATCCGGCGCATCTGCTCTCTATGGGGGCGAGGGCCTCACCCTCTACGGGCAAGTTGGGCAGGACTATAGCGCAGTCGTCCAGGCGCTTTCCAAGCTGGAGGATTTCCGCATTCTCCAACGTCCCAAGCTGCAAACGGCAAACCACAAGGCCGCCAACATCTATGTTGGGGAACGTGTGCCGGTGCCCGGTCGGACGGTCACGGAAACCGCGTCAGTGGTCACGACGGATTATCTCCCGGTTCGTCTGGAGGTCTCCGTAACCCCCCACCTCATGGAAGGCGGCAAGATCCGTTTGGATTTTAAGCAGTCCAAGAATGACGTCACCGGGTTCAGCGAGGTATCAGGAAACAGCCTGCCAAACATCTCAGAGCAAGGCGTGCAAAGCATCGTCGTTGCCCGGGACAGTGAGACGGTGTTCCTCGGCGGTCTGCGGACCAAGCGCGACACGGAAACCGTTACCGGGGTGCCCGGGCTGAACCGTCTGCCTGTGCTGAAATACCTGTTCGGCTCCGTCAAGAAGGGCACGGAGACAAAGGAAATCGTCGTGTTTGTCCGTCCGAAGGTCGGGCGCGGTCCAGTCAAGGCGATGGATCTCACCCACTTTTTCAAGCCATGAGCGCTTACTTTCCCGGGTTCGATCACAGTGCGGCAGAAGACCGGGCGGCAGTGTCGCTTGGCTGGTGCTACTGGTCCCGCGAGTGGCACGAGCGAAGGGAACGGGCCACGGACCGGAGTCTAACCGTGGTCCAGCGACAAGAGGCGCTGAGGTGCCAGAACGTGGCGGCGTTCTGGCTGGCGCGGCTACAGGAAGGCGGACCTCAGCATTAAGGCACCGTGCAATGCGCAGAAAGGAATTGCAGCAATGATAATTTACGTTAAAAGTGTATTAACTTTAACTATTAAGCTCAGATGACCGAAAAAGTGAAAGCTGAATTCAGGATAGGGAAAGAAGTGATCGTGTCCGGCCAAAGCACCATCGACGAGAACCGCAGATTGGGTACTTTTGATCTCGAGAGCGCTGAGTGTAAGAAAGAGTTCCCGAACAGTTACACCGCCGAAAGTGGGACCATTGCGCTCGACGGGTTTTAGACATTCGCGGCAAGGCTACATTGGGGTCCGGCGCAAAAGTTCTTGTGCTGGGAAAGGCTCGGAGCTTAGGGGTGATTTTTACGTTAAGATGGTCAGAAGGAAAGGCTCGATTGCCGGAGGCTTTTGCAGATTCAGCGGTATCGTAACATTTTAGGCTAGAGATTATGATTCGAAATGTTCCTCTCGATACAGACTTTAAGGCGCACGGTGTCGACTACATGAACCTTGGATGGGGTGCGATACTGAGCGTGCTCACCGATTTTGAACACGCTAACGAATGGGCCTCGGGATTGGAGCCAGAAATGGCAGAAGAATTCTGGGATGCAGCGGAGCGCGAGTTGGCCACCGCTTTGACACTCGTGATGCAAGGAGCGGAGTTTTTGTTAAAGGCTAAGATCTGCTCGGTAAGCCCTTGGTTATTGGTTGCTAGTTCACCATCGGATTGGCCTCGCCGTTGCGACAAAGAGGATACGGACTATTCAGAATTTCGGACAATCGACGCCCATGATTTGATCAAGGTACATGACACGTTTTTGAGTTCGAGACTGCCAGAGGAGTTCGTGGAGGTATTTAGTAATCTTCGGCGAGAGCGGAACTCTATCATGCACAGTGTCTGTTCGGACCTTGAAGTTAATGCAAAATCACTGATCGAGAGAATTCTAGTGCTCTCAGAGCATCTAGTCGGACCTCAAGCCTGGGCTGCCGCACGACGAGAATATATCTATCGAGATAAGATTTCTGCGATCGACCTTGAGCATGTCGATTTTCGTGTTGCTGAGGAATTCGTGCTCTTGATCGAGCTACTTGGGGCTGCTTCGCTCAAACGATTTTTCGGGTACAATAAGAAGCAGAGAGTTTACGGATGTCCCACGTGTAGCAGGGCTTACGCGGAATTTGGCCTCGAATGTAAAACGGCTCAGCTGCGTCCAAACACGGCGGGCAGTACAACTCTGTTCTGCTTCATCTGCGGAAACGAAGTGACGGTTGAGCGCCGTGATTGCAATCAAGGGGAATGTAAAGGCAACGTGTATGATCCGGATGATAATCAATGCCTCACCTGTATGCAGCATCAGGACTAGGAACTAGATGCGATCAAAAGCCGTTCACAGCGTTAGAACGGCGGCTCGATAGGGTCGCTGTCGCGTCGTTGTTGCCAGTCAAGACACGAACGAATAGCGTCGCTGTCCGTCTCGCAATACTCGTTGATTGGATCCCGTAGGCCGTCTTCGTCCAGGCTGAACGCCTCCCACATCTGGCGGTGTCGGTTGTACTGGTAGAACGTGGCCGGGGTCACGTCATAGATGCGCGTTGCCATAGTGATACAAAAGTTTGAACCAGGCAGGCCAAAAGCGGCATGCCGGCAGTCATTAAAATACAGGTCGTTCGTGCAGGAGAAAGGGGCCTTGCGCCCCCCCTCCCCGCTACCGCCACCGGGCGGCACTGTGAATAGCGGAAATGTGCCCTCTGGCAACGGCCTTGGAGAGTTCCACGCCCTCCGCAGCGGGGCCACCACGTGCGATGTGGGTGTCCAGATCTGCAATCAAAGACTCCAGGGCTGCAATCTGGCTTTTCTCTTCCTTCGTGAGTTTGATATCGTTTTGCATATACATGCAAAAAAATCGACGAAGTCGATTACCCCAACCGCCCGGAAGCGAAGCCCCGAACCCGTCAACCTGACAAAATCACCGAAGCGAAGCGAGGGCAGAAAATCCGGGGTAGATGGGGGATTTTCTGATTTTGTCAGGTTGCCGAGTGCAACGAGGGGAACGGGTGAAGGCGTAGCGTTATCGAGTCGAACGAGATAGTAGATAGTCTAGGGCCGGGTGCGGGGTCAGCGTCAGCGTCAGGGCAATTTCAGGCTATTTGTTGCACTCGAAGGGCCTCGGGCCTATTCTGGAAATTATGCTAAAGCCCATCATTTCCAAAGAAACGCAGGATTTAGCGGCAATCGCTCACTACGCCGAACGGTCTTACAGGCTCAAAATGAGGGTGTTAACGGTGATTGGTGTACTCGTCGGCCTTTGGGTGCTTGGTGTCGCGACCCTTTTCATCCTAGGGCTTGGCCTGTTTGGTCTGGGCGCTGCTGCAACAGGCGCGGCGATTTCGGGCATCGCTGAAGCTGCGGAAAAGGCCAACAAAGAATCTACTTTCGTTCCTCCTCCCCCGCCCCAATTCAACTTCCCACCCTCAAATCGGAGGGCGGAATTGACGATCACGGACCCACAAAAAGCAAAAACTGGCTCCTCGGTTCAGCCAGTCCAAACGAGGCGGTCGGGGCCACCTGACATGGCCAGATATTTGACTCCCATCGTGGATCCCGCAAAGCCCGTGACAGAAGAAGAAAAGGCAAAAGCGAGACTCGAACTTCAGCGGAGCATTGGGAAATAACTCGCTGCGTCGGGTTGAAGTTTTTGGAGGCCGTCGCACATTGGGTTGCGGGGGCAACGGGAGGCATGGCGGCGGATGACGAGGAAAGAGGAAGTGTTGATTTTGGCTCGGCAGTTGAGCCATCACGCAGAGGAGTTATTTCAAGAAACCAATTGGAAATGGGAACTCCAGCACCTTCGGGAGTGTGCGATGTTGTTGCGCTTACTTAATGAGGCGCTTCCCCTGGTGGAAAATCGAATCCGACTGGACTGCCATAAACAGACAGGTTTGAGAACATCCGAAGACATCTGGAAGAATCTGAAAAACCCATAGGAAATAACATAATTAAGGGCTGCATGAACAAAAATACACCAGTGGAATGCGCCAAACTGTACTTCTGGCGCAGATGGTGCTTTGTTGTCTAATCCCCTCTTATTGAGGTTATTACGGGTATTGGTTTTGCTACGCAACACACGATGTACGTAATATAAAATAGACTGTGGTTCTGGTGTGAATCCTGAGGCGCTGTCAGCAGCAGTCGGATTTGGCAGATCCGTACACCCCAGTGAACAGAATCCGCCACATCGTTGCACCCTCGTTGGTCCAACGAGCCTTTGGCTTCCTGCTGTGTGGCGTCGGCTCAAGTCCAGCCCACGACCGCTGGAACCCATATTGTCCTGAATGTGTACTCGCAAAGCGAATTGAAGCTTGCTGCCCTGCGTCCTGGTCTGTTCCGAGCAGAGACCAGATCAGAGCGAGCCTGCCAAGCTCCCCGCGTGCCATTGGTCACAGCAAGGGAGAGGCATGCGAGGAAACTAGCCGGACAGCCCCCCCTCTCCTCTTTGATGCCAGCGCGTGGCGGATTCCGCGCGTCAGGCACACGCCATGTCGCGGAACTGCCCCGTCGAGAGGTGCGGCGTCATATTTCCGAATTTGGCCGTGGCGTACGTTCGATGGATGATCGTGCAGCGGCTTGCTGGATCGCACCCGCTGACTTTCAGGTTGCGGGGCATCGTCAATTCTCCCTGACATGTAAACCCGCCCCGATGGCAGCGAGACAAATCTGGGACTGACGGGGCTCTAAGCGAGCTGTGCTTCTCAATTAGCTATTTGCTGTCTTCAAGGCGGATCTCAAGCTGTCCGAGGATAGTCTTGCCATCCCTAGCGAGATCGATCCGGTTGAAAAGCAGCGGTAGGTCACCGTTTGTGGTGACCACCGTCTTCGCTGTGTTCTCTGGGACCGTGTAGCTGACGGAGACCACTGATTCTGAATTGGCTCCTTTCACAAGCACTCGAATCTGTAGTCCCAAGCCAAGCTCCGGACTACGCGGAGCGACGCCCATGCCCGGGCCTTGGCACCGAATAATGACAAGCTCTTCAGCTCCCGTGATAAGGATGTCATTGTCCGGCAGGTCATTCTTTTTTATCCTCAGAAGCGGCCGCTTCATGCCGGGGACCTTAATGTGTTCAGTGGTGATGGTGCAGTCAAAAACGTTGCCTAGAGTTTCAAGGATCTTACCTCTCAGTTGATTGCCTTCCTCGTTCGCTTCCGAGTGCAGAGGAACGAGGAAAAGCCCTGCAAGGAGAGCGGCGAAGAGGGAGCATTTCATGGCGGCCTTTCCGACGTGAGAGCACAGGGAATCTGTCGAATTACGGACAAACTATACTGATGCTTGAGGTGGCTATGCAACATCTCTCTCTAGATTGGCTGACGTGAAGTTCACCCGGGGTGCTACTCTCACACCAAAGGATGCCTGCTCGTTCGGTTGGTCCTGCGGGCCAAGGATTGCGCCAGCCTCATTTGCCCGGCGACATCGCCCACATCTGGCGCCCCCTTACAAACAGAGCGCCCCCCTGTAGCATAAAGAGGAGTCTCACCAGGACCCAGAACAGGTTTACTGGCAGGTACAGTCCGGAAGTATCGCGAACCAGGAAGAACAGAGCCAGGCTGGAACTGACGAACAAGACAACCCCGAGAATCTGCAGTGTAATTCCCCAAGCCTTCATCGAGGCCTAATTTGGCATCTTTTCCCAAGCTGGCATCTTTTTTTGGTGGACAGATATCGTGATGAAGTGCCGGCTGATCAAGGTGGTGTAGGAACCTCCAAGTGCCAAGCTTGCAATGCAGGTCTGGAACCCCCGCCTCCTTGATGATGCGGCACGGGGCGCTTGAACGTTGCTACGACCCTGACCTGACCCCTTCACAGAGTCGGTGAAGTTGACTTCGGTACCGATATGGAGTGATTGCATCGCCCCTGGTCGCCGGCTGGGGCATTCCCATCATCGATCCTGAAAACCAGCCCGATGAAGCCGCGGGCATGCGGCGGTTTCGCAACCATGCAGTCAGAGCTGCACCTTGCATCCTGGCACAGCATGCTGTCTAGGGTTCCCCATGTCCTTGTACGAGTACCGCATCGTCTTCAAGAATGGCATGGAGCGCCGCTTCCAGGCGGAGAAGCACCAAGACGATGGCCGGACATTGATCCTGCAGGCCTCCGTGCGGCACGAGATTTCGTTTCCACTTGATGAGGTGAAGGAATACTCGCAGAAGCTTCACGCTGAGCCCTACGAACTCTATCTGGAAGACAATAGCTACCTGGAGGTTCTGGCCGATGACTCCGTGCGGACCGATGATTTTGTCGTCCTCTACCTCAACGGACAAGAGGTGTTCCGTATGGAAGAATCCAAAGTCGGTTGCATGGGTCCCTTGGTCTATATGAGGTCCCACGCGAACAAGTTGCCTCGAGTCCGAGAACTGACTTGAGCCGCACTCAGTAAGAACGCAAGAGGGATGCTGGGCCCGTTGTGACCGTATTGCGACGGTGCCGCCCAGGCAACCTCGCCCCCCCCATCGACACCGCTAGCTAAGACCCCGGGGGTGTCGGTACGAAGGGTTCGGTTCCCTCCTGCCCCAGATGGCAATGGCAAGCGCGGGCCAATCCATACTCCTTTTGGAGAGTCTTAAGTACAATATTGGGTCGATATATGCATCCCTGCGCATTATTTATAGACGCAGCCGCACGTGCGCTCCGGGTATTGCGCGATCCGGTTCGCAGCCATCGACCCCCAAGCATGAAATTCTACCTGATTGTCACCCACTCGAAAGGCGCGGAAATCGTCGAAGGAATTGGGTGTGAATCCACGGTCAGAACGCTTCGTATTCAGGTGCGTGGCGAGAAGAAGCTGGAATACGGTCGCGAAGATGTTTTCACCTGGCAGGAGTGTGCCAGCCGGTTCGAGGCAGAAGAAGTGAAGCGCGTGATGGGCTTCTGAAACTCGGTCGCACCGGGTAGATGCAGCTCGCTTTAGCCTCACCGTCTACGCGGCTCGGGTACCCCTTTCAGGCCAGCCGTTGGGGAACCTTCCTGTAGTGACGGAACCAGCCGTACCCGACTGCGGCCGCGCTTGCCAGAGCCCATGCGGTGAAGAGAAGCGGAAGATCCTGAGGCTCCACCGTCGGTGGGCGGAGGATGATGGTGCCAAAGCCCACGAGCAGCATGCCCTTGCCCACGCCATACCCCAGCAGCCGGCGCGTCAAAGTCATCCTCATCGACCGCGATGCCCCGATGATTCCCAATCTGGAATCTGGACTGCAGGCGCTGCCCACGATCAATCCCCAAACGACCATGGAGAAGCCGATGCTCCACTTGGGCCAGCCGTATTCCAGCAGGGCGAACTCCGGATGGTTGGGGTCATAGTAGATGGGGATGGTGTCCCGGGGGCGGAGCGCACCTCCAAGCTCCCCCGCCCCAGCTTCAAAGCCGTGATTGCTGATCCAGCCGGCGTGAACACGATCCGATTCATACTCGCGATCTCCCACCACATAGCGGTACCGGATGTCCGACCGGGAATTGCCGCGGTGGGTCACCTTCTCCGACGAGACCACCTTCCCGTGGGTCAGGCCATCGCGGGTGCGGTAGAGATGCCAGCTGGAGACGACGAACTCCAGGGGCATCATGAAGAGCAGCATGAAAAACAGGATGCCAAACAATGGGCCGAAGATGAGCAGGCCAGTCCACGAGAGAAGTTTCCTCACCCTACGACTTTCGATTGAAGCACCGGAACGTCAAACAGCGGTGGTCCGGAGCCTCTCCATTTCCCCGCGGGCTTCGTGCGCACGACGGGCGTTGCGCTCCTCCGCATGACCCCATGGATGGCGCTGTACGTGAACGTTTTTCACGGATCCCCACAATTGAGGGGGGTGCTCCCAGGAGCTTTTTTCGTAGCATGCAAAAAGGAAACGGTAACGTCGCTCATTCCGCGTAGCGGCGTTACTGTTTCCAGGACTGCTAGCGGTCCGTGCGCCTTGGGAGGGTTGGAGTCTCTCCCAAGGCGTTGCAAGTTTGCGCCAACCGAACGCGAATGGGGGTGCGGGAAATTGGTGATCCTCAGGGTCCGGTTTTATGGGATGTGAGGCACCTCTTCGCGGGATGAAGATGGCCGGTTCCCGTCTTTCACAGGCAAACCCCGAGGGCTCTTCATCGTGGCTCAAGGTGTGTCACTGACCCCAAAGGCGATCGGGCTCGAAGGGGGGGACCAGATTCTCGAGAACATGCCCTGCCATGCCGGCCTTTGAACCGGGATTGTTTTTCGATCAGCCCCACTTTGCGATTGTCTTTGGTTCAGAAAATGATACAACCTTAGGTGGATATCAGGTCAACGGCTGAACGGGCAAATGGGTCTGTTGGCATTCACGGAAGGACACGATGAACGGGGGTGCGGCATCATCAGCGGCGGAGCGGGTGTACGTGGTGGTCACAACTACCCGTGGGCCGGAGATCGTCGAGGCCTGCGCTCTGGTTGAAAACGGCCCGTCGTTTGTCTTTCAACGGCAGGGAGAAGTCTGGCGAGAATACAGCCGGCGCGAAATCTTACTGTGGGAAGAATGCGCGGCCATGCCGGACGCCGTGCAAATGGTGGCGGAGTTGAGAGGAGTCTCCCTCAGTTCCGAAGCTTGTGAAGTGTAGTGTGCCGTTGCCAGGCAGGGGTCCACCAACGCAACCCCGAAATTATTCCCGCTCGCGGTGCTGGCAGAGCTGGGATAGATTGCCGGGCAACCGCCCGCGAACGTCCAACTGTCGTTCCCATGTCGCACTTCAAGTCCGTCGCCATCGTGACCATGAGTCCGTCTCAGGTGCCGTACGCGATCCAACTGGCCGCCGCAGAGGGCTGGAATCCGGGCCTGCAGGATGCGGCCTCCTTCTATGCCGCCGATCCCGAAGGCTTTCTGATGGCAGAGCTGGAAGGTGAGCCGGTGGGGTGCATTTCCGCGGTTTCCTATCCGGGCAATTTTGGCTTCATTGGCCTCTACATTGTGGAGCCGGAGTTCCGCGGTGGCGGCATCGGTCAGGCTCTATGGCGACGGGCGATGCAGCGATTGAAGGGAACCAACATCGGGCTGGATGGGGTGGTGGCGATGCAAGAAGCGTACGCCAGATCGGGATTCAAGCTGGCCTATCGGAACGTCCGCTACGCCTCCTCCAGCCTCCCCTCGCCCGGCCCCCTTCCGGACGGCATCCGATTAGTGCCTGCTACGGAGGTGCCCATCGAAGACGTGATGGCCTACGATCGTCGGTTCTTCCCGGCAGAACGAGAGGGCTTTCTTCGCGCGTGGATCGGGCAGCCAGATGGCGTGGCGCTAACGGCGCTGGGCTCCGACGGCATACGCGGCATGGGGGTGATTCGGCGATGCCTCCAGGGGCACAAGGTGGGCCCCGTCTTCGCTGACAACGTGGAGATCGCCAAACTGCTCCTGCTGACTCTGGCCAGCCAGAGGAATTCAACCGGGCCCGTCATTCTGGATGTACCCGAGGTGAACCCGGCCGCTGTCGCCTTGGCCGAGGAAGCAGGCATGCAGGTGATCTTCGAAACCGCCCGCATGTACACTGGGGATCCTCCTTTGGTGGACCTCGGAAGCACATTTGGCGTCACCACCTTCGAACTCGGTTGACGAACTTGTAGAAGCACTTAAGAAGTACGCTTCGTTGAGTGGGTATCACTAAGCCCCAACTTTATTGATTCCTAAGGTGTTCCGTCATAGCTTGTCCACTATCCTCTATAAGCAATAATTACCAGCATGGCGCGCTTTGTGGTGGTAACATTCGACGGTGGATATCACGAATTCACGGCTGAGACCGTGGATCCCTACGGGCCGGAGCTCTTGTTCAAGGAGAACGACGAGCTTCTGAAGAGCTTTTCCAAGACGGAAGTGCTGTGCTGGGACACGGATCTGACCAAACCCCCGCTGGGTGGGATGGGACCCACCTGGAGCAAGCTTCGTCCCCTGCCCGGCTACGCGGAACCGAAGAATCCGGAGTGAGCCACCCCCGCTGCGCGGGAGACAAAAGACGGCCAGACGCCAGACAGCAGACCTGAGATCAAGGGCCAACGCAGCACCGTAGCGCAGATTGGCAATCTGCTGTCCGCCGATTGTTAATCGGCACCGACTCCGCCCATGTGAGTCTGGTGGAAGCTTGCTAATTATGATGTTTCGCCAGCATTTAATTTGCGCATGCAACCAATTATAGTCTATGGTGCAGTCTCCACTTGCCATGAAGGTCATACTGGTTGTCACCAATTCGAAGGGTCCTGTGATATTCAAGGGGCGCAAGGGTACGAACACCCGGGGCGAACTAACCTTCTACTCTGCGGATGGGCGGACCAGCTTTGAGACCGCCGATGTCTTGCTCTGGCAGGAGTGTGCCACGGAAGCTGTGGCTGAAAGCGTCGTGGAAGCCTTGGGATTAGGGGACGCGGTTCCCGGGTAGCCCCTCAGTGTGGCTGGGTTCGTGAGAACCCGGTCAGGGCGCTTAGGCCGATGGCGCGCTGTTCGAACCACAGGGTCGCGCCACCTTCCGCACTTTTACAAGTGCAGCTACGAGCTGCTCGTTTGCACGCCGGAGTGCTCTCCTTGGATCTCAGCCACTTATAACGGGGTTTCCGCTCCTTTTGAGTCGATGGCAATACGGCCACAGCGTGGAAAGCCGCGAATCAGGAATGTAGCGCCTCCCAAGGTATGACTCCCTTCCTCATGCGCCGGCTCCTCCTGACACGAGACACGACCTCTCAAACCGCTCACTCAATCACTGCCTCAGCAGGCAGCGTCAGCATTGATGGCTCATTGGGCGGTTGTGCCTCATGTCTACCCATGGCGCCACATCTTCCTCCGCTCGGATCCGGTGGGATGACCGCATGGAGCTGCAGGATGCTGCTCCGGGAACTGGCCCGCTTTTTCAACCTCCCACTCCCATGACCGCTTCGAAGAATCATGATCAGGATACTCATTCCCCCAACCGCTGTGAATTGGGGGTAGAAGGACTCGACGTGGTCCTTTGCGGCGGCCTGCCCCATCACCGACTCTACCTGGTAAAAGGCGACCCCGGCGTGGGCAAGACTACCCTCGCCCTCCAGTTCCTCATGAAGGGGGCCAGCCAGGGGGAGAAGGTGCTGTACATCAGCCTTTCCGAGACCAAAAACGAGATCCTGGCCGTGGCAGAGTCCCACGGGTGGGACCTGTCTCCTGTGAATCTCTATGAGCTGTCCTCCATCGAGGAGAAGATCCGGGGCGACAGTGAGAGCACCTTCTTTCATCCCTCCGAGGTGGAGCTCAACCGGACCATTGGTGCTCTGATCGAGGAGGTGGAGCGCATCGGCCCCTCCCGGGTGGTGTTTGACTCCCTTTCGGAAATGCGCATGCTGGCAGAGACACCGCTCCGATACCGCCGACAGATCCTGCAGCTGAAAAGCTATTTCGCAGGCCGCCAATGCACGGTGCTGCTGCTGGATGATCGCACCTCAGGCACGCAGGATCTCCAGGTGGAGAGTGTCGCCCATGGGGTGATCAGCATCGAGGCTTCATCCCCCAGTTATGGGGTCACGCGGCGACAGCTCAATGTCCTCAAAATCCGTGGATCCAAGTACCTCGAAGGCAGTCATGATCTGGTACTGCGTCGCGGTGGAATGACCGTCTTTCCGCGCTTGATCGCCGACGGCTCGCACCGTGATTTTGAGCGGGTGAATTTTCCCAGTGGCATCACCGAACTGGATACGCTGTTGGGCGGTGGCCTGGGGCGTGGCACCAGCACCATGATCATGGGTCCCCCGGGCACGGGGAAGTCCACGGTTGCCATCAAGTTTGCGCTGGCCTCGGCCGAACGTGGAGAGAAGGCCATGCTCTTCATCTTTGATGAGACGATTGGCACCCTGCTCAACCGGGCCTCCCAACTGGGCATGAACCTGAGGCCACATCTTGAGAGGGGCACCATCGAAATCGTGTCGGTGGACCCGGCGGAGATTTCCCCTGGGGAGATGGGCCATCGCATCCGCGAGGCGGTGACGCGGGGCGGAGTGCGGTTGATCGTCATTGACAGCATCAACGGCTACATCAATGCCATGCCTGCAGAGCGGCATCTCAACCTGCAACTGCATGAATTGCTCGCCTTTCTGAACCAGCTTGGCGTCGTGACCATCATGGTGCTGGCCCAGCAGGGGCTGATCGGTTCTATGAAATCCGCCGTGGATCTCACCTATCTGGCGGATACTGTGCTCCTCCTCCGCTTCTTTGAGGCCTACGGCCGTGTGAAGCAGGCGGTGTCCGTCATCAAGAAGCGGAGCGGCACGCACGAGCGGACCATCCGCGAGATGCGCATCACCTCAGACGGGATCACCGTGGGACAGCCCCTGCACAACATGCAGGGTGTCCTCACGGGCGTGCCAGAGTTTGTGAAGGGGGCAGAGATCGAGGAAACCGACAACCCCCTTCGCGAACATGAGTGACACCACCCACGGACCCGCGCCCTTCGCCAGTGGCGGCCCAGACCCACCTCCCATGCTGCCGCCGGCCGCGCCAGCGCTGTCTGCCGCCATGACGGCCGGCCGCATCCTGCTGCTGGCCCCCACCAGCAATGATGCCCGCCTCACCGCAGGTTTCCTTTCTGCCGCCGGGCTGGATGCCTTCATCTGCCACAACATCGAAGGGTTGTCGGAGGCCATGCGGGTGGGCTGTGCCGCCGTGCTTGTGGCTGAAGAAGCCCTCCACACGGAGAGCGTGAGTCTTCTGGTGCAGGAGCTTCATGCTCAGCCCTCCTGGTCAGACCTGCCCATCCTCATCCTGACCGGGAATGGCGAGGCCACCCGGTATCGTCAGCGCTACCTGGATCTGCTGGGCCCCGTGGGCAACGTTTCCATCATGGAGCGTCCCGTGCGGCCCACCACCCTGGTGAACAGCTGCAAAGTGGCCCTGCGTTCCCGCCTGCGCCAGTACCAGGTGCGCGACCTGCTGGAGGAACGCCAGGCGGTGGTGGCCAGCATCAGCGATGCGTTCGTCACCTTTGACACCAGCTGGCGCTGCACCTTCCTCAATGAAAAGGTGGAGGTGCTCGCCGGACGGAAGAAGGAGGAACTGATCGGCCGCTGCATCTGGGACGTATTTCCTGAAGCCCGGGAACTGCCCATCTACCAGGCGGTGCAGTTTGCCATGCTCCAGCAGCAGAACATGGACTTCGAGCAGCACCACGCCACGCTCAACCGGTGGCTGGAAGTGCGAATTTACCCCTCCACCCGGGGCATCTCCGTCTTCATCTCCGATATTACAGACCGCCGCCACGCGCAGGATGAGCTGCGGGAAAGCAAGGCCCGTCTGGAGTTTGCCCTCAACGCCGCGCAGATGGGTGACTGGGATTTCAACCTGGCCGACAACACGTCGCACCGTTCTCTGCGCCACGATCAGGCCTTCGGCTACACAGAGCCAGTCAAGGAGTGGGGGCTGGAAACCTTCATCGAGCACGTACACCCCGGCGATCGCGAGGCAGTATCGAGGAAATTTTTCGCCGCCATCATGAGCAATGAGTCGTGGCGATTCGAGTGCCGTGTGGTGTGGCCTGACGGCTGCGTCCACTGGATCGCGATGCATGGGGGCCTCTATCACGATGCCAGCGGACGGTTCCCGCGGATGATCGGCACGGTCATGGATATCACCGCGAGAAAGGATGCGGAGGTGGCCCTGCTGCAGCAGACCGAGGCGCTGCGCGAAGCGGACCGGAAGAAAGACGAGTTCCTGGCGATGCTCTCCCACGAACTGCGCAATCCCCTGGCGGCTGTCTCCCACGCGGCCACGCTGGTCAAAGGTGCCTGTGAACCGGAAGACCTCCACTGGGCCGCCGGTGTGATCGACCGGCAGACGCGGCAGCTTGCCCATCTCATCGATGATCTTCTGGACGTTTCGCGAATCACCACCGGCAAGATCCACTTGAGGAAGGAGGTCATCGACGTCGCCGTCATCTTGGACCGGGCCTGCGAATCCGCCGGACCCCTGGTGAGAGATCGTGGGCACCACCTCGCCCGACACTACTCCCCGGGCGAGCTCTGGCTGGAGGCAGATGCCACCCGCATCGAACAAGTGGTCCTCAACCTCCTGACGAATGCAGCCAAGTACACGCCCAATGGCGGCCAGATTGAGCTCACGGCTGAGAAGCAGGGAAGAGAGGTGGTGATCCAAGTTCGGGACAACGGCACCGGGATCGTGCCTGAGCGGATGCCAGAGATGTTCCAGCTCTTTACTCAGGGTGAACGCTCGATTGCCCGCAGTGAAGGCGGCCTCGGCATCGGTCTTACAATTGTGCAGAAGATCGCCGAGATGCATGGTGGCCGTGTGGAGGCTGAGAGCCCCGGGCCACAGCAGGGCAGCACTTTCACCGTTCATCTGCCGATGGCGGATACGCCAGCCCCGGCGACGATGAAGCAGCCAGCTCCTGCATCTGCTGAGCCTCCGGCACAACGCATCCTCGTGGTCGATGACAACGTCCACTCGGCACAGGGGCTCGCCCGATTGCTTGAACGGGCCGGTCACCAGACCACAGTGGCCCACGATGGCACACGAGCGCTGTCGATTGCCGAAAAATGGGCGCCTCACGCGGTGGTGCTCGATATCGGTCTTCCCGGAATGGACGGCTACGAGGTAGCCCGACGGATGCGTGACCTCGAAGGCTGTCGCAATGCCTTGATCATCGCAGTGACTGGCTACGGTCAGGAGGAGGACCGGCAGCGTTCACATGACGCCGGCTTTGACCACCATCTGGTGAAGCCCGTCGGCATTGCGGAACTGCGGGCTCTTCTTGGTCAGGCGACGAGGCAACCGAACGGGAAGCATGCGATGTGAAGGGTGAAGGATCTCGATAAGGCAACCGAAGCGGTCGCCCTACACCCCAGGTGGGACGCGGGCGCGGAGGCCGGAAGAGCGTCTTTTCATGCGGGATCGTGCTCCCCACCCATGAGCTTCCCCGACACAAAAAACCCCGCCAGACCATCGGCCTGACGGGGTTTGCATTATTTCACAAGTGTGTCCCCGTTGCCGGGAATCAGCTCCAGCCGTGGGCCTCGCGCACCTTGATCATGGCAGCCAGGATCTTGTTCCAGGTGTCCGGGGTTTCCAGGACGGCGTTCGGGAACATGCAGCCATCCCAGCAGATGTGCTGGATACCGCGGGAGGCCGCGTCCTTCAGCCAGTAGCCGGCGGCCTGGGTGATGTCGAGCTTGCCGTTCGGATCATCTGCCTGGCAGTGGCGTCCGGTCTTGTCATGGGAGCCGGTGCCGTGCACGGTACCGTCGTTCTGGGCCACGTGGAAGTCGATCGTCCATGGGCGCAGGGCGTCGGTCATCTTCGTGTAGGCGGCTTCGAACTCTGCCTGGCTGTAGCCTTCCTTGAGGAGGGCGTGCTCAGGGGCGTTGTACCCGAGGAGGTAGAGATACGTGTGGGCCAAGTCAGCCTGGAAGCCAACGGTGCCGGGCATGCCGGTCTGCTCCAGCAGGTCCAGCATGTCCTTCCAGGAGTGCATGCCTGCCCAGCAGATCTCGCCCTCGGCAGCGAGGCGCTCGCCATTGGCGGCGGCCACCACCCCGGCTTCGCGGAAGGTTTCGGCAATCTTCTTTGTGCTGGCGACCGGATCGGCCACCCAGGCGCCTGGGCTGCCGGCGGAGTCGATGCGGATCACCCCGTACTCGCGGACGCCGTGCTCATTGAGGATCTTGGCGATGCGACAGGCCTTCTTGACCGCGAGCACGAACTTGGCGCGCTGGTCGGGGGTGCCCATGGCAGAATCCCCCACGGTGCCTGGCCAGATCGGAGCTACCAGAGAGCCCACCTTGAGATTCTTGCTGGCGATGAGGTCCGCCATGCGTTTGATGTCATCCACACTGCCATCGGGGTCCGTGTGGGGATGGAAGAGGAAGAGGTCCACGCCCTCGAACTTCTGCCCGTTCACTTCCGCATTGGCGGTGAGTTCGAGCATGCGCTCCAGGCTGATGGGCGGGTGGTCCGTGCCGGGCTCCTTGCCGACAAGGCCGGGCCACATCGCGTTGTGCAGTTTGGGTAGAGTAGCCATGATTCGGTAACGGGACTGTGCGATTCGAATGATGTTTTGACGAAACAGGAATGGTGCAACGTCCGGGTTGCGCGTGGCAAGCCTTTCTGTTGCACCATTCAGGAAAACGAGGCGGACCTTACTTCACGCCCTGGGACTTGAGCTCGTTGTAGAACTCAAAACCCTGTTCGGCGGTGAGGCCTTCATGCACCACGCCGCGGACGGCGCGCATCATGGCCACAGGAGCGTCGGACTGGAAGATGTTGCGCCCCATGTCCACACCGGAGGCACCCTGCTGGATGGCGTTGTAGCTCATCTTCAGCGCGTCCAGTTCCGGAAGCTTCTTGCCACCGGCGATGACCAGCGGCACGGGGCAGCAGCTCGTGATGGTGTCGAACTCTTCTTCCGTGTAGTAGCACTTCACCATGTGACAGCCGAGCTCCGCCATGATGCGGGTGGCAAGGCGGAAGTACTGGGCGGTACGGGCCATCTGCTTGCCCACGGCCACCACGCCCATGACGCCGATACCGTAGCGGTTCGCGCCATCGATGAGGTCGGTCATGTTCTTGATGGTCTGGCGCTCATGCTCGCTGCCGATGAAGACCTGCACGGCCAACACGGAGGCGTTGAGGCGCACGGCTTCCTCGATGGAGCAGGCGATGCTCTCATTGGAGAGGAGGTCGGGCTGCGCCATGCTGGTGCCGCCGGAAGCGCGGAGGGCGATCGCCTTCTGCGTGGTGGCGGGGATGACGCTGCGCTGAATGCCGCGGGTGAGCATGAGGCAGTCTGCATACGGCTCAAGCGGGAGGATGGTCTGGTCCACACGCTCCAGACCCGTCGTGGGGCCCTGGAAGTAGCCGTGGTCGAAGGCCAGCATCACCGTGCGGCCGTCCTTGGGGTTGAACACGCGGCTCAGGCGGTTCTTCAAACCCCAGTCGTACTGGTGGGAACCTTTGAGGAAGAAGCCGGGTGCGGCCTGGGGAACGTCGGTGAAGAACTCTTTTTCCTTCTTCTCTGCTTTGGTGCCGTCAAGGTCTGCCATGGTCTTGTAGTTAGTAGGGTCGGTTGAGTTGGGGTCTGATGAAACGGTTGTTGGGGAATGTTCTCATCGCACCAGAAGTGCGATTTAGGACAAATCAGTCAGAAAATCTAGGCGGCGATGTATTCTTTCATGGCGCCGACGATGATGGTGAGGGACATCGCGCCAGCGTCCGGGAAGCCAATGGCCCCCTCGCCGAGGGTCTTGGCGCGGCCGAACTTGGCCACCATGGCTTTGCTGGCCTCAAGGCCTTCCAGCGCCGCCGTTTCCACGGCGGTCACGGCATCGATCAGGGAGGCTCCAGTGACTTCCTGAGCCTTTACTGCTGCGGGTTCCAGCGAGTCTACAATCGTCTTGTCGCCCACCGCAGCGCCGCCCCGGGACTTCACGCCTTCCAGGCCGGCCTGAAGCAGGATCGCCAGACCAGCGGCGTCGAATTCCTCCTTGCCCGCGAGGGCCTTGCCGCCATTGCGGAACATGGTGCCAAAGATTGCGCCGGACGCACCGCCCATGCTGCTCATCATGGCCATGCCTACGCTGGAGAAGGCTTTTTCGATGGACTCGTCGCTCAGCTTTTCCTTGGCGGCGTTCATCCCACGCTGCATGCCCAGACCATGATCCCCGTCACCCAGGTTGCGGTCCGCCTCGGACAGCAGGGGCTCGGCGGCAATGATGCGATCCGCCACGAGGGTCAGCATCGCTTTGACTTCGTCTTTATTAAGTGTGGTCTTGGGCATGGTGGCGCGGATACAAGGCGGGGTGGTGGGTATTGTCAAATACGCAAACGCGGGACACGCAGCATGGCTCAGATTTGGAGCAATCAGAAGCAAAAACGCGTGCGTAGCCCCCTCAATAACCCCTGTTGCCCATTTTAGGACTTTCCTGCCACCGGTCCGGGTGAATTCTTTGCCATCGCAAAGCATTATTGGAGTTCAGGGGGCGGTCGCGAGATCCACGAGCTGATCCGCCACTGGGCCCAGCCAGCCGGTGTCCCAGCGGTGCTTGACCAGCAGTTCGGGAAGGTAGGCGTGGGGGATGCGGCGCTGGTCAAGGAGCTCGTGCATGCCGACGACGTGCGATTTCCAATCCACCCCCACCCCCAAGACCAGCCGACGGCGCTGCTTTAAGGCGTCTGCGTGGCCGGCGAGGAGTGTGGGCGGCAGCACGGCCAGGAAAGTTTCCTTGGTCCCGAAGACGTCCTTGATGCCGATCGGTCCCCATTCTTTCCCGTGATTTTCGCCGTTCAATAGGAACGGAGCGTCCCACGTGGCAGCGTAACCGAAGACCGTGGGATGCCGCATCAGGAGCACACTGGCCCCCCACCCTGATTTGCTGAAACCCAGAAGCCAGCGGTGCTCTGAATCTGCGACGGTGGGAAAGCGTTGATCCACATCCGGGACCAGGGATTTCAGCACAAAGTCCTCCTGCCGTACCTTCGGGTCCGTGGCGTGGTTGCCATACCATGGCACGACCTTGAAGGAGGGAGCCACGCAGATGACCTGGTGCTTGTTGGCGAGGTTGAGCTTGCGTCCCTCTTCGAGTCCATCGCCGAAGCGAAAGCTGCCTTCCGGCTCGACGGGGAGGACGTAAAGCACGGGGTAGCGCTTTCCTGCGATGAGGGGTTTAGGGAGGATCACTCGCACCACCGTGGGACCGGATTGGTATGGGGATGACAAGGCATAGCTCTGAATGCCGGTGGTGGCATCCTTTTGCGGGGGCTCTGAGGTGACCTGGCCGGATGCCGCAGATGGCGAGGCAAGCCAGGCTGTGAGGAGCAGGCTGAGGGATGAGAAGATGACAAAGCGAGATCCCATGGTGGCGCAAGATTCAACAACGTGGGGTGGGGCATTCAGTCTTACAGATCCTCAAAAGGGTAAAGGAGGCGGAGGGGTCCCAGCCCCGCTCAGTCGTGCTTCCCTTGAGCCCCTTTTTGCCCCAGCCACCCGGCATACTGCGGGGCCGGAGACCCCGCCTCCTTTATCGGCTGTTGGACTCGATTGAACAAGTAACCTCCTGTGAATTGAAGTGCGTTGCTCGCCGGTCCACAGTGGCAGCCATGTCTCTTGCCTCCCCCATGGTATGCCTCGACGTCCACTACGCTGATGCCAGCGCTACCGTGGCGGCCGTGGTGTTTTCCAGCTGGACGGACGACTTGGCGATCAAGGAAACTACCATTACCCTGCCTGCCACAGCGGATTACGAGCCCGGAGAGTTTTACAAACGGGAACTCCCTTGTCTGATGGCGGCCATTCAGTCTCTGGACGAGCCCCCTGCCCTGATCCTCATCGACGGCTACGTCTGGTTGGGGCTGGCGCGTCCCGGGCTCGGTGCCCGGCTCTATGATGCGCTGGAGACACGCGTTCCCGTCGTGGGAGTTGCCAAGACAGCATTTCACGGGCAGACCGAGGCAGTCGAGGTATTTCGAGGAGGGAGTCAGCGGCCATTGTTTGTCACCGCAGCGGGAGTGCCCCCGCAAGAGGCGGCCGTCCACGTGAAACAAATGCATGGCGAGCACCGGTTGCCGACTTTGATCAAGCGTGCGGATCAGTTGTGTCGCGGTCGGGTGTGACCCTGTCATCGGAGGGGGAGGGCTGCTCGAAGAAGGCATGCTGGGCGGTCAGAACGTCAGAAATCTTTTGCGTCTCCCCCTTCGCTTCTGCCCCGACGGTCCCCGTCCGGCTCAGTCGCCGAGGGGAAAATCGCCCGACCTGCTGATTTGTAATCAGCAGCTCTATCGCAGGCTCTTTGGTGCAGCCCTCCTATTTGGCAGTTGTCACTACCTCGCAGCAGCCGGCCAATCCAAAACGGACCTTTTGGTCTATGGGCAAAGTTCTGGAAAACAGGCACGCTTTTCGGGTTCAGCATCACCCGTTGCGCATGCCCCATCTTCGAGTCCATCCCCCTGTCGCCGGCATCTCCATGGCTGAGCGAGTCAGAAACCTGCGCCACCGTCTCCGTCTGGGCCGCCCCCAGTTGGCGGTACGACTGGGCGTGTCCCGGCAGTACATCACCAAGCTGGAAGCCGGAGCCATGCCGTCGCGGCCCGTGCTGCTCCTTATGGAGCATTTGGAAAAAGCCGCCCTGTCTCCCTCTTCAACCGCTGCTCCGACAGGAGGGCGCATTGCTACCCCTCCTGTCCTGCGTTTGCTCCCTCTCATGAGTTTGTCCCAGGCGGGAGCTTTGAGCTCGCCTGCGACTCCAAAGACAGCTGCGGTCAAGCACCTCGCTTTTGTGACGGAGGATGCGCATGCTTTTGCTTTGAAATTGGAAGCCAGCCCCGAGATTCCGGCCGACTTGGAAAACTGCCTCGCCATCGCTTCACCCGCCGCAAGGGTTCGCAGCGGCGACTTCGTCATCGTGCGCTTAAAAGGATCTGCCGGGGGACCAGCGCTGCTACGTGTGTTTCACAGTCTGGGCGCCGACCAATCCGCAACGCTCACCGCATTGCGACCTGAGATCCCACCGATGCACGTGTCCCGCGAGCAGATCCGCTGGATAGTGCCTGTGGTGGCGACGCTGCGATATCCTCTGGGGTGAGGGTGATGATCACAGGTGCAAATTCGCACCCTCGATCAAGGAGCGGCGGTTTGTGCTGCAAGCACAACCACCGGGGGATAGCGAAGCGGGGCGGGTGCCAATATCTCGGAACTATGTGAGGCGTTGGGCGCTGAGGAAGGAGTTGGACCAGCGATCTGTCCGATCACCATGGGCGGTTGTGCTCAAGGCACAAACCGCCGCTCCTTGGTCAATCACTCCCTCCGGAGTTACCGACTCACCTGATGAAGGCTGCTCCCCGCCTCACCGGTCTGGGGCGGTGTTTCCGCAGGCGGGGCTCCCACATGCCTGCGCAGGATGCGGCGCACCTCCTGGATGGCCTGAGGATTCTGGTGGGCACCGTGGTTCGAGGGGACAATCAGCTCGGACTCGGCCCCTTCCAGGTGGGAGCTAGTGTAGGGCACCACGCCATCACTGCAGGTGGGTGGGCCACCCCGGCCACGGTTGCCGCAGATGGTGTGGTACGGGATGCCAGAGGTCATGGGAATGTCCATGGTGGCTTTTACAAAGGGGTTTGCAGGCGAGAGGGTGTCGATGCTGTTCGGCAGGCGCCCCATCTGGAGGGAGGTCTCATCCAGCAACAGCACATCGGTGATGGTCGAGGCCAGGGAAACGAGGTTCGACGGTGCCTTGACCAAGCGGGAGCCCAGCCGGCCGATCCAGCCCATGGCCAGCTTGCTGCCACGATGCGGGGCGGAGATGAAGATGGCGCGATCAATATCATCGCGATGGCTGAAGATGAGCGTATTGGCCAGGAGATCGCGATCCTCTTTCGAGAGATGGGTTTTCTCTGGCGGGACGCGGAAGAATCTGTTCCATACGTCGTTCCCCGTGTCGATCAACATCAGGCGGCCGATCACCCCACCCATGCTGTGTCCGACGAACACCATCGGTTTGTGGTTGGGATAGGTCTGCTTCACTTTGTCGAACTCATTCCGCAGCAGTTCGGCGCTGTAGGGGTATGGGTATCCGCTGGGATAGCTGTACATCCAGACCTGGTACTTCTTCCTGATCACCGGGTCTGCCCGCAGGGCATTGAGCATGGGCGTCCAGGTGGCAGGCGTGTCCATGAGGCCGTGAACGAGCACCAGAGGAATCCGCTGGGGATCGTACGGGCGCATGCGGATGAGCCGGGCGGTGTCCGCATAGCGCCCGGGATCGATGAGCCGACGCAGTCCGAGCCGCTCCGGCTTCTCACGGGTCAACAGCACCGCGATGGGCGTGGTGTAGTCTGCCGCCAGGTCGAAGGTATGGCCGGCCACCTTCACATCGTCCGTGTCCAGGGGATCGTAGAACTGGACCTCGCAAGTGTTACCCTTGAACCTGGCCACGGCCGTGACGCCGTAGTAGATCTTGGCACCCATGGTGATGGCTTCGGCCGGGTCGATGTCGGAGCTCTTGCTGATGGCCACCAGTGTGGCACCAGCGCCCGGGCGGGTGACGCGCTCCTTCAGGTACTTTCCTCCTACCTCCAGCTGATCATCCGGCAGGAATTCGTAGAGCGAGGGGTTCCAGGTGGGGCGCGGATCCTTGTAGTGACCGAGCGTGAATTCGCCGAAGCGGGCGGGCTGAGCCCAGGGATCCATCTTGTGCATCCGAATCACCGCGAAGACCCGTTGCAGCGCATAGTTGTACACCTTGAGCGCTTCCTTGTCCCCGGCATCTCTCTGGAGGCGCTCGTGGCTGTCCTTGAGCACTGTGAGACAGCGCTGAATAGCCAGATTAGGATCCTTCTTGGCGCAGCGGTGGGCTTCGTCGAGCGCCTCGTTCGCGCTCTTGATGCGAACATCCACTCTGGCGTTGTCAACGAGTCGGGCCCGGGTCTCCCGCAGGGCCGCGATGGGCGTGCAAGCGGGGCCGGAAAGCAGGATCCCGGCGAGGAGAAGGACGAGAAACTGACGGCAAGGGGGCATGCGCGGCAAACCTACGATGCGAGCGGACGTGACACAAATCCCCTGTCACTCATTTGCAGCCGGATGGTCCTTCCGCTACGCGCTCCGTGTCCGGCGGCGACGCAGGGTTAGGAAGACGGCGGCGCCCAACACCAGCACCACCCCACCAGGCTCTGGAACTGGGGTGATGATGCCCAGAATCTCCTGTCGGTAGCCCGAAACCAAGGAGTCGATGCTGACCTGCTCATCTCCTCCAGGGAGCGTGATCGTGCCAGCGACCGAATGCACGCCGACCAGCTCCAACACCCCGTTGTTCACGATGAACGTCGGAGCACCAGAATCGCCAGACTGGAAGAACGTGTCATACAGCACGTCTGCGTCATACACCGCGGTGGCAGACCAGCCGTTCACGACGGAGACACTCCGCTCGGCAACCCCCAGGATGCCATCATCGAGATCGAGCACGTTCGTGCCCACGCGAAAGTTCTGGTAGGCGCCCTGCCCGGAATTGCCCACGACGAAGGCGTTCTCCCCTTCCAGTTCATTGGGATCGGTCAGCGGGTCAAGAATACCGTATGACGTGATGTTGCTGCTGGTCGCGGAGGTGAGTCGACCGATCCAGATGTCGCTCAGGCCCTGATCCGTCATGAGCTGGATGCCGAAGGAGGTGTCCACTGTGTAGTCCTCGAACCCGCCCGAGAGACTGTCGCTCAGGTAAAAGCGCACGTTGTCCGTTCCAGCTACGGGATGGTAGTGCCCCACAGAGATGAAGTACTCGTCAGAGATCATCGTGACCCAACGTCCATCCGAAGTCTGCCCCACCCCGCTCCAGTCGTACCCGGCGCCGATGAAATTGGCACTGCCATTGAGGCGCTCGTTCACATTGGCATCATAACTGGCCACCTGAAGCGCCGCAGACAGTCTGCTGGGCATGCTGCCCAATCCAAGGCAGATGCCGAACGCAAAGAGAATGGCTGATTTCACCAAGGGGCGCATGAGTCAGGGGCGACTTGGGACCTCGCTATGATATTTCCAATCAGCCCGAAAATATCATTTAACCCTGAAAATGCCAGACAATAGTTGGGAACATCAGACCGACTGGCGCTTCCGCCGCATCCCCATCGATCCCAAAGCCAGCAGCAAAAAGGCCACTTTGCCCGGTTCCGGCACAGTGGAGAATGGGATGCCTGCAGCAGCCAGACTCTCCAAATAGAGCGCAAGGAGATCGTCCACCGAAGTAGTACCCCCTACCCCGTAGTGGGTGCCCAGCAGGACCAATTGCCCGTTGTAGATCGCAAAGGTCGGGCTCCCGGAGTCACCGGACTCCAGAAGGGCCTCGCCGAGGGCCGAATCTTGATCCCAGACTAGGCCCTTCTTGAAGACGCCAGTAGCAACTTCCACATCCTGCAGTCCCTCAGAGATATTGATCCCAATCCTCGGTGACCCGCCGCTTCCGTGACCATAAACGAGGAGCGGCAGGCCCGAGAAATCGTCGTAGTCCGAGGAGTCGAAGATGGCATAAGAAGCGACGGTCGGCGTCACACTGGAAGTCAACCGCCCAATCCTCAAGTCCCCCAATGCATCGGATACCTCGCCAGTAGGCGCAAAGGAGAAGCTGCTGTCCACGGTACGGGTGACGGTGCTGCCGTCCGCCGCGCGGAATTGCACAGTACCAGTCACCTCGTAGTGACCCGAGTACACAAAGTACTGGTCGCTAATCATCGTGATGGACTTTTGTGGTTCACCCAGGCTCCACCCCACCCCAGAAAAGTCATATCCTGCACCAACGTAACCTGCGCTGGAATTCACGACAGGAGTTGTGGGGTAACCCGACGCAAACCGGTCATGCAACGCGGGATCATACCCCACGATGGTGACGGCACGAGCCGCCGCAGGGAGAAGAAGCAAGACGAGGGAGACAAAGACGCTGCGAATCATGCGATTTCTCAGGGGGGATTTTCTGAGAAACCATAACTTCCCTGTTAGTCATCCGCCAGAATAAATGCTCCCTCGATCACAGATATTTGAGGTTTTTCTCCTTCAGAAACAATGACTTCCACAATATCACATCGAGTGTTAATGCATTCTGGACGATCCAGTAGTCGCAACCACCCCCTTGCCCCACGAAGGATAAGTCTTTCCTTTACGCTGCCCACCGCGTCCGCGGGTCGGCCGTAGTCCAGGCTGGTGCGGGTCTTGACCTCCACGAAGGTCAGCACTTCGCCATGGCGGCAAACGATGTCCACTTCCCCACCCTTTGGGCCGCGGTAGTTCCGGTAGAGGATCTTTCTCCCATGCCTCGCCAGCCACTTCGCGGCGAGATGCTCGCCCCATTCCCCGATGACTCTGGGCTCGACGCGATGCCCCCTAGAGGTCGTCAAACGCAAACGTGAGTTGAGAGACGGGCGAGAAAGAACGGCGATGCAGCGGGCAAGGACCATGCCGACGGAGCGCCTCCAGGTGCTCAGGCGTGCCATACCCTTTGTGTTGATCGAAGCCATATACGGGATAGTCCAATGCCGCCTGCCGCATGAGCCGGTCCCGCGCCACCTTGGCGATGACGCTGGCCGCCGCGATGGAGAGGCTCAACGCATCCCCCTTCACCAGCGCACGGTGCGGCACAGGAAAGTCGGGCACGGGTGTCCCGTCAATCAAAACTGCATGAGGCAGCATGGACAAACCTTGCACTGCCCGGCGCATGCCCATACGGGTAGCCTGGAGGATGTTGATGCGGTCGATTTCATCCACCTCCACCATCACATGGCACCACAGGACGTCGGCGCGCCCCATCAGCTCATCATAGATGCGCTCTCGCCTCAGCTCGTTGAGTTGCTTGGAATCATGCAACTCCTCGTGAGTGAAATCATCCGGCAAAATGACCGCGGCCACACTCACGGGCCCAGCGAGGGGCCCCCGCCCTGCTTCATCCACCCCGGCCACCACTTGGTGCCCGGCCTGGCGCAGTTCCATCTCATAGTGGAACGTGGGGCGCGCTGCTCCTAGCATCGCCTTCACTGCCGCCGCCTTTTTTTTGCGGGCAGCAGCTGAGCGTTTGGCGGGTGACTTTTTCACGGCGTGGTGACGGTGGGAGGGCTCGCCGGTACCACCGCCGTTGGACGGGCGACGATGTACACGGGCGAGCGCTGCAATTCGAGCATCTCAGAGCCGAAGTCAATCAACGTGTTAAAGGCCGTAAAATGCCGGGCGGCACCATGCAGTTTCAGCGAGTATTGCAACGCCCGTCCACCATCCAGCAGAGTCGCGTGTTGCACGTTCAGCCGCTGGGCCAGCGCCGTGACTTCAGAGACGTTCATCACTCCGCCGGTCCCCGACAGGATGAAGACGATGTTCCCATTCTGTTTCATGCCCGCGAGGGCGCGGTAGGTGACGCGATTGCCGTCGAAGTAGCGCGTACTTGGCAGATCCACATAGGAGAACACCGTGTGGTTCTTCATCAGGGAGGGATAGCCTTGGGACGCCTCCTGGAGCACGCCTGGGGTCTCTTCGAACAGCGACTTGGGCCCAAACCATGGCTTGCCTGCCTTCACAAAGAAGTAGCCTGTCCAAGCCGGGAAGGTCGAATTCCTTTGGGTGCCCTCGTGCACCACCAATCCCAGCGGCTTGCCCGCGGGATCGCGGAAATTGGCCGTGATCGCAAAGGCGGCCCGCTCCGTATTGAGCCGTTCCTTGGCCGTGGTGAGGGCAAAGCCGTCCTTGAAGCTGGTCTGGAACTGGTAGTTGGCGGGGGTTATCTCGATGACGTTCACGGTCTCGCGCACGAGGAAGCCCGCCAAACGCTGACCCCAGGTGCGCGCCTCACGACGCAGCACCAGCGTTCGCCAGGTGATGCCGTTGTCCTCATCCCTCCGCACCAGGGCGCGATCCAGCTCTGCCACGGTGAGGGCGGAAACTGGTTTCCATGAACCGCTGCCGCCCAGCCGCACTTCCAGAGGCTGGCGAGAGTCGCGGAAGGCCAGGAACACCAGCGTGCTCCTCAGGTTGAAGACATAGTCCACCGCCAGCACTGCCACCAGCCCCAGCACCATCAGGAGGCCCAGGATCCGCCATGCACAGCCACGTTTCTTCTTCAGGGGTTTTCCACCGGACCTCACGCGAACACACTTCGCACGTTCCAGGTCTCCATCAAGTCTTTGGGCAGTTCTTGAAGGAATCGGGACGGACGCTGCAGCACCTCACCATCGCGCGCCTGGTAGTTGATCACCGGATACGTCAGGTACAGCTCGTCCTTCGCCCGGGTGACCGTGACGTAGAAGAGACGGCGCTCCTCCTCCAGCCCCACCTCGCCTGACTCCTCGATGACGCGGTTGTTCGGGAACATGCCCTCTGCGAGCCAGACGGCAAAGACGGCCTGCCACTCCAGCCCCTTGGCCTGGTGGGCAGTGGTCAGCGTGACCGCCTCGGTGTCGCGGTTGTTTGCGTTGGGCTGCTCGTCCGTGTCCACCCCGCTCACGAGCGCGAGCTGGCTGAGGAACTCAGAAACGTCCTTAAACCGGGTGCTGTAGTTGCTGAGCTGCTCCAGGTCCTGCTTGCGCTGGTCGGCATTTTTGAACTTGGTGCGCATATAGTCCTCATACACGCCCTCCATGACGCTGCGGATCATGGCGGAGGGGGCCACGGGTTGCCCCTCCGGCTCCAGCAACTCCTCCAGGGTGAAGGCGGTCTGCTCCCAGATCTTGGCCGCCTTCTTGGGCGCGGGCAGCTTGCGAAGGCACTCGCCAAAGTCGCTCTGGGTCACCGGCCCGGCCACGGCGGCGCTTTGCAGCCAGTGCTGCCACATCTTCCCCGCGCTGGCGGTACCCACACCGGGGATGAGCCGCACCAGGCGCATGAAGGAGACCTCGTCCTGACGGTTCACCGCGAACTTCATGAAGGCGGCCACATCTTTCACATGTGCCTGCTCGAAGAATCGCAGACCGCTCGTGATCTGGAAAGGGATGCCCCGGTTGGTCAGCTCCATCTGGATTTCCAGCGAGTGGTAGTGGGCGCGATAGATCACGGCCATCTCATTGAATTCCATGCCTTCATCCCGCAGTTCCAGCATGCGCTGGGCCACGAACGATGCCTGGGCGCTGGCGTTGTCCAGCGGTACCAGGGCGGGCAGCACCTCCTTCCCCTGGCGGACGGGCATGAGTGCCTTGCGGAACTGCCCCTGATTCACCTCGATGGCCCGGTTTGCCAGATGCAGCACCTCGGGCACGCTGCGGTAGTTCACCTCGATCTTGTACACCCGCGCCTTCGGGTAGCGTTGGGGGAACTCCAGGATGTTCTTCAGGTTCGCCCCGCGCCAGGAGTAGATGGACTGGGCGTCATCCCCCACCACCATGAGGTTCCCCTCGGGCCCGGCCAGCAGCTCGATCAGCTCGCTCTGGAGCAGGTTGGTATCCTGATACTCGTCCACCAGGATGAAGCGGAAGGTCCGGCGGTAGCGATCCAGCAGATCCTCATTCTCACGGAAGAGCCGGAGCGTCATCGTGAGCAGATCGTCGAAGTCCACGTTGTTTGTATCCAGCTTTTTGGCCGTGTAGAGCTCGCGGAGCTTCTCAATGCCCTCCACCACCCGCTCAAAGTACGGGTACTTCCCTTTCACCACCTGGGCGATGGTGGAGCTGGTGTTGTCTGCCAGGGAGAAGATCTCCCCCAGCACCTCCGGCTTGGGGAAGCGGTAGGTCGTGGTGTCCACCCCGCTGCTGGTCACCACCGTCTCCATGAGGTCCTTCTGGTCCTCCCGGTCCATGATGGAAAAGCCCTGGCGTAGCCCCAGGCGGTCGCCGTGCTTGCGCAGGAGCCGGTTGCCGATGGAGTGGAAGGTGCCGCCCCAGAGCCGGTTCGTCTCGATCGGCAGCAGATTCTGCACCCGGTCCAGCATCTCGCGGGAGGCCTTGTTGGTGAAGGTCACCAGCAGGATGTTTTCCGGGGCAATGCCATTGTCCAGCAGGTAGGCCACCCGGTAGGTCAGCACCCGGGTCTTGCCGCTGCCTGCGCCCGCAATCACCAGGGACTGCCCCGCTGGAGCCGTCACGGCAGCGAACTGCTGTTCATTCAGCTCCGCACGGTAATCGATACGATGAGGAGCCGGGGTGCCATGAAGCGTGTAGTCGCGGGCCATTAGAGGGGGGCAAAAAGAATCGGGGACAGGAACAAAACCGACCCCGATCAAACCACCATTCCGCCGCGAGGCAACCTCTGTGGGAAAGATTCCTTTTTCCTACAATTTCCCACATCGCAAATGAAGTGGAGTACGTACGGCTTTTCCCCTTGCCCGTGGAACGGTGGCTGCTAAACAGTCCCTCCATGCAAATCCGCAACCGTGCTTTTCTCCTCCTTGGATTGTTTGGCGTCGTCACCGCCGGTCTGACTGGCTGTAAAAAGGGCGGCGACGCTGCTGCTGATGCCGACACCATCGTGATCGGTGAGGTGGCAGCCCTCACGGGCGGTACGGCCACGTTTGGCCAGTCCTCCCATGCTGGCACGCAGATGGCGATTGACGAGGTCAACGCTGCTGGCGGGGTGCTGGGCAAGAAGATCAAGCTCGTGACCGAGGACGACCAGTCCAAGCAGGGTGAGGCCGGTATTGTGGCCAAGAAGCTCGTGAGCCGTGAGAAGGTCGTGGCCCTCCTGGGTGAAGTGGCCTCCGGCCGCTCCCTGGAAATGGCCCCCATCGCCCAGAAGGCGGGCATTCCCATGATCTCCCCTGCCTCCACGAACCCCAAGGTGACGGAGACCGGTGACTTCATCTTCCGTGTGTGTTTCATTGATCCCTTCCAGGGTACGGTGATGGCCAAGTTCGCCCTCGCCCGTGGCTGGAAGAAGGTGGCCGTGATGACGGACGTCACGCAGGATTACAGCGTGGGTCTCTCCCAGTACTTCAAGGAGTACTTCACGAAGAACGGCGGCACCATCGTGGGCGAGCAGAGCTACGCCTCCGGTGATAAGGACTTCAAGGCCCAGTTGACCTCGGTCAAGGAAGGCGCGCCTGATGCGATCCTCGCCTCCGGCTACTACAATGAAGTGGGCCTCATGTCCACGCAGGCCAAGGAACTCGGCATCCAGGCCCCCTTGCTGGGTGGCGATGGCTGGGACTCCCCTTCCCTCGTGCAGGTGGCAGGCAAGTCCATTGAGGGCTCCTTCTTCTCCAACCACTTCTCCAACGAGGACACCGCTCCCCGGATCCAGGAGTTCGTCACCAAGTACAAGGCCAAGCACGGCACCATCCCTGATGCCATGGCCGCTCTGGGCTATGACTCCGCCATGATCCTGGTGGACGCCATCAAGCGTGCGGGCACGACCGAAGGCAAAGCCCTGCGTGACGCCATCGCCGCCACCAAGGACTTCGAAGGCATCACCGGCAAGATCTCCCTGGACGCCAAGCGCGACGCCAACAAACCGGCGGTCGTGCTCACGATCAAGGACGGCAAGTTCGTCTACGTCGAAACGGTCGCTCCCTGATCCTCCCGCAGACCTCTCGTTAACTCATCTGACCTGACACCGCAGCCCCACCCTTAATCGAGAGCGCACCTTGGATCAGTTCGTTCAGCAACTCCTTAACGGCCTGTTCCTCGGTGCCATCTACGCGTTGATCGCGTTGGGGTACACGATGGTGTACGGGGTCCTGCGGTTCATCAACTTCGCGCACGGGGATGTCTTCATGCTCGGGGCCTTTGGCGGACTCTATGTCCACAAGGCCCTCGCGCCCCTGCTGAATGCCCTGCCCTGGCCGCTCGCCCTCGCGGTCGTGATGCTCGCCTCCATGGCGATCTGTGCGGCCCTCGGTATCGCGATTGAATACTTCGCCTACCGGCCGCTGCGCACTCGCCCACGGCTCAACGTCCTGATCACCGCCATCGGGGTCTCGCTCTTCATTGAGTACACCGGTCAGCTCGTCTTCGGGGCCACACAGCAGCCGTTCCCGGCGCTGATCCCCCGGCAGAACATCAGCGGTCTGGGAGGTCTGACCGTGACCATGACGCAGGTCATTGTGGTGGTAGTCACCACCGCCCTCCTCATCGGCTTGCGCTACATCGTCATGCGCACCCGGTTGGGGCTGGCCATGCGCGCCCTTTCCTTGAACCCCACCGCGGCTGCCCTCATGGGGGTGAATACCAGTGTGGTCATCTCCTTCACCTTTGGCCTCGGTTCCGCCCTCGCGGCGGCTGGCGGCATCCTGTACGCTTCGCTTTATCCTTCGGTGGATCCCTTCATGGGCATTCAGCCGGGCATCAAGGCCTTCGTAGCGGCCGTGCTGGGTGGCATTGGCAACATTCCCGGAGCGGCCCTCGGCGGCATGATCATCGGCGTGGTGGAGACCCTCGTCACCGGCTACAGCCAGAAGCTGGGCATCCCCTCGGGCTACAAGGAGGGCGTTGCCTTCATCATCTTGATTCTCATCCTGCTCTTCAAGCCCTCGGGGCTCCTGGGCAAGGTGGAACGTGAAAAGGTCTGAATCTGGTCACGATGCAACTTCTCCTCAAGTATCGCACTCAAGCGTTTCTCCTGCTGGCCCTGCTGGTCAGCTTCGTGGTCTCACAGGCCTCGGACAACATTGATGGCTATGTCCTCCAGATCATGCTGGTGGCTGGCATCAATATCATCCTGGCCGTGAGCCTGAACTTGGTGAATGGGCACACGGGCCAGTTCTCCCTCGGTCACGCCGGTTTCATGGGCGTCGGGGCCTATATGTCGGCCGCTGTTTCCGTGGAGATGGGGCCTTCCATCCTTGGGCTCCTCGGCGGTCCCAGCACCTTGTCCCACGGCGTGACCTTCGTCATCGCCCTCCTGGTGGGCGGCCTCTGCGCGGCGGTATGCGGCTGGATGGTGGGCGTGCCTTCCCTCCGTCTCCGGGGCGATTACCTCGCCATCGTCACCCTCGGGTTCAATGAGATTATCCGGGTGGTTTTCCAGAACACCTCCAGCAGCGGGCCTTTCGGCGGTGCGCTGGGCATGCGGGGCATTCCTGACTACAGCACCTTCTTTTGGGTCTTTGGCATCGCCGCCATCTGCATCTACGTGGTGGCCAGCATGGTGAACTCCACCTACGGCCGCGGATTCCTGGCGGTGCGGGATGATGAAGTGGCCAGCGAGTCCATGGGGGTGAACACCGTGCGCTACAAGGTGGTGGCCTTTGTGCTGGGCGCCTTCTTCGCAGGCCTGGCGGGCGGACTCTACGCCCACCTCTTCGGTGCCATCGATCCCAAAGGCTTCGGTTTCCTCAAGTCGGTGGATATCATCATCATGGTCATCCTCGGCGGCATGGGCAGCACCCTGGGCGTGGTGGTGGCCGCCATCGGCCTGACTGCACTCAATGAGCAACTCCGCGATGCGGAAAAGTTCCGCATGATCGTGTTCTCGATCCTGCTTATCGTCATGATGATTGTCCGGCCCCAGGGCCTTCTGCCTGTCACCTTTGAGAAGAAAAGGAGGAAGTCCGCATGAGTTCGGTCCTTGAGCTCAATGACGTCTCGATCCAGTTCGGCGGTCTGCGCGCGGTTGGGGGCCTGACGTTCTCCATCCAGCCGGGTGAACTCGTCGGCCTCATCGGCCCCAATGGCGCCGGGAAGACGACCGTGTTCAACCTCATCACCGGGGTCTATCAGCCCACCAGCGGCAGCATCAAGTTCGGCGGTGTCTCCGTGCCGGGGCACAAGCCGCACCAGATCACGAAGCTGGGCATTGCCCGCACCTTCCAGAACATCCGCCTGTTCTCCTCGCTGTCGGTCTTCGACAACGTCCGCACGGCCAAGATGATGCACCTGCAGCATGGCATTGCCCATTCCCTCTTCCGCGGACCGGCGTTCCTGGATGAGGAAGCGATGATCGAGAACGAGGTGTTCGACCTGCTCGATATCTTCGATCTGGGCAAGGAGGCGTCCACACCGTGCAAGTCACTTTGCTATGGCGATCAGCGCCGCCTGGAGATCGTCCGCGCCCTGGCCACCAAGCCCAAGCTCTTGCTGCTGGACGAGCCCGCCGCCGGAATGAACCCCACGGAGAAAGAGGAGCTCATGCACCTCATCCAGTTCATCAAAGACAAATTCCAAATCAGCGTGCTGCTCGTGGAGCACGACATGAAGGTCGTCATGGGCATCTGCCAGCGCATCGCCGTGCTTGAGTACGGGGTGAAGATCGCTGAAGGCACGCCCGCAGAAATTCAAAGCAACCCGAAAGTCATCGCCGCCTACCTGGGCACCGAGGATGGAAAGGGCCCGCTCGATGCTTGAAGTCAACCAACTCGAAGTCTCCTACGGAACGATCAAGGCTCTGCACGGGGTGTCCCTGAAAGTGCCGGAGAAGTCCATCGTCACGCTCATCGGGGCCAACGGCGCGGGCAAGTCCACCACCCTGCGCGCCATCTCCGGACTCATCCGCGCCGGCGGCGGCCAAGTGAAGTACGACGGGAAGGAAATCACCAACCAGTCGCCCCACGCTGTGGTCTCCAAGGGCCTCTGCCACGTGCCGGAAGGCCGCATGGTCTTCGCCAACCTGACCGTGGAGGAGAACCTCCGGATGGGCGCTTACCTGCGTCGGGACAAAGCCGGCATCAAGGAGGACGTGGACTACGCCTTCACCATGTTCCCCCGGCTCAAGGAGCGCATCTCCCAGCTCGCCGGCACCCTCTCCGGCGGTGAGCAGCAGATGCTCGCCATCGCCCGGGCCCTCATGAGCAAGCCCAAATGCCTCATGCTGGACGAGCCCTCCCTCGGCATCGCCCCCATGCTCGTACGCGCCATCTTCGACCAGATCGTCAAGATCAACAAAGAGCGCGGCCTGACGATTCTGCTTGTCGAACAGAACGCCAACCTGGCGTTGGCGATCTCCCACTACGGTTATGTCTTGGAGACTGGGAAAGTGATCTTGGAAGACTCTGCGGCTGCGCTACGGCAAAATCCGCAGGTGCGCGAGGCTTATTTGGGGGATTAAGGGTCTCCAGGAAGTTGCTCGAAGCAGTGCTGATGCGGGAGCCGTGGGGTGCACTTCAGCATAGGAATCGCAAACCACTGGAAAAATGTGACGTATCGGGGGAGGATGCGTCACTCCCCCTGTCCATGACCTTCGAAACTTTCGCACTAATCTCCCTCTGGATTTTCGTGCCATTTCTGTCCTTCCGATTCCTCCGACACATTTGGATGTTGGTTCAAGCGCGATTCGCCGTGCAAAAGTGGCTGGAGGAGAACGCCTACATTCTCCTGTCGTCTCGCAGAAAGATAGTTTTCAAGGATTGCGGCTCCATTCGAGCAGCAATATTCCTTCTTGAGTTTGACTACTCTGTGAATGTCAGATCCGCCGAGGGGTGCGAACAAGAACTGTGGCTCGTGGTAGAATTTGTTCCTATGCTTGGACTCTATCGAGGGATAAGGAACCTTGCCTATGAGCGCCCCTACCCTAACGGATTGCCGGAGATCGAGTAAGCACGCGCTCCCACCTAACTCCCCACTGACCCCGTGCAGACTATTGGCATCATTCTTTGTCTAAAGTTTCTAATTTATTCAACTAGATAACATGAATTCCTTCGTTGACCTCGCGCGGCGATTTCGGATCGTGAACGAAACAGAGCTCGAAGCCTCTGACGATCTTGCTCAACTCAATGAGCCGTCGATGTACGAGTCGTATCTCTCCTTGGGCTGGGAAGAGTTATTGTGTCGCGCAAGAGTATTGCTATTGGCGACTGCAGGAGCCGGAAAAACCAGGGAAATGCAAGAGCGATCCAAGGCCCTGAACTCCAATGGGCAATTTTGCCTTTTCATACCCCTGGAGCAACTAGGGCAAGAAGATCTCCCGTCTATTCTTAGCCCTCCAGAGAACAAGCGTTTCGATCAGTGGCTGAATGACGAATCTGAAGAAGGTTGGTTTTTCTTGGACTCGGTCGATGAACTTAAACTCACTCGTGGAACCTTCAAGCGAGCACTGCAAAGACTAAAGAATGCTCTTGGCGCCGAGCTGAACCGTTCCCACATCTTGATATCCAGTCGACCCCACGATTGGAGGCTTCATCACGATAGTGCACTGGTTCAAGAGTATCTTCCTTTTGAGCCACCAAAGAAGAAAAACACATTGTCCGCAGAGGAGCTATTTCTCCAAGCATTTGACAAGGAAAAGTCACACCAGACTGATCAGCGCAACGCTGAGATTAAGGGCAAGGCTGCGCTCCCTGCAATGACAATTGTGACTTTGCTTCCTCTGAGTAATCGGCAAATTGAAACTCTCACGCTGTCTAAAGGCATCGAGGATGCTAAAGATTTCCTCGATACAATACGCAAGCGCAATGCGTGGCTATTCGCAAGGCAGCCTCTCGATCTACTGGAGCTCATTTCATTCTGGAAAACAAAACGACGATTGGGAACGCGTGCTGAGCAGCATGCCTTGAATCTATCGTCGAGGCTTCGCGACAACCCTGAGCGAGCGGATCGCGGCGTGCTATCGGATGATAAAGCGATGCAGGGCGCACAACGTTTAGCTCTTGCACTTACGCTATCGCATTGTAGGACCATTAAGAGCCCAGAGCAAGTGCTGGAACTGAATGTCTCCGAAACCGCAATTGATGCATCGGCCATACTCACAGACTGGACGGAAGAGGAGCGACAAACCCTCTTAAGGAGACCACTTTTTGACCCTGCTACCTATGGACGCATTCGCTTTCACCATCGTTCCATACAGGAGTATCTTGCAGCCCAAAGACTTGCCAATCTCCGCGATAGAGGCATGCCTACCAATGCAATCTTTAGACTGCTCTTTTCCAATCGATATGGCTTCGAGTTAGTTGTCCCTTCTATGCGCGCAATCGCGTCCTGGCACTCTCTTTCGAACGAATCAGTGCGACAGAAAGTGCTTAAGCTGGAGCCAGAACTTCTTCTGACGCAAGGAGATCCCGAATCGCTCACCGTGGAAAGCAGGAAATTGCTAGTCGAAGCTCTAGTTGTCTTCTATGGTCGGGGCGGTTGGCGAGGTCTGGGTATTCAGATTGATACTGTGCAAAGGCTAGCGCACATCGGCCTAGACTCAACAGTATACAAATGTTGGCAGAGAACCACTCAAAACAATGAAGTGCAGTCGCTGCTGCTTGAACTCATTTGGCTCAGCCCGCTTGAAGGGTGCATGGACATTGCCGAATCCGTGGCAACTTCGGACGGATTCGCACCATCGCTCCGGGGGGTTGCCATGAGAGCTTTGGCGAGTTCAACAGAAATTGCGAGGATTCGGAGGACTGCTCTCAATATGCTTGGCAACCCAAGCTCTTGGCCGACTCAACTTGTTGCTGATGCGCTCAATAACATATTTCCAAAGCATTTATCGCTGGATCGATTGTTTGAACTATTAGGGAGAGATGCCCATACGGAGAAAGATGCAGAGCAACTGAGTTGGTCGCTGTCGACCATCGTTGAAGTGTTTTCGACAACCGAGATTCTGACAACATTCATCGAAAGACTTGCAGATCTAGTGTTGCGCGGGCGGAGTCCTCACTCAGAGTACTATCGAATGAGTGGCAAGTTAAACTCATATTCAATCGGATTAGCTTCCGCTTGCCTCAAATACCTTGAACTCAATGCCCATCACGTTGGCCAATCAATTCTTCGCGCATGCATTGTAGCACACCGTTTTCACAACGATCCTCACTCACGAGCCGAAGTTGATAACCTCAAGAAATTCTTCCAGTCCGCAAGCGAATACCGTGAAGCCGCATTTTTGGCGGAGCTATCGCTGATGGACGAGCTTTATCCAAAGAGTGATTCGTGGATGAGGTTCCATCAAGTTGAGCAGAATACAATCCTAGACAAGTTCGAAGACGGAGATTCAGAATGGTTGGAGCGACGTGTCTGCTCCGGTTGTCGAGAATACTCAATAGTTGCAGTTGAAGCATTGCTCTGGCTATGGAGAAGCCGTGGCCGCAAACACGATCAAGCGATTCAGTTGCAGAAACTAGTGTCGGGATTCGAGGATCTCGAGGCACTTGTAAACAAAAGTATCATCCCCCCGGTAAAAGATCGCAAAATGGAGAGATTGGAACGGAATGCCAAAAGGAGACAGGCGTTACACCAGTTGCGCAATGATCGTGCAATCGATGAATGGCGCGCATGGAGGCAAAAAGTCATGACGGATCCTTGTATATTTTTCTCCACAGAAAAAACTGGAAACTCTATTGCGCTCTTGTACGCATGGTTAGCAAAATCGCAGGATAGTTCCACCAGGTACAATGTGTGGAATAGAAATCTCCTAATTGAGGCATTTGGCCAGAACGTAGCCGACTACGCTTCGACCGCTTTTCAATGGTATTGGAGGCAAACCTCGCCAGAGATGTGGAGTGGCCGCGCCAAAGAAGATCGTAACAGTACGCAATACGTTTGGATATATGGCATGTGCGGTGTATCTGCCGAATCTGAGAAAGCCGGATGGGCAACCAAACTAAACTCATCCGAAGCGATCTTGGCTGCGAAACTTGCAATGGTTGAGATCAACAGTTTCTCAAATTTTCTTGATGAACTTGCACAGAATCATCCTTCTACCGTTGAATCAGTACTGGGCAGCGAAATCCGCGATCAGATTGTCAGTGCCGCCAGCACCGAGCACTTACCAGCCCTGCAAAATCTTACTTCCGCGTCCAATGCGCTCAAAATTCTTCTGGCACCGAGATTGCTAGAAATCCTTCAGACCTTCAGTTTAGATTTTTATGAGCAAAACGACACGCACTGGTCACATGTGTTAGACCAAATGTTAGGCATCCTTGATGAGGGAATACCGACATGTCAACGGGTGCTGGTAGCTGATCAATGTCAATTGCGGTCTGAATTAGGGTTGGCCGCGGGAACTGCGATGGTGTTTCTTCGAGGACTCTTTCGTTTCGATCCCGTCCGTGGGGTGGAAGCTATTGAAAAGCTCTTGACGCATTGCGATGGCGCGGACGCCTCCCGAGTCGCAATCAAAGCGTTTGGAACCGTATTCGCACGGACCGATGGAGTGGCGCTCATAGTTGAAGCCCCAGAACTGCGTGTTGAACTACTTGGTCGTATGCTTCGCAAGATATATGCCTTCGTGAGGCCAGAAGACGATCATGTGCACACAGGTGGCTACACTCCAGACATCCGGGACCATGCTCAAGAAGCGCGTGGCTACCTCCTTGGTGCCCTGATCGAAACACCGGGAATTAAGTCTAGTGAAATGCTGCGTGAATTAGCCAGCGAGAGCGCCTTTCGACACATCCCTGATCGACTGCGACACTTGGCTCGCGAAAGGGCAGCAAAAGATTCTGAGTTTGATGCCTTTCGACCTGAAGATGTTCAGATGTTTGAAGCGAGATATGAGCGAGCAACCTTTGACCGCGACAGTCTGTTTAACACAGTCATCGACCGTCTAGATGATATACAGCACGACATAAGCCATCATGATTTTACCGACAGATCCATTTTGACCGCACTCTCTGACGAAGAGGACATGCAGAGAGCTCTTGCTGCCAAATTTGCCGATCGAGCCAAGAGCGTATACATAACAGTAAGAGAAGAGGAGGTCGCAGATCGCAAGAAGACTGACATTAGGTTACACTCCGTTCGAGGAGAAGTGAGATCCGTCATAGAAGTGAAGATTGCTGACTCCCGATGGTCGATTCGTGACTTGGAAAAGGCTCTTCGGGTTCAACTGGTGAAACAGTATCTCAGGCATAAGTTGTGTAGTTCAGGTTGCTTGCTGCTAACTTACAATGGCAGTAAAAAGTTCTGGATTGAGCCCGGGAGTCGCAGGAAGCTTGCGTTCGCCGAGGTAGTCCTGAGACTGCAAGGCATTGCCATGGCACTCGAGGAGGACATGAAACACGCGGTTCGAATTGCCGTATATGGGCTGGATCTCACGCCGCCGCTGGCAACCGGAAAATGATTTGCACTGTGTTGGCTTAACTCTGAATGCGGCAATCCGCCGCAAGCGTCATGCTCATTGCCCTATGTTCCGACGACTATGGGATCACACACAGGGCGCCACGTTTGCCAGGAATCTGCCGCAGTCAGATGTCCCTGGGAAGTTCATGACTACGCCATCAAGATCTCATTTGTTCAGCAGGTGAAAACACCATCGCGTAGCACAAAATATAAAAAATCCAACAACCACGAATAGTAATGGATTCAGGATGTACCCGAGCGGATTGGGGTAGTCCAGGAACAGGGCGGTGTCCTTGCTTCTGTCCCAAGCAACGGTGAATACCGGGAACCCGGTGCCGTGGAATGCGTCTTCTTTTCCCCAAGGGATGTGGGAGGCGGCGACGCCGGATGCCGCCAGCACCAGAATGCCGGCCAGCTTGAGTAGACGGGAGTTCATATCAAACTGGGACGAGGTCTCGGATCTGTCGTATTACTCGAGCACAATCTCGTGCGCCTTGGGTTTCCCTTCTCGTGAATAGGCCCAGGCGATGGGATGCTTTTCAAGGCTCTTCGCGGGCCACTTTCGCGTGAAGTCCATCGGGGGCGGTGCGAAGCCCAGCACGAGCCATCTGCCATCGGCTTTAGCCGGAATGGCAACGGCGGTGAGTTGGCCCGGCGTGAAATCGTAGTGCTGGACTGCTGACTCACTGGTCTTGAGGGCTTCGAGGACTTTGGTCAGCGTCTTTCCCACCAACGTCGTCTCGGCCTTATACCCTGGGGGAACCCAGCGCTCAGTCGAGCTTGACGGGCTCACCGCCACGGGAGTTTTGGAGTCTCGCCCTTCAGAGTGCAAGGATGGCACGGTGGCGAGGAGCGCCAGCATCAAA
>NZ_BATQ01000105.1 GCF_000739635.1 Verrucomicrobium sp. BvORR034 | reverse complement strand
AGAGCCAGACCCGGGAGGGTCATGAAAAGCACCAAGGCGGTGCTCGTCATCTGCCAGGCGTTGTGGCCTGGGCCAGGTCCGGGAACCAAAGAGGTCGCGAGGTCTGCGCGCGGCACGTTGTTCATGTAGGCCTCGATATCCGCAAGACGCTGCTCAAGAGTGGGACCGGCAGGTGCAGCTTCTGTAGCGGCAGCAGGGGCCTCAGCAGCAGCGGCAGGCGCTGGAGCGGGGGCTGGGGCTTCAGCGGCCGGGGCGGGAGCAGGAGCCGCAGGAGCTTCAGCCGGAGCAGGTGCAGGGGCTGGAGCATCCTGGGCGAAGGCCCGCCCGGAGTTGACGGTCATGCAGGCGAGGCCTGCCACCGCGACAACGGTTTCTAGTATGGTCCACTTCTTCTTCTTTGTGAGCATGGTGTCGTTTGGGTTGAGTTGCATGAATCAGGCAAGTGCCGCCTTCGTCACGCAATTCAGCAAGCGCCGTGCCAACTTTTCCCAGTCGAAGAAGTATGTATGCCGCATGCACCTTTTTTAGATCGCAGGTGCAAGGAAAGCCCTAGAAAATCGGGGCTTCCACTATTTCTGATAAATCGGCAAAAAGTGGTAGTGCACGGACAAACTGAGGAGTCCCAGAGCCGTCGCATAGATGGGACCGGCACTGCGCTCATTCCCATTTCTTGGTTGCCAGGCCCCGTCGGGCTGTTGGAGTTGAACCAGAAGCTGTTCTGTCTTCTCACGCCCCACCGCCGCGAAGTCTCCGCCGCGCTGATACATGGCCTGCGCGTAGTAGTAGTTTCCGTAATAAAACCAGGGCTCCGTGGGCGACGGAGGATTCTTCATCAGGTAGTTCCCGCCGCCGATGACTTCGGGTGCATCGTACTGGGCACAAACCTGGAGGGAAAGCATGCCGGCAGCGGTGGTGGAGAAGGTCTGACGCCCACCGTAGGGCTCGTAGCTGAAGGCGGCTTCCATGTCCACCGGTTGGCCCTGGTTGTTGCGCTCGGATCGATAACTGCGCTTCATGTATTCCACCGCCCGGTCGATGGTGCTCTTGGGCACTTTCACCCCGGCGTTGTTGGCGGCACGGAGGGCCATGACCTGCCAGACGCTGACGGAAATATCGGAATCGCTGCTGCCGGGCTCGTAGCGCCAGCCGCCGCGGTTGGCCTCGCTTTTGACGACGTCCTGGGAGCGCATGATGAGCTCCACGGCGCGCTCCACGCGAGTGCGGAGTTTGCGATCCATCTCTTCGTCCTGAGTCTGCCCGACCATCTCGGCAAACATCAGCGTCATGATGCCGTGACCGTACATGCGAGAGCGGTCGCTCTGGCCCAGATAGCCCTCTTCATTGGGGACAATGTTGTCCGTCATGAAGCGCAGACCCTTGGCGACAGCGCGGCCTTCGGGGGTGGGATCGGTGGGCATGTGGCCCACGCTCGTGAGACCCATGATGGCCATGGCGGTGAGGGCTCCGCTGTGCTGGGGCACGGGATCGCCGCGATTTTCATCAAGGAAACAACCCTGGGAGCGCTGCTGGCCAATCAGCCAGCGGGAGGCCTTGTCCACGGCCTGCTTCACTGCCGGGGAAACCGCGGTGGAAGAAGGAGAGGTCTGACCAGGGGAATGGGCGAAAGGAAGGGCCAGCAATCCCCAGAAAGCGAACTTCAAAACGGGCATGAGCTGTCTGCGGTACGGCATCATTTTTTGGCCTTCTCTGCAATGGCCTTGTAATAGCTTTCGATGGCGGCGCGGTACTCTGGAGAAGGCTCCTGACGGGAGGCTTCGCTAAGGTCCTTGGCCATGCGGGTGGGGAGGTGACCCCAGTCACCTGCCTGGGTCGCTCCCAAAACGGGGACGACGAGATTGGTCTGGCCCTGGGTCATGTTGCCGGAGGCATCAGGAGCGGGCTCCTGATTCGGTCCTTTGGCTGTCTGGCTGTTGCGTTGGGCGGCTTGCGGGGGCTTCTGACCGGGGACCATGCCCTGGGCACGAGCTTGAGCCATCTGCTGGGCCTGGGCCTGATTGGCTTGGGCCAGACTTTGCTGGGCGTTTTGTTGCGCGCTCTGTTGTGGGTTCTGCCCCTGGCCTTGTTGTTGCTGGGGTTGGCCTTGCTGCTGACCCTGCTGCGTGCTGGCTTGGGCCTGTTGTCCTTCCTGGGACTGTTGGGGACTGCCGCCTTCCATCGGGTTCACCGCTTGATCCAACTCATCCAAGGCCTGGGCCAGCATCGTCCCTTTGGCGGCATCGGAGAAGGAGGTGGGTGGAGGGGTGTTTTCGGCTTGGGCGGAGGCGGTTTCGGCAGCGGCTTGGTGCGCCTGTTGCCCCGTCTGGGAAGCCTGTTCCGCAGTTTGAGGAGTCATCTGCGAAGGATTGGCTTTCACTGCGTCTGCCAGCTCCTTCAGTTTGGCGCTGGCTTGGGCGACCTTTTGCGCTGCGGCCTTCTGGTCGAGGCGCTCCTGGTGCCTGGCCACGCGGGCCAGATCATGAGCTCCCATGGAGGTGGCGAGGGGGGCCATTTGAGGCTGGCTTTGTGCGAGCTCCAGGTTCGACTGGGATTCCTGAGCCGTCTTCTCGGAAAGCTCGCCCAACGCCCGCTGCATCTGGGGATTCTTCTTCAACTCCTGTTCGAGAGCGGCCAGGGCCTTCTTGGGGTCCTGCTGGGCCTGCTCCATGATCTTGGCGATCTGCTGCGCTTCCTGATAGCTCTGATCCAGCGGTTGCTTGATGCCGAGGGCCTCCTCCACGGCCTGTTGGGCGGCGAGAGCATCTTCCGGAAGAGCCTGGCCCTGCTCCATTTTCTGGAGGTTCTGGGCGAGTTGATCCAGTGCCTGTGCGGTTTGTTTTTGGGCCTGGGCGGCGTTCTTCAGGGCCTGCGCCTGCTGCTGCGGAGCTTGTTGGGCCTGAGCAGCTTGCTGGAGGTTTTGCGCGATTTGCGGTGTCTGCTGGCGGATCTGGGCCATGCCGACATCGGCAGCGCGGGCCATCTGGCGGTCGGCTTCCTTCTGGAGGTCCGCGGCATTGGCCTCCTGGCGGAGCGCGGCCTGAAGATCCGAGAGCTTTTGAGCGTCCTCCTTGGCCTGAGGCATCAGGGCATTGGCCTGTTGGGCGGTCTGTTCGGCAGGCTGGTTGTTCTCTGCCGCCTGGGCCGTCTGCTGGGTCTGTTCCTGGGAACGTTGCAGGGCATCCGAGGTGTTTTTGGCCAGCTCGCTCAGCTTGGGCGTCATGGCTTCCACTTGCTCGCGGGCCGCTGCGACTTTGGGGGCAAACTGGCTGATGGCTTCGGCGAGTTTGGCCTCGGCCTTGGCATTCGCTTCCAGAGCCCGGTTTTGCTCGGGAGCCATCGGTTGGGGTTGCTGCCCGTTCTGCTTCTGGTCGGCGAGTTGACGCAGCTGGTTCTGGGTCTCATCCCGCTGCCATTGAGCATTGTTCGCGGCCTCTTGCGCGGCGTTGGCGGCTTCCTGGTTGGACTGGGCCCGACGCAGGGTGTCCGGCAGTTGCTTCAATTGGTTGGCGGCAGCTTGAGCGGCGGGGAGTTGCTCAGCAGGCGTCTCTTGTGCCAAGGCGGCGTCCTTCGCCTGTTGGAGGGAGGCGGCGGCATCTTGCGCCATGGCGTCTGACTCCAGAGCGCGGGCGGATTCCACCAACTGGCGGGCTTTGTCCGAGACGGCCTTGATCTGCTCTGGCGACTCTGTGCGGCGAAGCTCCTCGGCAAGGTTTTGCAAAGCGCGGCCCATGCGGTTCTTGTCCAACGCGGCCTGATTGTTGGTCTGGTGGTTTTGCTCCCGGAGCTCGCTCTGGTCCTTGAACTGTCGGGCGGCGGCTTCGAGACGATCGGCAGCCTGCTCTTTGGGAGGTTCGCTCTGGTTCTTTTGCTCTTTCTTTTCGTTGGCGGCCTTGGCCATCTGGTCCCGCGCTTGATCCAAGGCAGCGAGGGCGGGGTTTTGGTCTCTCAGAAGACGCTCCCGCATCTCCTGGGCCTTCTGGGCGGTTTCATCCGCGAACCAGCGGCTGGCGTCGCGTGCCTGGTTGGCGGCGTTGCGCAGTTCATGCGCCTGACCATAGAGATACTCGGGGGCCTGGTGCTGCTTGGGGGAGTCCAGCGAGTTTTGAACCGCAGGCATCTTCTTGTCGAAGTTCTCGAGGTGCTGGTTCACATCCCTTTTGCGGTAGTCTTGGATGGCTGACTTGAGGTCTTCCAGATCCTTCCTGGCACTGGCAGCGGCGGCCAGGGCGGCACGTTGTTGCTCCTGCCACTTGCCGCGTTCATCGGGATTGCGATTGGCATCGATGGCCTTCTCCGCAAGCTTGGTCTGCTGGGGGGCGAGATGCTCCATGGCCTCGCGCACGGCCTTGGCGGAATCCGCCGCAGCAAAGGCCTCCATAGCCTGCGAAACCGTCTCGGCATCATTCGCCAGCTGGTTGGCAGCGTCCTTCAACTGACGCTCGTCCAGATCCTCTGCCTGACTCTGTTCCTGCAGCTCCTTGAGATGCTGGCCACGCAACTCGGCAAGACGCTGCCCGGCGAGGTTGAGTTCCATCGCCTTGAGCGGATTGTCAGACTTTTGCGCCGTCTCCTTGAGCTTGTTCCAGAGGTCCTCCGACTTCTCGTCCACCGCCGCCAGATGTTGTTTCATCTTGGCCAGAGCGGCCTCTGCCTGCATTTCCTGCTCGTCGTTCTTGCGCTGTTTTTTGTCAAAGGCACGAACTTTTTCCGTCTCTTTGCGCAGGTCGCGTACTTCCTCTGCCAGGGCCTTTGCACTGGCGGCCAGGCGACGTTGGTCGGCCGCGAGCTCACGCTGGGCGAGGTTGAGTTTGTCCTCCACAATGAGGAGGCGGACGGGGTAGGACTCGGCCTTCTGGCCTTTGAAATCCACGGCCACGAGCTTGACGATGACGGAGTCGCCCGACTTGACCGGGAGCGGGGTCAGCTTGATGGAAGAGTGAATCTCTGCCCGCTTGCCAGCCTTCTCCTGGATGACGGTTTCCTTCCAGTCGGCACCGTTGATGGCGTGGGCCACCAGGATCTTGGCGAGGCCGATATCATCATCCGCGATGCCCACCAGCTCGACAGTGTCATCCGTGCGACATTCGAGCTGCTCACGAGGCTGGGTGATGCCGATCGATGGCGGGTGGTCGATCACCGTCTGGATGCGCCACGGGGAGGCTTCTTCGTTGGTGAATCCGGTGCCCCGTGCGGTCAGGGTGATCTGCCAGGCGTCTGACTTCCCATCAATTGGAATGGCGAGTGTCAGTGATTCCGCGGAGTTTGGATTCACTCCTACGAGGCTAGCATTGGGCTGGAGAAAGGCGGTGGATTTCTCCACAGGCTGATTGGTCTTCATGGTCACCTGCACCACGGAGCCATCCAGGGCGCTCAGGTCGCCGTGGTCTTCCGTGAGGGTCTGGGGTGGCAGGCCCGTGTAGGCGGGTGGGGTGATGGTCTTGGCAAACTCCAGCACGCGGGGACGCGGTCTGGCGTGGAAGGTGTGCCAGGCGGTGATGGCATCACCTGCCAGGATGCGATACTGCACGCTGCTCTGGCCGATGCCGACGGAGCCCTCGTAGCGCTGGGCCCCGTTGTGAGTGAGCTCCATCTTGGAGGGCTTGGAATCACCGGTGCGGGTCTCAACCAGAACGCGGCGGGGAATCTTGCCGTCGATCTGGACGGCGAGCGGGACGCTGGAGGCCAGGGGCACGACGACGTCTGCGCGCACTGGGGTGACGATCGTGACCTTGGTGCTGGAGGGGCGGGAGAGATTGGCGAAGGGCAGGGCGGCGCGGGCAATGAAGCCGGGCAGATGGAGGCCAGGCACAAAGGAGAGGGCGATGATGAGCAGCAGCACGCCGCCGAGAACCTTGAACCAGGGGATGAGCAGGTTGGTGGGGAGGATGCGTTCGGCCTTGAAGTCCTGAAGGTCTCCGGCCACGTCGTCCTGCAGACGGGCGCGGAATTCCGGAGAGTCGGGCAGGTTCTCCTGAACGCCCTGGGAAAGCTCCACCGCCGAAAGGAGCTTTTCATGCATGCGCTTGTCCGCCACTTCCATCAGGCGAGCGGCGCCGTAGAGCCCGCGGGCTTCTTTGACAAAGCGCACGCCCAGACGCCAGGCGGCGATGAGGGCGATGAAGTAGCCGGTGTAGCTGAGTCCCTGGCGGAGGGAGTCAGGCATGAAGGTGGCCCAGTCCAAAATGGCCACGATGAGCAGCAGGCCCAGCAACACGACAGCGGCGGCGATGCCTGCCTTCATCATGAGGAGCCGGGTGCGCCGATCCCGGAAGCTGGCCAGTGCATCCACTGTGGCAGGTCGCAGGGTCGTGTTCATTGGGAGTAATACGATTGGGTGGGCTTTGTTCTTGGGGCGTTCGTCCGGCTCAGACCAGCCGCCACACCTTGCGCAGGATCCATTCCGCTGTGAGCAGGAGCATCACGGCACCGAACCACCACCAGCTGTACCAGAGATTGGTCTCGGTGGCGCGGGTTTCCATGCGGTCGAGTTGTTGGAGCAGGTCGGGCAACTGGGCGATGTCTCCCTCCCGAAGGAATCGCCCCTGACTGACGCGGGCCATGCCTTCCAGCAGCGGGCGGTTGAGGGTGAGCTGGCTCCATTCCTTGTTGGCCTGGCTTTCCACGCGGAAACTCAGTTTCAGATCACTGGCCGGGGCGGTGCCTTCACTGACGGTGATGTGATAGTCCCCAGCCGGCAGGGTTCCGGTGATGGCACGGAAGACGCCTCCATGCGAGGGGTCAGGGGTGAGTTCCAGACTGGCGATTTCCAGACCATTGCGGAAGACATGTGCCCGGGGGCTGCCTGCTGAGACGATGGCTCCGGATTCGTTACGGAGGCGGACGCGAAGCTCTGCAGTGTCGCCCTCTTGATAACGCAGCTGATCGGTGCCGAGGCTGAGGCGGTCGTTCTCGACCATGAAGGGCGGGGCGGCGACCCAGGCAGCCACCTGCATCCAGAAGCGCTGATGATGCTGGTCGGCCACCTCATAACGCCAGCGCCAGAGCTCATCCGTGCCGATCCAGAGGACGCTGCCCGCTCCGAGGCGACGCCAGACCATCGCGGGCGAGGGAGCGACGGTGCTGTTGCCCAGGCGGGCGAGCACCGCGGCATCCGGGAGAGGCTCCGCGGGAGCCACCCAGAAGGGCTTGGGGAGACGGGCCCAGAGCCCGGGGTTGGTGCTGGGGGAATCGCTCAGGCGCAGTGCCTCCATCGTCTCGCCCTGTGGAGTCAGATCGTAGTCGAGGGCTGCGGAGGGGGCTCCCTCGTTCTTCCACTTCACCGGAATGAGGCTGCCGGCCTTGGTCTGCGGCCAGGCTTGGAGGTGATTCCGGCGGCCATCCACGAGGATGAGACCCCCGCCGCGTTTTTCCACGAACTCGACGAGTTGAGCCTGCTGCTCCTCGCTGAGGGCATCTGGGCGAAGGTCGCCCAGAATGACGAGGTCGTAGTTCATGAGATCCTCCCGGGTCTTGGGGAAGGCCTCCTGAACCTGGCCGCCCTGGCCGCGGGTGAAGGTGTCGTAGCCGACCATCACATCCCAGCGCTCGTCGCGGTCGAAGTGGTTGTGCAGATAGCGCGTCTCCCACCGGGGGCGGCCGTCCAACACGAGCACCCGGCGCTTGCGGCTGAGGAGGTGCAAGGAAACGGTCTGGCTGTTGTTGTTCGCGATCTTGTCCAGCGCGGCGTTGTTTCCCGTAAGCTCAACGCGGGCGGTCAGGGTGCGGAGGGACTGCTGGGGATCTCCCGTGAGCCCGCGCACCGGGAAGCTGAAGTCAAAGCGGCGTTCCCCGGCGCCGGTGGTGGTGAAGCTCTGCTGCCAGAGCACCTTGGCGCCTTGAGCGACATTCATGCTCGCGGCCAGTCCCGGAGGCAGCGTGTCATTCATCACGAGGGTGCCTTCGGCCCGGTCTTCAGAGAAGACGGCCTCCGGCATGAGCACATTGATGACGGCCAGATCCGGGGGCGGCACCTCGCTGCCATAACCGACGGTGAACACGGGGATGCCGCTTTCCCGGAGTCCGGCGGCCATCTCCTCTGGCGAGCCAGGGCCGTTGTGCTGACCGTCCGTGAGGATCACCAGAGCGGTGCCAGCAGGGTTGGGGCCCAGGGCATCGCGCAGGGGTTGATCAAGATTGGTGGCGGTGGACTCGGGCTTGAATTCGAAATGATGTGGGAGATCGCCGGAGACATCCCGCCCGCCCTGGCGGTGCCACCAGAGACGCTCGCTGCGATAACCCCGCAGGGCAAACAGCTCCACATCGTGCTTTTCCGCCAGCGTCTTGACCAGCGAGTGGTTGGGATCGAGGAGGGCATCCTCCATGCGGGCAAAGCGGGAGCCCGAGTGCAAGGAATCAACGGAGCCAGCCGGAGGAGGAGCGTGAGGGGCCGCCGGGGTACCTGTGGCGGCGGCATCGTCCGTGAAACTCATGCTGGCAGAGGCATCTGCCACCAGCACGACGCGTCCGAGCTGGCGGAACGTGGCGATGTGGCGCAGGATGGGACCGGCAAGGCACAAGAGGGCCAGAAACACCGCCAGGGAGCGGAGCAGGGGCAGGAGCCAGCGGGCTGTGCCGGTGTGGAAGCGCAGCTCCCGGCGGTAGTAGAAGAACATGACCAGCGCGAGCCCCAACGCGACCGCGAGGACGGGCATGGCGGGCCAGTCACCGGTGAAGCGCAGTTGGGTTTCTGTTTGCTGGGGAGTCACTGAGAAGAGAGTCGAAACGGGGGTCAGGCGCGGGAGATGCGCTGCTGGAGGAAGACCTCCGCGAAGAGGAAGATGATGAGGGCAAAGAGAAGGGGCTGCCACGCCTCTGCCCCGTGACGGCGGGTGCGATCCAGGCGGGCGTATTCATCCTGGCTGGCGGCATAGGTGGCCCCCAGACGTTGGGCCATGGTGCGAATGGCCTCCTCCGGCATGGGATCAAGGTTGGACTCGTCCGGATTGAGGTTGAAGGCGAAGCGGCGCACCTCTGCTCCTGGCGAGTCCTTGGCCTTCAGCTCGTAGATGCCGGGTACCAGGGTGTCGGCATAGTCCACGAAGATGACGCCATCCCGGTCGGCGCGGGGAGTTAGTTCCTTGACCTGGCTGGCGGGATCCTTGAGCTCGTAGTTGGACTTGGCCTGCTGGGTGCCGAGGGAAGCGCGAAGGACGGAACCGCAGAGCTGGCTCTGGGGGGCGGCGTTCTGGGTGGCCAGGTAGGTGACCACACGCTGCATGAGCGGCACAAAGGCGGGCTGCAGGGGGAGATTGCTCCACTGGGCATTCGCGGTGGAGGCCACGGCGATGACGCGCCCTTTCCCGAGCGGCTTCTCGACCATGAGGGCATCACCGCGATCGAGGTTCAGGATGGGGCGGGCTTCGCCTTCGATCTTGTCGAACTTCAGCCAGTGGGTGAAGGCGGCATCCTGCAGGCGCATGCCGCGGGCGTCGTTGAAGTACGTGATGGCGGGATGGGTGTGGCGCTGGTTGAGGATGCGGGCCGGGGTCTGGCCCTCGTCCACATGGCCGAAGCCGTTGAACGAGCAGGGCAGCAGGCCCTTGCCCTTGTTGTAGAGTTTTTCCTGATACCAGCGCAGATCCATGTCCGGGCCTGCAAAGATGACGAGGCCGCCGCCGCGCTGGACGAACTCCTCCAGCTCCTGCACCTGGCGGTCGTTGAGGCGTTCCACATTCGCGAGGATGGCCACCTCACTGCCTTCAAAAGACTTGTCCCGGATGGACTGATGCTCGACGACACCAGTGCGAATGACGTCCTTAAGGGTAGTGGCGGCGCTCTGGTGTGGCGTCAGGGCAATTTCAAGGAAATCGGTAGCCCCCTCCAGCGGTCCGCTGCGGGACTTGCCGCGGACCAGGAGGCAGTTCACCTGCTCCCGCACGGGGATGATGACGGAGAAGGCGTTGTCATCGGGAAGAGAATCGCCTTCGACCCGCACGGTGACCGCCTGATCCCCTGCGGTATCCAGCGTGTGGCTCAAGGTGAGCACGGACTCCGAGTTGGGCGCGATCGAGACGCGGGTGGAGCGCATGCGGGCGCCGTTGGCCTCCAGATGCACGGCGACGTCCTGATAGGCGCGAGGCCCGTGATTCTGAATGCGGGCGCGCAAGGCGATGGCCTGGCCGCGGGCGACGACAAACGCGGAGGGTTCCACGGAAACAACCGCGAGGTTTGACTCGGTGTCGCTGGGGGCGCGAAGGAAGGTGACCAGGGGAGGATGCTCCTGTTTGAGCAACCCCTCCAGAGCGGGCAGAGTGCCGCCCTCAGAGAGGTGCCGCCAGTCGCTCCATTTGAAGTCGGAGACGACCAGCACCTCGCGGGCCGCGGTGGCCATCTTGGGCAGTTCCGCCTGGGCGAGTTGAAACGCGTCTTGCAGGGCCAGGGGGCCGCTCAGGCTGGGCTCGTTCTCCAGCCGGGTGGGGAGAGATTCCAGATCGGTGGTAGTCTGGGGCAGGAGCCTGCGGGCGGGTGCCCCGGCGAGGATGACGGAAGCGTCTGAGCCGCGGGACAGACCGGCGAGGGTCTGGCGCAGGTCGTTGCGGGCCTTGTCCCGCGGAGTGCCGCCGGTGCCGGGCGCACGCATGGAGAAGCTGTTGTCCAGCAGCACGAGCAGGGACGTCTTGTCAAAACCCGGGAGCTGGCTGAGGGCACTGAGGACGGGCAGGGCGAGACAGAGGGCGAGCAGGATGGGTATGCTGATGCGCACGGCCAGCAGGAGCTTCTGCTCCACCTTCACATTGCGCTTCTTTTGCCGCAGCGCCTCATGCAGCAGGTGCATGGGGCCCCAACGCACGGTCACCACCTTGCGCTTGTTCAGCAGGTGGATGATGAGCGGAATCAGGAAAGCTGCCAGACCCGCCAGGAGGATGGGGTTCAGGAAACTCATGGCGGGAGCCCGCGGCCGCCCAGCGTGGACGGCGCGGTGAGGCGGCGGAAGCAGATGGGAGAAGAAGCCGGCATCATTGGCGCATGCGCAGGGCCAGGTAGGCCTTGACGGCTTCAGTAAGAGGTTCGTCGGTGATGATGGGAACGAGGTCGGCGTGATGGCGACGCAACCCCTCGACGAGGTCCTCGCGGAAGGTCTTCAGCACCTGCAGGTAGCGCTGCCGGATGGCTGCCGGGTCGAGCAGGAGGGCGTCGTCCGTCTTCTCCATGTTCTCAAAGCGGGCCCAGCGGGAGAATGGAAAGTCCAGTTCATCCCGGTCCCAGAGCTGGAACACAATGATCTCATGCCCCTGCTTGCGCAGCACCCCCACCGCCTGCAGAAGACGCTCTGCATCGTCAAAACAGTCAGAGATCAGCATCAGGAGGCCTCGGCGCTTGAGGCGCGAGGCAAGGTTCTTGAGCACGGTGGCGAGGGATGTTTCACCCCCTGGCTGGCTGCGCTGCAATGTATCGAGGATGTGGTGCAGATGGCTCGTCTTCGTCCGGCAGGGGATGAAGTCCCGCAGCTTGTCATCGAAGGTGACGAGGCCCACGGCATCCTGCTGGCCGGTGAGGACATAGGCCAGGGCGGCCGCCAGCTTGCGGGCGTGCTCGTACTTGATCGTGCCCTTCGTGCCGCGGTAGGCCATGCTGCCGCTGGAATCGAGCAGGATGGTGGCGCGCAGGTTCGTTTCTTCATCGAACTCGCGGATGTAGAAGCGGTCACTGCGGCCGAAGATCTTCCAGTCCAGCCGTTTGATCTCATCGCCCTGGACATAGGGGCGGTGCTGGCGGAACTCGACGCTGGAGCCCTTGTGCGGGGAGGCGTGCAGGCCGGTGGAGAAGCCCTCCATGACCGTCCTGGCAAACAGCGGCAACCCCGTGAGCTGCACGAGGTCTTCTGCGGTCAGGAGATCGGAGAGTTTGGCCATGAAGGGCGGAAGGGGATCGAGGAAATCCGGCGGCGGCGGGAGGGCCGCAACGCGCGCTGAGGAAACCTGCGCGAGAACGAACTACAGCACGCGGGAGCCCTGGGGACGGCGCGTGTTTTCCAGCAGGTGCTTCACAATGTGGTCCACGGTGACGCCCTCCGCCTCGGCATGGAAGGTGGGCACGATGCGATGGCGCAGCACCGGGTAGGCGAGCGCTTCGACATCATCCACCGTCATGTGGGTGCGGCCCCGCAAGAGGGCGCGGACCTTGCCAGCGAGGATGAGGTGCTGGCTGGCACGGGGGCCTGCGCCCCAGCCAACCATCTGTTTCACATAGGTGGAAACGCCTTCCTCGGTTGTCCGGGTGGCGCGGACGAGGTCCAGGACAAAGTCCGTGACGTGGTCTGGCACGGGCACCCGCCGGGCCAGGGTCTGGGCCTGTTGCAGTTCTTCACCGCTGAGGACGGGCTCGATGACGCTGGAGATGGTGCCGGTCGTGCGGGCGAGGATCTCACGCTCGTCATCCCGGGTGGGGTAGGCGACCTTGATGAGAAAGAGGAAACGATCCTTCTGGGCCTCAGGGAGCGGATAGGTGCCTTCCTGCTCGATGGGGTTCTGCGTGGCGAGGACGAAGAACGGGCGGGGCAGGGCAAAGGTCTCCTGGCCGACGGTGACGGAGTGCTCCTGCATGGCCTCCAGCAGGGCGGCCTGGGTCTTGGGCGGGGTACGGTTGATCTCATCCGCGAGGATGATCTGGGAGAAGATCGGCCCGCGCATGAAGATGAGCTTGCGGCGTCCGGTATCGGCATCCTCCTGGATGATCTCCGTGCCGGTGATGTCTGCGGGCATGAGATCCGGCGTGAACTGGATGCGCCGGAAGCCCAGATGCATTGCGTCTGCAAAGGACTTCACGAGGAGGGTCTTGGCCAGCCCGGGGACGCCTTCCAAAAGGGCGTGACCGCCTGCGGCCATCGCGATGAACACCTGCTCGATCACGTCGTCCTGACCGACGATCCTTTTGCTCAGCTCTGTCTTGAGTTTTTGATAACCGTTGACCAGGATTTGCGCGGCTTCAGTATCGGTAGGGGTGGACATGGGTGAGTGACAGGAGCGAGGTCAGCAAGTAGGAGAAAACGATCTGGTTGGGTGACAACTTGCACATGCGGGCTCAAATGCGCAGGGTGTTTGGACAAGAATTGTCCGAAAACCGAGCCCATGAGCGACGCACATGTCGTGCCCTGGAGCACTAGAATCCACCCAGGCCATTCTATCACCCTATAGCGATGCTGCGGCGGGACGCCAGCACGACCTCAGGAGGAGGTGGAATTGAGGCGGGGGCGGGGCCTATTTCCTCCGATGGGAGTGTGCCTGCCCCGTCCCGTGCATCGGCAGACGGCGGTGATCAGCTCGGCGGGATCCACGGGTTTGGACAAGAAGTGATCAAAACCCGCCGCAAGGGCCCGATCCCGGTCTTCCTGGCGGGCGAAGGCGGTGAGGGCAATGGCGGGGATGTGGCCGCAATGCTCCGCATCCAGCTGTCGGGCGGCGGCGATGAGGTCGAAGCCGTCCATGTCGGGCATGGCGATGTCGCTCACCAGCACGTGGTAGATCTTGGTTTGCAGAGTCTCGATCGCCTCGGCTGCCGAGAGGGTTGCGGCGACGGTGGCGCCTCGATTCCTCAGCACCCGGGCCATGAGTTCCAGGTTGTCCGGCACATCATCCACCACCAGCACCGAGGTCCCGGTCAGATCAACGCTCTCCTCCAGCGCGGCGGAGGGGTCGGCAAAAAGTTCGCCACCCGACTCGGCGGTGGGGAGGAACAAGGGAAGGGTGATCTTGAAAGTGGCTCCCTTTCCGACTCCGGGACTGAAGACCTGCACGGTGCCGTGGTGCATCTCAGTCAGATGTTTGACGATGGAGAGCCCGAGGCCCAGGCCTCCGTACTTGCGGGTGGACGAAGCGTCCGCCTGACGGAAGCGGTCAAAGACATGCGGCAGGAACAGAGGATCGATGCCAAGACCGGTGTCGGTGACGACGAGTTCGGCCCGGTCCTGGCCGCAGATGATGGAGAGATCAAGGGTGCCGCCTGGCGGGGTGAACTTGACCCCGTTGGTCAGGAGGTTCCAGATGATCTGTTGGAGCCGGGCGCTGTCGCCGCTGACGATCACTGGGGGGCGTCCACGGGAGCGGTCACCGTGATGTTTTTCTCCTCGGCCATGATGCGGATGGTCTCCACCGCTTCCTTGGCCAGGGAAAGGAGGTTGGTGGGCTTGAAATCAAAGTGGACCTTCCCGCTCAAGATGCGGCTCATATCCAGGAGGTCGGCGATGAGTTTGGCCTGGAGCTGGGTGTTGCGCTCGATGACATCCAGCCCGGTGGCGAGTTCTTCCAGGTTCGATGAATCGGTGCGGAGAATGCTGGCCCAGCCCAGGATGGCGTTCAGGGGATTGCGCAGCTCGTGGGAGAGGGTGGCCAGGAACTCGTCTTTGATGCGGTTGGCGCGGTCCGCCTCGGCGCGGGCTTCGCGTTCCTTGACCAGCAGCACTTCGCGTTCGCGATCGCGATGCTTGCGACCGGTCGCATCACCAATGGTACCCACCACCGAGAGAATGTTGCCCTGGCTGTCATAGACCCCGCGCCCTTTGGCGTGGACCCAGATCTCCTTGCCGTCATTGGAGCGGATGACACGGTACTCCACGTCGTAGTTGGTCCGGGTCCGGATCGCCTCATCCACGATGAGCTTGGTGGGCCCCCGGTCGTCTGGATGAATGTCCGTGCGGAGAGACTCCCGGCTGTGGCGATCTTCAGGAGAAACACCCAGGATCTCCGCAGCGCGACGGGAGAGGGTCATGGCGTTGGCGTTGGCATCCCAGCTCCAGTCACCCAACTGGGAGTGTTCCAGGGCGAGAGCGAGCCGGATGGAGGACTCTTGTAGAGCTGCCTCCGAGGCTTTGCGGTCCGCCACCTCCTTGGTGAGATCGCTGTTGAGCCGGACCATGCCGGGCAGGTTCATGGCCGTGGGCAGGATCTTGATGAGGGCGATGACCGTGGACCAGGAGACCACGGCGGTCACCAGTTTCATCATACCGGAGAAACGGTACCAGGGATGCCAGAAGATGGTGGCCTCAATGAGATGGGTGAGGCCGCAGGAAAGAATGAAGCAGGCGAAGAGCCAGTAGAGCTTCGGGAACGCGACCTCGCGCCCCTTCGCGATGACGAACCAGGCGATGGAGGTGGGGATGGCGGCGTAGGCCCCAAAGATGGCGAGGTCTGAGAGGATGTGGAGCCAGCCATGAATGTCACTCCAGTCGCCGCAATGCCAGCGGGCGGGAAAGCCTGAGGTGTCAAAAAGCTGTCGGATGGGCTCGATCACTCGAAAGACGTGGGCGGAGTCTGCGCTGCGTTTAGCGCGTTGGGTTGGCAAAAGCAAATTAATGCAAGATCCAAAATATGGGGAGCGGGGGAGAGCGGCAAGAGTTCTTGGGGATCAAAATGGGAAGATGGGGAGGGCGGTGAGGGGTGAGTGGTAAGAGGTAAGTGGTGGACTGAGGTGCAGGGCGGGTTGGGTAGAGAGAAGCGGGATGCCTTGGGAAACTGTTGGTAGTTAAAACTTTAGTTTGCCTCAGTCGAGCCAGCGTAAGGCGTCCTGAGAAAACTGAAGTTTGTGCTGCGAACAGAGCCTCGCGAGATTGGCCCCTGTGACGGAGAAACACGTATTGGCATGGCTTCGTAGCTTTGTGTGGGCATGAACCTCAACCCCTCCGGCGACTGATGCCGATTGCCAATCGGCGGCACAGCAGATTGCCAATCTGCGCTACCAGTCACTCGGCCTCGCCGCTTCCAATTTCCGGTTTAATCCCGACACAGGACTCCCGAAAGCGGCGACTTTGGCCGCACTCCCCAAGATGCTGTACCTAGCGTGATGCCTTGAACTCGCCCGAGCCTCCGACATCGCTGGCCCCAATCTCAAGCACCCGCGCCTCCGGAAACAACACCTGAGCCCGCAGACTCTTCGGGAGCCCTGTGGAGAACTCGAACCAGCCCACGCCATCGGAGCCTAGAACGGAAGTAGCGCAGATTGGCAATCTGCTGTGCCGCCGATTGGCAATCGGCATGAAATGGAGCGGAGGGTGGAGGGGAGAAGTTGTAGGGACGATCGACTGAGCAGACTGAAGTCTGTACTCCAAACAGCTGCGGGCGGTGAGGCGCTGGCGGGGCCGGGTGGGTGTGAGGACATCAGAAGGGGAGCAAAAGTGGCGATGCTCGCCGCAGTCCCAAAGATGCTGCGCATCCAGGTGAGGGATGTGATGGGATGGTTTGAGGGCGCGGGGGCTTCCGATGACTCGCGGCTCTTGACTGAGGTAACCGAGGTGGTCGCGTACTTCTATGAGTGGACCTCATCTCAGGTCTTTCGTCTTCTGTCTCCCAACAAAAAACCGCCGCAAGCACGGGGCCTGCGGCGGTTTGGATCCTTTGAGGAAAGGAAAGTTGATTCGGACCAGGCCTTACTTGGCCGGGGTGCCGTACACCTGAACTTCGATGTAGTGGTTCATCTCGTTCGCGGTGTTGCCGTTGCTGGAAAGGCGCACGTAGCGGGCCTTGGTGCCCTTGCCGTCGATGAGGCGACCGTGGTTGGTTTCCACATAGGCTTTGTCTTCGCCCTTGCCGAGCTTGGAGCTGTCGTCGTGGTCGTTGTTGTAGAGGGTGGTGACGCCGGTCTTGAACTCGGGGTCATTGCTCACCTGCACGTTCACGTCGAAGTAGATGGAGGTCTGCTTGTGGAAGTGCCAGGCGAGGATCTTCCAGATGTCGTACTCCTTCTCGAGGTCGATCTGGACCCACTGGGCGCCAGGAGCGAGTTCCACGTAGCAACCATCGGAACCGTCGGCGTCGCCGTCGGTGACGAGGTCAAGCGTGCCGATGATCGGGAGGGGATCGGAGCTGGTGACCTTCTTGCCTTTGGCCACGTTTTCGGTGCCCTTCGGCACTTTCAGCGTGAGGCGGGCTTTGACGGCCTCTGGATCAGGCTTCTCGAGGTTCGGGATGTCACCGGTGGGGACCGGGGTGCCGATGAACATCGGCTTGGGATACTCGGGGGTCAGGTCCACGAGGTCACCAGCGGGCACGCTGGCAGGAGCGGCGGCAGGGGAGGAACTGCTGGGGGCGGAAGGAGTGCCGTTGGTGGCGCTGTCTCCGCTCTTCCCGCAGGAGGACATCACGAGCGAGGTGGCCAGCAGGCCGCCCAGGAGGAGGGTATTCGACTTCAGTTTCATGTTGGGTTCAGGGATCGTTGAAGAAATGAGGAGGGCAACTGCGGGGCGTTGCCACCCCGCAGTCCAAAGGGGCATCAGGCCACGAAGTCCTCGGGTTTGAAGGTGACTTTGGCACCTTGTTCAATGGACTTCAGGGCGGTGAGCACGGTGACGCAGGACTCAAACGCCATCTGCACAGGGCAGTTGAGCTTGTCTGGAGTCTTGGCACGGGCGCACTCGATGAAGTTCTGGATGTGGGGGGAGTGGGGGAAGCGGCTGAGCGTCACCGGGATTTCCCAGCGGGCGAGCGGCTTGCTCTCGCGCACGTCGGCCAGGGCCTTGGCGAGCGGGCCGAGGTCATAGGACGGCGGCTTGGGTTTGTCCCAGTTGCGGGACTGTTCCCAGAACTTGTTCTTCACGTCGTCACCAGCCTGCACCACGGCCGGATGGGCTCCGGTGGAGTACTGGGTCCAGTCGTTGTCGGGCTCGGCGTAGACCTGGTTGTAGGTCGGGCTCTCGGAGATGATGGCGCTGCCGTTGATGCCCATGAACTTCTCGTAGTAGCCCTGGGAGCCGGTGGTGGTGAGCACCTGGTAGTAGGCGCGCGCCGTGCCGGTCGGGAGCTGATACTCATAGATGGTCATCACGTTGTCCGGGTACTCGAACATCGCGCGGCCTTCCTTGCCGTCATAGTAATCGATACCGCCTGCGGCATACACCGAGGTGGGCTTGGTCTGGAAGACCCAGTTGAACATGTCGATCTGGTGGGCGCCGAGGTCGGAGATGGCACCGCCGCCGTACTTCTTGTACCAGCGCCAGTTGAGGAAGGCCTCCATGCTGTCGTAGCCGTACTTGGCCAGGATGTCCGTGGGGATCTCCTGGTTCTTCGGCGGGCTGAGCGGCTTGGAAGCGGAGACACCGCGGTTCCACTGGCCGTAGGCGTGGGTGACGCGGCCAAGGAGCTTGGGCCCCTTGTAGATGTTTTCCCGGAAGTGGATGTAGCGAGGGTTGCTGTGGCGCTGGTGACCGATCTGGAAGACCCCGCCGGTCTCCTGCTGGGCTTTGACCATGTCGCGGGCACCTTCGATGGTGTTGGACATCATCTTCTCACAGTACACGGCCTTTTTGGCCTCCAGACACTGGCGGCTGTGGGGGGCGTGCAGGAAGTCGGGCGTGGCGATGAAGACGGCCTCGATGTCGGTCTGCTTGGACAGCATTTCACCGACGTCGGCGTACTCTGCGACAGCGGCGTCATAGCCGCGCTTCTTGTTGTCGTAGCCCATCTTGCGCCCCATGGGGGTGCGGGGGTAGGGCCAGATGTCGCAAACGGCCACCCACTGAACGCCGGGGACGTCAGCGGCGGAGGCGCGAAGGCGTTCGCCTTGAGCACCGCAACCGATGAGGGCGCACTTGATTACACGCTCAGAGGAGGTCTGCTGGGCAATGGCGCTCTTGCTGGTGAGCAGGAGGGCACCGGCACCAGCGTGCACGGAGGTCCGGACGAATCCGCGACGGTCCATGAACCGGTTCAGCCCGGAGGCTGGTTGGGAAGAGGGAAGGGAGGAATTCATACTTCAACGAATCAGAAGACCGGCAGGATAACGAACCTGCCCGGAGGATTAGTCGTCGTTGCGCTTGCGGAAGAGCAGGCCGTCGAGGGAGATCTTGTTCGCCTTGTTCGTGGCGAGGGCGGCGGCCACGATGAGGATGTGCACGCCGATGAGGACCACTTCCGTGTCATCAGGAAGGGTGGCCAGACCGACGGCCAGGGAGAGGAAGGTGAGACCGGCGGCGAGCAGGCCGAGTTCCGTGAAGAGACCGAGGAGCACCCAGACACCGGCGATGATGAGGATGTAGCCGATGGGCTGTGCGTAGAGTTCGCAGAGATTCTTGGGGAGGAAGCCTTTCTCGTAGGTGAGCTTGGCGATGTTGCCCATCTTGACCTTGTAGTTCTCAAGATTGAAGGTCGCGGTGTCTCCGGCACCCGCACGGAACTTGTCCACGCCAGCTCCAATCAAACGAAGGGCAATCCAAAGGCGGAGCAGCAGGTTGGCGAAAATAAGGGCAAAGGAGCTTTTCTCTTGGTTGTTGTCGGACATGGCTCGGAGTGAGTTGGTTTGGCTATACTAGGGTCACTGGACTTTGAGTTCGGAGGCGGGACTGTGAATAGGTTCACGTCGAAATCCAGAAAAATTTCGGCGTCCACCCGTTCAATGTCGGGTGTGGCATCAAAACCGCTGGAAAATAGGACATCTGCTGGGATACCGGCGCTGAAATGGCCGGAAAATACCTACACCACCGTCCGGGGCGGTATTTCAGCGGAACCAAATCTTTTCTTTTCTTGCCTGTCTGGAAGTTCCACTGCAAAAATACCGCCGGTTTTCATTCAATTCCAACATCATGAGCACCGATTTCTCCCGTCCCGAACTCCCTGCAAAAGGCATTATTGAACCCTTGGGCGATGACGATCGCCTTCTTCTGAGCAGCTATGGGGAGTTTCTTCCGGTGCATGAGCGCCAGGTCCTCATCGAAGAGGGCCGCCAGCAGAACTCCCTCTACTTTGTGATCGGCGGCACCCTGCACGCCTCCACCATCCGCTCCGGCCGCCAGGTGCTGCTGGGTCGCATCGGCGTGGGCGAGACGATCGGCGAGATCAACATCTTCCACCCCGGCCTGGCCAGCGCCACGGTGACGGCCATTGAATTCTCCCAGGTCTGGCGCATCGACCGCCAGAGCCTGGAGGACTTCATGAACGTGAGCCCGCTGCCGGCCTCCCACCTGCTCATCGGCATTTCCAGCACGCTGAGCCGCCGCCTGCGCGAGACCAACGAAAAGGTCGCCATGATGGGTCAGATCTAGACGGTCCGCTCCGACATCGGTTAGTTGTGGAGGCGGGCGTCTAGTCCGCCTCTTTTTTTATTTTAATCCAGTCCTCCGCGATGGACGGATGGAGATTGTGGTTGCCACGAAATGTTGCCGGTGAAATGAATGGGCTCATGCTGGATCTCGCGCAGTCTCCCGCCACGTTGGGTGGGGGTTTGAATCTGTTCTTTGCCCTCCTCGTAGGACATGCTCTGGCGGACTATCCCCTCCAGGGGGAGTATCTGGCCCTCCACAAGAACCGGCATTTCCGGGCAAGTGGCGCGCAACAGCAGCCCACGGGGTTGTGGATCCATTGCCTCTTGGCGCACTGCCTCATTCATGCGGGCTTCGTGTGGCTGATCACCGGGCGGGCCGCGTTTGCCGCAGCGGAGCTGGTATTACACTTCGCGCTGGATGCCGCCAAGTGTGAGCGGAAGATCAACTTCCACACGGATCAGGCGCTGCACGCGGTGTGCAAGCTGGCGTACGTGGCGGTATTGCTGGCGGGCTGGGTGAAGTAGGGGGGTGAGGCTGAAAATCGGGTCCCCAGAGGCCGGGCTCGTGCATGATCGCTTGCACACTGGCCTGGGAGGTTTGAAGTTTCCCGTTCAGTTCATCCGCCGCCTGTGGCACCTGGCGGTCCTCCTACTCTCACATGCAGCGCACGGCCATCCTCAATGTTGTCGGTCTCACCCCGCGTCTGATATGTGATGCCACCCCGGAGATCCGGGCCTTCATGGAGCGCAACCGGATTGCCCGCGTGCAGCCCACGCTGCCTGCGGTGACCTGCACCGCCCAGAGCACGTACCTGACGGGACGCCTGCCCCGGGACCACGGTGTGGTGGCGAACGGATGGTATGACCGCGAGTACGCGGAGCATCGGTTTTGGAAACAGAGCAACCGCCTGGTAGCCGGTGAGAAGCTCTGGGACTCCCTGCGGCGGGTGGACCCGGAGTTCACGTGCGCCAAGCTCTTCTGGTGGTACAACATGTACTCCACGGCGGACTACTCGATCACGCCGCGGCCGCTCTACCCGGCGGATGGCCGCAAGGTCTTCGACATCCACACGCAGCCGATGGGCATGCGGGACCGGATCAAGAAGGACCTGGGCGCGTTTCCCTTCCCGCACTTCTGGGGCCCGGCCTCCAGCATCCGCAGCACGGCCTGGATTGCCGAGTCGGCGAAGTGGGTGGAGGAGAAATGCTGGCCGAGCCTTTCTCTGGTGTATCTGCCGCACCTGGACTATGACCTGCAGCGCTACGGGCTGGACATGACCAAGATCACGAAGGCGCTCCACGAGATCGATGATCTGGTGGGGGACCTGATCCGGTTCTATGAACAACGCAACATCAAGGTGCTGCTGCTCTCCGAGTACGGCATCACGGATGTGGACCGCCCTGTGCATCTGAACCGCGTTTTCCGTGAGAAGGGCTGGCTTTCCATCAAGGACGAGCTGGGCACGGAGACGCTGGATCTGGGCGGCAGCAAGGTGTTCGCAATTGCCGACCACCAGCTCGCGCACATCTATGTGAATGATCCCTCGATGATCTCCGAGGTGCGCACGCTGCTGGAGAACACCACCGGGGTGCAGCAGGTGCTGGGCAAGCAGGAGAAGTTCTTTGTGGGGCTGGACCACGAGCGCAGCGGCGACCTTGTGGCGGTGGCGGACTTCCGGAGCTGGTTCACGTACTACTACTGGATGGACGACAAGCTCGCGCCGGACTTCGCCCGGTGCGTGGACATCCATCGCAAGTGCGGCTACGACCCGGTGGAGTTGTTCCTCGATCCGGCGATCAAGTTCCCGAAGTTGAAGCTGGGCTCGAAGCTGGCCCTCAAGTCGCTGCGGGTCCGGACGTTGTTCGATGTGATCCCGCTGGATGCGACGCTGGTAAAGGGATCGCATGGGCGTGTCCCGGAAGATCCCCAGGACTGGCCGGTGCTGATCGGGGATCTACCCAAGCTGCCCCGCTCCAGCAGTGTGGCCGCGCACGAGGTGGCGGGACATTTGTTTGAACATTGTTCCCGCGGCAGCGGCTATGGGGCGGTGGGGGTGTAGAGGGAGAGGGATAAGGGACGAGGGAAGAGGGATAAGGGGGGCGGCACGGGGGTGATCGGTAGCGCAGATTGTAATCGACATCAGGCGGAGCGGACGAAATGGTGGTGAATAAGGGGGCGGTCGGGAACGACTAAGGGAGAAGGATGCAGTCGCTGGCTTCTTTTGGGAGATCCTGGGAAGACGTGTCTGTTTCAAGAAAACCCAAGTACTTACTGACTCCATGAAAACGTTTCTTACTTTTGCCGCGGTGGCTTTGACCGCCGTGCTCGCTCAAGCCAGTCCGACAGCGACTGCCGATGCCAATTCCAAGGCCGACAAGAAAGATCCCGCGGTGGTGAAGGCCAGGATGGAAAAGCGGTTTGGGAAGCTGGATGGAAACAATGACGGGTTCGTGACCAAGGATGAATTCAAGGTGACGAAGTTCGCCAAGAAGAACGAGGCCAAGGCCGAGAAGCGGTTTGCCCGCTGGGACAAGGATCACGATGGGAAATTGAGCAAGGAGGAATGGACGAACCGGCCGGCGGGGAAAGGGAAGGGGAAGGGCAAGACGGCGGTTTAGGTCGGTGAGCGGAGGATCTTGACTAGTAGCGCAGACTGGCAATCTGCTGTGCCGCCGATTGGCCCTCTGCGTGGGTTTTGGAGCGGAGGAGGGTGGCGATGCTGTAGGGACGATTGGATGAGCAGACTAAAGTCTGTACTCCGAACAGCTTCGGGCATTGGGGCGTGTTGTTTGTGGTCAGGCAGAGTTGGGCATCTGGTGCCGACTGACACGCTGGAGAGCTCTGCTGCGGATGATTGGGTATGAGGAGATCACAAGGGGTGCGAAAGCGGCGGTGCCCGCGCGCACTCCAAAGATGCTGCGCATCCAGGTGGAGGGAGGGTGGGATGGGATGGGAGACGCGAGAGCCTCCGACGTTTGAGGCGGGGAGGCTTGGAAGCGGTTCGCGGAAGTGACGCCGTAGACGCTTCAACTAGTGCCTCCTTACGTCGACAACTACGTCGGTGTTGGAGGTGCCCCGGCAGTGGGCGAGGCCTCCTCGGCAGTTGGGTGCTGAGGCAGGCTGAACGGAGATGGAATCCCCGTCTTCTTTCTCTAAAGCTTGTGCCTTCATGCATTTGTGTGAGGATTATTTTGGCGCTTCTCACTTCACTTCAGCTCAACTTGAACTGCTCCAGCAGCCCTTCGGGAACCTGGACCGCTCCAGACTTCGGATCGCGTTTCACGTCCATCAGCAGGACGATGCGTTCTTCTTCGGTGTCGTTCCAGGCTTCGTGCTCGGTGGTGTCGTCAAACACGAGGCAGTGGCCGGGTTGCCAGGATCGTACGTCGTGACCCACGCGCAGTTCGCACCGGCCTAGAGCGGGGACTTTGAGGGGCAGATGGCAGCGGAGGACCTGGTTGGTGTAGCCGCAGTGCGTGCGGATGTGGGTGCGGGGTTCAAGCTTGGAAAAGCCTGCGGTGACCAGCCCGTCGATCTGCTCGATGAGAGCGGTGGTCTGGGGGCAGAGTTCGCAATTGCGCGCCAGCTTTCGGCCAAAGCCGTAGAGGCCGAAGACGCGCCAGCCGGAGTCGTAGAGGAATTTCTCCGGCCAGTTCGTGAAATGGTCCAGATCGAGCTGCAAGGCTTCTTCCTGAACGGCCTGCCAGTGCGCCTCCAGCAGGCTCACGTACTCATAGTCCTCAGGGTGCTGGAACATGGGAGCATGAGTTTACCAGAATCCCGGGGCGAAGGCACCGAAATCTCTGCTGAAGTTCTGTTCACCCAAGGGCCTGACGCGGGGAGTCAGCCTCAGAACCTGTTTGGATAATAACATCCGGGTGCGGCAGGTTCAATTAAGGGAATGAGATAAAAGCGGCTTCGCCGAGCCTGAGAACTGCCCCTCCGGGTTGCGGTCCTTTTGAGCCTGGACTGCGTTGCTCATCGGTTGTGAATCTCGATTCACGCCCTCTTCGCGCCTTGTCCAGACTCAAAATGCCTCGCAACACACCCAGCGTTTTTATCCAAACAGGTTCTCAGGGGCAAGGTCAGGCGATGAGCTCTTTCACCACGCGGGCGGGCTCGACGCCGGTGAGCTTGGAATCCAGGCCCTGGAACTTGAAGGTGAAGCGGTCGTGGTTGTAGCCCAGGAGGTTCAGGATGGTGGCGTGGAAGTCGCGGATGTGGAGCGGATCCTTGACGATGTTGTAGCTGAACTCGTCCGTCTCTCCGTGAATGTGACCGCCTGCGGCACCGCCACCGGCCATCCACATGCTGAAGCAGCGGGGATGGTGATCGCGACCGTAGTTGGTCTTGGTGAGACCGCCCTGGCTGTAGATGGTGCGGCCAAATTCGCCGCCCCAGATGATGAGGGTGTCATCGAACATGCCGCGCTGTTTGAGATCGTGGATGAGGGCGGCGCAGGGCTGGTCAACGTCTTTGCACTGGGCGGGCATGCGCCCGTTCACGTTGGAGTGATGATCCCAGTTGTTGTGGTAGATCTGGACGAAGCGCACGCCACGCTCGGTGAGACGGCGGGCCATGAGGACGCTGTTGGCAAAGGTGCCGGGCTTGCGGGCCTCTTCACCGTAGAGCTTGTAGATGTGCTCAGGCTCCTTGCTGATGTCGGTGAGCTCGGGCACGCTGGCCTGCATGCGGAAGGCCATCTCATACTGCTTGATGCGCGTGTGCGTTTCCGGGTCGCCCACGAGGTTGTAGTTGAGCTCGTTCAGCGCGTTCAGGCCGTCCAGGGTGCGACGCCGAACCGAGGAAGGCACACCGGGCGGGTTGTTGATGAAGAGGATGGGATCGCCCTTGCTGCGGAAGGAGACACCTGCGTGCTCGCCAGGCAGGAAACCGCTGGACCAGAGCCGCGAGGAAATGGCCTGCTCCTGCTCGCGATTGGTCGGGGTGGCCACCATCACGACGAAGGAGGGCAGGTTCTGGTTCATGCTGCCCAGGCCGTAGGAGGCCCAGGAGCCGAGACAGGGGCGACCGGTGATCTGGTTGCCCGTCTGCATGGCGGTGATGGCGGGCTCGTGGTTGATGGCCTCCGTGTGCAGGCTGCGCATCCAGCAGATGTCATCGGCGCAGGTGCCAAGATGGGGCAGCAGTTCCGTATTCAGCCACATGCCGCACTGGCCCACCTGGGAGAACTCGTACTTGGACGGAGCGATGGGGAAGCGGGCCTGACCGCTGGTCATCGTGGTGAGACGCTGGCCATTGCGAATGCTCGCAGGGAGGTCCTTGTCATACCACTCGCGCATGCCCGGCTTGTAGTCGAAGAGGTCCATCTGAGAAGGCCCACCCACCATGTGCAGATAGATCACGCGCTTGGCCTTGGGGGCGAAGTGCGGGCCCAGTCCACTGGCGGCGGCACCAGAACTGCTGGCAGTCGCCTGACGGGCAAGCCCCTCACCCAGCAAGCTGGTGAGAGCCGCATAGCCCAGGGCGTTCTTTCCTCGAGAGAAGAACTGGCGGCGGGTTTCGAAGAGGTTGTGGTCTGCGAGAAGGGACATAGGGGGAAAGAGGGAAAAGGGATGAGGGAGAAGGGAAAAGCTAAGAGAGGGGGGAGTTCGCGGAACAACTTTTCACTTTTTACTCTTAACTTTTAACTGGCTACTTATTCAGCACCTCATCAAGGTTCATCATCTGGTTGCAGAGCATGGTCCAGGCAGCCAGGGCGGTGGGGTCGAGGGCGGGATCGAGTTTGGACTCGCCGACTTCGAGGAGGGCTTTGGCATCGGCGGGGTTGGCCTTGTAGTGGGCGGTCAGGTCTTCCAGGCTGGCGATGACGATGGCGGCTTCCTCAGGGCGGAGTTCGCGGCTGAGGAGGCGGGTGGAGATGTAACGCAGGGCGGCATCGCGATCGGTGCCGGTGGTGGTGAGGGTGTGCTGCGCGAGGCTGCGGGCGGCTTCGACGAACTGGGGATCGTTGAGCGTGACCAGGGCCTGGAGGGGGGTGTTGGTGCGATCCCGGCGCACGCAGCTGACCTCGCGGTTGGGCGCGTTGAAGGTCTCCATGTTGGGAGACGGGGCCATGCGCTTCCAGAAGTTGTAAAGGGTGCGACGGTAGAGGTTCTCTCCTTGATCCTGGGAGTATTTCTCCGTGCCGAGACCGACGACTTCCCAGATGTTTTCCGGCTGATACGGCTTGGTGCCGGGGCCGCCCATGCGGGGTGAGAGGGTGCTGCTGGCGGCGAGGGCGTAGTCACGCACCATCTCCGCATCCATGCGGAAGCGGGGTCCGCGGGAGACGAAGGCGTTGTCGCGATCCTTCTCCAACTTCACCGGGGTGGTCAGGGACGCCTGGCGGTAGGCGGCGGAGGTCAACATCTGGCGGTAGAAGCGCTTCACATCCCAGCCATGCTCGCGGAAGTCCACCGCGAGCCAGTCGAGCAGTTCAGGGTGGGTGGGGGCGGCGCCCATGATGCCGAAGTCGTCTGGTGTCTTCACCAGGCCCTGGCCAAAGAGCTCCTGCCAGAAGCGGTTCACCGTGACGCGTGTGGTGAGCGGGTTATCGGCGCGAACCAACCATTCGGCGAGACCGAGACGGTTTTTGGGGGAGTTCTCTGCCAGCTTGCCGAGTGCGACCGGCACGGCGGCCTCGACTGGCGCACCGACTTGATCATACTGGCCGCGCATGAGGATGTTGGCCATGGCGGGGCTGTTCTTCTTCTCCTCCTGAATGTGCGTGACGGCGCTGCGGCCGCGAATGGCGGTGCGCTCGGCATCCAGCTTCTGCAGGGTGGTGGAGGCGAGCTTGTACTCCGCGTCACGCGTGTTCAGGTAGTAGTCGTACAGGGCGTTTTGCTGGGCCGGGGTGCGATTGGTCGCGGTGGCGGCCAGGGTGGCGCGAAGGGGGCCGGTGCTGTGCAGGGCTTGAATCTCGGTCACGGTGAGGGCGCGCTTGTACACGCGGACGTCCTGGAGGCTGCCGCCGTCAAAGACCTGATTGCCGCTGCGCTGGCCCACACGGAGGTTCGTGCTGGTGCGGATGCTGCCCTGGAGTCCGTCGGTGTCCGTCTTGAGGGGTTCCATGACGCCATCGATGTAGATCTTCACGCCACCGGGCTTGCTGGTGCCGTCATAGGTGACCATGACGTGCTGCCACTGGCCGGGTTTGAGCACGGGCTTCTTCGTGGAGACCTTGAGGGCGTCGCCGGGCCAGTTGCTGACGATGTGCACGGCAAGGCTGCGGTCGGCCTGGAAGAGGTCCCAGCCCTTGTAGGCGTCCTTCTCATCCATCTTGGCAATGATGCCGCCATAGACTCCGGCGCGGCCAGCACGAATCCAGCCGCCGTAGCTGAAGCCCTCTGTCTTCTCGAAGTCGCCTTCCGGACCAAGGTCGAAGGTGCCGCCGAGTTTCATGACGGGGGCGGGGCCGATCTTGCCATCGGGACGCCAGGACACTTCGCCAGTAGCGCGGAATTTCGTGGAAGCGCCGCAGATGCCGGTGACCTCGCTGCCGACGCCTTCGTTGAGCGGGACATGGGCAATGAGACCTTCTGCTGGGATGTCGGCATCCAGAGACTCTGGTTTGGCAGAGGCCAGCCAGGCGTTGAAGTCGGGCTTGGCCGCGATCTTGCGGGAGTCACGCTGGATGGTCGCGCTGGCGATCTCCTGCGGCAGGACGTCCCAACGCGGGCGGTCCTTGGCCTCTGGCAGCACGAGAATGGGGCCGCTGTCCTTGACGTTGCCGTCCTTGGGACCCTGCGTGGTGTTGCGGAAGAAGGCGGCGAGGGCGTAGTAGTCCTTCTGAGTTATCGGATCGAACTTGTGGTCATGGCACTGGCTGCAGTTGGCCGTGAGGCCCATGTAGATCCAGCCCAGCGTCTGCACGCGGTCGGCCGCGTAGTTGGCGAGGTTTTCGTCGTCGATGGTGCCGCCTTCGTTGGTGGTGATGTTGCAGCGCTGCAGGCCGGTGGCGATGAGCTGGCTCTCCGTGGGATTGGGCAGGAGGTCGCCTGCGAGCTGCTCCACGGTGAACTGGTCGAAAGGCTGGTTGCGGTTAAAGGATTGAACCACCCAGTCCCGGTAGGGCCACATCTCGCGGTACTTGTCGAAGTGCAGACCGTGGGTGTCTGCATAACGGGCGGCATCCAGCCAGTAGCGGGCGCGGTGCTCCCCGTAGCGCTCGGATTTCATGAGCCGGTCCACGTATTGCTCGTAGGCGTCGGCGGAGGTGTCTTTGAGAAAGGCTTCCAGTTCGGCAGGTTCCGGTGGCAGGCCGGTGATATCCAGGGCAGCCCGGCGGGCCAGCGTGTGGCGGTCCGCTTCCGGGGCGGGGGCGAGGCCCTTTTGCTCCAGGGTGGCGAGCACGAAGGTGTCGATAGGATTACGCACCCATTCCTTCTGCTTCACCTCCGGCGGGGTTGGCAGCGTGGGGGAGATGAAGGACCAGTGCGGCTGCCAGGGGGCGCCTTCCGCGATCCATTGGCGAACGAGGGCGATCTGCTCGGGCTTCAGCGTCTTGTGCGACTCCGGCGGCGGCATGATGTCATCCGTGTCCGTGGTGGTGAGGCGCTGGTAGAGCGGGCTCTTTTCCGGGTCGTTCTTGACAATGGTCGGGCTGGCCCCGGGTTCAGAGGGGGTGAAGAATCCGGCTTCCGTGTCCAAGCGAAGCCCCGCCTTGCGCGTGCCCGGGTCGGGTCCGTGGCAGTGGAAACAGGCGTCTGCGAGGAGCGGCCGGATGTCCCGGTTGAACTCCACCTTGACCAGGGGCGAGGTAGCAGCGGAGAGCTGGGAACCGAGGGCGGCTCCGGCCAGCAACAGGGCGGTGTGAGTGCGCAGCATGATCGTCAATGTCCTGAGTACGGCAAATTGAGACTAAATATGTCCAAGAACGTGATTTGGGGCCTGTCGGATAGGGCGCGGTGGGCTGGAGGATGTTGCGCTGCCTGAATGAGGAAGTGGGAGTTCGGAATGCGGAATGGTTCTGAGGGGAGGCGGGGAGGAGCATCTAGACAACGCTTTCAGCGTTGAGAGCTTCTCTGACTGTACCCAACGTAGGCTCGCTGGAAGCTCGCCAACGTTGGGCTGTGGTAGAGATCCCATTCTGGGATCAACTTCGGAACGAGCCTGGGCCGGTTCCTTGGTGGCCACCCCAATCGAGCGCGGTTGGTCGGTTCTTCTTAGGTCGTCCGCAGTAGGGTTGGAGTTGGTTGGGAATGGGATCGCGCTGCTCTTGATTGAGGCGGTGTCGTGTGAGCGATGGTCCGTTCAAATTTGGTGTTGGGGTTGCGGCAGGGTTGGAGTACCGCATTTATGCGGCGTATTTGGCGGCGCTGCGAGGGAGTGGGATGGGACCCAGAACGTGTTGGGTGAGAGGCCGTTGCTTCGCTTCGATGACTGAGCCGCATAAATACGGTACTCCAACCCTGCCGCAGATGATCTGGGTGGTTTGAATGAACAATCGCGCTGGTGACGTGCATCAGTTCAACCCCCTTCGTGCCTTTGTGCCTTCGTGTGAGGCTAATGAAGCTCCCTCTCGACAAACAACAAACCCCGACGCCTTGCGGTCGTCGGGGTTTGCTGAAGTCCTTTAGCAGACAGGCTCTAACTCATCGCATCACTTCGGCGGAGCACCACCGGAGCCGGAGTTTCTGCCGGAGGCGCTGATGCCTTCCCAGCCGCCGCCAAGGGCCTTGTAGATGGCGACCTGGGAGGTGGCGGTGGCGGTCTGGCTTTCCGCCAGGAGGCTCTGGGCTTCGAGGAGCACGCGCTCTGCGTCGAGCACGGTCAGGAAGTCAGCCACACCGTTCTGGTACCGTTCGCGGGCCAGGTTGGCGGCCTGCTCGGAGGCGGTGGCAGCTTCGCTGAGGTAGTTGCGGCGGGCGCGCTGGCGGCCGAAGGTGACCAGGGCGTTTTCCGTTTCCTCAAGCGCACCGAGCACCGTCTTGTAATACGTGGAGACCTGACCATCCACACGGGCGTTGGCGGCATTGATCTGCGCTTTCACGCGACCAAGGTCGAAGGCAGCCCAGGAGATGCGAGGACCGAAGGAGTTGGCACCGGTCCAGGGGCCGCTGAAGGTGTCTGCCTGGAGGGAGGCGGTACCATTGAAGGTCACGCGGGGGAAGAGGTCGGCGGTGGCGACACCCACACGGTGAGTGGCGGCTTCAAGATCGGCCTCGACCGCACGGATATCCGGACGGCGGCGGAGCAGATCAGACGGGTTGCCAATGCGGACGATGCTGGGCAGCGCCGGGATGGGCTTGGGCTTGATGAGCTCCGGCTTGAGCGTGGAGGGCGTGGTGCCGATGAGGACGCTCAGACGGTGGATGTCCTGCGCGATGAGGCCCTCGATGAGGGGGATCGCGGCGAGGGTGGAGTTCAGCTGGGCGCGGGCACGGGAGGTGTCGAGCTCAGTGCCGCGGCCACCTTGCAGGAGGCTTTCGGTGAGCTTGAGCGTCTGCTGCTGGTTGTCCGCGTTGCGGCGGCGCACGGCGAGCTGGTTCTGAAGACCGCGGAGTTCGAGGTAGGTGCTGGCGACCTCGGCGGTGACGAGCACCAGGCCGTCTTCCACAGCGGCTTCAGCAGCGCGCACATCGGCCTTGGCGGCCCAGTTGCTGCGGCGCACGCGGCCCCAGAAGTCGAGCTCCCAGCTGGCGTCCAGACCGGCATCGTACAGCTCGGAGGTGCGGTCCAGCCCGGGGGAACTGGTGGCCTTGCTCTGGCGCTGGTTCGTGTAGCTGGCGGCGGAGGTGACCGTCGGGAAGTAGTCGTAGCGGACGGCGGCACGCAGGGCACGGGCTTCATCCACCCGGGCGGCGGCGATCTTCAGGTCCAGGTTGCTGGCGATGGCGCGATCCACGAGGCTGTTGAGCTTGGGATCGTTGTAGCGACGCCACCACTGGGCCACGGTGGGAGCGGTGACATAGCCGCCCTGGTTCTTGTTGTCGAACTGGGCACCGACTTGCGTTTCCGGAGTCTTGGGGTTGGGCCCGACAGCGCAGGCCGAAAGCAGGCACAAGGAAAGCATGTGCCAGGCAGGATGGAGGCGGATGTTCATGAGAGAGTGTCTTGGGAGTCGATGTCGAGGTCTTCTTGGGTCTTGGGGGCGACGAGTGTCATTACGAATCCAATTGCGACGCCGAGCGTGTAATACGCGAGTCCGCCGACAATCGCTGCGCTGACATGGTGAATTTCATCACGGTAATCCCAAAAGTTCGGGACGTGGTCAGACGCGAGATCATTGAGGCGATCAATAAATGATTCTACGGGGTAGTCAAAGAACTGCTGTATCAGGGCTATCTGCCAGGGGCCTCCTTTGCGAAGCCCCACATAGACCATGACGATGATCACGGTGTGCAGCACCAGAAAGCTCAGTCCGTACCATTAGACTTTTGAAAGCGATTGCATGCACGCACACCATAAGCAGATTCGTCAGTGGCTGGCGACAACTTCCTTGACCGGATGGGCAGGTTCTGCCTCCACCACCTTCTTCTTCTTGCTGCCGGTGAGTTTCCGGATCACGAGGTAGAAGACGGGGGTGAGGATGAGGCCAAAAATGGTGACGCCGATCATCCCTGAAAATACGGCCGTACCAAGCGTGCGGCGCATTTCAGAGCCAGCACCCGGGCTGAGTACCAGCGGAGTCACACCCAGGATGAAAGCGAAGCTGGTCATCAAGATGGGGCGCAGACGGAGGCGGGCGGCCTCCACCGTGGCCTCAAAGAGAGGCTTGCCCTGGTCCTCGAGCTGCTTGGCGAACTCGACGATGAGGATGGCGTTTTTCGACGCCAGGCCCACCAGCACCACCAGCCCGATCTGGGTGAAGATGTTGTTGTCCAACTGCGGGTATGTCATGCCAAACCACGACCGGAACACTTCCGGCAGGTAGGTGATCCCCAGCAGGGCTGAGAGGATACACGTGGGCACGATGAGGATGATGGCCAGCGGGAGAGCCCAGCTCTCATACTGAGCCGCAAGGGCCAGGAAGACGAAGATCACGCACAGCGGGAAGATGTACACGGCGGCGTTGCCAGCCAGAATCTCCTGCAGGGTGAGCTCCGTCCAGTCGATGGAGAAGCCCGGTGGCAGCTGCTCTTTGGCGAGCTTTTCAATCGCGGCAATGGCCTGCCCGGAGGAGGTCCCAGGGAGGACGTTCCCGGTGAGGTCGGCACTGGCGGCGGTATTGAACCGGGAGGCGACGTCCAGACCGGTGACTTCCGTGACCTTGACTAGGGTGCCGAGCGGGACCATGCCGCCCTTGTCATTGCGCACCTTCAGACGGGTGATGTCAGCCGGGGTGAGGCGGAACTTGGCATCCGCCTGCGCGGTGACCTGATACACGCGACCAAAACGGTTGAAGTCATTCACGTACAGCGAGCCGAGGCAGATCTGCAGGGTGTCGAACACGTCGTTCAACTGCACGCCCATGCTTTTCGCCTTCACGCGGTCCACCTCCACATGCACCTGGGGCACGTTCGGGCGGATGGTGGTGAAGACCCCGGCCAGACCAGGGACCTCAGCGGCCTTGAACATCATGTTGAACGCGGCCCCGGCGAGGGCGTCCTTGCCCTGGGCGAGGTTGTCTTTGATCTGGAGCTTGAAGCCGCCGACCATGCCGATGCCGTCCACGGAGGGGGAGGGGAAGCACAGGGCGAGTGCTTCCTCGATCCCGGCGAACTGCCCCATCATCTGGCCCAGGATGGACTCGAGGGTCTTGGACGGATCGCCCTTGCGTTTCTCGAAGTCTTCCAGACCGATGAAGGCCACGCCGGAGTTGGGCATGTTACCACCCACAAGCGGGTTGAAGCCGGGGAACTCCACGCTGTTCACCACGCCGGGGATGCTGCGGGCGATCCTGCCCATGCGCAGCGTGACCTCGCGGGTACGCTCCAGGGAGGCACCGTCAGGCAGCTGGGCGAAGGCGATGATGAAGCCCTTGTCCGCAGGCGGCACGAAGCCGGTGGGCACCTTGTTGAAGAGATCCACCGTGAGGTAGATGAGGCCACCGTAGAGGAGCAGAGCGACGAGGGCGAGTCTCAAGGTGCCCTTCACCACGCCGGAGTAGGCGGCGGTGAGCTTGTCGAAGGTCCAGTTGAAGAGCTTGAAGAACCAGCCAAAGAAGAAGTTCAGCAGGCGCTGGAAGAAGTCCGGCTTCGCGTGGTGCGGCTTCAGCAGGATGGCGCTGAGGGCCGGGGAAAGCGTGAGCGAGTTGAACGCGGAGATGATGGTGGAGACGGCGATCGTCAACGCGAACTGCTTGTAGAACTGCCCGGTGAGACCGGTCATGAAGGCGGTGGGGACGAACACCGCGGTGAGCACCACGGCCACGGCGACGACCGGGCCACTCACTTCCTCCATGGCGCGTCGGGCGGCCTGGAGCGGGGAGAGGCCAAGGGCCATGTTGCGCTCCACGTTCTCCACCACCACGATGGCGTCATCCACGACGATGCCGATGGCGAGCACGAGGCCGAAGAGCGTGAGGTTGTTCAGCGAGAAGCCGAACAGTTTCATCACCAGGAAGGTGCCCACAATGGAGACCGGCACGGCGAGCAGCGGGATCAAGGAAGCACGCCAGTTCTGCAGGAAGACGATGACGACCAGCACCACGAGCAGGAGAGCCTCGATAAAGGTGTGCACCACGGCGTCGATGGACTTCTGCGTGAAGATGGTGGTGTCATACACGATGTCGTACTTCAGCCCGGGCGGGAAGGAGGAGGAGAGCTCGTCCATCTTCTTGCCCACAGCCTGGCGGGTCTCCAGGGCGTTGGAGCCGGGGAGCTGGAAGAGCACGAGCGCGGCGGCCGGCTTGCCATTGAGGAAGGAGTCGAGGTTATAATCACGAGCGGCCAGCTCCACGCGGGCCACGTCCTTCACGCGAGTGACCTGACCGTTGTCACCGCGCTTGATGATGATGTTCTCAAACTGGGAGGGCTCGGTAAGACGGCCTTGCGTGGTGACGGTGAGCTGGTAGGGCGTGCCAGCGGGGGCGTGCTGGGCACCGAGCACCCCGGCAGCCACCTGCACGTTCTGCTCGCGGATGGAGGCCACCACCTCAGAGGCGGTCATGCTGCGGGAGGAGATCTTGTCCGGGTCCAGCCAGATGCGCATGGCGTAGTCGCGGGCACCGAAGACCTGCACGGAGCCCACGCCGGGGAGACGGGCCAGGTGGTCCTTCACGTTCAGGAAGGCGTAGTTTCCTACGTACAGGCTGTCATAGGTGTCATCCGGGGAGAGCAGGTGCACCACCATGGCGAGGTTGGGCGACTGCTTGATGGTCGTGATGCCGAGACGGCGCACTTCCTCGGGCAGCTTCGCGGTGGCGATGGACACGCGGTTCTGCACCTGCACCTGGGCCATGTCCAGGTCTGTGCCCAGCTTGAAGGTCACGGTGATGGTACACACGCCGTCTGCCGTACAGGCGGAGGACATGTAGAGCATGTTTTCCACCCCGTTGATCTCTTGCTCGATGGGGTTGGCCACCGTCTCAGACACCACCTGGGGGTTGGCACCGGGGTAGGTGGCGGTCACCACCACGGTGGGCGGGGCCACCTCGGGGTACTGCTCAATGGGGAGGGTGAAGAGGGAGATGCCTCCCACCAGGGTGATCAGGATCGAGAGCACCGCCGCGAAGATGGGCCGGTCGATGAAGAATTTGGCAAAGTTCATGTCTGGGAGCGAGACAGTGACCCGGACAAGGCGCCGGGCTTGCAGGAGGTTGATGAAGGGGGAGTGGGGCCTCCCCCAGAGAGGGGCTTGTTTAGGAAAGCGGACTGGAGTGCGAGGAAATGAGCAGGACCACAGCAGGCGGGATCAGATCAATGACCCGCCGCGGCAGCGGGAGGCGCGGCCTGGGCCTGCAGCTTGGCGGCTTCCTCCGGCGTCTTGGGATCCACCGGCATGCCGGGGCGGATCTTGGCGACGAAGCCGTGGGAAATAACTCGATCCTTCTCAGTCAGACCCTTGCGGATCACGCGCTTGCCGTCGATGACGGGGCCGACCTCCACCGGGCGGGGGGTGACGATGTTCTTGTCATCCACGACCATGACGACCTTCTGCGCCAGGTCGGCGCCGATGGCCTTGTCATCCACCAGCAGGGCCTCATGGGCACCCTGGCCGGGCACACGCACGCGGGCGAAGTAGCCGGGCTGGAGCACGCGCTGGCCACGCTCTGGGCGGGGATTCGCGATCAACATGCGGACCTGAATGGTACCGGTGTTCGGGTCCAGGCGGTTGTCCATGAAGTCGATCACGCCCTTGTGCGGGAAGCCTTCGTCATCGGCCAGGGCCATCTCGCACTGGATGCGGTCTTCCTCCTTGGCCGCGCCGCCGCCGGTGCGGTTCAGCCGCTGGTAGCGCAGCACGGTGAGTTCATCCGCATCGATGTAGCAGTACATGGGGTCCAGGCCTACGATGGAGGCCAGGAGGGATGCGCCCATGGGGCCGCCCACGACCAGACCACCGGGGTCCATGAGGCGGCGGCCAATGCGACCGTCCACCGGGGCCTTGATCTCTGTGTACTCGACGTCGAGTTTGGCTTTCTCCACCGTCGCATCCGCCACCTGGAGACCGGCTTCGGCCTCACGCACGGCTTTGGCGCGGGTGTCGTAGTCTTCCGCAGAGATCGCCTTGGCGGCCAGGAGCTTCGTCGCGCGGTCGAACTCATTCCGCGTGAGCTCGAGCTTCACGCGGGCCTGCACCTGCTGGGCCACGGTCATGTCCAGCGTGGCCTTGAAGGGGCGGGGATCCACGGTGAAGAGCAGGTCGCCCTTTTTCACCTCACTGCCGTCCTGGAAGTGCACGCTCTGGAGATAGCCGGTGACCTGGGAGTAGAGGTTCACGGACGCGGAGGCATCGAGACGACCGGTGAACTCATCCCACTCGGTGATCTCTTTCTTAATAGGGTGCTCCACGCTCACCACAGGAGGCGGCATGGCCGGCGGGGGACCGGCGGCCTCTTTTTTTGGCAGGCACGATACCAGGCCAAGGCAGAGGACGGAGCAAAAGGCGAAGGGGGTGGGGCTCAACTTCATGAGAGTGATGGGGGTGACAGAAGGTCTGCCTGGATGATCGTCAGTAATGCTGATGATTTCCCGGGTGTCAAGGATCGGTAGGAAAGCGGCGCTGAAGGGGAGGGGGTTGAAAGAGCCTGGGAGGGCTGGCGATAATTTGACGCAATGGGCACTACGCCCGCGATTTTGAACTGGGTGCGGCGAATTTTTCGACCGGGATCATTTTTTTGTTCCGAGGACTCCAGGGACGGCAGACGCGAGGGTGCAGGTAGAGCGGAGGACGCGCACCCTAGAGAGGGGCCGGGGCGACTCTCTATAAATGGGACAAGCGGTCGGGAAAACGGGAGCATCGGCACTAGGAAGAGGATGAGCGGAAACCGTCTCGGTGGACGTCCAAGTGGACGAACGGGGGCGGCGTGAATCGACGAACAACGCCGGGCAAAGAAGACAAACTTTTGCGGTTTACAGAATGCAAGCAACCACTTACACTCGCTGCAAGTAACCACTTGCATGCAGACTACGACCTCTAAAAAGAACGAACCTTCTGTCGCCCGCGAGCGCTTGATCGAGGCCGCGCTGAAGGTGTATGCCCGGGATGGCCTGTCCCGGGCGACGACCCGGGTGATCGCTGAAGAGGCGGGGGTGAATGAGGTGACCCTGTTCCGGCATTTCCAGAACAAGGAAGGGCTTCTCTCGGAGGCGATGCGGCACTTCGTCGAGTCCATGGGGAACCAGGACATAGGGGAGGAGGAGGCCTGGACGAGCAATCTGAAAGAGAACCTGCGACGCTTTGCCGCGGGTCTGTATGGCAAGATGGTGCAGGATGAGGCCTTCGTCCGCACGATGGTGGGTGAGGCGCACCGGCATCCGGAGCACGCCCGCACGATCATCCTGGATACTGTCCGCCCCATCCGCTGCCGCTTTGTGCAGAACCTAGAGGCCGCCCGTGCGGCTGGGTGCGTGCGGCAGGATGTGGACCTCAACATCGCGGTGGAGGCCTTCACCAGCATGCTGCTGGGCGGCATGCTCAAGATCACGGCCAACTGCTCTGAGGGCTACACCGGAGACGACTACGTGGCGGTGTGTGTGGACCTCTTCTACGCCGGGATCGCCACCCCGCAGGGCGTGAGCCAGGGCTGAGGCACGGTGCTCCCAGTTATTTCCCATTTCCCTTTCGATTCCAACTTCCCCCCCAAGACCAGACCAAAAAAACCCCCAAATATGAAACCCCTCCCTTATCTGTGCTGCCTGGCCGCGCTCGCGCTCGTGGGATGCTCCCACCAGGCGGCGGAGCCCCCCGCCGCTGCGGCCTCAGCGAAGCCGGTGGAAGAAGCGCCGCCGCTGGAGGTAAGGGTGCAGCCCGCCGAGCCCCAGTCGATGCCGCGCTTCCTCCGGGTGACCGGCGAGCTGAAAGGGGATCACGAGGCCCTCGTGGCCTCTGATGCCGCAGGCAAGGTGGTGGAGGCCTCCGTGGAGCGCGGCATGGCAGTGAAGAAGGGCAGCGTGCTCATCAGGCTGGATGACCGCGGGGCCAAGCTCTCGCTTCAGGAGGCCGAGGCGGCTCTGGCGGAGACCAAGCTCAAGACGGACTGGCAGCACCGGGAGCTG
>NZ_BATQ01000106.1 GCF_000739635.1 Verrucomicrobium sp. BvORR034 | reverse complement strand
CAGGAGTACAAACTTCCGACGGGCGATCTGCCCACACCGACACAGGTCCTCGATTTGCTGGCTGGGAAAGCCGTGGGTGCTCGCAAGAGTGGCTCCACGGAGATGCGCCACGCCCTGCTGCGTCAATGGGTGGCTGAGCGCATGGCTCACGCGGCCGACACGACGGGGCTGCAAGGCAAGCCCGACTCCAATGAGGATGTCCAGGAGTCGGACTTCGCTGCGAGGGTGCTGGCGGCCGCGCGATCCAGCGACACTGGCTGGTTTGGAGACAACAAAGTGTTTATCTCTCACGTATGGCGGCGGCTGAAACAGGCAGGGTGGCCCGACGCAGCGGATGAGCAGGAGTTCAAGCGTCGGCTGTTGGAAGCCAATCAGGCCCTTCGCCTACGCCTGAGCCGGGCCGACTTGGTGGAAGCCATGAATCCGGCGGACGTGGCAGGCTCGGCCACCCATCACCTCGGCGAAACTTTTCACTTTATCCGCACTGATTAATTTTGGGCGCTTCCTCTCATGAACGTCACTGACCCGCGACTCACGGCATTCTGCTCCAACAGCCACCCGGAGCTGTTTCATGCCATCGTGCATCGGCATGAGATTTTCCGGCACGACACCATGGACGTGCCGGAAGTACACGAGGAGGCGAGGGAGGCCTTCGCCCGGGTGATGAACAGCGTCGGAGCAGGGCTCCAATATGGGAAGATTCTGCTGCTGCTGGGGGAGGCGGGTTCGGGCAAGACCCACCTCATGCGGGCCTTCCGCAGTGAAGTCGTCCGAAAGGCCAGTGGGTACTTCACCTACATGCAGATGACCTCCGGTGAGGCCAACTACGAGCAGTATGTGCTGACCAACATCATTGACTCCTTAAACCAGTCTTACGACGACGACCTCTCTGAACAGACAGCCCTTCGACGTTTGTCCAACTCGCTCGTGGAAGACAAGGATCTCTTTGATCCCGGTGCGCTTCAGTTCCTCCGTGAAGGGGAGCTGAATCTGCCGTGGGTGTTTGAGTGTTCCGACTATCTGATCGCCAGGCTCAAGGTGCAGAACATTCATCCCGATCTGCTCAGGGTTCTGCTCCTGCTTCAGCGAGATGAGCCCCAATTGAAGAATCTTATTCTGCAGTATCTCCGCTGCCGGCCCCTCTCGGACTATGACCTGCAAAAACTGGGTGGCATCGCGCCACTGCACGGCGAAGGAGGGCCTCGCGAGGTCATCAGGTCTTTGGCCGCTCTGGCCTGGGCTTTGGATCAATCCACGTTCGTGATTTGTCTGGACCAGTTGGAAGACATCTATGAGTTGAATGAGCCGGTGCAGACGCGTTTTCTCTCCGCCATGCGGGTCGTGCGCGAACTCACCGATGCGGTGCCCTCCTTGGTCGTCGTGATCTCTTGCCTTGAAGATTTCTATGCCCAACTGAAGCCGTCACTGACGGCATCACTTCTTGATCGAATTGAAAAAAACCCTGGGCCCGCAAAGCTAACAGGCACCCGCACCGCCGCGGAAGTCGAGAAAATCATCGTGCGACGGCTGGAGCATCTCTTTGAAGACTCCGGAACGGACATTGTGACCACTGAGCCGCTCTTTCCCTTCGTGTCGGACCTCCCAGTAAAACTACAGGGAGCTAGGACACGTACGGTGCTGGACCTTTGTCGTGCCGCACGCGAGCGGAGCCAGAGGGATGGCCAGCGGCCGGTAGTAGCGAACACGGATGTCGGACGCCCGGAAGGAACGCTTGGACAGGTAACCCCTGGCGGATCTGAAGGACTCGTTCTGGAGCAGTTGTGGAATGACCACTATACGACCTATTCGGAGCCGCTCCCTGAGCACGAGGCTGAGATGAGCGGGTTGCTGGCATGGGCACTCTCCCAAGCTGCCGGTGAACTGCCCGGTCATGGCTGGACGATCAAAGCGTCGGCGGGCGGGGACCAGCTCGCGACGCAACTGGAGAACAGCGGCCAGGTGATTTCCCGGACGCTGGTGACCCTCTGCAATCAAAAAGCGCAAGGTGGCGCATTGGGGAATGCTGTAGTTGCTGCAAGAGAGCGGGCCAAAAATCAAGATCGGCGTTGTGTCATCGTTCGCACCACGTCATTTCCAGAGAGTCCTCGTACGGTCATTGCCAAGAAGCTGGGCGAACTCATTGCTGAAGGTGGAGCTCGCACGATCGTTGAAGATTCTGACTGGCGTGCCATGGCGGCCATGCAGACCTTTGTGGCCCAGCATGGTTCCCACCAGGGATTTGCAGAATGGCTCCTCAGCGAAACGCCACTGACGAAGCTCCGGCCGGTCAGCATGATTCTGAATCTCGACGACCTCCCGGCGGCGCCTGAGGTCGCGGCCGCCCTGCCTGGAAGCACTCGCCGGGTGGATCCTAAGCCGGATGCACCTAGTGAGGCAGCTCCGCCTACTCCGCTGAGCCAGCCCGCAGGCCGCTCGTGGCTCGGCATGACCAAGGAGCTGTCCCCGTCGCCGGTCACGATTGACAACGCGGAGCTCACCCGTCATACCGCCTTTCTCGGCGGATCGGGGAGCGGCAAGACGACGCTGGCGCTCAATCTCATCGAGAGCCTGCTGCTCTCTGGTGTGCCCGCAGTGCTCATCGACCGCAAGGGCGACCTGTGCAGCTACGCCAGTGAGGCTGCCTGGCAACAGCCCTTGCCCTCGCCAGAAGCAGAGGCACGTCGCGCGAAATTGCGCGAGTCGATCGAGGTAACCCTCTACACGCCTGGCCGGGATGACGGTCGCCCGCTATGCCTGCCCATGATTCCGGACGGGCTGGCCGAGATGAAGCCCACGGACCGTGACATCGCGGCCAAACACACCGCTGGAGCTCTCGCGGGGATGATGGGCTACAAAGCGAATGGTAATGACGCCGCCAAGACGGTCGTGCTCCAAAAGGCGCTCAGCGTGCTGGCGCAGGTGCACCCTGACATGAGCCTGGACAAGCTCCTCGGCATCGTTCACGACGAGGATGCCACGCTGATCAATGCCATTGGCTACCTCGACACCAAACACTTCAAAAAGCTGGTGCAGGACCTGGAGACGCTTCGCCTGGGCAATGCGGACCTCGTGGAAGCGCGGGGGGAGAAACTGAACGCGGAATCGCTCTTTCACTCGCCCCACGGAAAAACGCGGCTGACGATCATCAGCACGAAGTTCTTCGACTCGCCTGTTAAACTCCTGTTTTGGATTTCGCAGTTTCTCCAGGAGATGAACCGCTACGCGAGCAAACAACCTTCAGACAACCTCCAGGCCGTCCTCCTCTTTGATGAGGCGGATCTTTACCTGCCTGCCACGAGCAAACCCTCTACCAAGGAACCTATGGAAAACGCCTTGAAGCGCTTTCGTTCCGCTGGACTGGGGATGTTCCTCGCCACCCAGAGCCCCGGTGATTTTGACTACAAGGCCAAGGACAACATCCGCAACTGGTTCGTGGGACGCGTGAAAGAACCCACAGCCCTGGCCAAGATGAAACCGATGCTGAGCGAAGCCCGCATTGATGTGGCCTCGAAATTGCCCGCACAAGGGCCGGGACAATTCTACGTCATCCGCGATGGAGCAGTGACCAGCTTGCAAGCAGCACGCTCCCTCGTCAGCCCTGTCCAACTCTCTGACGAGGAAATACTGGCGCTTGCGAGAGCGCAGCGCCCCGTATCCTGATCTATGCGAGTGCCGCCCTCTGTTCGTAAGCCTTACTTCCTGGCGCGCTCATAGCCTTTGTCGTATCCTGCGGCAAAGCTCTCGTGCGTGTCTTTGTCGAAGAGCTTGTCATGGCGGGGGAAATGTTTGGACAACCCTTTTTGGGCGTCGTCCTGACCCACGCGATAACCGATATCGTAGGAATGACGCTGCCGGTCCACGTTGGGCGCCTCCTTGGGGGGCGGGGTGTACGGGTAGTAGCCGGATTTGTAGTGCTCACTGGGCACGGGTGGCTGGGGCGATACTCTGGCCTTGTAATACTCGCGATCCCGTCGGGCGGCGGCTTCCCGAGCGACGTCGTAGCCGGTGTCGTAGCCGTGAGAGAACGCATCGCGGGTGGCATCGTCGAACAGGTCGACATGGCGCACGAAGTGCTTGGAGTGCCCCTGCAAGAAGTCATCCTGGCCGACCCGGTAACCGACATCATAGGCATGTTGAGCGCGCTGGGGAGGTGGGATGTTCGGAGGCGGTGGTGCGTAGGGGTAGTAACCGGGGCTGTCGTGGTACGTCGGTGGCGGCTGATAGTAGGTGGGGCCGTTGTCTGAGAGCTTTCGCAAAGCTTCGGTGAGATCGCTTGCATGGGCTACGGTGAGGGCAAGGCCTCCCAATACGGTGCAGCTCAGTTTCCAGTTCATATGCTGAGGTGGGTATCTGGCAACAGTACGGCAGTCAATCGCGTGCCAACGTGGGAATTTTCCATGGAATGGTGGTTCTGGTCAACCCGTTCTGGAGAAACGAGGGGCCCGGCGTTGCAGAGAATGGGCAGGAGCACGGTCTTGGTGGGATCCGAAGAGACGCCATCGTTGAAATGTTCCGTCGTTTCAGAACGTCTTGGGGACTGCATGAATCCTGAATCTGCTCATCCCTTTTCCCGGCGGCACTTTCTCCACGCGGCCCTTGGCGGTGTCACTGTGCCGTCGTTGTCTGCTGCAGATGCAGGAGCTCTTCCGGAGAAGGAGGTGACTCAATCGGCTGGCAAGTTTTCCATTCCCGGTGAGGTGGTGCCGCTGGCGGATGACGCAGATGTGATCGTATGCGGCGCGGGTCCGGCCGGGGTGGCAGCCGCCATCGCTGCAGCCAGAACAGGGGCGAAGGTGCGCTTGTTTGAATGGCGCGGATGTCTGGGCGGGGTGTGGACCGCTGGTCTGCTGGGCTATCTGCTCGATTTCGACAAACCCGGTTTGGCCAAAGAGTTGAAGGTGAAACTGGATGAGCGCGGGGCCAAGACCGGAGGAGGGGAGAAGGCCTTCTGTTATGACCCGGAAGCTTTGAAGCTGCTGCTGGAAGACTTGTGCGTGGAAGCTGGAGTTCAGTTCCAATATCACACCCGGGTTGCCGCCGCCTTCAAGGAGGGCCGCCGCCTGACGACGATTGTCACCGACTCCAAGTCCGGCCGGGAAGCCTGGCGGGCTCCGGTCTTTATCGACACTACTGGCGACGGCGACCTCGGGGCGCTGGCGGGCTGTGCCTTTGAGCTGGGTGAAGCGAAGGATTGCCCCTGCCAGCCCATGTCGCTCAACGCCCTGCTCGTGGTGAAGGATGTGGAGTCCCTACGGGAGTTCGTTCGCTTTGGCAAGGCTTTGCCCGGTGAGAATACCAACGACGAGAAGAAGAACCGTATCCGGGCTGAGATTGAGAAATTTGGCCACTTCCCGTCCTACAGCAAACCGACCCTCTGGCATGTGAGGGGAAACCTGCTGTTCGCCATGATGAACCACGAGTATGGGGTGAAGCCCTTTGACGCAGCGGGCATCACGACCGCCACGGTGCGGGCTCGCGCGGAGGTGACCAAAATGGTAAACGGCCTGCGTGGTCTGGGCGGCCCTTGGGAGGGGCTGCAACTCGTGGCCACGGCAGAGCAGATCGGTGTGAGGGACGGGCGGCGCATCGCGGGAAGATTCACGGTGCAAAAGGATGACCTCATTCAAGGTGTCCGTCACGAAGACGGTGTGGCGCGGGTGACCTTCGGCGTGGACATCCATGCCACGAGTGCAGATCACAACAAGACGGCGGCCATTCACGCCACGGGCATCAAAGTGAAGCCCTATGACATTCCTCTGCGTGCCTTGATCGCACGGGATGTGGATGGCCTCATGATGGCTGGACGATGCATCAGTGGTGACTTCATTTCTCACGCCAGCTACCGGGTGACCGGGAATGCAGTCGCAATGGGAGAGGCGGCCGGAGTTACCGGAGCCATCGCCGCGAAGTCGCAGCGTCTGCCGCACGAGGTGAACTGGAAGGAGAGCGAGGAAAAGCTGCGCCAGCTCGGCTTGCGAGCCTGATTCCTCCCATGCCGGGATCCCGGTCAGAATGTCCAGGTAATCTGCGTGGCAATCAGGTGGCTTCGGTTGGCATTCAGGCCGGGTTCGTGTCCATAACTGTACTGCACCTTGCCTTGCAGGTTGTGGGCAAAACGGTATCCCAGAGCCAGATCGATCCTGTAGAGGTCGCGGTCCCAGCTGGGGGAGCCGCCTCGCCCGTCGGGAATCTCGTCAAACCATTGCTGATTCCATCTCAGGGCGGCATAGAGGCTGGGGGTGATCTTATAGCGGCCCTCCACATAGAACGAGGCGAGGTCTGCATCGCCGACCCCTGGCACTTCGAACCGGGTGAAGATCAGCTCGCTCCAGAGTTCGAAATGGCGGATCGAGTAGCGCAGGTCTATCCCAACCGTGTCCTGCTTGAAGTCGTCCCGATCGCTCCCGGGAGGCAGGGTGGCGTCCGCCGCCTCCAGTAGATAGGCACCCGTGCTCCCGGAGATGCCGAGCGCAAAGGCGGGATCCGGTTTCCATCCCAGACGGCCAGTCACTGTGGGTTGGTCCCACTCCACCTCCCTTGCTTCCCAGGCACTGGGGCGGGAGGAAAGCGCGTTGCTCTTGATCTCGAAGGCATACTCAAACTGGTCCAACCTTCCGGACAAAGAGGCACCATGGGCGTAGGAGGGACCCCAGATCTGGGTGAGCCAATCCCTCTTCTTGTCTGCCTGCGTCTTGCGTCCCAGGAAAGCCTGCCGGCTGAGAGGGACGGCGGCATCGGTGATGCCAAACACATTTTCATACGGAGCAGGGGCGGTGACGAAGGGGTTCTGGGTGCTGAGGTGACGCGGAATCCAGTTGCCAAACACGGAGGCAAACTTGCCCACCTGGACGTTGACCATGGAGTTGCCCCAGGGGCTCCAGCGGATGGCGTATTCGTCGAGTCGAATGTCGCCATCGGATGTCACGCCTGGATCAAAACCACGATCAACGCGGGCCTGCACAAACGCGCTCCAGTGCGGGCCCCACTGGAGGTCCAGCATCAATGAGAGACGGGGTTCAAGGTAAGTGTCGTCATCGGTGAATAGCAGGCCAGGAGCTGGCTGGTCGATGAAATAGGTCTCCAGATCAAGAGAGCCGCTCAGGGTGGCGTCCACCGGGGAATCCGGCGGAAGCAGAGGGATGGCCTGGGCGGTTGTACTCAGCAGGAGGAGGGCCGCGCCCAGGGCGCAAGCCAGCCAGGCGTCTGTGGTTCGCGAGAGTCTGGGCAGTGCGATCATCTTTGGGCCGGTGTGGGTTGAGGCGTTGGCAGGGCGAGCAGCCGGTAGGCGGGAACGGGATCGCTGAACCCTTTCAGCTCAAGGGGTGAGGTCGGCTCGACCATGGTATCTGGCGGGAGGGCATCGTAGGTGTTGCGATCGATGAGCAGTTCCATCCGGCCAGCGCTGGAGCAGAGGCGCGAAGCTAAGTTCACCCGTTCCCCCAGTACAGTGTAATTCAACCGGTCGGCCGATCCCATGCAGCCTGCAAGCATCTCACCAGTGGCGAGTCCGATGCCCATTTCGATGCGGTGGGTGGACGTCTCATTCAGCGCGGTCCGCACTTGCAGCATCTCCAGGGCACAGTGGGCGGCATTGAGAGCATCGTTCCCGTAGCTCATGGGGGCGCCGAAGATGGCCATGATCAGATCACCTACGAACTTGTCCACGACGCCGTGATGTTTGTGCACCACCCGGTTCAAAGCGGTCATGTGCTCGTTGAGCATGGCGATCACCTCAGCGGGAGGCATGTTCTCCGTCAGCGTCGTGAATCCCCGGATGTCGCAGAAGACGACGCTGCTGGTGCGGATTTCACCGCCCAGCCGGATCTGACCGCTGATCATCTGGGTGGCCACCTCTTTGTCTGTGACCTGGGAGAGCACAGCGCGGTAACGTTCCTTGAGGGCGAGATCCTTGGTCATCTCGTTGAAGGATGCCGCCAGCGTTCCCAGCTCGTCCCGTGTCTTCACCTCGACCGGTGTTTCAAAGTCACCCTGCCTCACCCGGTTCGTGCCCTGCACAAGTTGCTCGATGGGTTTGCTGAAGCCGTGAGAGATGAGCATCACAAACCCGATGCCCACCACTAAGGCAAACAGGCCGAACCCAAGAATGACCAGACGCAAGCCCCGCTGTTCCTTCATCGCCTCATCCAGAGAGTAGAGACCCACCTGAGCGGCGGCCGGGAAGAGCGGGTTGTGTGGGATCTCTTTGATAAAGAGCCGATGGGGCTTCTTCCCATCGTACAAGGGGTTGAGATCGCTATGAGCCCCGGTCGTCTGGGGAAGGTGCTGCATCATGTTGGCGACCCGGCTGTTGATGGAGGGATGCAACGACAATGGCATCGCGGGTCCATAGATCTGGCCGTCAAGCCAGATGCCGCTCATCAGTTCCTGCATGCCTTCCGGGAAGGCTGACGAGGTCAGATCAGAGACCGGATAGCTGACCACGATGGCTCCGAGGAGCTCGTTGGTAGGTTCGATGATTAACGGGGTGATGATGAACTCTCGCAGGTGAAAGCCTGTTTGGAGTGTTCCTTTTTGGCGGGTTTGTTTCACGGCCAGATAGCCGATCTCCTGGCGCTGCAGATCAGCGGTCGTGAGCCGTTTCTTGAAGAGGGCCACGGGTTTGCCCTGCTGCACATCTAGGAAGGTGGGGAAGTAGCTGCGTGGTTTGGTCGGCACGAGTGGGTGGCCGCTGGCATCCACCACCATGGCTGTGGCCCCGTCTGCGGGAGTGCTGCCTGATGGTTCCTCGGAGGCCACGGTTGCCTGCCGGTTGATCAGGGCCAGGCCTTCCACATCCAGGTTGTCATACAGGAGATCGGGATCGTTCGATGCCAGGGCCTCCTCCATGGCCGAGACAACGCGCACCTTTTCAGCGGTGGTTTTGCAGAGCGCGGAGAGCTCCTGAAGCTGTCGGGCGCGCTGCTCGGCGAAGGCCTGAGTCTGGTGGTGGAACTGCTCCTCGAACAGGCGTTGATAACCTGTCTGGACCTGCCGCTCCGTCACAAAGATGGTGGACCCAGTCACCGCTGCCACCACGAGGGACATCGCCAGAACAAGCTTGGTGCGGTAGGAAAGGGCAGGCACGGGGCATGCGAAGGGTGAAGTCGTTCTAGTTGGGCGAGCAGCGGTGCTTTACTTGCGGGCGCTGCTGTCGAAATTCAGCCGGACGGTTTGTCCAGCCTTCAAGGTGACCGGTGCGGACAGCACGGTTTTTTCGTCCAGCCAGGCCTTCAACTGGTAAGTGCCAGCTGGAAGACCTTTGAGCCGAAACTTGCCGTCCGCCGTTGTGGTTGTGAAATGGGGCGTGTCCAGGACCAGTATGACGCCACGCATGTGCTGGTGAATCTCGCAATACAGCCGCACGACACCCGGCTTGTCGAAGGTCAGGGCGGGAGGATTTTCCCCCATGCGGTAGCGGCCGAGGTCGAAACGCTTTGCCTTGGAGAGGGAAAAGACATTGTGGTAGTCCTCGTCATGGTTTGGGAACTCCACGCGGGTGCCCGTCTGAATGGGCAGGACATGGTGCTCAAACTGATAACCCCGCTGTCCCATGATGCTGACCGTGTTTCCAGTGCGTGTGGGAGGAGCGCCCTCCAGGTAGATGACTGCCACGGGCTTGGCGGGAGCAGCGAGCTGGCCCGCTTTCAATTGATAACGGCCCATGGGGGCGGGCGGCGGCTGGGGAATGGAACTGATCTGCCCCTCGACGATGGCCTGGGCCTGGCAACGGGATGAGGCGGCCAGGGCAATAACGAGGCTGCCAAGCAAGCAGGAAGGCCAGCGCAGGGATCTCATGTCCAGCATCCTACTGGTGAAAATGCCCTGCGCAAGCGGGCGCACTGGCCCGCCCATTACTTGCGAACGCGCTTCAAAACGCACTCGGCTGCCCAGTAGCCGCACATGCCGTGAACGCCTCCTCCAGGAGGGGTGGATGCCGAGCAGAGGTAGATTTTTGGGTGGGGAGTGGCGTAGGGCTGAAACAAGCCGGCGGGGCGGGTAAAGAGCTGTCGCCAGTCCGTGATACCACCCACGACATCGCCTCCGATGTAGTTGGGATTGTAGCTCTCCATCTGGCTGGTATTGAGCGTGGACGTGGCAGCGATGCAATCGCGGAAGCCGGGCGCGAATCGCTCGATCTGACGGGTGATGACCTCCAGCCGGTCCTCCGTGGATCCATGCGGGACATGACAGTAAGCCCAGGCCACGTGCCTGCCGGCGGGAGCGCGGATGGGGTCCAGCATCGAGGGTTGGGAGACCAGGACAAAGGGATTGTCCGAATGGCGCCCCTGCCAGGCATCACGTTCACTTCTGGTTATTTCCTCAAGGGTGCCGCCCAGGTGGACGGTGCCAGCGCGATGGCAGTTCTCATTGGCCCACGGGATGGAGTGATGGAGGGCGTAGTCCACCTTGAAAACCCCCGGCCCATGACGGAATCGCTCCAGCTTGTACCGGTAGGCTTGCGGGAGCTCACGGCCGCACATTCTGGCGAGATTCCGTGGACTGATGTCAAAGAGGTAAGCCCGGGCGTCTGGCAGATCGGCAAAGGACTTCACCGGCGTATTGCACCGCACCTCGCCACCGAGGGAGGTCAGCAGACTCACCATCGCATTGGCCATGCTCTGCGAGCCGCCTTCGGGAATGGGCCAGCCCCCCGCATGCGCGGCAGTTTGCAAAACCAGGCCGATGGCCGAGGTCAGCGGCAGGTGGAAGGGCATGACCGAGTGACCGGCATTTCCCGCGAAGAGCGCGCGCGCCTCAGGTGTGGAGAAATAACGGGCAAAGACGCTGGCAGGCAAGCCTGCGCCCATGCCGAAACGGGCCATCAACAAGGGATGACGGGGCAGGCGGGCTGGTGCCAGCAGGTCCCCATAGAGTTCATTGGCATGAGCAGCCAAGGATTCAAAAAAGAACCGATACCGACCACTGTCTTTTCCCAGTCCAGCCGCTGTTTCCTGAAGGGAGCGGTGGAGCAGCACGGCCCGACCTCCGTCCAAGGGGTGGGCCAGGGGCAGGTCGGGGTGAATCCATCGTAGCCCGTGAGATTCCAGATCCAGGGACCGGAAGAAGGGGGACGCCACCCCCATCGGGTGAATGGCGGAGCAGACGTCGTGCAGGTGGAAGGGCTTGGTCAGCTCCTTGGTGCGCATGCCGCCGCCCACGGTATCGGCCCCTTCCAGGACCAGGGTCTTCCATCCCTGCTGGGCCAGGCGAATGGCGGCAGCCAGGCCATTCGGGCCGGAACCAATGATGATGGCGTCGTACTGGGGCATGCGTGTGGCGTTCAGCATAGGAGGATGCGGTGGAAGCGCCAGTGGCAATGTGCCGCGACATGGCCCGCGTCACAGGAGAGGGAGAAACTGACAAGAAATCCTGAGGGCGGCCGTCATGCCTCTCAAGACAGTTCCCCCATTATGAAAATGCTTCCCACCAAGAAGGGCACCCGCTTGACGCTGGGCCTTGCTGCACTCCTGACCATGACGCCCCCGGCCTCCGCCGTGTCACTGTTTGGCGATCCCTATGAGAAGGCGATCGAACGCACCGCCACCATGTCGCGCGAGGGAGAGGCTCAGGAGCTGGCTCGCGCCCGCGGGTTGCAAGTGCTGGACGTGACTTGGGAGGACACGGGGCGCTTCAAGAGCTCGTCGGTAGGGCCCAACATCAGCGACATGACCATCCAGGTGGGACGGGAGACAAAAGGGGGATTCAAGACCACCTGCATGCCTGTCATTCGCTTCCCCAACTTTGACGACAAATCATGCGACATCGATCCGGCAGCGTTCACCCTGCTGGTGGGCAATGAGCGGGGGCGTGGCCTCCAACGTGTCTCTCTGAGGGATTTCCTTTCCAGTCCTCTGGACTTCCTCAGCCAGCCGGGTTCATGGAAAAACGATGGCCAGGCCCGGTCCCTGCTGGCGGCACGCGATTCCAAGGTGCTGGTGAGTGCCCAGGCATGCTTCCTCCCAATTCCCAAGGAGGGGAAAGCCACCTTCAACCCCGTGCTGTTCAACTACCAGTCCATCAGTGGGGATCCTGCGGTGCTGACCATACTGTGCACCCGCGAGGGCACGAGTGTGACGGTGATCGACAACAAACGCGATGCCTTTGCCAGTGGCAGCGCTTGGGGCCAACGTCTGTTTTTCAATGCAAACGGCCAAAGGGCGAGTCTCACGGGCGAACGTGAGTCTGACTCCAAAGTGGGCAAGGAGGCGGGGCCTGAGGGCCAGACGCCCAAGCTTGGCGCTGAAGCTGGCCTCAACATGGTGCTGCTCATCCAAGTGCCCTTAAAACAAAAGGAACGGCCTCGTCGCTTCTCTCTTGGGGCAGCCGATGAAGCGATGCCTGCCGCTCCGGCGGGTGCGGCTCGGACTCGCACCAGTGATGTGGAGAACGCCGTGATCGGCCACGGTGAAATGGAAGGCCCCTTCACGGAGATCGACAACCTTCCCATTCGCCGGGATCCTGACTATCCCGTACGCGTGACGGTCCAGTTCTACAAGGCCACTTCCAATGGGGTGGTGTCGGAAGCCGATGTGGCCGCCATCAAGGCCCAAATTGATCGGGTGTATGCCCAGAGCAATTATGTGGGCAGCCTGGTCACGGGTGGGGAGACGGGCCGCGTCACGGAATATGCCGGAGTGAAGGTGCAGCCCGAAGGTTGGTGGGAAGAATTCTGGGCCCGCCACGAGAAGAACACGGGCGATGACCGGAAGACGGCCATCGCGAAGCTGAAGAAGCTGCTGGGTGAGGACTATCTCCTTAAGCCAGTGTCGGAACTCTACGTGAGGGACATGTTGCGGACAAAGTAGTGCAAGTCTTGAGACTTGCATCGCTAGGCACCCTTGCTCGCTCGTGTTTCGAGGTTACGCACTACGCGATGTAGTCTAGGATACCTGGTCATTCTGACGCAACATTGCGAGGTGCAGTTGTTCCACCAGGATCTTCTTGCTCCGATGCCGAAGCCACACCAGCAGGAAGAAGGGTGCGGCGGCAACGATGATACCTCCGATGATCATTAGCAGCTCGTTTTCCTTCCACGTGTCCGACAGATTCATGTATCCGACAAACACTCCGAGAATCCACGCAATGGTAGCGACGATGAAACCGTAGGTGGAAAAAACCTGCGCCCAGCACAAGGGTTCTCTGTTGAGGACATAGTAGCTCTCGGAGTGATAGGCAACTGCATGGACGTCATCTTGCGGGTTGCGGGCAATTCGCAGGCTTCTGATCGGGATGATAGGAAGATAGAAGAGGATTATCCATTCGGTGGTGATGTAAGAACCATTGAGCTGATAGTTCCGTTCACCGTAGAAAGCGGTGCCAATTCCGTTGAATGAGCCGGGCATAGGAAGAAAAGACGGTAGAGCGAGAGATGAAATCCGACTGAAGCTCCGCGTCACACGGGTTCTTGCAAGCAAAGTTTCTGAACTTGGTCATGACGTCCGATGGGCATTGCATCCGTCGGACAAGCTGTGGTTTACTTCTGGGAAAATGAATCGCCGTCAATTTGTTGCTTCGAGCACCGCTCTAGGTGCACTCGCCACGATGGGAGGCTTGCCATTGACGGCTGAAGGGGTGCCCAAGACCCGCCCCAACCGGATTGGCGTTTCATCCTATTCCTTCTGGGGCTTCAACCGGGAGCCGCTGCGCCCGATGGACGTCTGTCTGGAGCATGCGGCGCGGATGGGGTTCGACGGATTCGAGGTGCTGCAGCGGCAGTTGATTTCGTATGAGCCGGCCGAGTTGTTTAAGATCAAACGTCACGCGTTTGTGCTGGGCCTGGATCTGATGGGCTATTCCACGCACCAGGGCTTTCTCTCCCCAGACAAGGAGAAGCGGAAGAAGAACTTCGACCATACGGTGGACTGTCTGGAGCAGGCCTATCAGCTGGGGATTCCCACGATGCGGGTGAACTCGGGGACGTGGGGCACGACCAAGAGTTTCGATGAGCTGATGGCGCGGCGGGGCGAGGATGATCCGCTCCCTGGCTACACGGAAGAAAACGCGTTTGAGTGGGTGATTGAAGCTTACGGCGGGCTCGCGGCCGAGGCGGGGAAGCGAGGTGTGATCATGGGACTGGAAAATCACTGGGGTCTGGGTCGCACTCCCCAGGGGGTGAAGCGGGTGGTGGATGCGGTGAATTCCCCCTGGCTCAAGGTCACTCTGGATACGGGTTGTTTCCTGGAGGATCCCTATGACCGGCTGGCGATGCTGGCACCTGACACCGTGCTGCTCCAGGCGAAGACGTACTACGGTGGCGGCACATGGTACACGCTCGACCTCGACTACGACCGGATCGCTGGCATCATGAAGAAGGCCGGGTTTGCCGGCTATGTCTCGCTGGAATTTGAGGGGAAGGAGGATCCGCTGAATGCGATCCCCAAGAGCCTGGCCTTGCTGCGCAAGGCGTTCGGTCAGATGTGAAGCGGCATCTCACCGCCCGAAGGCTCGTAGTTCGGTTTCAGCAGCACAAAGATGGGGATGGTGAGGACGGTCAGTCCTAGGGCGATCCAGGTCCAGTGCCAATGGATCTGCACACCCCACAGCGGTCCGCGGGCGGGCACCACCTCCCACTGGCCATTGGATTTCTTGTACCGGCCTTGATAGAAGTTGAAGTCAAAGAGCCAAGTCTGGCCCGTGCCGATGCGATACTCAATGAGGGGCGGGGGAGGACCGTCGGAGTTCTCCGCGGGGATGGAGGCAATGGCGCTGTCGGCCGGAACCCAATGGGTCCACGTCATGAACGCCGCACTGCTGGGCAGCCCGCGCCGCTGAATGTTCGCCCATTCCTCGTCGTTGACGCCATATTTGGCCGCCATGCTGATGACGGGCAGGATCACCGTCATCAGAATAAAGAGGGAGGATGCTATGAGAAATAGGCAGTAAAGACGCGACCGCATGGTGGAGTCAGTTGGCTAGTTTCAAAGAGGAGGTGGCAGGCAGGGCTTCCAAGAGAGAGGTATAGACCCTCAAGTCAGCCGCGGAGAAACAACAAAAGATGATTTCATCGAGGGCAGGGTGACGCTCCACTCCCTCTTGGGCCGTACGGATGGCGGTCTCCGCAGCAAGCTCGATGGGATAGCCGAAAATGCCCGTGCTGATGCTGGGGAAGGCGATGGTTCGCACCCCGTTCGCCGCCGCGATCTCGAGTGAGCGACGGTAGCAGGAGGCCAGCAGGTCTGGCTCCCCGCTTTGTCCACCCCGCCAGACTGGCCCGACGGTGTGGATGATGAGCTTAGCCGGAAGCAGATGCCCCTTCGTGAGCTTCGCATCGCCTGTTTTGCAGCCGCCCAGGAGCCGGCATTCTTGGAGCAGCTCAGGGCCTGCCGCACGATGAATCGCTCCATCGACACCTCCGCCACCCAGCAAGGAAGAGTTGGCCGCATTGACAATGGCATCCACGTTGAGGGATGTGATGTCTGCCTGGAGGGCGCGTAGTTTTTGGCTCATGCGGTGCGGTGTCGCAGTCGTCAGATCTGGCAGGCGTGACCCCTCGCCGACCTGACGTTCGATACAGTATGATGGAAAACTTGCATCAAATCGAATGAAAAGTGGCGGGCACCGCCGTGTAATCTCCAGTCTTTCAGGTGCGGCTCCCTTTCTCATATAGCATCGGTTGGACTTTTTGGACTCTCTTGTTCAAGGTTTGTTGTGAAGATCGGCCGTCGAGGGCGAATTTGCGACATTTCCGTCCCAAACAAGGGAATACGAAAAAGCACCACCTGCCTGAGCAAGTGGTGCTTCGTCACGAAGTTGATGGGTGGCTGTAGAGCCTTAGAGCTTTCTCACCAGGAGGGCCGCATTGTGGCCGCCGAACCCGAAGGAGTTGCTGAGGGCTGCATTGACCTTGGCCTCACGGGCCACATTCGGCACCACGTCGAGATCGCATTCCGGATCCTGGTTTTCCACGTTGATCGTGGGCGGGATGACCTGATCGCGGATGGAAAGGATGCTGGCAGCAAGCTCAATCCCACCGGCGGCACCGAGCAGGTGGCCGGTCATGGATTTGGTGGCGCTGACAAGGAGGCCGTTCTTCGCGTAGTCGCCGAAGGTGCGCTTGATGGCCTGAACTTCGCAGATGTCACCCACCGGTGTGCTGGTGGCGTGGGCATTCACGTAGCTGACCTCGTTCGCATTCATCTTCGCATGGCCGAGGGCCATGTTCATGCATCGTGCCGCGCCAGACCCGTCGGGAAGCGGGGCGGAGAGGTGGTAGGCGTCGGCGCTGAGGCCGTAGCCGACGAGTTCGCAATAGATGTGAGCCCCGCGCTTCTTGGCGTGTTCGTACTCTTCAAGCACCACGACGCCGGCACCTTCGCCCATGACGAAGCCGTCACGGTCACGGTCAAACGGGCGGCTGGCCTTTTCAGGAGCATCGTTGCGGGTGCTTAGCGCTCTCATGTTGCCGAATCCAGACAAGCCCATAGGGGCGATGGAAGCTTCAGATCCACCGGCGACGATCACGTCGGCATCCCCGAACTTAATAATGCGCCAGGCTTCGCCGATACAGTGGTTGGAGGTGGCACAGGCGGTCGTGATACACATGTTCGGCCCAAGGAAGCCGTACTCCATCGAGAGCATGCCGCTCGCGATGTTGCCGATCATCATCGGGATGGTGAAGGGAGAGACGCGGGCAGGACTCTTGGTAATGAGAAGGGTGTGGTTGTTCTCCAGCGTGATCAGGCCACCAATGCCGCTGCCGAGCATGACGCCGATGCGTTCTGGTGGCGTGCTGGAGGAGTCGATGCCGCTCTCTGCCACAGCCATTTTGGCAGCGCCCACGGAAAGCTGGGTGAAGCGGTCGGCCCGGCGGGCGTCTTTGAAATCTTTGAAGTATGCCTTGGGATCAAAGTCCACGACTTCGCCACCGAACTTCGTGTCATACTGCTCCGTATCGAAAGCCTTGATAAAACGGATCCCGCTCTTGCCGGCGACGAGATTCTTCCAGAAGTCATCCTTGTTGTTCCCGAGAGGGGAAACAACGCCAATGCCGGTGATGACGATACGACGGTCTGTCATGAGGAAATGTGTAGAATAGAAGGGTTGGTGCACCCCGATTAGCCACGGTTTGAAAGGTGGGGCAAGGGGAAATTCGGAATTGGGTCAGGGCCACCCCAGGAGGGGGACTATGTCCGACTCCCTGCCGCGCCGAATGTTGGGAAGTTTTAGAATCCCGGGTAGATGAGGCTCACGCTCAATCACTTCTGCCCGTAGTAGGCTCCAGGGCCATGCTTGCGGGAATGGTGTTTGTTGAGAATATGGTCTGGGATGCCCGCCAACTCCGGGTTGAGCGTGAGGCTCCCCAGCGCCATTTGGGCGCACATCTCCAGTGCAATGCTATTGTTCAGGGAATCCATTGCGCTTTTTCCCCAGGTGAAGGGCGCATGATGGATCTGGAGGACGGCGGGCATCTCCACGGGGTTCAAGCCAAGTTCGCGAAAACGCTCGACGATCGCCACGCCAGTATGATGCTCGTAGTCGGCCGCAATTTCCTCTGCAGTGAGCGCACGGGCAATGGGGACGGTCCCGAAGAAGTGATCGGCATGGGTGGTGCCGTAGCAGGGCAAGGCACGTCCGGCCTGGGAGAACATGGTAGCGTAGGGAGAGTGGGTGTGGGTCACTCCGCCGATGCCCTCGAACTCGCGATACAGATGAAGGTGCGTCTTGGTGTCTGAGGAGGGGCGGAGCCTTCCCTCTACCACCTTGCCATCCAGGTCCAGCACCACCAGATCTTCGGGCTTCAAGTCGCCGTAGGCCACGCCGCTGGGCTTGATGCACCAGAGCCCCAGGGTCCGGTCTATGCCGCTCACATTGCCCCATGTGAGCTTCACCAGGCCGCTGGGTTCCAGGGCGCGGTTGGCGGCGCAGACTTCTTCTTTGAGGGAGGCGAGGGACATTGGGGAAGAGGGGGACTTGATGCTTTTTGAGACAGGATTAACAAGATTTTTGAAGGATTAACAAGATGGGACGAGGGGGGTGATGGCGGAGAATGAGACTGATTATTTGGACAGAATTAACGGAATTTACAGAATTGGGATTCTGAAGCTTCTCTCTGTGTTCTCTGTGACTCTGTGGTTAATCCGATGAGAAACTTGGGGGGCGTAGGATTACTTCCTTTGCAGGGCGCGGAGTTCGAGGAGTCGTTTCATGACGTGATGCAGGCGGCCGTTCCATTCGGCGGTGCCGAAGGCATCATGCAGGTTGCGATAGAGTGTGTAGAGCTCCTCGTAGATGGCCTGGTTCTCTGGGATGGGGTAGTAAACTTTCTCGCGGGTGGCGGTGACTTTGGCCTGGATCTCGGCGACCGTGCCGACGCCTGCGACAGCGGCACCGAAGATGGCTGCTCCCAGGGCACAGGTTTGTTCGCTGCGGCTGACCTTCATGGGGCGGCCAATCGCGTCAGCATAGATTTGCATCAGAGTCTCGTTCTTGATGCTGAGTCCGCCGGTGTTGATGACTTCTTTGACCGGCACGCCGTACTCTTCGATCCGCTTGATGATGGTGAGGGCGCCAAACGCGGTGGCCTCGATGTAGGCGCGATAGATCTCGTGGGCCTTGGTGTGCAGGGTCTGTCCCAGGAGCAGGCCGGTGAGGCGCGCATCCACCAGGATGGTGCGGTTGCCGTTGTTCCAATCCAGGGCGAGCAAGCCGGATGCACCCGGCTTGTGACCCGTCAGCGCCTTTTCCATGTTCTGGAATTTCTCACCCACCGTGCTGCCGTAGGTTTCGGGAACCAACTGATTCACAAACCACAGGAAGATGTCCCCCACGGCGCTCTGGCCAGCTTCGATTCCGAAGTAGCCGCCCATGACGGAGCCGTTCACGATGCCGCATACTCCGGGGATGTCTGCGAGGGGTTGGTCATTGGGGGCGACCATGAGGTCGCAGGTGCTGGTGCCGAGAATCTTGACCAGCGTGCCTTCCTTGATGCCTGCTCCCACGGCGCCCATGTGGGCATCGAAGGCGCCGACGGAAATGGCAATGCCTTCTTTAAGACCCAACCGCTGGGCCCACTCGGCGCATAGCGTGCCGGCGGACGTGTCCGCCACATGGGCCTCGGAATAGAGACGGTCCCGCAGGTCAGCCAGCGCGGGGTCCAGACGAGTGAGGAACTCCTTGTCCGGTAATCCACCCCACTCGGTGCTGAACAGGGCCTTGTGCCCTGCTGCGCAGACGCTGCGTTTGAGAGTGAGGGGATTGGTGTCGCCCGCGAGCACGGCAGGAATCCAGTCGCAATGTTCCACCCACGAGTAGGCCGCTTCAAACACGGCTGGATCAGTCCGGCGAAGGTGGAGGATCTTGCTCCACCACCATTCGCTGGAATAGATGCCGCCACATTTGGCGATGATGTTGGGGCGGATCTCGTGGCCCAAGCGCGTGATCTCGGCGGCTTCCTCGTGGCTGGTGTGGTCTTTCCACAGCCACACCATGGCGTTGAGGACCCCTTTGAACTCTGGGAGGAGCCCTAGCGGTGTGCCCTGTTGGTTCACCGGGATAGGGGTGCTGCCAGTCGTGTCGATGCCAATGCCGACGACTGAGCTTGGATCGAAGCCAGAGATCTTGGAACTGGCTTGGGACAAGGCTCCACGAATCACCGCTTCGAGACCGTCCAAGTAGTCTTGCGGATTCTGCCGGGCCACGTTGGGATCACGGGGATCGGTCAGCACGCCCATATCCCCACTGGGGTAGTTGAACACGGTCGAGCCGACTTCGGTTCCGTCATTCAGGTCCACCAGAAGGGAGCGGCAGGAATTCGTGCCGTAGTCAATGCCGAGTGCGTAGCGGGTGCTCATGGGTCAGGAGTGAGGGGCGGGGAGGAGCGGAAAAAGGTGAGAAGAAAGGATAGCGGATAGTGATGCGGATGAGACATCACGAAGGGAAATGTTTCTCCGGATCCGAAGTGCCGCATTTTGTCGGACCCACTCGGAGGCGCAAAGGGAAATCTCTGGCATAAATCGGACGAAACCGCACAATCTGGCGGTCGTCCTGCTGCTGACACCTCCGCCATGAAAACACCTGCAATTTCAATCGTATTCTTCCTGCTGGCATCGTTGCTCGGTGCCGCTGGACAGTTCTTCTACAGAGAAGGAGCCCGCCGGGCCACCGGAGGACTGGCCGGATACCTCATGAACGGGCGCATCCTTGTGGGGGTGGTTTGTTACATCGGCGTGATGAGTCTGTTTGTGGCTGCCTTTAAGAAAGGCGGGTCTTTGACCGTGCTGTATCCGGTTTACGCCAGCACCTTCATTTGGGCAGCCCTCATCGCTCTGTGGGTGGACGGCCAGCCCATCAGAATGGCCAACGTCGCCGGGATGGCACTGTTGGTGGGCGGCATGTATTTGATGGGGAAGGGGTGAGACGTTGCCGCGGGTTGAGACGCTGCCGGTGGTCTGCATCAGGATTCCCCGAAGGGGATCCGGCCACAAGCCCGACGTTGCGGAGCATTAAGCGACGCTACGTCGGGAAAGGAGTGGGGCTGGGCTACTCCGGAGGAGTTGTGGCGGTCTGATGCGCGTCTTTCAATCCCAGATATACCGTTCGTCCCAAGACACCCCATGCTTCTTCAGCATGGCGACTAGTTCTGCCTTGAAGTCCACCTTCTTAAGGTGCTCTTCCTGCCTCAAAATGTAGTCTTTCACCTTCTCAAGGTTTGAGACACTCACGGAGAACGCGGCGTATCCGCACTGCCAGGCGAACTCTGCCATTCCTGGCCATTTGGATTTGATTCAGATGCTTGACGCACGTTTGAGCTCCTTGATCAATTCCGCTTGGGTGGCTTGTCGCCCCATTCGACATAGTAGGTGAACGTGATCTTCCACGCCGCCCAATTGAACTGGTGTGCATTCCAAATCCCTAGCGATGCCTCCGAGGTATTCGTGTGTCATGCTCCTGACCTCGGGATCTCTCAGAAATGGGCGCCGATCCTTCGTGGCAAACACAAGATGCAGATAGACCGCAGAGAGCGACTGAGACATGCGTGCCATCAGTTGCAAGGTGTAGAGAAATTTCAAGCCTCCGTTTACCCTTGAGACCGCCAAAACTCCTTCGGAGTAGATCGCGGTTTGTGTCTACCCGACGTAGCGTCGCTTGAAGCTCCGCAACGTCGGGCTTGTGGCCGGATCCCCTTCGGGGAAGGGGTGGCGGGCGACGATTTACTTGTGCGATGGGGATCGCTACAGGGCCTTTGCGGTCAAAAAAAGAACCCCGCATTTCTGCGGGGTTCAAAATACTCTGTCGTTTGGCGTTAGGCTGCCTACTCAAATCACGCGATCATTGCCGCCGTCCACCGGGATCTGGGCGCCGGTGGTTTTGGCGAAGAGCGGGGAGGCCATGGCGGAGACCATGTTGCCGATGTCTTTGCTCTTGATTTCCGCCTTCAGAAGGTTGCGGGTCTTGTACTCTTCCACAGTCATGTTGTAGCGCTCGGCACTGCGCTGCAGCGCTTCAGGAGTCCACAGTTTGGTGTCGAAGACCGCATCGGGGTGGATGATGTTGCAACGCACGCCGACAGGTGCCAGCTCCAGGGCGGCCACGCGGCAGAGCTGCGTGAGGGCGGCCTTGGAACAGGAATAGCTGGCGGCACCAGGGCCGGGGGCTTTGACGTTCCTCGAACCCACCAGGATGATGCTGGAATCAATGCCCTGCTTCAGATAGGGGATGGTGAACTTCAGCAGGCGCTGGTGGCTGGTGAGGTTCACGGCCAGGGCCTTGTCCCAGTTGGATGACTCGAGGTCTTCGAGGTACTGGCCTGCAGTGAAGATGCCTGCGTTGGAAACGACGATGTCGATTCCGCCGTAGTTGCGCACGGTTTCCGCAATGGCAGCCTGCACGGCGGCGTCATCGGTCAAGTTGACCACTTTGCCCGCGGCACCGATGCGGGCCATGCCGTCGACGATGTCGGGGTTGAGATCAAGGCCCACGACGGTGGCACCCTGTTCGGCCAGGCTTTCCGCACAAGCAAAGCCAATGCCGGCCGCAGAGCCGGTGACGATGGCCACCTTGCCTTGATGCACCTTGCGGGCCGGTCCCTTGCGAAGTTTGGCCTGCTCCAGATCCCAGTATTCGATCTCGAAGATGTCCTTTTCAGGGAGGGGCTCCCAACCGCCAACGGCCTGACCAAGTTGCACGGTGGCGGCCGTATGCTGGGCGATGTCGCTCACGATGCCAGCATCCTTGAGGGTGTCGCCGAAGCTCACCAGCCCCTTGCCCTGCCAGATGACAAACCGCGGCGCGGTGTCGAGCATGGTCTGGCCGTTGGCATGACGGGTGAAATAGGACGTGTAGTCGTCGGAGAATTTCTGAATGGCGGCGTCGATATCCTCGCCCACGAAAGCCGGAGTTCGCTTGGTGCGAATGCTGTGGTCGGGAGTGAGGGGGCCTCGTGTACCGTAGGTGGCGACATCGGGCTGATTCGAATAGCCGACTGCCACAGGGCTGGCATCGAGCTTGGCCAGTTGAGCGTTACCGCGCTTTTTCGAAACGGCCTTGCGGAGTTTCGCCAGGCCGACCAGATCTTCCTGGGGCTCTCCCGTGACACCTGCCGCGGAGGCACCTGCGGTCTTCGCCAGGTACTCCTCGGCCTGCGTGACCATCTCGATCATGAGCTCATAGCTGCGGCGGGCGTCGTCGTGGAAGGTGAAAAGCCCGTGCTTCAGGAGCACAATGCCCTCAATGCCTTCAGCCTTCAGGTCGCGACCTTTGATGAGGTCATAGACCGTCTTGGCCAGGATGAATCCCGGCATGACGTACGGCACGGTGAGCACACGGCTGCCAAAGACTTCACTGACACGTGCTTCACCATCGGCATGACAGGTGAGGGCGGAAATCGCATTGGCATGTGTGTGATCCACGAAACGGAACGGCAAAATCGCATGCAGGATCGCCTCGATGGAGGCAGCCGGGGCGTTGGGATTGGTCATGGCGGCCCGCTGCTGCAGCACCATGTCCTCATCGGTCATCGTGGGCAGCTCAGCCATCTTCAGCAGCGCGCTCATGCGCACCGGGGCGAACCCGCCGCGCTCGATGGTGGCGAGATCCCAGCCGGAGCCCTTCACATAGCAGAGACTGACGGGTTCTCCAAAGAAGTCGTTTTCCTCGATTTTCACCGAGGTGTTGCCACCGCCATGAAGGACCAACTCTGGATTGCGCCCCAGGAGACGGGAGGTGTACACACGCTGACCGAGGAGGTCAGTTCCGAAACTAGCGGCTTCTTGATCGTTCCAAAGGCTTTGCATGGCGTGGCGGCGAAAAAATGAGGGGTTAGAGTGGGCGGGGGAGGCGAAAAGTAAAAAGGTAAAAAGCGAAAACTGGGGGGCGCGCACCTTGTGAGCGATTCCCCTGTGAGTCACCGCCAACCTTGTCCCGTATGCACGTGGCAGCAGTTCCATCCTCAGTTCGTCTCTTTTCGGGTTGTCCCAGAGGAGCTTCTCGTCTTCGATATCCCAGGTCATTTTGAGATGGCCCTTCGCCCCCATGAAGCGATCCCCCCGCGTTTTGTCTGGCAGCCTCGTGCTGGTACTGCTCATCCTCATTCTGGCCTTGCTGGGGGGAGGCGCGTGGCTGGTGCTGAAGCTGCGTCAACCGAAGATTCCTCCTGCCCAGACTCCCCAAATGACCGCTGGCTCTGTGTCACCGATCCCAGCCTTCTTTGAGAAGGACTTGCCGGAATCTTGCCGACAGGTCGCCCTGGTTGTCTCGCCGGAAGACACCTCGGTGACAGCGGAACTTTTTCTGCTGGTGCGGAATGACGCGCGTTCGCCATGGACCGTCGATCAGGGGCCGATACCCGTGACCCTCGGGCGGAGCGGCCTGGCCTGGGGCGTGGGGGAACATCGTGCCTCGCGTCCGGAGGGATTTCGCGAAAAGCGGGAGGGGGACGGGTGCAGTCCTGCAGGAATCTTCCGGGTGCCATTTGTCTTTGGCATGGCACCCGAGGCTGACGCGAGGGTGGAAGCGCCAGCGCTAACCCTGCCCTACACCCATTTGGCAGACAGTATCATCGGCGTCGATGATCCCGACTCCCACTACTACAATCAGGTCGTGGACTCGAATCTCGTCCCGCGGGATTGGAACAGCCATGAACCGATGAATCGTTTCAAGGTTTTGTACCGATGGGGAGCGTTCGTCGCTCACAATCCGGAGGGCGTGCCCAATCTGGGCTCGTGCATCTTCATTCACATCTGGCCCGGTCCAGGGGAACCTACCGCGGGTTGCACGGGGATGGCAGACGCTGATGTAGTGCGCGTGCTGACTTGGTTGGATCCTGCCAAGGAACCCCGCCTGGTGCAGGGACTCAAGGCTTGGTGTGAAACCTCCATCGATTCCCACCTCACCCCTCCGATACCGCATGAGGGTGATCCCGCTCCAGGCGATAAACACCCTTGAGGGGGTGGACGATACGCTTGTCTTGGTCCAGCACATACGCCCTCAACGTGACCGGGCCAGACGGGAGCATTTCGTCATGCAAGGTTTGTTGCCAGCCCAGATAGTACTCCGGATGCATGCGGACAAGCTTCGCCCGTTCGTAGAAGTGCTGCTGAAGTTGGGGCGCGGTGAGGGCGACGATTTCCTCATTCCCTGAACCGTTGGCGGCTTGTGCGGTGACGAGGATCAGATCGGCGGCATTGTCCACCGCCAGCCCACCCAGGCCGGACAGTCGCCAGCCTCCTTCTTCCAAGGCAACGGGCGGATCCAGACGCGACCACTTTCCTCCCATCTCTTTGCCCTGTTTGAACGATTTGATGTTCCGGTCAGTGGCGAAGACGACATCGTGCAACCTCCCGCGATCCGAGAGAAACGAAGCAAGTCGAAAGGCGGACTTTCGAGTGACTCGAGCATCCATCCACTCCTCGTTGAGCGGCATCACCCTGGCAAACATCAGCAAGGCCCGCTCTTGATTCATGCGGCTGAACTTCACTTTCATGAGATTGTGGCCGTTTGCCCAGTTCACTGCGAGGAGGGCGACAAAAAGGGTCATGGCGGCGGGTAGCAGCGCTGGCATGGCACGGGAGCATGCCGGATGCTTGAGGCTGGCGTGCCTGATTGTGACGGTAACCAGCAGCAGCGTTCCAAAAACAAAGAAAACATCAAACGTCGCGAAGCGCTCATCCAGGGCGTTGTCCAGAGAGTTGTGCATGCGGCCCAAGCTGATGAGCACTGCAGACGAGAGGCCGTAGAGGCTGAAAATGATCCAAGGCAACGCCGCCTGAACCAAGGGGCGGTCATGGCGATGTCGCAACAGATAGAACAAGCTGGTCAGGAATGCGGCGAGCAATGCCGCACCCGTGATGGCGCAGAGGATCTCAGGTTCGAACGTGGTGCCTTTGCCCAAGATGTTCCCCAGTACGATCAGCACGAACTGGAGCCTCATCAGAGGGCGTTCGAACACGGACCCTGCGTCAAGGCCGGGATCTTCGCCGCCATTCGCCGTCAGGGCGAGCCAGGCCACTACTCCATGTGCCAGCCACCAACAACCGACCACGATGCCAATCTTGCCCCAAGATTCACCTGCGCCACGCAGTCGCCAGGCCAGGATCAAACCGAGGAATGCGGGGACGAAGAATCCCGTGCCAAATGAGCAAATTGCGAGGAGCGAAAGGACGCTGGCCAGCATCAAAGAGCGGAAGTTCGGACGGCCTTCCCGATGCAAAAGCAAGGTGCCCAAGGCAAGGCAGGTTCCAGGAATGAAGTTTTGAAAGATGAAATCCCAAATCCAAACCTCCCCTTGAGCCGCGGTGAAAATCACCGCCGTGACGCAGGTTAGCAGCACGGTGGCATTCAAACGTGAGAGTCCTGGGTGCTCTCCTTCACGAGGCCAGAGAGGTCTCGCCAACCGGTACACGGAGAAGGCAATTAAAGCAGAGAACAGCCAGCTCAATATTGGCAGGACGGCCACATTTCCCCCAAGGTAGTGCAGAGTGGCAAAGTAGATCACCTTCCCGACGGTGGAGGGGTGCACGTAGTGCGGTGCAAAGAAGGCCCCCCATGAGTAGCGGTCTTCCACCAGATGCTGGTACTGCTGCACAAAGGACCAGGCGTCCAGGCAGGGCACGGGAACCAGGAGGGGGACTATCTCCACCAGCAAAATTACGGCTGGGGCAATGATCACCAGCCAAGGCCAAAGGCGGGAGAGACGCCGGGGCCATGGTGTATGGAGTCTTTCGGCAGCAGGCGGGGAGTCAACCGGCATGGGGCAGCCAAAAGGTGTGGATCGAACCCCCCGGCACCAGAATATCGTACTTGCTGGAGCCCGTGGTTGTGCCGTTTGGGGATTGCCACACCAGGAGTGAGTTCCATGAACCGAGTTCGCTCTGAGCCGTCAGGAGGCTGCGATCCCTCCCTTGGATCTCCGGTAGGCACCAGGGGCTATTCCCGTGATGCACTTGAAGGCTTTGGCGAACGCAAACTCACTCTCATAGCCCACCTGGGAGGCCACCTCCATCATGCCCAGTTGATCTTTCTGGAGCAGTCGCGTGGCACAGTGCACCCTCCATCGTGCGAGATACCCCATGGGCGTATCGCCGGTGAGTCGGCGAAACCGCTCCGCAAACACCGATCGTGAAAGGGCAACTTCCCGGGCGAGCGATTCCACCGTCCACTCGCTGGCGGGCTCACTCTGGATCAGGTGCAGAGCACCGTCGATGGCGGTATCCTGCACCGCTGCGGGCAGGCCCGAGTTGCTGTCCCCGGTGTGGACCCAGCCACGGATGGCCTGGATGAAGAGGACATCGCACAGTCTGTCCAGCAGGGCCGTCGCGCCTGGTTGGGCTGCCATGGATTCACTGGTCAAGACTTTGAGCACGGCATCAAGTCCTGGAGCACCAGAGGTGCCATTTCCCCGGAGAATGAGGCAAGGCGGCAACAACCGGATCAGGGGATGGTGCGCACTCTCTGCGAAGTCGAAGTCTCCGGAAACAACAGAAGTTTCTGCCCCGGCACCGCCAAAACGTAGGGTGATCCCACTGGCACACAGAATGTCGGACTGGCGCAAGAGTTCGGGAAGAGGAGTGGGACGGCCCCCCGTGAGGTCTTGAACCGTGTGCTCCCGGTCAGTCATCACGATGGCGAAGTCGCCTTGTCTCATGGTGGTGGCCGGGCATTCTGTAACGCACAACTGTCCGCTGCCCTGCTCCATAAAGTGGAACTTTCCCGCGTGAGGTCGCGCCGGGAAGCGCACGCCCCAAGTCTCTCCCAGCACCACCCGGTTTTGGAGGGCACTCCGGAGGCGTAGCGTGGAGAGCAGGCTGTCGAGGGACTTCATGGTCTGGCGGACACAGTTTCAGGACGATCAGACATGCCTGCCGGATGCCGGAGCATGGTGATTTTCGGCCTTGGAAAGCATGTTGGCATCACAAGGACGCACCCGCGTTCCTGCATCGCAATCCAACCCGAAATCATCATGAAAAAGATCGTCGTCACCACCCCTACTGGCAATATCGGATCCCGCGTCGTGCAGCTTCTGCTTCAGGCCGGGGTCCGGCCCACCTTGTTGGTCCGGGATCCAGGTCGCCTCAGCGAAGGGGTCCGAAGCACGTGTGACATCCGTCAAGGTGACCTCTCCGAGCAGGACTTTGTGATTGAGGCTACGCGAGGCGTGGACGCCTTGTTCTGGCTGATTCCCACGAACTACGGTGCCGCTGATCCGGTGGCGGAGGTGTTGCGCTTGGGCACCATTGCTGCCGCCGCAGTTCAGTCCAACCAGATCGAGCGCACCGTGTTCCTCAGCAGTTCGGGTGCGGAACAAACGGGGAATCATCTCCTGGGTACCCTTGGCTTGGTGGAAGACCTGCTCAACGCCACAGGTCAGAACGTGGTGCACCTGCGTCCCGGCTATCTCTTTACCAATCTCTTCACTGTGGTGGAGGAGTTGCGTGCGGGGGTACTGACCACCACGACCTCGTTGGATCATCGTGCGGGTTGGAACGACCCTCGTGACGTGGGTGAGATTGCCGCCGCCAGGCTGCTTTCGGACTCATGGTCGGGGCAGCAGGTTCAACCCATCGGCGGTCCCGCAGATCTGAGCTACCGTGAAGTCGCCGCCTTGGTGGGAGAATCGATTGGGCGGACGATTCAGGCCATTCAAATTTCGGACGAGGAGCACCTACAGAATCTTTTGGGGGCTGGTCTGCCTGCTCCTGTCGCTGAAGCTCTGGTCGTGCTGTCCCGTACCATCGCGAGCATCAAACCTGAGGATCTGGGTCGTAGTGATTCTTCCTCGACTCCCACCTCGCTGGGCGCATGGTGCTACGCCCACCTGCGCCCCCTATTTTTGTAGGGTGAAAACGCTCGGAGCAACGCTACTCGCGCCGCACGGCATCCAGCAGCTTGCCGCGCAGTGCCAGGAGCGTTGCCACGAAACAGACCGCCAGACCGAAGGCGACAATCCCCAGGTTCAACCACGCAAGGAAGCCTACAGGCAACGCGCCGCCGCTTTGCCGGACGTTGGGCCAGACGGCAATGGCGGCGCTGACTAACCCGAGGATCAAGCCGGTGATAAGGAGGGTGGCGTGCTCGCTCACGACCAGCGAGCGGAGGGCTCCGGGCTGGAAGCCCAAAGCTTGCATCAGTCCCAGTTCGCCCCTTCTTTCGAGGATATTGCGGGCTGCGAGAACCCCCAATCCTGCGGTGCCGAGCAGGACTCCAAGCCCACCCAGTACCGTGAAGATGCCGATGTAGGTATTCTGCACTGCCTGGAAGGCGGCCAATCTCGCCGAGGTGGTCTCCATGGCTAGCCCACGCGATTCGAGCTGCTTGGTCAGATGGCTGCTGATCTTGCCCGCTTCGTCGGTCGGAGCATCGATGAGGAAGTACTTGTACCCAGCAGCGTCAGGGAACTTGGCGAGGAAGTTCGCCTCGCTGACGATGATCTTGCCCTGAAGAATCGATCCCGTCACCAAACCCACCAGCTTGACGTTAAACTCCCGGCCCTGGGCATCGGTGTAGGCGATGGTGTCGCCAATGCCTTTGCCGAGGCCCCAGAGCGCGGTGGCTTGGTCGGCAATGCCCGGAATGGCATCGCCACCCATCGAAGGGACAAGGGCGCTCCAGCCTCCGCCAGCAAAGGTGAATGATCCGCGGTCTTCCAGCAGCTGTGGATTCACGGCCGTGAGGACGGGACGCTGAGCGCGATTCAGGTTCAAACAGCTGGCATCATCGCCTTCGCGGATGCGGAAGGGGACCACCTTCGCCTTCGCCATGAGTTTCTCGTCGAGCGCGAACGCGTCCCACGCGGCTTCTGTATTGAGATCTTCATAGACGGGCAGGCTGGATTCTCCGAGCAGCACAAATCCGCCCGTGCCTGACTTGCGCTCTGCTGGATTGGCCGCGCCGCTGAGACGGAAGGCATTCACGGCAATCACCAGGAAGATGCCGCCAGCCATCATGGCGATCACCGCCACACTGCGACCCGGGCGGCGGGTCAGATTGCGCATGCCAATACGGAACAACGAACTTGCAGGAGGCCCGGACTCTGTAGGGCGGCGCAACCAACGGCTGATCCATGTTGCCCCTGCCATGAGCAGAAGAAATCCAGCGCCAAAGAAGGCCCCGGACACCGCTTGAGGATCGCTGAGGCGACTGCCCATTGCCGAAATCCCCGCTGCCAGTATCAGACAGACAAGCGGGATCCACCGTTTCCAACCACTGCCTGTCTTTTGCGGTCCTTTGGCATTTGCATCCGCCCAGGCTTCTCCTACGAGAAGATCCTTCGGCGCGGTCTTGAAGAGCCGGCGGCTTGCCCACCACAGCGTGCCAATGCCTGCCAAGGCGCTCGATACCCACGCAATGGCCAACGTGGCGGGGTGAGCGTCATAGGTGAGCTTGAACCCGACCGTAGCGCCGCTCCAGGCACCGTTGAGGCCCGCCAGCGCGAGTTTGGTGTAGGCCATCCCGCCCAGTAGTCCCAAGGCGGAGCCAATCAATGCCACCGACCCCGCCTCTGCGAGCACGACCCACCGGGCTTGGCGCTGAGTCCAGCCCAGAGACAAGAGCAGGCCAACTTGGGGAGCACGCTTTTCAATCGTGAAGAGAAAGAGCAGGGCGGCAAAGATCAGCGCCGCGCCGATAAGGAACATGCTCAGTCCGACAAACAACCCGCCAAAGTCCACACTGCCTTTGGCAGCTGCACCAGCCTCTGCCTTGAAATTGCGGGGGACCAAACCGACGTCTGCGAGGTGGAGATCCTGGAGCAGTTGAACTCGCAGAGCGGCTTCCTCCTGGCCCGCATCGGGAAACCGGATCGCCGTGAGGCTGCCGAAGCGGTTGCTCCAGAGTTGCTGACCTTCCGCTAGCGGGATGAAGGCTTTGGGAGTGCCCCGGTAGTCATCCCAGTACTTCTCGTCCTTGTCCCGGATGGCATCCAGCTTCACTGGAATGCCCGGTTCCCAATCGCGGCAGTTGTCCACGTCTGAAACTCCCGGGAAGTTCGGCGTCCACTCGCGTTTCAGGTCGGGATTGTCCATCGGCACGATGCCCGCGACTTTGAAGGTGGCCGTCTGCTCTTTGAGATCCCGCCCCAGGCCAACGGTGAAGAAGCGGAAGGAGATCTCTCCCCCGACCTGGAGTTGGTGGTCTTCCGCCAACCATTGAGAAATCAGAATGGGTGGGGGGCTGCCAGCGAGATCCGTAGGAGCCTTGAACTTGCCTTCAAGAACAGCCTTGGGCAGCCCTGTGACCATCGAGTAGGGGGTGCGGCCGTTGACCGAGGAGAAACCATTGATCAGATAGGTGATGATCCCATAGCTTTGGGGCTGCTTTTCCAACAGCTTCTTGCTCAGCACCTCGTCCATGAACACGCGGTCGGTACCGAGTTCCCACTCGCTGCTGCTTCCCTGAACCTTCGTGAGCTTGAGGGAGAAATCCTCCAGGGACTTGGCCTTCTCAGTGGCCTCTGGAGTCAGGCCGCTGCTCCCGGCGAGGATGGCATTGATGCGGCCAGTCTTCTCCAGCTCAGCTTGCATGTCCGTCAGCGGGACATAGACCGTGTCACTGCCCGTTTGGGAGGCCGCGAGTTGGAAGCCACCAAAGTCTTCTCCACCCACCACGGCGGAAATCTTGCGGCGCATGGTCACTTCCTGGTTGGTGCTCCCAGACAGAGGGGCATCGCGGGAGATCACGCTGGGCAGCTCCATGCGCACCAGAACGGTGTCACCGGCTTTAACGCCGAGCTTTCTGCCTAAAGCCTCATTCACGACCAGGCCATTGGGCTCAATGGCGACGGTCTTTCCACTGGGGCTGAGTTTCCAGAAGGCATCGTTGACCCCCAGCACTTGGACCGCATTGGCTCGCACTCCGCCATTGGCTGCGCTCACCGACCCCTGCATGAGGATGACTGGTGCCGCCCCCTGGCTGGTCGCGAGTGTTTCGGTGAACCAGCGGTCGCCACCCAGCAGTCCGTTCTGCACCTCGCCGAGGCGTTGGTCTGCCGCCTTGCGCAGACTGGCCCGGACAGAATCGCCCACCACAAGCGATCCACTCAGGATCGCTGAAGCGAGGAATGCCCCGAACAGCAGGCCCACATGGCCCTTCCAATAGTGCTTCAGACTCCCAATAATGAGCTTTCCCGCTGTCATGGTAATGGAGAAAAGCGGGTTAAACTGCCAGGGTGCCTTCGTGAAGATGGAGCACCCGCTTCATGCGTTGAGCCTGAGTGGGATTGTGGGAGACTAGCACTAAAGAAATGCCGGAATTTTCCACTAAGTTGATCATCAAGTTAGTCAAAGTATCGGCATTCGCTTCATCCAGAGCCCCGGTCGGCTCATCCGCGAGAATCAATTTTGGAGCATTGATCAGCGCCCGCACCACGGCGGCTCGCTGGCGTTCGCCGCCCGAAAGTTCGGCGGGTTTGTAGCTGGCCCGATGATCGAGACCGACCTGCTTGAGAAGGTCCATGGCCCGGTCTTGAGCGGCCTTTTGATCTGGCTTGGGCGTGAGGGCCAAGGTGGGGAGGAGGACATTTTCCAGGACCGTGCACTGGGGCATGAGGTGATGGAGCTGGAAGATAAACCCGATCTTGGCGCTGCGGAGCTGACCCAGTTTCGTGGGCCCTGTGCCCTGAAGGCTGTCACCTTCAAATCGGTACTCACCCGTATCCGGTTCATCGAGCGTTCCGAGGATGTTGAGCAAGGTGCTCTTACCGCAGCCTGAAGGACCGACAATGGACACCGACTCTCCTGCTTCGATTTGCAGGTTGATGCCTTTGAGTACGGGAACGGAGTGCCCGCTCACCGGTTCGCGGTAAGCCTTGGAGACGTTGGTGAGCTGGATCAGGGGCATGTGGGACAAAGGGGGAGGTGATCGGGAGCCACAGGTCAGTGGACCGGCCCCTAACCGTTACGAAAACGAACAGCCGTTTGATGCACTGGTTCTTGGTTAAAGAACCTTGTGCCAACGCTTGGCCTTGAACTCAAAACGAGGAAGCGAGCCCTGGGGCGCAAGCTTCACAGGGATGCGCAGGGAAAAGGTGTCGCGCAGGCGGTCCTGCAGGCGATGAAGCAGGGAGTCATCCACTCCAGCGGCCAGTTCCACCGTGAGGGTGACTTCGTCCATGTTCTCCACCTTGTGCTGTTCGATCTGGAACTCGGCAATTTCCGGGTACCTCAGCACAATGTTCTCGATGGCGCTCGGGTAGATGTTCACGCCGCGAATGACGACCATGTCATCGCAGCGGCTCAAGACGCCGCCCTCAAGGTAGAGCCGGTCATTGAAGACCTTCTTGCAGACCCAGTCGCCCGTGCGGTAGCGGAACAGCGGACAGGCGCTGCGGTCGAGGGTCGTGAGAATGAGTTCACCTTCGGAACCGTCGGGCACCTCATTCCCTGCCGAGTCCACCACTTCGGCAAAGTAGCAGTCCTCGATGACGCACAGACTGGCGGGCATCTCAGGATCCTCATAGCTGACAGGGCCCACCTCGGACATGCCATGGTGGTCGAACAACTTCGCGCCGCCCCAGAGCTGACGGATTCGCTCACGGGTGGTGGGAAGTGATCCGCCGGGTTCGCCCGCCACGATGATGCGCTTCACCGAAAGCTGGTTGAGGTTGACTCCGCTGGGGGCACCGATGCTCTCACCCAAACGCAAAGCATAGGTGGGTGTACAGCACAAGGCGGTGGCGTTGTAGCGGGCCATCATCTCCAGGCGGGCCTGACTGGACAGTCCACCGCCGGGCAGCACCAGGCAGTCGCGGGCGGCTGCTTCAAATGCGGTCCAGAATCCGAGGAAAGGACCGAATGAGAAGGCAAAGAAGATGCGGTCTCCTGCCTTGATGCCGGCAGCACGATACACCTGACGCCAGCAGGCCAGCATGGTTTCCCAGCTCGCCGGAGTGTCCAGCACGGCCATGGGCTGGCCCGTGGCAGTACCTGTGGTCTGGCAGAAGCGGGTGTACCGGTCCAGCGGTTCCGTGAAATTGGTGCCAAACGGCGGGTGGGCCAGCCGGTCGTTCAGCAGGTCGCCCTTGGCGGTGAAAGGGATCCTGCGGATGTAGTCCTCCAGCGTGTGGATGGAGAAGGGATCAATCCCATGCTCCTTGAATCGACGGGTGTTGAAGTTGTCCGTCTTGGCCGTGCGGTACATTAGGGTCCGCAGCTTTTCCCACTGCCGCTGGCGCAAATTCACGGCGTTCCCCGGAAGGTGAACGCGCATGGTTTGATCCAGTGGAGACGACATGGGAAAAACGCCAATTTCCAAGCTTCAAATTTCAAACCCCGACATCTGCTGAGTCAGGGGCTGGATGGAGATCCCTAGTGCTGGGCTCCCGGAGCGACGGCGGCAACGGGTTTTTTCGCTGCGGCATTGGACGGGCTGAACTTCGCCACCAGGAATCCACCACATGCAGCCATGAGGATGCCAACAAAGAAGGGCACTGGGATGGCTTTGAATCCACCTTCTGGCGGATGAATGGACAGGGCCACGATGGAGTTGATGATGGGCGCACCGCCAAAGACGATGGACATGACCGCCGCAGGGGATGAGCCCACACGGTTCGCGGCCGCCAGCGCCAGAATCAGCGTGAAAGCCCCAATCGCCCCGGCAGTGCCAGCGACGAAGCTCCAGGTGACGCCTTTTCCGGTGAAGCTCCAGTTCGTGTTGTTCTTGGCGAGGACAATGAGTGGTCCTACGACGGCGACAACAAAGTACGCGGCACCCACCAGAAGGAAGGCCTTCATGGAGGCATTGGCCACATCGGCCTTGCCCGCGTCACTTGCGATCATACCCAGACGTCCAGTGTGAAGTAGAACTCCGTACACGCCCCAGAAGAGCATTGTGGTCACTGCGAATATCTGCCAGCTCATGCGTTTATTGCTGCCTTTCTCGTTCACTTGATGGTTTGGTGGAGCGTTGACTGAGGAAATGGGGGCGGGGGGAGAAGACGTCAGCCAAGGCGCGTTCTGGACAAGAACTTCGTATTACGATGCAATTTGCGGACGGATGCTTTTCCGCACCTCTTCCGGAGCGACCTCGATCTTTTCCAGAATGTGAGCGGGAATCGCCACCGCTTTCATCTGGCGGGTCTCGGGATCTTTCCGTACACAGACGACTGCGATCTTTCCTTCGGCAGCGAGGGTGCCATCCGTCTTCCGGACGCGGAAGATGTACTTGAGCGAACGGGTGCGAATCTCATCGACCAGCACTTCCACTTCCACCTCATCCTCGAACCGGAGGGGGGAGACGTAGTCGCACGAGGCGTGCACCCGTGGCCATCCCACCCGTTGATCGTCAGGGAACTTCTCTCGGCGCTCCATGATGCTGTAGCCGAGGGATCGGAAGAAGGCGTGCTCCGCCCGCTCCATGAAGCGGAAGAAGTTCGCGAAGTGCATGATTCCCGCCATGTCCGTATCTGAGAACTGAACAATATCGCGGTGTACAAAGCGGGAGGCCATTGACCGGAACAAAGGCGGGAGGAACGGCGGATGCAACTGCAAAGAGTCGCAACAGGCGAGAACAGGTCATCCCGTCCGGATATTCACCCTGACGGCGGCGCGACATCTCGGTAGCGCCGCTAAGGCTCCTACCTGGAGTGTCTACTCCAGGTAGCCACGTTGGTAAGGCCAGAGGGGCTCAAAGGCGGCATTTTGCACCCAGCCCCGGCGATTCTGGTCTTCCCCGGGGATTTCCACGTAGCTCCAGATGCCCCGATCTTCCAGCCTACGGATCTCGCTGCCCGGAGGCAGGGCGGAAACGGTTCCTGCTGTGACGGTGGCGGCCGTATAGGCCTTGGTGTCTGGGACGGTGATGATGGCCACCTTCTCGATGCGTTCAAAGCTGGGCCGCCAGTACCAGCCGAATCCTGCAAGCACGGCCACGATCACCGCCAGCACCCGTACGAAAGCAAGGCCGACTCTGAGAGGGCTATGACGGCGGAGGAAGATGGCCAGGACGAAGGAACCGATGGCCACCCAGGCGGCGCAGACTGCGGTAATGAACCACTGCGTTCTGCCCAGGAACCCGGCATACTGTTCACGAAAGGCACTGCGAGGGAACGACACGTGACCGGTCCGGTCCCGAATGTGGGCAAGGTTTTGCTTCACCTCCGGCTCAACGGGAGGGAACAAGTTCGCGCGCCTGAAGAACAAGGAGGCCTCTCCGAGGTGGCCGAGACGGTAATGGGCATTTCCCAGCAACTGAAAGGCCTCACGACTGAGCTGACCCTGCGCCAGCATCTTTTCCGCCATCTTCTGGGCACCCTGAAAATCGCCCTTGTCGAAAGCACCCTTGGCATCGGCGTATCGCGTCTGGGCCGACTCCTCCTGTGCGAGGGCCGTGGAGGCGAGGACGAAGGCGGCGAAAAGGAAGAGGAAATGACGAAACATGGATCGCGGGAAAAGCGTCAGGCCTGGAGAACTGGGGCGGAGCGGAGAGTGGCCAATACGGAGGACTTCTCCACTGGCGTTATTGGCTCGCGGCCCGTTTCTGCGGCACCCGGAGAGAACGAGTACTTCTCATGGTGCTCCAGAATGGGGGCAATCTGCTCGCCCGTCAGCTGCCGGGCCTCTGCGTACCGCGTGGCCAGCGTGTAGAACTGCTCGCGGGAGAGACCACGGGCATGCAGATCTCGCCAGAGCTTGCGGGTGGCGGCGTCCGTCAGATTGCGGCGTTCACGAAGCCATTGGGTGAGGATCTTGCCGATAATGAGCAAGGCAAGCAGACCAAAGGCGGCGGCATTCGCTACCAGGAATCGCTGGCTGCGCCACAGGGCGGGGCGGGCGGCCAGCAGGCTTGCCTGTGAGGGCATGACGGTAAGAATGTCCGTGACCATTGGCTTCACCGTGGGAACCTTCTCCAGTTCATCCGGCAGTTTACCGACTGAGGGCACTCCTCCGGTGGAGGCGGCCGACGCTGCTGCGGCCGCAGGTGTGGAAGGGGCCACACCTTTGACCTGAATCGCGACCGGCTTCGTTCGAAGGGTGACGTACTGCTTCTTGATGGGACTGAAGAAGCTGAACTCGAACGGCGGTATGTTCTTCAACGGAGCCTTGGGAACGATGACCTGGCTGAAACCGATGTGCTGGCCGGAAGTGTCAGAAGGTTCGTTGGGGGACTCTGTGTTGTAGCGTTTTGGAGGATAGAGTTTCCAGTCGTTCTGCTCCACCATGTTGGGCATCATCAGGGCGTCGAAGTTGCCGGTGCCGGTGATGGTGATGTCCACTGAAATGGGGTCTCCTACGTTGAGGCTCTTGGGATCGGCCGTCATGGTGATCTCGAAGTCGCCCACCACGCCCTTGAAGTCCTTCGGTCGACCTTCTTCAGGGAGCGGTGTGACCTGGATCTCGATTTCGTTACAGGAGGGGCGCAGCTTCCTTGGCTCCATTTGGTTGAGCAGCGGATGGAGAAACGGCTCGCGGGCACTGGAGGGGATGTCCAGAATCACCTCTGCGGTGGCTGGGCCGAGCTTGAACTTGCCCGGCTTGAGGGCCGAGAGCGTGCTTTGGTACGCATAAGCCCGGTAAGGGACGTTTCCGATGGTGATGACGGATTCGTTGGGCTGCGTGGGGAAGCGCTGGATGGCGAAGTTGTCCTTGGGCAGCTCAATGAGTCCGATGCGGCGGACAAAGGTCTGCCGGTGGGCGTAGAGGTTGACGGTCACCGGAATCACCTCGCCCACATAGATCTGACGCTTGGCGGTCTCCAAGGTCATCAAGGGCTCCAGCTGATTGCCTGCATCCGGATCATCACGAACGACCAGCTTGGTGGCGTTGGTCTTGAAAGGGACCCCGTTGATATGCAACTCCTGAGCTGGGATGGTGTGAGTGCCTGGAACGTCTGAGGTGATCTGCCAGGTGATGGTGGAGGCGTATTGGAACCGGCCTCCACTCTGTGGTCTGCCCGTAGAAGGCAGGGGATGAGCCAGCTCTACATTGGCGGGGAGCACCAGTGGAGACGCTTCATCAGCATTGCCTTCCTCAATGGTGATGACAAAAAGGGCAAAGCCACCCGGCTGGATCGCATCGGGCTCGATGGTGGCGCTCACCTTGGGCTCCTTGGCAAGGGCACCAGTGGCCAGAAAGGCCATGAGACCCGCCAACAACAGGCAGAAGGCCGGCAAGCGATAGGGAGTAGGCTTCAAATTCATGGAGACGATATGGCGGCTAGTAGTCCTTGCCGCCATGAGGCTGTTCACGGCGCTGCAGATACTGGACGGACTGCTGGTCGTTGGCGTAGTTGCGCAGCTGATTGCGAGCTTCCTGGGGGCTGAAGCCGGTCTTGTCATTCACCTTGCTTTCATCCCCGGGTTCCTGCTGCTGCCCCTGTTTTTTGTCATCGGGCTTGCCAGCCTCGCCGGCGCGGAGTTCCCCTTCAGGCAGGTCGCCAGACTTCTGCTCCATGGCATCGGTCTGCTTCTTCTCGTCCGACTGTCCGTCCTGGGGTTGATCGGGTTTGCCCTCCTGGTCACCTTCCTTGGGCTCGCCCTCACCCTTGCCTTTGCCGTTTTGTTTGTCCTTATCAGGTTTGGGCTGCTGCTTTTGCATCTCGATCTGCTTTTTCAGCTCATCGAGTCGCTGTTGCACAAAGTCGCGGTTGGTCTTGAGCTCAACGTTGTCCTTGTCGAGGTCCAGAGCGGTGTCGAAGTGATGCAGTGAATCCGTCCAAGCCCGCACGGTGTAGTCCGGTTGTTTGCTCAGGGACAGGTCCCCTTGGTTGTACAAAGCCGAGGCAAGACCGCGGAGGGCCTGCTTTTGCATGCCTTTGTTTCGCGATTTGACCGCATCGCTGAAGGACTTCACGGCATGGTCGTAATCCTTGAGCTGGAAGTCTGATGCGCCCAGGCCATAGGACAGGTCTTCTCTGGAGATGGGAGGTTTTTCATCTGCCAGCAGTTGCTGGTAGGAATTACGGGCGGCCTCATAGCGCCCGCTTTCATAGGCGCGACGGGCGCGTTCCAGATCCATGGGGGTCGCGGCCTGCAAAGACGTTCCCAACAAGAGGAGGCTTCCAGCCAGCAAGGCGGTGGGAGCTGCGGATTGGGCCATGGCGGGCAGGGGTGGAGGGGTGGTAGGGTGGTGAATGGTGGCCTGAGATTCCACCGGCAGCGGCGCCGCCTTGATCCGACGCCGGGAAGACGGGCGCATCATCAGAGAGAGGCAGATGCAGGCGATCCCCAAGGCCAGGGGCCACTGGTATCGCTCGATCGGACGGGTATCCTTTTGAGAGTCCAGCTTCTGCCGTTCCAGCTGGCCCAGCAGGCGCTCCACAAGATTTTGGGTCAGCGCCTGGGTGCCGAGTGGCACAAACTCTCCCCCCGTAATCTTGGCAACTTCCTGCAACAGGGGCGCTTCAAGACGGGTGTTGATGACGTTGCCGTTCTCATCCCTCAGATAGCCGCCTGTGCTTTGCTCGTCCGGATCAGGAATCAACGCCCCTTCGGCAGTCCCCACACCCACTGGGACCACAATCAGGCCTTTTTGCGCGGCCATGCGGGCGGCTGTCAGGGTGGCTTCATCGGTCTCCTGGCCATCGGTGAACAGCACCATGCCATGCTCACGCCCTTTCACTTTGTCGATGGTCTCGACGGCGAGCTGAATCGCGGAGGCAATACTGCTGCCACCACGAGGGATGGTCGTGTGGTCCAGAGACTGGATGCACTCGACGACCGCTTCGTGGTCGTTGGTCAACGGGGCCTGGAGGTAGGAGCGACCGGCAAAGGCGATAATGCCGACCCTGTCATTGGGCAGCCTTTCCAGCAGATCTTGAGCGGCCAGTTTGGCGCGCCCAAGCCGGTTGGGAGACACATCGTCCGCGAGCATGGACTTCGAGGTGTCGATGGCAATGAAGATGTTCCGCCCCGAACGTTCGTCGATGCGGGTTTCCACGCCGTATTGCGGGCGGGTCAGGGCGATGAAAAAGAAACCGAGGCCCAGCAACTGCAGGCCGAAGTGGAGGCTGGACCACATGCGGGAAGCGCCCCCCAGCAGCTGATTGCGCAGCCTTTCAGAGATGGCGAAGGCCTGCACCGCCTTCTGGCCCTGGGCGTCCGCCACGATCTTCAGCAGCGCCAGCAAGGGCAGCAGGAAGAGCAGGTAGGCAAAACTGGGCGCTCCAAAGTTCATGGGTTACTAGGCAATGGACGGGGCCGTGTGGCCGGCGGACTGTTTCCAGATAAGATAGACTCCTCCCAGCACGGCAGCTGTCAGAAGAAACCAAAAATAGACGTCCTCAGTTTCGACAATTTTGCGACGCTCAATCTCAGTACGTTCCATTTCGTCAACCGTCTTGAAGATGCGCTCCAGGGTGGAGAGGTCTTCTGCACGGAAAAAGCTGCCGCTGCCAATGTTCGCGACCTCCTGCAACGTTTCGGGGTCGAACTCCTGGCGACCCGAATTGATGGGGGGGCCGTTGGGCATGTAAATAGGGTGCATACCGGGCGTGCCGATGGAGATGGCGTGGATGCGAATGCCAAGGGTGGCGGCCAGACGCGCGGCATCTTGAGGGCTCAGCTTGCCGCTGTTGTTGGCCCCGTCAGTCATGAGGAGGATGACCTTGCTCTTAACCTCCAGCTGATCCAGCCGGCGGGCGGCGGCGGCGATGCCGGACCCGATGGCCGTGCCGTCCTCCATGATGCCGGTCTGAATCCGGTCCATGTTGTTCAGCAGCCAGTCGTGATCCAGCGTGGGCGGGCACGGATTGTAGGGGGCGCCACCGAACGCCACGATGCCGATGCGATCATTCGGCCGCCCCTTGATGAAGTCTACCAGCACCCGCTTTGCGGCGGTCATCCGGTCCACCTGGCGGTTTCCGATGTAGAAGTCCCGGATCCGCATGGACAGCGACACGTCAAACGCCACAACAATGCCGATGCCTTCCGACTTCAATTCGTCGTACGAAATCACCTTTTGAGGCCGGGCGAGGGCAATGATGGCCGGGACCATGGCCAGGTGCAGAAGGTTGAAGGCGAGTCCCCGTGGGCGGCTCCGCGTCGGGCGACCCAACTCGGCAAGCAACCCCGTCATCGGGAAAGACATGGCGGGCGCGTCCCCCGCGCGTCCCCGCAGCCAGGCCAGAACAGGCAGGGCCAGCAGCAACAACAGCCACCAGGGACTGGCAAGCTGATGTTCAGGCATGAAGGGGATGCGCATGGTACAGGGTGGATGGATCAGCTCAAGCTGGCGGGCTTTTCTTCGCGAGTGGGAACAGGCTTCGCCATCGGCAAGGGTGGGGGCTGGAGCACGGATTCCGGTGCGTCAGGGACTTCCTCATCGGGACCTGCAAGCGATGAGGCGCTGGCTGCCGGAAGATAGATACGTTCCTCCTGCAAGGCCGCGGTGGCGTCTTGAACCAGCCTTTCCGCCTCGGATCGAGTGGCCGGGATCCGTCCAAAGGACAATCGATCGTAGATTTTCGCGAGCGGGCTGAAGCGACTCCGGACCTCTTCACGAGATTCCAGCACGTCGCTCCCGTACAGTTCCTCGGACGTCAGATAGGGGGCGGGAACCCGGTATCTCGCCTGCTGATAGTCCCGCAGGATCACGGAAACTTCATGCCCCACCGCGTCGGGGTTCATGGAGTCAAGCGAAGCTCGAAGCGTCTCCAGCCGCTGCAGGGCATGCTTGAGCGGGTGGGGTGGTGGCGTGGGAGGACGGGTGCCTTTGGCCCGGAGGAGCAGAAGCACCAGCAGGGCCACGAGGGCGACAAGGAGAACTGCTCCGCCAGCGATGAGCCACCAGGACATGCCCGGCTCCGGCAGATGGGGCGTGTCGATCTCCGGAAAGGGCAGGGGCGTGAGATTCACCGGCTCCCGCTGCTGGGCAAACGCCGTGCCTCCCCAGGCTGCGGAAAGCAGCCCGCCCAGGATCGCCATGCTGGATAGACGGTGGATCATGGGGCGGAATCAGCGACGACGGCGGGAACGGAAATAACTCCGGAGGGCCGGGAGGTAGTCGGAGTCGGTGTGAATGACGATGTTCTCGATGTTGTTCCGGTGGAACATTCCCGTCAGGTTCTCCCGCATGGCCTGGGCGCGTGCGGCAAACTCACGACGCACCCGCGGGTTGGAGGTGTTAACTATGACCTGCTGCATGGTCTCGGGATCCTCCAGACAGACCCGTCCCACGCTGGGGAGCTCCAGTTCCCGTGGGTCCACCACTTCCACGGCCACCACGTCGTGTTTGCTGGAGGCGGCCCGCAGGGCCTTCTCCCAGGCGGCGGGGCCGCCTGGTGCGATGAAATCAGAGATTACGAACACGAGCGCCCGGTGCGGGATTCGCTGGACGGCCAGGTTCAACGCGGGTTCAAGGTCAGTACCGCGCCGGGTGGGTTGAAAGTTGAGGATCTCCCGGACAATGCGCAGCGCCTGTCCGGTGCCCTTGCGGGCGGGCAGGTAGAACTCGACCTCGCTGGAGAACATGGCCAGCCCCACCTTGTCCTGATTCTGCAAAGCGCTGAAGGCAAAGACTGCCGCCACTTCCGCGGCGCGCTCACGCTTGCTGTCCTCTCCGCTGCCGTAGTCGCCGCTCCGGCTCACATCCACGAGGAGGAGAACGGTCATCTCCCGTTCTTCCACGTACTTGCGGACGTAAGGCTCATTCAGACGGGCGGTGACATTCCAGTCGAGGAAACGCACATCATCTCCCGGCTGGTATTCACGAAAGTCATCGAACTCAATGCCCTGGCCCTTGAAACGGCTGTGGTAGGCGCCGCCGAGTGTTTCTTTTACCAGCCCACGCGTGATCAGCTCAATCTTACGCACCCGTTTGAGGATGCGGTTGATGCGAGCTTCGTTGTCGGGAGGCGGAAGCATGACAAGGATGGGTCCAGAATCAGGGCACAGGCATTTTGCTCAGCAACTGGCCAACAATGTCCTCCGTGGTGACGCCTTCAGCCTCCGCCTCGTAGGTGAGGAGAATGCGGTGACGGAGGATGTCGGGAGCCAACGCTTTGACGTCGTGCGGTGTCACGTAGTCGCGACCCGCGAGGAAGGCGTTGGCCTTGGCGGCAAGCGCGAGATTGATGGTGCCACGCGGAGATGCCCCGCAGCGAATCAAATTGCGCAGGTGGCTGATCACCCCTTCTGGATGGCGCGTGGCATAGATGAGGCCGACAATGTAGTCCTTGATCTTGTCATCCATGTGAATGCCGTTGACCAGCGCACGGCTGTTGGCGATCTGCTGAATCTGAATGACGGGGGAGACTTCGAGATTGGGCTTGGACGTCGCCATGCGGTCCAACACGAGCCGCTCCTCCGCGATGGTGGGATAGTCCACCCGGATCTTGAGCAGGAAACGGTCGAGCTGGGCCTCCGGCAGGGTGTAGGTACCTTCCTGGTCGATGGGGTTCTGCGTGGCTAGGACCACGAAGGGATTGGGCAGACTGTAGGTGGTGTCTCCAATGGTGACCTGCCGCTCCTGCATGGCTTCCAGCAGGGCGCTCTGCACCTTGGCAGGGGCGCGGTTGATTTCATCCGCGAGCACCAGGTTGGCGAACACCGGGCCCAAGCGAGGGGAGAAGGTGCCTTCCCGCGGGTTGAAGATCATGGTGCCGACCACGTCGGCCGGCAAAAGGTCCGGTGTGAACTGGATCCGCTGAAAGCGTGCATGCAAGCAGGAGGCAAGCGTACGCACGGTCAGGGTCTTGGCCAGGCCGGGCACGCCTTCCAGGAGCACGTGGCCGTTGGTCAGCAGAGCAATGAGAAGCCGGTCCACCAGGTCGTTCTGGCCCACCAGAACCCGGGCAATCTCCTCCCGCAACGGCTCCACCCAGGAGGATGCAGCGCGAATGTCATCGGCGGTTACGGAGCTTTCGGACGGAGCGGGAGAAAGTGAGGCTGAATCCATGTGACAATTTAGGAACGCTAGTGAGACAACGTCTCCAACGCCAGTGTTAGTTTAGATTGAGCAGGAATTTGCTGAAATTGAAGCGCATGCACACGTCAGAGCCCTTCCGGCTCCACGCGGCCGGCAATCATCGCCCGTTGCCAGACGTAGCGCTGAAACAACACCTTGACTGCGGCCGTCATAGGCACCGCCAGAATAGCGCCAAGCAGGCCGCCCATGACCAGGGACCAGGCGAACACGGATACGATCACGGTCATAGGGTGGAGGCCGACTGATTCGCCGACGATCTTTGGGGTGATGAACAGGCCGTCAATCTGTTGAACGACGGCGAAGATGGCGGTGACCACCAGCGGAAACACCCACCATGGGCTGGAGGCTGGGATCAGGTAGCTGCCCCCCTGGACCGAGGCGATGATGACGGCAGGAATCCAGCAGACCACGATGCCGAGGTAAGGGATGATGCCGAGCACACAGAGCGACAGGCCAATCAGCCAGCCGAACTTAACGCCCACAATAACCAGCCCAAGGCCCGTGGCGACCCCGTTGATCAGGCTCACCACCAACTGCCCTCGGAAGAAGGCGATGAGGTATCCATTGATCTCTGCCAGGGTGCTGACGACCTCGTCCTTGAACTGAGAGGCCCTGAGAGGAACATAGTGGGACCAGCCCTCTGCGATCTTGGGGCTCTCAGTGAGGAAATAGTAAAGATACAGCGGCACGATAACAAGGGACAACAGGAAGCCAAACCCTCCCAGGAACCCTCCGACACCCGCCCGGATGAAGTTCCAGGCGTTCTGCCCCACCTTCGGGAGGGTGCTCTTCAGCCAATCTCCGCTGAGGAGGTCTTGAAGCGTGAAGTAAGATGCCTCTGCTGCGGCCGCATCACGAAGAGTCGTCGCTCCAGTCACAAGGTTTTGAGCCTGCTCATCGGTCAAGGTCGAGACGTCTACGGTCAGTGGGACGGGGTTGGTGGCGGGGAGGGCAGGAGCTGTCGCAGGGGTGGGGAGGCCAGCGCCTGCATCGTTGGATGTCGGATGAGACTGGGGCACGCTCCAGTGCAGGATGTCCACGCCGTAATCATCCATGAGGCGGGTATTAAGCGAGGTGGCCCAACCTAGAACTTGGGTGCGAACCTTTTCCGCGTAGGCGGGGACCTCTTTGGCAAAATCGACGCTCTGTCGGGCAAAGGCGGGGACAATGACCAAAGACACCCCCACGATGGCGGCGGTGGCGAGCACGAACACGAGCATGACGGCTCGCTGCCGGCTCAGCCCCCATTTAATGAGGCGGGAGACCAGCGGCTCCAGCAAGTAGGCCAGGACACCTGCAACCGCGAACGGAATGAGGAGGGGCTGCAGGAAGGAAATCACCCGGGTGATCAACCAGATGAGTCCGACGGAGAGGCTGCCAATCACCGCTATCGAAAGCGCCGTGATGGCGGCCCAAAGGGTGGCACGCTGAAACGCGTTGGGGATTTTCGTCACGGGCACGGAGTAAAGCGTTTTCCTGCCCAAGTGACAAGTGGATTGGAGAACGCAATTCAGCCCGGGAATGTCCCTTTTCAAGCGTCCGGCACAGGCCTGGGGAACGTTTAACCTTGAAACGGAAGGAGGTGATTTACCATGCCGTCACGCTACGCTACGACAGAACTCGAACAGCAGGCCGCGAAGTTCCGGAATACGGACCAGCTTCACCAGTCGGACCAGAGTCTGCATCAGGTCGAGATCGCCAAAGTGCTCGAGAAGGGGAAAGCCCGTCACGAGTCTCCTGCCAACAAAGGCCGGGACAAGAAGCACTAGGGCTGGAACTTCCTGATGCCCATCGAAGCCGCCATTTGGCCGCTTCCTCAACCTACTGAATCGGCGGACCTTTTGTCCGCCGATTTTGATTTGGAGCGAGCGAGTTAGTTTGAGTCGCCGGGCAAACCCGTCACGGGCCTGACCGCACCGCTGGGGATCGTGGAATCGAGGCTGGTACCTGCACCGTTACCGGCGGCAGCGGCCGGAATGGGCATGGTCGGCTCTGGCTCCGGTACAGGAATGGCCATGGGGACCGTGGAGGTCACGGGGTACTTGTCGCCCAGATTCAGGAGCTGGCTGACCGTCACAAAGTGGTAGCCTTTCGCCAGGAGGGTGTCGAGGGTGTCCGGCATCGCATCAATGGTCGCGGCGTGGATGTCGTGAACGAGGATGATGGCACCTGAGCGCGTCCCGGCCACGATGTGCTGGGCGACGACGGAGGATCCCGGCTGTTTCCAGTCCAGCGGGTCCACCGTCCAGATAATGCTCGGGTAGTGGAACTCCTGGAAGCAGATCTGTTTTACCCGCAGATTGGTTGCGCCGTAGGGCGGACGCATGAGTCGCATCTGGTAGCCGGCGGCCTGGAGGACCGCATCGTGCGTCTTGCTCAGCTCCTGCCGAACCTTGTCCGGAGTGAGCGTGGAGAGAGCCATGTGGCTCCAGGTGTGGTTCCCTACCTCGTGCCCCTCCGCGATGATCCGGCGCAGGATGGCGGGGTACTCGCGGACGTTCTTGCCCACCACGAAGAAGGTCGCTTTGATGTTGCGCTCAGCGAGAATGTCCAGCAACCGCGGGGTGTTGGTGGCATGCGGTCCATCGTCAAAGGTGATCGCAACATACGGTTGCGTCATGTGGACCGTGGAATAGCTGGCCTTGACGGAAGGCGGCGGCACCTTGGCAATTTCAAAATGGTCCGTGTCCCTTAGTCCGGGAAGAATCTCCACCCCGGGCAACATGGCGGAGGGTCTGGCTGCGGCGGCAGAGGCGGGCGTGGTGACCACCAGATCTGGGAATCGGCGTACGGCGGGGTTTCCGTTCAGTCCAACTGAGAGAACAATGCCAAGCCAGAGAGAGGGTATCATGAGGGGTTGTGGGGGCCTGCGCCGTCAGCCGGAACCTCCGGTGAGACGGGGGCGCAAGGTAGCCACAATCGTGCCCAATGCCAGCGCGGAAACGCTTTGTGAACGCAAACAAATCTAGGCCCCCAGCGAAGGCGGGCGACCGTTCAACCCCACTTTTCTTCCATGTGACCGCGCAGGAAGATCAGGCCCTGCCGGATCATCGTCTTAACGGTGCCCAACGGCAGGCGCATGGCCAGGGCGATCTCTGAATGGCTGTGACCGGAAAAATATGCCAGCTCCAGGGCCTTGCGCTGGAGTTCTGGAATGCCTGCCATGGCTTCCCGTGCCTTTTGCCCCAGTTCCCGCAACTGCACGGAGGCCCCAACCAAATCGGACTGCGGCTCTTTGCCAGCGGGATTGGAGTTGTTCACCGCCGTCATGAGCTTTTCCCGACGATGGCGGGATCTTAGGCGGTCCAGGCAGCGATTTCGAAGGATCAGGCACATCCAGGTGCTGGGCTGGGCCAGTTCCGGATTGTAGGCCGAGGCTTTCTTCCAGATGTAAAGAAACGTCTCCTGGACTACGTCCTCGGTCTCAGCAGGATCCTGCAGAATTCGCATCGCCACCGCCCAGAGAAGGGCTGAGAACCGGTCGTAAAGCTGAACAAAGGCTTCCTCGCTGCCGGCCGCGACTGCGGCGAGAATTAGCCGGTCTTCGTCTGCGACAATGGAAGGTTGGGGTGCCATGCTCGAGCGAGGGGAATCGCACGTTTGCCCCCGAAGAGTCGGCCCAAACTTGTCGGAGAAACTAAAAGGTTTTTCAACCAAGCCACCGACAGTCTAGCTATTACATAAAATCATGCAATTGCAAAATAGTAGAATGGGGGTCTGTGCCCCCATAAATATTTACACGTTCAACGTTGGTGAGCGTTCTAGGCGGCGCGGTCAGCATCCTGCGCTGGCATCGCGAAGGGCACCCGTGATGTTCCTTTGGAGCGGGGCTTGACTGGCTTGATGGGCGAGCTCCCGGGCAGAGTCGTCTGCTGCCAGGGTGCCTGCGCCTTGTTCCACTGCCAGGCGATGCCCTCCCATTGTTCGTGGGAGGCGAGTCCTGCTTGGTGCAGGCGGGCGAAGAAGCCATCCCGACTCCAACGGCGGAAAGCGATGGCGGCCGTGCCATAGGAAAGGCCGAAAGTGGTCTCGGGCAACTCATACCACGAGATCCTGTTCACAATGACGTGGATGATCGCCCTGAAGATGTGTCGGGGATGGACCGGCTTTCGCCCGCGCCCGGCCCCGGAGTGCGTGATCTTCTGCAGGTTCTCCAAGGCCACGGAGGGCAGGAGGGGTTCCACCTGGCTCCAGTAATCATCTGTGACCACCTCCACACTGAGGGTGGGGATGTCGGACGGAGAGTCCGAATGATTGAGAGGATGGGTCTCGGAGAGTTTGGCCGGGGAGTTGGATCCAGGCGGGGCTGAGGGGCACATGGGCGAAGAGGGGAGTCACCCTGCTTTTTCGCCAGCGGCCTGCATCCGGATTTACATTGTCAAAAATAACCAGAATGAGCATCGGGGCATCCCTACGCCCCGAGCTCGATTGCTGAAGGATCAAAACTCGGTCTCGTGGCCGATCTTCTCGGAGAGGAAGGTTTTGAGTTTATCCATGCCATGCCCTTCGTTTGCGGAGATGGGGATCACCTTCACCCGCTTGAAGCGGTCCTTCAGGAGGGCGAGATTTTCTTCAGCCTCGGGAAGGTCCATCTTGTTGGCCAGGATGCACCAGGGGCGTTTGGAGAGTTCGCTGCTGTAGAGGGAAATTTCCTCACGCAGAGTGGAGATGTCAGCAACTGGATCGCGACCTTCGCTGCCTGGCGTGTCCACCACGAAGAGGAGAATGCGGCAGCGCATGATGTGGCGCAGGAAGTCGTGGCCCAAGCCGACGTTGGCGTGAGCGCCCTCGATGAGACCTGGGATGTCTGCCACGGTGCCACGGCGGGTCTCAGTGAATTCCACCACACCCACATGCGGCTGCAGGGTCGTGAAAGGATAGTTGGCGATCTTGGGCTTGGCGTGGGACAGCTTGGTCAGAAGGGTGGACTTGCCCGCATTGGGGAAGCCAACCAGGCCAGCATCAGCGATGCTGCGCAGCTCGAAGTGGTAGAAGCCGGAATCGCCATCGGTACCTGGCGTGAATTCCTTGGGGGCCTGGTTCGTCGGGCTCTTGAAGTGCACGTTGCCCTTGCCGCCTTTGCCCCCCTTGCACAGGACATACTCCTGTCCCGTCTCAGTGAGGTCAGCCACAGGAGTGGTCTCCGTGACCATCTCTCCGGTTTCCTCATCGAAACGCTCCTCGATCCGGCTCACCAGGAGGCCCGGAGGTACCTTGTAGACGCCATGGGTTCCGGAGCGACCCGTGCATTGGGATCCTGCTCCGGGTTTGCCGTCCTCGGCAATCATCTTGGCGTTGTAAAAGAAGGTGCGCAGGCTGTCGGTGCTGGGATCCACTTGCAAGATCACATTGCCGCCATTACCTCCGTCGCCGCCGTCTGGGCCGCCTTTGGGGCGGAACTTGCCGCGGTGGAAGTGCGCGCTGCCGTCGCCGCCTCTTCCGGCGCGGGCAAATACTCGGATCTGATCTACAAACATGGGAAGGTGGACTATCCCGAGATTTGAGAAAGGAACAAGGAAAAAAGGGCAGGACTGGCGCAGACGTCAAGGAAGTTCAGCCAGCAGGTCTCGATCTTCGAGCGGGTACTGCTGCCAGCCCGGGGCATCGAAGTGCCACCATTCGCTTGGCAATGGACTGAAACCCTGCCGTCTCATTTCCTCATGCAGCAACGTGCGATTCTTGAGCGCCAGGGGTGGGAGCAGCGAAAAATCTGAGGCAGCCTTGGGGCTGAAATCATCGAAGCCGGTGGGCATGGGAAGCTCCGCCCCTGTGGTGAGATCCACCAAGGTGACATCCACGGCTGCACCGCGATTGTGGCGAGAACCTTCTTTGGGATCGGCGACATAGCGCGGATCCGGGACCACTTTCCAGAATTCCCACTGCACCCGGCGGGGACGGTAGCCATCCCAGATCTTCAGGCCGAGGCCTTTCGCATTGAGCGATTTTTGGACCTCTGCGAGCTTCTCTGCCACGCCCCGGCGGAGAAAGCAGCGGTTGGCGGCATAGAAGCGCTTCTTGAAGAAGTTCTGCTCGGAGGCATAGGGCAGATCCACCACGAGATTGGGGATGATCTTGATGACCTCCACAAACTCCAGGTCCTCCTTGGTGGGGGCGGAGGTAACCTTCGTTTCTGCGGGCAGCCTGTGCAGGAAAGCTGTCGTGAAGACAAGCAATAGGGCGGGCAGGATGTTGAAAGACCTCATGCTGCAATAAATCATCAATGGCGGGCGTTTGCCAGAAGGCTCAAATCGGGGTGCATAATGCGTCCACGGAAGCCTTGCCACTCGCGCTTCCTCTTCCTATACATATTCCACATGTCAAAACTCTGGCGTATTCTCATTTGGTTGGCCATTTCTGTACTGGGTGCAGTGGCCGTGGCGGTGTCAGCTTTCCAACAAGGGGAGCCGGTGAACGCGCTCTGGCTGGTGGTGGCTGGGGTCTGTGCATTTGCGGTGAGCTACCGGTTCTACAGTGCCTGGCTGATGGCAAAGGTGCTGGTTTTGGATGACCATCGCGCTCCTCCTGCGGTCACGAAAGCCGATGGCAAAGACTTTGTGCCCACCAACAAGTGGGTGGTGTTCGGCCACCATTTCGCCGCCATCGCCGGTCCGGGGCCGCTGGTGGGCCCGGTGCTCGCAGCCCAATTTGGCTATCTTCCCGGGACACTTTGGATTCTGATCGGGGCCACGCTGGGAGGCGGTGTGCACGACGCGGTCGTTTTGTTCAGTTCGATGCGACGCGAGGGCAAGTCGCTGGGCCAGATGTTGAAGGACGAAATCAACCCGTTCATCGGTCTGGTGGCGATGATCAGCCTGCTGGCGATCATGGTCATCATCCTGGCGGTGCTTGGTCTGGTGGTCGTCAAGGCTCTGGCGCACAGCCCTTGGGGCCTGTTCACCATCGCCATGACCATCCCTCTGGCCATGATCATGGGGCTGGCCATCCGGGCCGGGATGAAGGTCGGGACGGTCTCCGCATTTGGTGTGATTGGCCTGCTCGGGTGCGTGTGGGGCGGACGCCTTCTTACGCCAGAGATGAACGCCATGCTCACCTGGAGCGATACGTCGCTGGCCTGGGCGATCATGATCTACGGTTTCTGTGCCTCGGTGCTTCCAGTGTGGTTGCTCCTCGCTCCGCGTGACTACCTCAGCACCTTCATGAAGCTGGGCACAGTGGCCCTGCTGGGTATTTTCATCGTGCTGGTGGCGCCGCCGCTGCACATGCCGCCCGTGACGAAGTTTGTGAACGGAGGCGGTTGGGTGGTGCCGGGCACGGTGTTCCCGTTTGTCTGCATCACGATTGCCTGCGGAGCTATTTCCGGTTTCCACTCACTCATCTCATCTGGCACCACGCCGAAGCTAATGAGTCGAGAGAAGGAGATCCGCATGGTGGGATACGGGGCCATGGTGACAGAGATGCTCGTCGCTCTGATGGCGATCATCGCCGCATGCGCGCTGCAGCCCGGCCAGTACTTCGCCATCAACACGCCTGCCAACTACGCGAAACCTGAGACCATGGTGGCTGCGGTGCAGAAGGTGAATGATGCCGGCTTCCCCGTGACCATGAAGGAGATGGAAGACCTCTCCCGGGACATGGGGGAACCCACGCTGATCGGGAAGGTGGGGGGCGCTCCGACCTTCGCTGTCGGCATGGCCGCCATGTTCGACCAGGTGTTCAAGAAGTTCAACATGGGCCACGGGTTGCTGGATCTCTGGTACCACTTCGCCATCATGTTTGAGGCGTTGTTCATCCTGACGACCCTGGATGCAGGCACCCGGGTGGGGAGGTTTATCTTACAAGACTTGCTGGGGACCTTCTACAAACCGCTGGGGGACACAAGCTCCTGGCTGGGAAACATTGTGGCCAGCGCGGCGCTCGTTGCTGCCTGGGGTTATTTCCTCTACAACGGTGCCATTGATCCCTACGGCATTGCCAAAAGCCTCTGGCCGATCTTCGGTATTGCCAACCAGCTGCTTTCGGTGATCGCGTTCTGCCTGGGCACGACTATCATCATCAAAATGGGGCGGGCCAAGTACGCCTGGTGCACCCTGGTGCCGCTGGTGTTCCTGCTCTGTGTGACCTTCAGCGCGGGTTACCTGAAGATCTTCTCCCCACTGGCGGCCGGTTTCCTGCCTGAGATCGTGAAACAGGAGGCGGTGCTCGCTGCGGGCGTCCTCAACAACGTTCCGCTGACCGCGGCACAGATCAAGGAGGCCCAGACCGTGATCTTCAATGCCAAGGTGGACATCGGAATCACTTCGCTGTTTTTGATCTTTGTCACCACGATCGTGATTGGCTGCGTTCTGGAGTGGGTGAAGATCCTCCGCGGTCTGAAGCCTTCCGTTCTCAAGGAAGGTCCGTATGTCCGGCTGCCGGATGCGGTGTGAGTGGATTGAGTTGAGATTCCAATGAAAAAGGGCGGTCTTCACGACCGCCCTTTTTTGTGCCGTAGATAGTCTCCTGAACCGCTTGTTCTGCATCAACCAGGAGGCCAGGTCAGATCACGACCCGCCAGCAGGTGCACATGCATGTGAGGCACCGTCTCGCCGGCATCGCGCCCGTGATTGATCACCAGGCGGAAGCCCTTGTCTGTGGCGTTGACTCCCAACTGGGTGGAGATCTTGCCCGCGGCGAGGAGGAGGGCGCCCAGAGTGGCCTGATCCGCAGGCACGGCGTCACCAACACGGGGAATGACCGTCTTGGGGATCACGAGCACATGGACGGGCGCCTGGGGATTGATGTCCTTGATCGCGAAGCAGTCGTCGTCTTCGTAAACAATGGTGGCGGGGATCTCGCGGGCCAGAATCTTTTGGAACAGCGTCATGCCCGCCATTGGAGCAGGGAAGGGGCGGTCTCGCACCTACATTTTGCGGAAGAGCTCCGGTTGCTTCACATCACGTGGCACCCGGGTTTCCAGGGAGTTGATTTCGCTGATGAACTCACCCAATTCCTGGAACTCGCGATAGATGGAGGCGTACCGCACATAGGAGATGTGATCGATGGCCTCCAGGTGTTGCATCACCTTCACGCCGAGCACACGGGAGGGGACCTCACGGTAGCCAGCGGCGCTGATCTCGGTGATGATGGCGTCTGCAGCGTGCTCCAGCAGCTCAATGCCGACTGGCCGCTTGCCGCAGGCCTTTTTCATGCTGTCGATCAGCTTTTCCCTGCTGAAAGGCTGCCGCGATTCATTGCGCTTGATCACCCTCAACTCTTCGTGTTCCACCTGCTCGTAGGTGGTGAAGCGGTGGTTGCAGGAAAGACACTCCCTACGACGGCGCACCGAGCTACCATCCTTCGCTTCACGCGAATCGATGACTTTGTCTTCGAGAGTTCCGCACTTGGGGCAGCGCATAAGGGTTCGTTTCCTCGGAGTGTGTCATGTGGAATGACGGGCGCAAATGGATTCGTCAACGCCGGGTTATCCTTTCGGTGAACCTGGAGATGATTTCTGTCACATCCTCGTGTCTTGCCAGCGCCCTGGTCCAGTGTGCTGGCACGGCCTCGATGCCGTAAACCAAGCCCGCCAGCGCACCGGCCACGCAGCCGGTAGTGTCCGTGTCTTCACCGAGATTGACGGCTCGCAGAACGCATTCTTCGAAGCTGGTGGTATGCAGCAGGGTCCAGACCGCAGCCTCCAGGGTATGCACGCAGTAGCCGCTGCTGGGCACCTCCGCCTCACTCATGTGTGGGAGGATGTCTGGGTGCATCTGGTGCAGTGAGGGCCATTCTTTGTGAAATTCCTCATCGGTGGAGTACAGCGCTTCGGCTTGTGACCAGGCTTGTTTCAAGGCATCGAGAGGCGATAGCTGCTGGTACAAGCCGCGGACGATAATGGTGAAAAAGCCGCACACCATCTGAGAGCGGGGGTGGGCGTGCGTGATGATGGACGCCAGGTGAGAGGAGGCGACGGCCTCCTCCGGGGTCGTGTTGCAGACCCAAAGTGAGACGGGAATGAGGCGCATGAGGGAGCCGTTGCCATTGTCGAACTCCTCCCTCCCGCCACAGCGTGCCACGGGCCGCCCCTCCGCAAACCGAGCCAGCGCCTGACGGGTGGCGATGCCCAGGTCAAACACCTCCCCATAGGGCGTCCAGTAGCCGCGGCGCAGCCAGCGCAGGAACCGCTCGGCCATGTCCTGGGCGACCAGATGATTGCACTCCAGCAGGGACTCCAGCGTGCAGAAGATCAGGGAGGAATCGTCCGACCATGTGCCGGGTGGTTGGTGGTGCGTGCCGTTGCCGGTCATGGTCACGATCGGATTCAGGGCCAGGTCTTGGCGACTGCGGAACTCTGCGGGCACTCCCAAGGCGTCTCCCACCACGGCTCCCCACAAGGAGCCCGCAATTTGACTTTCCAACCCTGGCGTCTTCTCCATCATGTTCTTATGATCGTACCAGGATGCCAGTTTGCGAGTGACAACACCGCAGGAATTTGTCCCGAGGCTTGGGAGGCGCTCCAAGAGGCCAATGAGGGGCATCAACCCTCCTATGGGGACGATCACCTGACCCGCGAGGCCTGCGATGCTTTCCGTGAACTGTTTGAGACCGATTGCGATGTGTACTTTGTCTTCACCGGCACGGCCGCCAACTCGCTCTCCCTGGCGTCCCTTTGCCAGAGTTATCACAGTGTCATTGCCCATCAGGTGGCTCACGTGGAGACCGATGAGTGCGGGGCTCCTGAGTTCTTCTCAAACGGCTCCAAAATCCTCCTGGCCCAAGGGGAGATGGGGAAGTGTCATCCCGCTGATGTGTCCCGGCTCATCACCCATCGGCAGGATCTGCACTATCCCAAGGCGAGGGCGCTCAGCGTCAGCCAGAGCACAGAATTTGGCACGGTCTACCGGCCTGAGGAGTTGAAGGAACTATGGGGCGTGACCCGGAGCAAGGGGGTGGCGATTCACATGGATGGCGCGCGGTTCTCGAATGCAGTGGCATCTTTGAACTGCGCTCCAGCAGACATCACCTGGCGCGCGGGGGTGGACGTGTTGTGCTTTGGCGGCACGAAAAATGGCATGGCAATGACCGAAGCGGTGGTCTTCTTTGACAAAAATCTGAGCCGCGACTTCGCGTGGCGCTGCAAACAGGCCGGACAGTTGGCCAGCAAGATGAGGTTCATCTCCGCCCAATGGCGTCGCCTGATCAAAGGCGGGGCTTGGTTGAAATATGGCCGCCAGGCGAATGACCACGCCCGGACTCTGGCTGAAGGGCTCCGGCAAATTGAAGGGGTGGAGATTCTCCATCCAGTGGAGGCGAATGCTGTCTTCGCCAAGCTGCCTGAGGCTGTGGACCAGAAGCTCAAGAAGGCAGGATGGAAGTACTACAGCTTCATCGGTGGTGGAGCGAGATTCATGTGCTCGTGGAAGACCACGGCGGCAGAAGTCGAGGCGGTCTTGCGGGATGCGGCCTGATGCCGGCTGTCTCAACGTGCAAACCGGCCATAGTTGGCCAGGGACAGCACGTTGCCAGCTGCCTCATCCACCAGACTGAGCTCGCCGATCTCGATAGCGGGAGAGGGGAGGGCAAAAACCTGGCGAAGCAGATTGTGCACGGAGTAGGCGGAGATGGAGAGGTTATAGAGCGTCAGGATGAACAAGGCATCCTTCTCCCGCAGCAGGGACTTGCAGGTGGTGAGGAGCTCGTGGAGTTGCTCTTCGGCCTTCCAGATCTGGCCCTTGGGTCCCTTGCCATAGCTGGGAGGATCGAGCAGGATGCCTGCGTACTGGTTCCCGCGCCGGACCTCCCGTTGCACGAAGGCGAAGGCATCATCCAGCATCCATCGAACGGTGCTGCTCTGGGCGGTCTTGGGATTCAGTTCGAGATTTTCCCGCGCCCAATCTAACGATGGCCTGGAGGCATCCACATGCACCACCTCTGCTCCGGCGGCTGCGGCCATTACGGAGGCAATGCCCGTGTAGCCAAAGAGGTTCAGGACCTTGGGCTTGGCGTCTTTCATGGCGCGGATCTTCTGCTGAAGCCAGAGCCACTGCGGTGCCATCTCAGGAAACGCCCCCACATGACGGGAGCCAGGGGTCAGGCGGAGACGGACCTGCAACTCTTGAAGGGGCAGGGTCCAGGAAATCTCCTTGCCGCCGACCGTGACGCCGGTCTTCGCATCGAGCTGGTTGACCGCCTTCTGCCATTCTGATTTTGGCAGGGTGGGCTTCCACCAGGCCTTGGGTTCATCCCTCTGAATGAGGTGAGTGCCCCATTGCTCCAGCTTTCTGCCGGCTCCGGTGTCCAGCAACCGATAGGCGGGCCAGTGGGCGGTGAGCAACTGGTGCGGAGGTGGGGGCGTGCTGGCAGACTTCATTCCTGGGAAATTGAGCTTTCCAGCAGAAGCCAGTCTGCTCCAATGTCAATGAAGATTGGCTCATGCGATCTTGATCTGGTGCGAAGTTGATCTACACCTGTGCCCTGCCACCGCATGAAGCTTCTTGTAACCGCGGACCTGCACTACAATCTGAAGCAGTTCGACTGGCTGCTCCGGCAGGTGGCAGAGGTGGACGCCATGGTCCTGGCGGGTGATTTCCTGGACATCGGCTCGTATGTCAGTGTGGATGTGCAGAGTCAGGTGGTGGAGAAGTACTTGGGCAGACTGGTCCGGGGGACGCGGGTATTCGCGTCTTCGGGAAACCATGATGTGGACCAGCCCGAAGAAGGGGCTGCCTATTCGGCTGCCTGGATGCAGGATCTGCGCGACTCGGGGATTGAGGTGGACGGTGACACCGTAGATGTCGGGGATGTGACGGTCAGCATCTGTCCATGGACGATGCACCCCGACCAGCGTGCGGCAGTGTTGTCTGGCCTGCGTGCGGCAGGTTCCAAACGACTGGGCACCTGGATCTGGGTCCACCATGGCCCACCGGATCACACGCCTCTGAGCTGGACGGGGAAGGTGCATTTCGGTTCCCCTGAGCTACAGGAATGGATCGAGGAGCTTAAACCTGATCTGGTATTTTGTGGTCATGTCCACCAAGCGCCTTTTCAGGCGGGAGGCGCATGGCAGGCGAAGATGGGGGCGACTCTGGCCTTCAATGCGGGCTATGAAATGTCCTCCACGCCTCCGCATCTTTGGGTGGATCTGGAGAACCGGACAGTGCGTTGGTGCAGCAGCGAGGGCGCTGAGACGGTGGCGTATTAGGGCAACTCGCGTGATGCACTGTATAGCATGGCGTTATCCAGTGCGCATTTCGTCAACTGTTAGGCGCAAAGGGTCCGTGATGGGGTCTTTACGATGCTGGCTGTTTGATACGCAACTTACTCGCAGGACTGGCCCTCGTCAGCGCCTGTTCTCAGTAGGCATTTTAATGATCCCGTTGCTTCACCTGGGGTGCGAGGAATGACGGGGATGCTTTGCGTATGAAGGGGCTCACCTGTTAACCAGGAGTCTTCGGCTGGTGATGTATCAAGGTGTCCAGCACATCACCGATCATGCCCAAGTGGCCTTCCTGGCCTTCGAACTGGTGTTTAACATCAACCAGGTAGCGATTGAGGGCGTCGATCCTGCGGGCCAGCAGGCGGCAAAGCTCCAGGGCAGCTCCTGGATGGGTGCGGAGAAACTCGGCGGGATCATCCAGCACATAAAATGAGGACGGCTGGGTGGTGCGCACCGTGGCGGTATGGGGGCCGCCCAGAAGCAGAGACAGCTCACCGAAGATAGCGCCCGGCTCGCGGGAGCGGGCGACGCGGACGTCGTCCTTGATCACTTCAACCGCGCCCTCAATCAACACCAGCAGCCGACAATGCGGCTCACCCTGGGTCATGACGACCTCCCCGGCTGGCAGACTGCGAATCTCCAGGTGCTGGAACGGCGCGAGAATGGATTTCACGGTGCAGGATGATACTCCCGATGCCGGAAATGACACCTGAATTGTCAGCGAGACCCATTGAGTTCCGCTCGAGTGCCCGCTTGCATCTGGTATCGCAGCAGTTCGAGATGGCAACGGCGGGGCAGGGGGGCTAACCGCGCGGGGGAGCCTTCGCCATCATCAGGAACTGTTTTTCCTCCGGCAGCATCTGGGTGTCGTCCGGGATTCTGCCAGCGAGGGAGCGGGCCTGGTCATCGTAACCTGCCGCCTGCATGATGCCGCAAAGCACGGCCCCTTGACCGGGAGTGAGATCTCCCAGATCAATCCGTTGCAACGCGGTGGCGGCGGATTTGGGATTGGCCATCCGGATCTCGCCCAGGGCGACGATCAACTTCCGTGTGGAGTCGGCAGGGCGGGAGGAGAGGAGCCGGGAGGCGCGTCCGATGGATTGTTCCATGTCCACGCCGGAAATCAGCGCGCTGTAGAGGTAGCGCTCCTCAAACACTTCTTTTTCGGGCCAGCGCTGCACGGTCTCCTGCGCCGCGGCCAGGAATCCAGCGGTGTTTCCGTTCCGGTAGGTGAGTCGGAGCAGGCCCTCGTAGCCCGCGAGATCTGCCCGGTTGCTTCGGGAAGCCAGCTTGTAGGCTTCTTCTGCGATCTTCAGGTGGCCTCGTTTCTCGGCGTAGTCCGCAAGCGTCAGAAGCATGGGCTGCCGGCCCTCGCTCTGGATGGCCGCAAGGGCTTCCTTGAGCAGTTCGTTCACCTTTTCCGAGGGTGCTTTCGTCACGTAGGCCAGGTGGGCTTTGTGGAAGGCGCGAATGGCGGTGGTGAGACGCGTGCGGGGGTCGTTGATCAAAGCGGCCAGCTCCTCGTTTTTTCCCAAGAGGGTGAGAGCATTGAGATAGTTCTCCAGGAGCGGAGGATAGTCCCGGACCATGTCCGCATCGAGGTACGACAGGAGTTTTTCGTTCTCGCCTTCCGTGGTCAACCAGCGGGCGAGGGGCACGAGGTCTTCGCGTTTGGACCCGCGGCGGTCTTCCATCGCCTTGGCAATGATCTCCTGCTTGCGGCCAGGTTCCAGTTCCACCTGTCGGCGCAAGGCGGCGATCCGGTGCTCTTCCTTGACCTGCGGATGACTGTCGAGCAGTTCGATGAGTTTCTGTTTTTCCTCGCTGCTGATCGTTTTGACCCGGTCGAGAAACTCCAGGGCGGCCAGACCGTTCGCCCCCTTGTCGGAGGCAAGCTCCCAAAGCATCTTCAGTCCCTTCTCGATCTCATCGGAAGTGCCATACTCCACCAACCGGCGGCCGTAGAGCAGCTTGATCTCCATGTTGTCGGGCTCCTGAATGACAAAGTTGTCCAGAATCTGCAGGAGCTGACGGCTGCGCTGGTTCTTCCTCAACACCACATCGGCAAGTTCCACGACCTTCTGGGTGGGCTTCGAGGTCCGCAGCACCTGCTCGATTTGATCTTGAGCCTGCTTGTTCTCGGCAATGGAAGCGAGGGCCTCGATTTCAAAGGTCGTGTCCTCGTCGGTCATGGCCCCTTTTTGACGGAGGCGGTCAAAGAACCAGCCTGCCTCCTTTTTCTGCATGAAGGTGTAGAACTGGGCCATGACGCGGAGCACCCTCACATTGTCCGCGTCTTTGGCGTAGGCCTCGTGGGCCTTGAGCCAGGCGTCCACAAACTTGTCCTGCTCCTTGAGCTTGATGGCCTCGTCAATGAGACGGTTCGACTGCCATGTCTGGAAGGCGTCATGCCATTTCCGGGCATTCATGACGGTGAAAACCATCAGCCCGATGGAAAAGAGCAGGATTAGCGAGCCCGCCGCGATCCGGGCGGTCCGGGACTGCCGGTCCATATGGGCCTGGGTCGGCGGGAAAAACCAGTGCCAGGCGGCAATCAACGGGCGCAGAAGGACAAACGGCCGGGACGCAGTAGGATCTGGGTTCTGGGAGGTCAGCATTGGGGGCAGGAGCGGGACAGAAAAGACGCCCAGCATACGAACTGACGCATCCGGTGGCAAGGATGTTGAATTTCCGTTTTGCCAAGGTTGGGCAGCAAAGAGGGCGAAAGGGGAAGGAACCCGCGTTTTAGGCCGATTTGGACAGGTATTTTTCAGGAAGCTGAATGAAAGAAAATTCTTGCGCGGAAAGGTCTTTTTGCTTTGAAAGTTGTGGTTCCCAGCGCTTGAACATGAGAACAATAATCCTGTCTGATCGGCGTTAGTAACCCTCGCTCGAATTGCACATTTCAGGAAGAGACCAGAATCCCTAAAGTATGATCCAGGTAAAAGACCTCCGCAAAGTGTTCGGTCCGAAGGTGGCCGTCGATGGAATCACCTTCAACGTGGAAAAAGGCGAGGTGCTCGGCTTCCTTGGTCCAAACGGTGCCGGCAAGTCCACCACGATGCGCATGGTGACGGGCTACTTTCAGCCGACGGCGGGAACGATCAGCGTAGGGGGCGTTGACATGCTTGAGAAGCCCGAAATCGCGAAACGGGCCCTCGGGTACCTGCCGGAGAACGCTCCCCTGTATTCAGACATGAGTGTGGTGGGCTTCCTCGGTTTCTGCGCAGAGATGCGCGGGCTGTACGGTTCTGCCCGCTCCAAGGCGATCGACAAGGCCCTGGAGACCTGCTTCCTGGAGCCGGTCCGCAATCAGAGTGTGGACACCCTTTCAAAGGGTTACCGTCACCGCACCTGCCTTGCCCAGAGCATCATCCATGATCCTGAAGTGCTGATCCTCGATGAACCCACGGACGGCCTGGATCCCAACCAGAAGCATGAAGTGCGCAACCTGATCAAGCGCATGGGCCAGAACAAGGCGATCGTCTTCTCGACCCACATTCTTGAAGAGGTGGAGGCGGTCTGCTCCCGCGCCATCATCATTGACCACGGCAAAGTGGTGGCCGACGGCACCCCGAATTCCCTCAAGACCCGGGCGCCGGGCGCGGACGCAGTGCGGGTCACGGTGCGAGGCTTCGCGGGATCCGGTGTGCGTGCCGAGCTGGAGAAACTTGCCGGGGTGGACAAGGTGGAGGCAGCGGTGATGGATGAACTTGGTTTTTCCGGCCGGGTGTTTCCTTCCCGCAAGGCCAAGCCAGAGGATCTGGTGCGCGAAATCGGCACGCTGCTGGCGGCCAGATCATGGAGGGTGGAGGAGTTGCACCGTGAGGAAGGCCGCCTCGACGAGGTGTTCCGCACCATCACGCGCTCAGACACGGCCTCCTGACCTGCCCAAGTTCACCAGAACGAAGACGGGTGCCCTCCCGAGTGGCGGATGTCCCCGAATCTATTTTTCAAAGCTGATCTGATTTGCTCACCATGAGTCCAACGAAAAACATCATTGCGGTTTTTAAGCGGGAATTCTTCTCGTATTTCAACTCGCCCCTGGCCTACATCATCCTGTTCATCTTCGTGATCGCCGCCATGGGCTTCACGTTCATCGTGGGAGGCTTCCTCTCCTCCAACAACGCCACGCTATCTGGACAGGGCAGCTTCTTCATGTGGCACCCCTGGATCTACCTTGTGCTTGTTCCTGCGGTGGGGATGAGACTTTGGTCTGAGGAGCAACGCCTCGGCACCATGGAACTCCTGGCTACCATGCCCATCTCCCCGTGGCATGCGGTGCTGGGCAAATACTTCGCTGCCGCCACGGTCTGGGCGATTGGTCTGGCGCTGACTTTCCCGATCATTCTCACCGTCTCGTATTTGGGCGAGCCTGATCCGGGCCCGATCATCAGCGGCTACATCGCCAGCTACCTGTACGCTCTGGCCTGTCTGGCCATCACCAGCGCGGTGAGTGCCTTCACACGAAGCCAGGTCATCTGCTTCATCATCTCGGTCGCGATCTGCCTGCTGCTCTTCCTCTTCGGATTCCAGCAGGTGGTGGATTTCCTTCTCAAGGTCACCCCGGCCAGTCTCGATGGCTTGGTGCGCTTCATCGCCGAGCTGTGCTTCATGACCCATTTCTACGAAATGTCCAAGGGCCTGCTCGTCTTCGACGACGTGCTTTATTTCCTCAGCGTCGTCGGCGTCTGCCTCGGCATCACCCACTATGCGATCCAGGCCAAGCGTGCCTGATGCGCCACTGACACCCAATTGCCCAATCTTTTTTCGCGCATGAAATCGAAAACTACTCTCAGCGCCCTCGTGTTGCTGCTTGTGATCGCCATCGTTGTGGTGGTGAACATCCTGGTCAGCGGCCTTGGCTTCCTCAACTTCCGCATGGACCTCACGGAAAAGGGGATCTTCACCCTCTCAGACGGCACCCGCCGCATTGTTGAGGGCTTGAACCCGGACAAGCCGGTCACCATCCGCTTCTACGCCACTTCAGACAGCCGGCTGATGCCCCAGTGGGGCCAGACCTACGGGAACACCGTGCGTGACCTGCTGCTGGAAATCACCAAGGCCAGCGGCGGCAAGATCACCCTGGAAAACATCGACCCGCGTCCCAACACGGAGGAGGAAGATAAAGCGGTGGCAGATGACATTCAGGGCTACACCGTCAACGAAGAAGGCGACAAGGCCTACTTCGGCCTCGCCATCCAGTCGCTCGACAAAAAGGAGATCATCCCAACGCTGACTCCCGCTGAAGAAGGCACTCTCGAGTATCAGATCGCCCGGGCGCTGTCCCAGGTCACGCGCACCAAGCGCAGTGTGATCGGTGTGATGAGCCCGATGCCCATCTCCGGACCGGCCTTCAACTTCCCGCCGGGGATGCAGCAGAACCAGCAACGTCCCTGGATTGCGATCCAGCAGCTGCGCCTGGACTACGATGTGCGTGAGGTGCCAATGTCCAGCGAAGCGGTTGACTCCGACATCAACATCCTCCTCGTGATCCATCCTGCGGACATCACGCCGCGTGCTGAATTCGCCATCGACCAGTTCCTGCTCAAGGGCGGGAAAGTGATCGCCTTTGTGGATCCTCACTGCCTGGTGAGCCGGGCCTACAACAACCCTGGACAGATGGGACGCGCGCCCACCTCGTTCGTTTCACCGAACTCCGATCTGCCGACGCTCTTCAAGGAGTGGGGTGTGGGTTATGACAAGAACCTTGTCGTGGCTGACATGACATTCCGCACGGCCAACAATCGCCGGGCGGTCCCGACCTTCTTGAGCATTCCCAAGGAGGGGATCAATGACAAGGAGCCTATGACGGAGCCCCTGCAGCTCGTCCAGATGTTCTCCGCAGGCTCCTTCAATGTGGCAGCCAAGGGCAATGTGACCTCCACCACGCTGGTGCATTCATCTGAGAAATCTCAGCTGATCGACACTACTGACGCCGAGAAGGCCATGCGTGAGGACCTGAAGAACTTCCAGGCCAGCGGCAAGTCCCAGGTGATGGGTGTGCGCCTGACCGGTCGGTTTAAGACGGCATTCCCTGATGGCCAGCCGAAGGTCACCGCACCGGCCGCCGAAGGTCCTGGCGGAATGCCTGGCATGCCCGGAGGTTTCCCGGGCGGATTTCCCCCTGGCATGCTCCCCGGCGGTACGGGTGGTGAAGATGACAAGCCCGCAGGGGCACCTGCTGGTGAAAAGAAAGAGGAGGCCAAGCCTTCTCTCAAAGAGTCTGCCAACAATGATGGCGTCGTGTTCCTCTTCAGCGATGTGGACATGGAGTTCGATGAGTTCGTCGTCGAGCGTGACCCGATGGGCGGCGCGTCGATGCGCATGAGCAACTCGAACCTGCCCCTGCTGCTCAACACCGTGGAGCTCTTGTCGGGCGGTGCTGACCTGATCGCAGTCCGCAGCCGTTCGTCCGCGAACCGCCCCTTCACGAAGCTTCAGGAACTAAACGCCAACATTGAGGAGCAGTATCGTCCTCGCATGCAGAAGATCGAGCAGGACCTCAATGATGTGGTGCAGGAGATCGCCAAGGGCGGCGGCGTGAAAGCGACGCAGGGCCTGATCATGCTGAACCCCAACGAAGCCCAGGCGAAGCAGCTTCAGGACAAGCAGGTGGAGCTCATGGCCAAAAGACGTGAACTCATCAAGGAGCAGACCCGCATGAAAGACCGTCGGGAGTTTCTCATCACCTTGCTGAACATGGCAGCCATTCCGCTGCTGATCATCGCGGTCGGAGTCACCATCGCCGCCCGCCGCCGCTCTCTGCAGGCCGCTCACTAACACCCGTCCACGTGACTTGGTATCATTTCTCTTGAATCACTGACCATGAAAAAGCCAGTTGTATTGTTGATCGTCCTTGGCGGACTCGTCGGCTTTGCCCTGTTTTACGGCAAGCTGCGCGACAAAAACTTGAACTCCGCCAGGCTGGTGGGGGTGAAGGACCGCGCCACTCTGTTCACGGATCTCCCCTCGAAGGACATCCGTCAGGTGGTGATCCGCGAAGGCAAAAACACCGTCACGCTTGTCGTCGAAGGCGACAAGTGGGTGGTGAAAGAGCGCGAGAACTATCCCGCAGCCTATGAGAAGCTCTCCAAGGCGGTGGCAGCCGTCTCGAACCTGAAGCTCCTCAGCAAGCAGACCGTCGGCAAATCGGTGCTGGGTGAGGTGGGCTTGCTGCCTCCGGGAGAGGCGGGTCCGGAATCGACCGGGCTGCAGGTGGAACTGAAGGATGAGAAGGGCGAAGTGCTCGGCTCATTTGTCGCCGGGAAATCCGTTGAAAGCACCGGTGGTGCTTCCAGCGGTAACTTCATGGGCGGCGCGGGCCAGCAGAGATGGATTCGCAACCCCAAAGACGGCGACACCGTGTGGTTGACGGGCGAGAGCCTCTTCGAACTTCAGGCAGATCCGAAGGAATGGCTCGACAAAGCCTTCATCGATGTGCAGGAGATCAAGTCGGTCACCATCACTCCTCCCAACACCGCGGACGGCTGGAGTGCCTCCCGCAAGGACTTGCAGAATCCCTTCCTTCTCACCGACGCGAAGCCGGGCGAAGAGCTGGACACGGCCAAGGCTGATGTCCTCAACCGTGCGCTTTCGGCAGTCGTCTTCAATGACGTGCTGACCAAGGAGCAGGGCACTCCCGAATTCATGAAGGGGGCAACCAAGGTGAAGCTGGAAACCTTCAAGGGCTTCACCTACGAGGTGCAGATCCTTGAGAAGAAGGAAGGGGACGCAGAGCCCAAGTACTTCCTGACGGTGCAGGTCTCAGGCAACTTCCCGAAGGAGCGTAAACCCGCTGCCGACGAGAAGCCTGAAGACAAGAAGCGGCTTGATGACGAGTTTGCTGCGACGGGCAAACTGCTCGAAGAGAAGCTTGCCAAAGAGAAGGCTTCAGAGGGCAAAGTGTTTGAAGTCAGCAGCTACGGGGTTTCGGATCTGCTCAAAAAGCGCACGGAAGTGCTTCGTGACAAGTCCGCAGAAGGGGCGCCTGGCAGCGCAGAATCTCCGGCAGCAGGTGCCCTGGGTGCCGCGCCGCCTCCGCTCTTGAAGGCTCCGGCCGCACCGATGATTCCGGCAGCACCCGCACCCGCCCCTGTGCCGGCATCGACGCCGGCTCCTGCCGTCGAAGAAGCGAAGCCCAAGGCCAAGGAGACACCTAAGCCCGTCGAGAAACCTGCTGAAGCTCCCAAGGCTGCCGAGAAGCCTGCGGCGGCTCCCGAAGTCAAATCCGCTCCCGCTGAGGCGCCCAAGGTCGAAGCCCCAAAAGCTCCTGAGGAGGCCAAGCCCGCGGAAGCTCCCAAGGCTCCGTAAGGCTCCCTTCGCGGCTCAAAGTTCACTTAAAAGCACGGCAATACGCCGTGCTTTTTTGTTGCAACACCTCAGGACGTCCTGGAGCGCTTGGCCTTGGGCGGGTAGTGCCAGTTTGGGAGGGCTTGACTGCGCTGATGGCCTACCGCTCCGCGGTAGAGTTTCCGCGGTACGTTTTCCATGAGCTTCACTCGCTACCCTTGTTGCACCGCTTGGCTATTCATGGTGAACCCTCCGGGTTCGAGTGCGAGCGTAGCGGGATGTGTTGAGGGGGGAGCGCCCCAGGCCGTGTTTGAGATGATGATTCGGGCACCGATACCCAGGGTGTCCGCCCCTTTCAGACGAATGCCAATCCCTCCGCTTCCCACTGAAGGAGATGGAGGCCAGTTCTTGTACTCCCGCCGGCCAATTGTTGAGTTTCCGCTGGTTGCGTGAAGGGCAAAAAGAGGTGAAAGACACACTGCATGATTTTGACTCGATTCCTGCACCCCCTCGGCACGACTGGTGCGGTCTTCACACTTGCCCTTCTTGCCTTGGGCGGCGGCAGTGACGCAGTGGCGCAGTCGACGCTTGGTTCGTCCAGACTGAAACTTCACAAATGGTCAGGAGACATCAATGTGCCAGATCCCGTGGCCTGCACCGTTGATCCTCAGGGCCGGGTCTATGTCACTCAGACGACCCGTCGTAAGGTGGCGGATCTCGACATCCGTGAGCACACCCAGTGGATCCCGCGTGATGTGCGCCTGGAGAGCATCGAGCAAAAACAGGCCTTCTACCATGAAGTGCTGGCTCCGGGGAAGATGCTGAAGCCGGAAGGCAGCCTCAAGGACCACAACGGAGACGGCTTGATCGACTGGAAAGACCTGACCGTGCATTCCGAAAAAATCTACCGCCTGGAAGACACTGATGGTGACGGCGTGGCCGACAAACGGACGCTGTTTGCCGAGGGATTCAACACAGAGGTCACAGGGATTGCGGCTGGCATCCTCTGGCATGATGGCTGGGTGTATTGCACCATTGCGCCGGATCTCTGGCGTCTGCGGGATACCAATGACGATGGCGTGGCGGATGAACGTGAAATCGTGGCTCACGGATTCGGCCACCACATCGCCTACGCCGGCCATGACATGCACGGCCTGTGCGTGGGGCCGGATGGGCGCATCTACTGGACGATCGGTGACAAGGGCACCAACGTCATCACCAAGGAAGGCAAGCGGGCATCGGCCCCGCATCAAGGGGCGGTATTGCGGTGCGAACCCGATGGCAGCGGGTTCGAGATCTTTGCCCATGGCCTTCGCAACGTGCAGGAAGTGGCGTTCGATGATTTCGGCAATCTCTTTGGCGTGGACAACGATGCGGACAAGCCGGACGAAAAGGAGCGCCTGGTGTACATCACCGAGCAGAGCGACTCGGGATGGCGCTGTAGCTTTCAATACATGAAGGGTTATTGCCCCTGGGTGGATGAGGGATTGTGGCAGCCACTTCACGCCTCCCAGCCGGAGTACATCACTCCGCCTCTGGCGAGCTCCCATGATGGCCCCTCGGGCTTCGCATACAATCCTGGCACGGCCCTGGCACGGGGTTGGAAGGATACGTTTTTCCTGAACCAGTTCCCCTCCGGGAAAATGAATGCCATGCGGGTGACGCCCGAAGGCGCGTCCTTCGGGCTGAAGGAGGACAAGGTCGTGGCCAGTGGCGTCATGGGCATCGGCATGAGCTGGGCTCCCTCCGGCAAACTATTCATGGTGGACTGGGGCGGTGACTATCCGCTGAATGAAATCGGTGCCGTATGGACGGTGGATGATCCTGCAGGAGAGGGGCAGGCGGACCGTCAGGAAACAGCCACCCTGTTGAAGGCTGGCTTTGAGAGCCGCGAGACTCCAGCGCTTGCCGCGCTGCTGGGTCACGCTGACCAGCGGGTCCGTCGTGGGGCGCAGTTTGAGCTGGCAAAGCGGGGTGCGCATGAGGCCCTCGAATCCGTTGTGTTGGACAAGAAGCAGCCCCGGCTGGGACGTCTGCACGCCCTCTGGGGATTGGGACAGCTGATGCGAGCTGGCAAGTATGCGGCCACCACCATTCTCGACGATATCACACAGGATCAGGACCCTGAGATCCGTGCGCTGACGGCCCGCGTGATGGGGGATGCAGCAGCATACGACGTCCAGAGCGGGCACCTGGTGCCACTCCTTTCCGATCCGCATCCCCGCGTCCGCTTCCACGCCGCCATTGCCCTGGGCAAATGCAAAACCAGTGTGGCGACCCTGCCTCTGATCCAACTGGCCGCGTCAAACGGTGACCTTGACCCCTGGATTCGCCATGCTTGTGTGGTCGGTTTGGTGGGATGCACCTCGCCGGATGCTCTGGCGGGATCGGCCGCCCATCCCAACCGGGCGGTACGCATGGCCAGTCTGCTGGCTCTGCGGCGATTGAATCACCCCGGAGTGGCGGGATTCCTGAAGGATCCTGATCCCAAGATTGCTTCCGAAGCCGCTCGGGCCATCTATGATGACGAGTCCATTGTGGCGGCCTTGCCCCAGTTGATTGCGCTGCTGGATCAGAACGCTGCGTTGCCTGATGCTGTGACCCGCCGGGCGCTCAATGCCTGCCTGCGGACTGGGGGCAAAGAGAATGCTGAACGGCTGATTGCCTACGCTCTCCGTCAGGATGCGCCCCTCCCTCTACGAGTCGAGGCCTTGGAGTTGGCCATGGTCTGGAATGACCCGCCGGTACTGGACCGTGTGGATGGGCGATATCGGGTGATTGTTGGTTCCGCAGATCCGAAAACCCTGGCAACGGTAGCGCTTGCGAAGATTGACGCGCTCATGGGTCTTCCCGAGAAGGAACTAAAGGCCAAGGTGGTTCAATTGCTCACCATCCATCGCGTTCCGGTGGAGTCTCGCGTAGCGCGTGCCGCAGTGATGGAGGAAAGCGCCAGTCCTGAGGTGCGGGTGGAGGCCCTCCGGTTGCTTGCGGACCAGCATCCCGGCTCTGATGATCTGGTGGCGACGCTGGACGCCATCCTTGGGGCGAAGGCACCGGAGCTTCTCCGGGTCGCGGCATTGGACAATGTGCTCTTGCGGGACCGTGCCCAGGCAGCCGTAGAGGCGAAGAAGCTGTACAAGAACGGAACCACCCTGGAGAAGCAGAAGGCGCTGTCCATGTTGGGGCGCGTGCAGTTGGAGGCAGGGGATAACGCCTTGGTCGAGCAATGGGACGCCTGGAAGTCCGGCAAAGGGGGCAAGGTGCCTGCTGCCGTGCTACTCGACCTGATCGAGGCCTGCCAGACTCGCCGCAGCAGTGCTCCAGCGCTGGAGGAACGGCTCGCCGCGCATGACAAGGTCCTGGCGGAGAAGGCTGGCACGGCGGCTGCCTATGAGGAGTGCCTGGAAGGTGGTGACGTGAAGTCGGGCAAGGAGATCGCTCTACAAAATCTCACAGCGAATTGCACCGCCTGTCACAAGTTTGAGAGCAAGGAAGGCAGCAATGTCGGCCCTGCGCTGAACCTCATTGGCAAGCAAAAGGAGCGGATCTACCTGCTAGAGGCGTTGATCACGCCCTCCAAGACGATTGCCCCGGGCTTTGGGATCATGACGGTGACTTTGAAGGATAGCAAAATGCTGACCGGGACGCTGGTGGCCAACACTTCCTCGACACTCCAGCTACGACTCGCGGATGGCGCTCTAGAGAAGGTTGACACTGCCCAGATTGAGTCGAAGACCGACCCGATCTCGGTCATGCCGCCCATGAGCCCCATGCTCAACAAACGTCAGGTTCGCGATCTGGTGGCCTATCTGGCCAGTTTGGACGGGGGGCATCCAAGAAGAGCTCCAAGTCCAGCAGCTCACCCAAGTGACAGTTTTCCGAGGTGATGGAACCTCACCAAAGCATTTACTTCCGAACCCGGACATTGTATTTCATGCGCATGTATTTCCGAGTTATTCTCATGCTTCTTCTGGCCAGCGTCGCCCTTACCTCCTGCTCCTCCACGAAGGATGATACGGAGTACTACTACAAGCTGAAGCAGAGGAACGAGAAGTACCAGTCCAAGATGGACCGGAGAAAGGCGCGGATTCAAGCCCGACAGGAGCGCACGGACATGTGGTTCGAGAGCATCCTGAATTAAGGGGACAATGCCTGTCATCCGATGCCGGAGGCATGGGAGCCGTTAGCCTGGATGGTTGGCGGCTGATGTCGCTGCCAAGGAACCTGGAGGACGGACGTGGAGGTGTTGAGGGCAGTGGGGAAAAAGCGGATGCTGTCGGCTTTCCCACCTGATCCTCCTCCGCGGCGGTAACCCAGGGTTGACTCGTCCAACCACTGGGCTGTGCTACAAATCCCCTTCGGGGATTAACTGCCGACTGAGCCAGGAGTTGGTTCCTTGGCGGCCACCCAAACGTGCGCGGTTGGTCCGTTCTCCTCAGAGGGTCCCTCGTTTGTTTAAGGGTTCAGCGCCGGGCAACGCAACCTGTTTCCAATCTCCAAGACCCATCCAAGATCAAGCTGTTGACTCCTTACAGCTGGTTTTTGGAATACTCTAGTTGCGTTGCCCGTGCTGAAATGGTGCACACCGTACCTGAGTCTATCTGACTTCCCATGCCCGAGCAGAGACCGTCACCATGGTGGTGGCGGGAGCTTGCGACATGTGGGGAAGGGGACATCAGTCGGTGGATTGATGATCTGTTTCTTTCAAACTGATGCCACAGTCTATCCTATTAGCTAGTTTAATGGTATTGGACCAAAGTCCAATACTGAGTCAGCCGACTGAAAAAGTGGCGGGACTGCGCCCCGGTTGAAACTGGGGAAATGCCTAGTTGGCGAGACGCGACCTGTTCTCAGACGCGATGCTCACCTAAATACGACGCACGCTGTTGCTCCAGCACGCTCAGGAACTGATCGGCCTTCCAATGGGGGGCCTCGTTTTCTGCTGCGAGCTGCATTTCCTCCCACTCTGAGAAGGATGCAAAGAGGTCCATCTCCAAGGAGGCCTCCGACTCGACGTCCAAAGTGGCCAGCCAGCGGGTGTGAGCCGCAAAGACAGCCAGTGGATCATTTTGGGAGCAGGCATCCCGGAGCTCCCTGAAAGTGACCTCTTCGTGCCCCGGACGCGGGGTTTTAAGCAGCCAGACTCCCGCACCCAGAGCTGAAGTCAGTCCGGCAAGGCCAAAGGCCCATGCGGTGTGGGGTGACAGAGCGTCCAATGGCAGCGTAGCCAGCTTGGGGGCCATCGTCAGGACGACGACTGCTGACAATGCAGCGATGCCCGCCACCAGGAGGGTGAGAGGGGTGCGCAGCACTGACAACGATGGGAGGAACCGCTTCAACGGCCGCAATATGCGGCGACGCCCTGCCCGTCGCTATTGGACCTTGGTCCAATGTCAGCGGTGCCTCACGGCGTCTTCACCGACTTCTGGCTGCCCACCATGGTGGCAATCGCCTGGACGAAGGAGTCCGTGTCGAAGGGTTTGACGAAGAACGCCGCAACGCCTCCAGCCTCGGCCTGAGAGCGGGTTGCGGGGTCCGAATTGGCCGTCATGATGATGACCTTGGTGGTCGGAGAGATGGCCCGGAGGCGGGTCTGCACTTCCAGTCCGCTCATCCCTTCCATCCACACATCCAACACCACCAGCGGCACGGCGTTGGTGCTGACATGAGTCAGGAACTCCTGTGGCAGGCTGAATCCCAGAATGTCATAACCCTCAGCTGCGAGCAGCCATGAAATGGCCCTTAAGACGGTCGGGTCATCCTCGACAACGCAGATCGGAGTTTCGCGAGGCTGGGCACGGTTGGGGAAGCGGGTCATCATAGGGACCGTTGCTTGGGTTTTTTTAGAAGGGACGGGGAACTGGGCAGGAAAGAGGGAGGTGCCAGGTCTATGTGGAGAAGGCCTCTTCACGGCCGGCTCCAGTCGGACCCGGTTCGAGCCCGATCACGGCGCACATGCGGACGAGTTCCGCGACAGAGTGGACCTCCAGTTTTTCCATGACCCTGCCACGATGCACCTTGACGGTCTTCTCGGTGGTGCCCAGATCGGCCGCGATCTGCTTGTTCAGGTATCCCGCAATCACCCCGCGCAGCACTTCCAGCTCCCGGGGGGTGAGTGTCGCCAGCAATTCCTGCACGCCTTGCCTGCTCAGAGTCTGCTTCAGGGCGCGTTCGGAGTAGGCCAGTGCTTCCTCCACCGATGCCAGCAGCCGGTCATCGCCGAAGGGTTTCATCAGGAAGTCCACCGCCCCTTGTTTCAAGGCGCGGGCACAGGCCGGCACGTCGCCATGGCCGCTGATGAAGACGATGCCCTCATGGGAGCCGCGGGCAGTCAGTTCGTCTTGTAGGGCGAAGCCGTTCAGTCCCGGCATCTGAAGGTCCAGCACCAGACAGGCTGGCCGGGTGGGCAGTTCCAGCTTGAGGTAGCTCTCTGCACTGGAGAAGGTGAAGGCATCGTGACCGGCGGACATGAACAGCCGCTGCAGACTTCGGCGAACGAGTTCGTCGTCGTCCACCACATACACGACGGGCGGGGAGGAGGTGGATTTCATGCAGGCCTGGAGCTCGGAGGTCCGATTTTGCGTACGGGGAGGGTGAGGGTAAACTTGGCCCCGCCATCGGGATGGTCACAGGCCTCCAAGGTGCCGCCGTGGCCCTCCACGATCGAGCGGGCAATGGCGAGGCCCATGCCCATGCCATCTGGTTTGGTGGAGAAAAACTGATCGAACAGGCGTCGAGGAGGAACGTCCTTGGGCAGCCCTGCTCCCAGATCGCGGACCGAGATATGCACTGCATCTTCGGAGGGACTGCTGGAGGAGATCGTGAGCCGCCGACTGGTTGCTGGCAAGTGCTGCATGGCCTCCAGCCCGTTCATCAAGAGATTCATGAGCACCTGTTGAAACTGCACGGCGATGGCGTTTACGTGAGGGAGTTGCGGAGCCAGGTCCAGATCCACAGAGCCGGACTTGGCCATGATGTCCGTCTTCATAAGGCGGAGCACCTCAGAGATGAGACTGTTCACATCAAGCGCCTCTCTGCCAGCTCCACCAGGTTTCACCATGCTGCGGATGCCGCGGATGATTTCCCCGGCCCGCTGCCCCGCGGTGGTGATGTCCTGCAGGAGGTCGTTCATCACCTCAGGATCTGGATTGTCCCGGTTCATGAAACGACGGGCAGCCGAGGCATTCGTGACGATGGCGGTGAGGGGTTGGTTCAGTTCATGAGCCAGCGAGGCGGTCATTTCTCCCATCACCGCCACGCGGCTGAGGCGAGCCATTTCTTCGTGCTGACGGTGCATGCGCAGTTCCTGCTCGCGGTCCTTGGTGACGTCGATGCTCACTCCCACGATCTCCTGCAGTCGGCCGTTGGGCTTGCGCACCAGGCGCGCTCTCACCACCACCCAGCGGATATCGTTTTGGGGGAAGAGCAGGCGGTACTCATGTTCGAAGCTTTCGTCCATTTTGATAGCCTGAGCAAATCGCGCCAGAGCTGCCGCTCGGTCTTCGGGATGAATGCGTTTTAGGTAATCCGCATGAGTGCCCCGGGTGTCCTTCTCGAAGCCGTAGATGGCCCTGGCCTGGTCCGTCAGCCAGGAGCGGTTCTCATCCGGATACCATCGCCAGAAACCGAGCATGGCCGATTCCGCCGCCAGGGTCATGCTGGTCTCCGTCTGGCGAAGGGCCGTTTCCGCCTGCTTGGCCGAAAGGGAGGAGAGCAGCACATCCCCAATCAACTGCAGGCTTGAGGCGAGATCGTCCGACCATTGCCGCGTCCCGCTGGTGGTGATGTAGGCAATGCCTCGCACTTCTGTGTCTGTCGTTCGCAGAGGAACGATCAAGGCAGACCGTACGCCGAGCTCATCACAGGCGGCGCGCTCAGATTGCGCCTCCAGAGGGAGATCTTGTGAGGTGTCATTCAGTCGGATGGTTCCTTTTTCAGTCAGTTGGGAAAGTACCCATGGGAACTTCGAGCCATTGATTTGGGAAAGCGGCGGATGCTGCGGATCGCCGGCTTCGTGGGTGATCACCAGAGCCTCCGCGCTCAAGAAATAGGTAAACAGGACACAATGCTCGATGGACATCACGCTCTGGATCCTCTCCAGCGCGCGGATGACTTCCTGATCGATCTGATCGGCGGAAACGTTGATCAACGAGACGGAAAGTTCGGAGATGAACTTCTCCGTGCGGAGCCGTCCCTCCAGGGCGACCTCGAAGCGCTTTCTGCGGTCCCGGTGAACGAGATATCCGGCGATGGCCCCCGCACCCAGTGCCGCCACAAGGCCAGTGGCCCAAGGGGTGTCTGATCGGGCTTGCCAGACAAAGGCAGAGGCGGGGCCTGCTGACGAAAAATCGGCGGGGTCCATTGCACTTTGGGCAGCCGAAGTCCCAGGAACGGAACAGGCAAGCGCAACCAGTCCGCAAGACCGGCTGAGAAAGCCCGTCCATCGGAACCCATTGGAAGCAGAACTGGCCAAGGCAACACCCATCGTCACAGGCCTCTAAACACCAAATTCCTCACTACAGGAATGACAAAAATCACTGCGACTATGGCAGATCGCCGAAAAATACCGGACAATCGCCCCTGCGTCGAGGAAAGCATCTTGCAAACTGCACTTGGGACCGTGCCAATTGCTTCGTCTTGAGAGCAATTCCCTGGAGTCTTGCGGAGTGGTGTTGAGTTGCAATATGCTCATAATAAGTGTGTTAAGGCTTCCTTAGCAAGACTGGCATGTGCTTTGCGCATAGGAGGGCATGCGATTGATCAAATCCGTCCACCGTGAGTTCCCCAGTTTTCTGCCCGACTACGTGCGTCCTGGCTTTTCCGCCGCGAAAATCAATACGTTCCCAACGGAACAGAATCCCACGTCAGCCAGCGGTGGAAACCCTAACGCGAATCACGTCGATCACGGATCCGAGGTCAGTCGTCCAAATTCAACCCCCGACTTGCCATGAAAACCGCTTCCCTTCACATCCGACTCTTTCACCGCATGCCCGTCCTTGGAGCAGCCGCGTTGGCGGCGCTGATGATGAGCTCATGCGCCTCAGGTCCGAACGCCAGAACAGGCACGGTCGTGGGTGGTCTGGGCGGTGCTGCCGTGGGGGGCATCATTGGTCACCAAAGCGGTCGCGGGCTGGAAGGCGCAGCCATTGGCGGTGCCTTGGGAGCCCTGGGCGGCAACATGATCGGTGATTCCCAGGACCAGCGGAACTATGACCGCCGCCGCTACTATGCGAACCGCGGGTACTACTCTGATGGTGGGTACTACGGCAACCGCGGATACTACTATTGAGGCCAAGTGCCCAACCCTTTTCAGTTGTTAGCTTGAAGTTGTTGTTGTGTTGTAGGAAAGCCGGTGCCCTCAACGGGCACCGGTTTTATCTTTGGCAGGTGATTTCTCACCTGGCAGGAAGAACCCTGCCGTGACGACCATCTTTTGGGCCTCAGGCGACTTCAAGCACCAGTCGGCGAACGCTTTCGCGGCAGGGGACACGTCTTTGCGAACGTAGAAAAAGTTCGGCCAGGCCAGAGGGTATGCCAATGGCTGGGCTGGGTCGAAAGGCTTGCCGTTGAGGGTGAGCATTCGGATGCCTTTGGCCTTGGCGTAAACGAACGGCAGGTAGGTGATGGCCGCTGGGGTGCTCGCCAAGGTGTGTGCTGGGTGATCCGCCCCAACCAAGCTTGGGTCTGTCTTGGCGTATGGACGACCCGACATGGCCAAAGCGCTGAAGTCCTGGTAGCTCGCGGAGGACGTGTTGCGGGTGATCACCACGATGGGCAGGTCATGGCCTCCGACTTGTTTCCAATTTGTCAGGTCGCCAGTGAAGACGCCCTCGAGCTGGGAGGAAGTGAGATCGGAAACGGGGTTTGACTCATGGACAGCAATGGCGAAGGCATTGATGGCGAGTGTCATGCGGTCCAACTTCAGACCTTTGGCTGTAAAGGCGGTTGATTCCTCAGACCGGACTTCGCGCGTGCTCATGCCCAAATCCGCCGTGCCATCCAGCAGGGCACTGAAGGCGGAGCCGGAACCCTCTGCAACAATCTCGAATCCCTGACGCAGTTCGGGATGGGCGCGTCTGTAGCCCTCACAGAGCATGGGAACTAGCCTGGCTCCCAACGTGTCTGACCCGTAAATCCGAACAGGCTCAGCGGCATCGACGTTTGAACCGTGGAGAGAGATACCTGCCAGCAAGACCTGGATCCATTTCAATGTTCTCATAGGCGAGGTGCCAACAGTGAGAGGCCATCAGGGCAAGATCAAGCCGAAGTCATTGGTGCCGTGTGACGAAAGGCTTTCCAGCCACTGGATGCGGCGCTGCAGCTTGTTCTGACGGTCTGAGTTGGGATTGGGGTAGAGCACCGGATACCAGGCCGTGATGACGGCCGCGCGTGCCATCAGGCACTGGTTCATCGCCTCAAGATTGAGAACGCCACCGGCCTTGCAATAGGCAGCTACGATTTGGTTCGCGGTGCTGACATCGTTGTCCAGCAGCAGGGGATTCCAGATGAAGGAGGCCACATCCCACTCCACAGGCCCGGCAAAGGCATCTTCCCAGTCGGTCCAGAGGAGGCCACCGGTGGTGTTTAGCAGATTGCCAGGATGGGCATCGCCATGGAGCGCCTGCTGGGGATGGTGGCCCAGGACTTGAAGGGCTTCCTCAAGGCGGGCCCGGAGCATCTCGATGGTGGGTGCCGGGAGCAGCGACTTGTCACGGAGCGTCTGCAGTAGATCGATGCTCTCCCGGACGATGGCGAGGCTGGGAAGTGGCTCGGCGAAGCTGCTCAAGATGGCATGGCACTGATGCAGCGTGCGGCCCACGTCCTCGTTGGTGGGTGGGTCTTCTGTGATGGTGACAAACTGCCAGAAGTTCAAGGTATAACCCAAGTGCTCGTGGGGTCCGGGGGGCAGCGCTGGATGGAGCGGGATGGCAGGCGCCCCGTGACGGGTCAGGTGGGCGGCGATGGCGTTCTCTCTCGCGAACCATTCTGTGCCCTGGCGCGGACCGTCCACATCCGTCACCACCCGGGCCACAAGGTCTTCTGTCAATCGAAGGACCAGGGTGCTGGCATTTTGCAGGATGTCACAGCGATCAGGTTGAATGCCATGACGCTGGGCAGTTTCGGTAGCAGCGCGGATGGGAAGGTCGAGGGACGACATGGGGATGACGGATGGGGCAGAGGCGCATCAAACCTTTGGCGCCTGACTTCTGCGTTTGGGCGGACATTTGACCACCACCGTCCCCGCCAGCCAGTCGTGAATGGCGCGACGGCGGAAGTTGGCGGAGAGGATCATCCCTTGCGCGAACCACCACGTGATGTAGCTGAGATCGACCATCTGGGCAAAGGTGCTCCGGTCTGGTTGGTCGGGTTGATACTGGCCCAACTGGAACAGTTCAACCGTATGATAGGCCGTCAATGTGGCGACAAGGTACTCCGGCAGGTCCCGCACCAGGCATTGCCAGAACGAGGGACGGCGGGATTCTGAGGCATCGAGAATCTTTACCCGCGCGACCATCTTCCCGACGGTCTGGCCAAAGCGGGCATGCATGAGGGTGCGGTAGCAGATCGGGAGAAATGAGGCGAGAGCCAGACCCGAGATCATCGACGAATGCCCTCGCTCAGGGCGCATCAGATACTGTCCCAGGCTGATAACCGGGATCATGATGAGGGCGTCCAGCACCAAGGCCCACAGGCGGGGCCAGAAGGTGTGGTACTTCGTTGTCTCGGGGGTGGAGGCTATTGCCTGTCGCGCCAGGCCGCGTGGGGTGTCACTCATCGGGAGGCCACCTTACTTCGGCACGTGAGGCACCAACAGATCTGGAGACTGGGATCTGGAACGATGGCGACGTGCAGCCTGTTTGGCGAAGTACTCCTGGGAACGCAGCGGTTTGCGTTTGAGCGTTTTCACCGGGAGATACACGCCATCCTTGTCCAGATCACGGGCTTGCACGGTGTCTGCGAACTGGGTGTCCAGGATCTCTTCCAGGCGCTTGCGGGCATCGGCATCCTCGATGGGCGTCAACAGTTCCACGCGCTTGCTGAGGTTGCGGTTCATGAAATCCGCACTGGCGATGAAGACGACCGGGTTGCCACCCTGGCGGAACCAGAAGATGCGGCCGTGCTCCAGATAGCGGTCGATGATGCTGATGACTCGGATGTTCTCGCTCAGGCCTTTGACGCCTGGGCGGAGGCAGCAGATGCCCCGCACGCAGAGGTGGACCTTCACGCCGGCCTTGGAGGCGGCATAGAGCTCCTGGATCATTTGGGGATCCTCCAGGGAGTTCATCTTCAGCTTCATCTCTGCTGCCTCGCCCTGGCGGGCGCGTTCGGTCTCGCTCTGGATCATTTCCACGAGGCGTTCCCTCAGGCCAAAAGGGGCCATGCTGATGCGCTGGAAGTGGACGAAGCGAGAACGGCCGGTGACGGTGTGGAAGAAGGAGGTGGCATCTGCCCCATATTCCGGCCGGCAGGTGAGGTAGCTGATGTCTGTGTAGAGGCGGGAGGTGGCCTCGTTGTAATTGCCGGTGCCGAAGTGGCAGTATCGCATCATGCGCCCGGACTCACGCCGCAGGACCAGGCAGATCTTGGCATGTGTCTTGAGACCTCGCACGCCGTAGATGATCTGGGCGCCGGCATTGAGCAGGTCCTCCGCACGCTCCAGGTTGCGTGCTTCATCGAACCGGGCTTTCAACTCCACCAGCACGGTCACGTGCTTGCCCGCCTGGGCGGCCTTGATGAGGGCGCTGATGATGCGGCTGTTCTTGGCCGTGCGGTAGAGGATCTGCTTGATGGCGATCACATTTGGGTCCGCGGCGGCCTGTTCCACGAGTTGCAGAACGGGCTCAAAGGACTCGTAGGGATGGTGAAGGAGCAAGTCGTCCTCGCGGATGAGATCGAAGATGCTCTCGGCGTCCTCCGCCTCCTGGATCTCTGAGGTGGGCCAGGGGGCGACCTTGAGATTCTCGAAGCCCGGTAGGGAGGCCAGCCCAAAGCAGGAGCGCAGGTCCAGCTCACCAGGGATCATGTAGGTCTGGCTGGAGTTCACATCGCAGAGTCTCTGGATGGACTTGACCAGGCTGGGGGTGACGTCGCTCTCCTCCTCGATCTCCAGCCGGATGGTGCTGGAGGACTGGCGGGCAACCAAGATCTGCTCCATCTCCGCCGCCAAATCCTGGGCGCTCTCATCGTCCAGGGTGATGTCGCTGTTGCGGCTGATGCGGAACCGGGCTGTGCCATGCACCTGCTCCTGAGGGAAGTACTGGTGAATGAACATCTCCACCAGATCCTCTACATTGATGTAGGAATGCGTGGCGCCTTCCACATCAGGAATCACCACATGGCGAGAAAGGCTGGGCGGCAAGGTGAAAACCACATAGCGGACAGTCTCCGGTGCCTTCTCTTCTTCGCGGGCGCGCACCTCGCTCATCAGCAGAATCTGGAGTGCGGGCAGGGCGATGCGCTCCTCATCTGGATCCACGGCGATGGGGGAGAGGACCGGGAAGATCTGCTCGTTGAAGTATTCGTGAAGATAGGTGCGCTGGCCGGGAGTGAGCTCATCCGGCATCATGCGGCGAATGCCCTTGTCACGCAGCAGGGGGCGCAGGTGGAGATTGAGAATCTTGTACTGGGTGTCGATGAAATGCAGCGTGCGCTCGCGGATCTGGGCGAGCTGCTGGGTGGGTGTGAGTCCCGCCAGATCCCGCACGCGTTTGTTGGCGTCCTTCAGGAACTGCAGTCCTCCCACCCTGACCATGAAGAATTCATCCAGGTTGGACGCGGTGATGGCGAGGAACTTGACGCGCTCCAGCACGGGCAGGGAGTCCTTGACGGCTTCCTCCAATACGCGCTCATTGAACGCAAGCCAGCTCAGTTCACGATTGAAGAATTGGTCGGGTTTCATGCTCACACTGGCAAAAAAGGCTCGTTTAGGCGGGGGTGGAACGCAGCATCACCTCGTACCCGTAGATCTCCTGGAAGATGTCGCACTTGGCGCTGATGGCGTACTGCTCCACAGTTGTGTCCTCGACCCCGGGGGTCTCGATGACGAAGGAGTCACCCTCCCTGCGGAATCTGGCAACCTTGATACGCTGGGAGTGGCTGCGGTCCAGGGAATCCGCCACGCGGAGGATGCCGGCCAGCTTGAAGACGGTCATGCGGTCGGCACGGGACAGATCGGAGAAGTGCGGGTGGTTGTTGTCTGGGTTGTAGCGACGGTGGTAGCGGGCAAGCAGAGCCACGAAGGTGCGATCTTTGGCACTGAGACCAAAGATCTCCGTGTTCATGATCAGGTAGAGGCTGTGCTTGTGATGCTCACGAGCGCTGACAAACATGCCGGTCTCGTGCAGAATGGCGGCCACGCGGAGCAGCAGTTCGTACTTGGCATCCAGTCCATGCAGGTCTTGCAGTTCCGTAAAAATCTGCTGGGCCAGCTTGCCCACATGCTCGGCGTGCCTGTGGTCGGTCTTGTACTTTTTGGCGATCTCCCGTGCCGCCTGCAACACCTCATCCTGGAAGGTCTTGGTCTGCTGGTTGTTGGCCAGCAGATCCATGAGAAGGTCTTTTTGAAAGTCGCCTTCAGGAACGACGATGACTTTGTCATTGAACCGACGGGCCAGGGCAAGGTTTGTCTGGAGGGCGGCCGTCATGCCCTCACTGCCGGTGTAGTGAAGATGAAGCTTGCGCACCATCTCATCGGCGGACATGGCGGCGATGCCCTCGGTGAATTTCTCCAACTGCTTGAGCGTGATCTGGGAGGCACCCTGCTCCGGCTTGACGATCAAAGGCGCGGCTGACTGGATCTCCGAGCCAATGGCGACGTGGAAGTCCGGGGTGGATTCGGTGTAGTCCGTGGCGAGATGGTCCACCACACCACGGATCTGTTCTTCAATATGCGCCAGATGCTGGGCGGCACCTGCTTCGCTACGGGAGACCGCTTCACGGGTGCGGAAGATGCCAAGGCGGTAGCTGCTGTAGGCGATGATGCGACCCTTGATAAAATGCAGGGCGCGGGTGTTGCCGGGACCGATGTGGGATACCAGGGTGTTGGCATTCGCGATCGCGGGATTGCTCTTCAGCAGACGTACCGCAGTCTGGTAGATGAGGCGGGTCATGTCGCCATCATCGATGAGGTCCACGGGCGTCCCGCTGGTGACCTGCATGCGGTTCAGGAAAATCTCATGATTGGTTGCTTCCGCAAGGATGTTCGTGGTGAAGCAGCGCAAGGTGGAGGCGGGCACGCCGTACTCCTCGAGCGTGAGCTGGTACTCCTTGAGGATGGTGGCGGCCTGCTCCATGACCGGGCGGGACACCAAGCCATTGCGAAAGATGTCCCGGGCCAGAGGCAGGGGCTTCTCCAGATAGTCGAGAATAGAAACTACCCCCGACGCATCTTTCTCACCGACGAGGAGAGTCACAGAGGTGGCACCAAAGTGCACGACCGCCGAGGTCTCCACGGGGATCGAGGAGACGGGAGGAGACTTGACTTGGGACATGAATCAGGACGGTTGATTGCGCAGCCAGGCGACCGAGCCGATGGCGACAGCGTTGCCACCCAGCTTGGCGACGGAGAACTTCACTCCGAGGAAGATCTCAGGCATGGCGTAGTGGGCCACGTGTTCACGCAGTTTTTTGAGATAGAGGGCAGGCATCTCCTCCACGAGGCCGCCGCCCAGCGTGATGTGGTCCGGGCCGAGGAGGTTCACGACCATGGCGATGCCCATGCCCAGGAAGTGGAGGGAGTTGTCAAAGACGGCCACGGTGCCGGGTTCGCCCGCTTTGTAGGAGGTGGTCAGAGCCTTGCTCTTCATTTCCTTGAGGGCGGCGCCGGTCTTGAGTTCAAGAGCCGGTGCCTTTCCGCGGTAGCACTCCACGCTGGCGGCGGATGCAATGCCAAGCCGGCTGGTGAGGTCCTCCAACAGCACTGCTCCGGGTTTCTCGGAACCGAGATGAGTTCCAGGCAGCCAGAGATTGCCCAGCTCCATGCAGGAGACGTTCCGCCCCTGGACGATGCGGCCGTCATAGACGAAGCCTGCACCCAGTCCGGTTCCGGGAAATACACCCAGCAGCGAGCGGGAGCCGCGACCTGCACCCAGCGTGTACTCGCCGTACGTGCCGGCATCCACGTCGTTCAGTATGATCACCGGGCAGCCCAAGGTCTTGCTCAGAGTGGGGCCGAGAGAAACTTTGTTCCAGCCCAGATTGGGCGCATGAATCAGGATGCCTTTGGCCGAGTTCACTGTGCCAGGGCAACCGATGCCAATGCCCTTGAGATTGGCGGGATCCACCCCGGCAGTCTGGATGGCCTCCTGAATGGTGGCGACGATGCGCTTGATGCCTTTGGCGGCTCCTTGCGATCCCTGGGTAGATTTGCGGGCGGTACCCAGCACCTGGTAATTCTCATCCAGCACGCAGGCCAGCATCTTCGTCCCTCCGAGGTCAAATCCGATCCAAAATGGCTTGGACGTGGGACTGGCAGGACGGGCAGAGACTTTCTTTGGCATGTGGTGGTTTTCCCAAAGGGAAACACAAATGGCAAGTGACAATGTGAACCAAGTGAGTCCCGCCAGGGTCAATTCGCGGACCCCGGCAGGAATCGGATGATCTGGCTCAGGCAATGAGCTTGGCGTCCATCGTGATCTTGGCGTTCAAGAGCTTGGAGATCGGGCAGTTGGCTTTGGCCGTTTCAGCTGCCTCCTGGAACTTGGCTGCATCTGCGCCAGGGATGGTCACGGTCACATCCAGATGGCTGGCGGTCACGGAGAATCCACCCGCAACCTGCTCCAATGTGATGGTTGCCGTGGTCTCGATCTTCTCAGGGGTAAGATCCACCTGACCAAGGATCATGGAGAGGGCCATGGAGAAACAGCCAGCATGGGAGGCGCCAATCAGCTCCTCCGGGTTGGTTCCCTTTTCTCCTTCAAACCGCGTGGAGAAAGAGTAGGGCGTGGAGTCGAGGACGCCGGATTCCGTGGTGAGGGTGCCTTTGCCGTCTTTGAGGCCACCATTCCAGATCGCAGATGCTTTTCTCTTCATAAGGTGACTCTGAAACGCATTCCAGACGGGGATCAAGTGCAACTTTTTGCAGATCGTGTTGATGACGGTATCGGTGGAATCTTCGTAACTCCGGCGAGCAAACGGGGAGTGATAGGAATGTTGACGGCTCGTCCGTCCCTTCCGTTTCAATCTCGATCCTCTTCCTGTCATGCCTTCGATGCCCACCGTAATCGGTCAGTTCAATGCCACTCCGCTGAATACCGGATTCGGCGACCACGCCCTGGGCAAACTCGGGAAGCGGCGGGTAGAACTGGGACAGCCGCAGGCGCCGCGTTCCTTTGGAGCGTCCCTCCAGAAATTTGCGCACAAGGTGAGTAATCTGGCAAGCCGGGTGTTGAATGCGATCACACCCAGCGGGGTGAGAAGTGAAGACAAGTTTCGCCGTGGGCTGGCCGCCACCAGCAAAGAGGTGGGCAATCTGCTCGGGGCACTGAGTCAGGCCAACGACCATGCGGTGGATGAACCCAAGGTGCGCAGCGTCTTGGCCAAGCTGCCGGAGGTGATGGGGCCGGTGCTGCGCCGGGGTGGCGAGTACAGCGAGGTCTTTGCGCATCGTCTTGCGGTGAATCTGGAGAACATGACGCCGGCAGAGCTGGCAGGCCTTCGCGACGGGGTGGCGCAGGCCCAACTGAGCGGGCTCACTGAGGACGAAGGCATCAAGTCCCACCTGGATGTGATCCAGCAAGCAGTGAAACAGGAGATCCAATCGCGGGTGCTTGAGAGGACGAAGACCGCATTCGCTCCCGTGCTGGAAGAGCTGCGTCAACTGGTGGTCACCGAGGGCGTGACGCGTGATCCGGTGGAGGAAGAGTTCGCCAAAATGAAGTCCTTCGCCGAAGACGCACTGCGCCAGTATGGCGAGAATACGGATCTGGCGCTCGCTCTCGTGACAGAGACGGTGAGTGAGCTGGTCAACACGCCGGAGCATGGGCCGGTGCCGCTGGCCCAGTTCAAGCATGCGCTGACTCATCTGAGCAGTGAAACGCTGCTGGAACTGCGTCAGGCACCAGACACCTGGACTGGTGCATCCACGTTTGAAGTGCGTCACACGATAGGCCGTCTGGTTGAGAGCAGGCAGATCGACGCTGAACAGGGGTTCATCGCCGGAGCCACCAGCATCCTCGGTCGCGAGAGTGTGACGACTGCAGAACTCGGGGAGCTGATCCAGGATCTGCACGCCACCACGCGCCATCTGGGAGTGCTCAAGTCTCACGGTGAAATCCATGACCTGGTGGAAGATGGTCAGGTGGAGACCCAACGTCAGGACCTGAAGCCGCATATGGAGAAGCTGCTCACAGAGGGGGCGCATGACCTGTCCGGCCTGACGAACCGCGAGCTGCATCAACTGAAGTCGTCACTGAAGGCTCTGGGCGTGACCGGCCCTGAAAAAGCGCTGACGGCAGAGATCCGGAAACGCGAGGTGGAGCTGGAGAAGCAATACACCGCAGGATTGCTCCTGGTCGCCAAGGTGGTGAACTCCGGCGACTACGCGGGGGTGATCGCGGCGCTGACAGACTTCGCCACCATGGAGGATGAGGTGCGGAATGGATGGATGCAACTGGGCCGTAAGCTGGATGATCCGGATGCGATCTACCGCTGGCGGGCTGAGGCGGGCGCGGCCGCTCTGGCCGGGGCTTCCGGTGAGGAACTCGCGGAGGTATTCAAAGCATTCCAGGCAAAAGGCATGCAGTCTTTTGGCGAATGTCTGGTGGATGCTGGATCACGCTTTGCCGGTTACGATGAAACGGACCTTCGCCATGATGCGCTTTCCAAGGAGCTGACCAATCTGGGGACGAATCTGGCCCGGATTAAGGAAAAAGTAGAGATCGAGGTGGAGCGCCGCGGTTTGCCTGACCTCCAGAAGACGGATGAAGTCCCGTTGCAGAGAGATCTTCCCGGAGCAGCACGCCTGGCCATCAAGGGGATGCTCGGTGTGGAAATGGGCTTGATAAAAGGCGTCCGGCTGGTCAAAGGCTCTGTGCCTGACGGGGCGCTGGGACGTCTCCAGACATCTCTGTCTGAGCCTCGCTCCGGGACGGAAGTCGAAAAGGGCAAGCTTTTCAGCGGCGAGGAGTTGGGGATCTCCACGATCTTCAAGCGCGACCTGGAACGCGGGGCCTTCAAGATCAAGACCGCAGAAGGCGTGGAGAACGTCTACAAGTTCCCCGTGATTCCCAAAGATGCGCCGGAATCCGAGGTGACCCGGCTTAAGGATGAGGCTATGAAGGAGGCGCTGAACCGGCTCAGCGAGTTCTTTGGGAATGATGACGAGATGCTCTGGGCGGTCTCGCAATATGTGCACCAAGGCACGGTGGCGTGCTTCCAACTCGCGATGGGCTCACCCGTAGACGGCTTTATCCGCCTGGAAGATGGCACGCCTGTGATGCTGAGCGGGGAGGAACACAAGAGCTTCACCTTCGAGAAAAAAGCCCGAGGGGGGCTTCCGCGCGGTCTATCATCAGTCCGTCGACGAAGCCACCCACTACTATGCACTGGATGGTTCGGCCCCCAAGGAACTGGAGCAGGATCAGAGCCACTTCAGCCTGGGGTTCGCCATGGATATCGCCCCGGACAAGTCGGTCTCCATGGTCGGCCGGCCCGAGTTTGAGTACAACCTCAAGCCCCAAACTTGGCTCAAGCCCTACCCAAAGCCGGAGCACATAACTGAGGTGCTGACCAGCGATAGTGAGGTGTTGCGTCAGGACTTTAGGGAGTATGCCAAGGGGCGTCAGGCGGAGGAAAACCTCGATTTCCTTGAGGATCACGCGAAGTTCGTGGCAGCTCCCACGCTGGAGGGAGCCCGCGAACTGGTTGGCAAGTATGTGGGTGGTGCCTCCGAGCTCCAGTTGAATTTTGACGATTCCTTCGTGAGACCATTGCTTGAGGCTTTGAACGGACCCGGTGCCGATCAACTCACTGGCAGCGATTTGACCCGCCTGTTTTCCGGTGGGAAAGACCACATTATCAGTCTTCTGGAACTGGCCATTCTTCCCGGTTTTGTTCTCGCCATGACCAACAAGGCCTAAGCCAACATTTCGAAAATGAACGCAGCGAATCTCCTCTCAGAACTTGGTTCCCTTATGGGGATCAGCGGCCTCCAATTTGACGCGCAGGGCTGTGCCCGGCTCGTCTTTGATGGAGCCGTGACCCTCAACCTGGAACACGAAGCAGGCAGCTCTCGACTCCAAATCTACTCGGTCATTGGCAAGGTGCCGGTGGAAAACAAGGAGCACGTGTTCCAGATCCTCTTGGAGGGCAATCTGTTCGGCACTGAAACGGGTGGTGCCGTGCTGGCGGTGGACCCGCTGGAGCGGGAGATTGTCCTGTTTAGAACTCTGGAGGGCGACGGCATCACTGGAGCCGCATTTGCAGAGGTGGTAGGGCACTTCGTGGATGCCGTGGAGGACTGGACCGGCCGCCTGGCAACCTCCGGCACGACTGCACCCCAAAGCCGGCAGGAGTCCGCCCACGATGGGCTGGCGGCGAGCATGATTCGGGCTTGAGGGCGTCCCACCCCCGGGTTCGCGGTCATTGAGAGTCAACCTGGAAACGGCGGTGGTCAGGTGTGGAAGTTCGGTTCTCTGAACTTCCGGCACCTTCCGTCCTTGTGGAGCCGTACTTCCTGCGTACGATCACCATTGCAATGACGCCCAAGATTGACCCTGCGCTGCACACGGAAAAGAAGCCTGACTGGATTCGTGTGAAGCTCCCGCGTGACCCCGTGTTCTGGAGCACGAAGTCCCTGATTTCCGATTTGCGCCTGCACACCGTTTGCGAGGAAGCCCAATGCCCCAACCGCTGGGAGTGTTGGAGCCAGGGGACGGCGACTTTTATGATTGCGGGAGACCGCTGCACACGGGCCTGCGGGTTCTGCGCCGTAAAGACGGCCAAACCCTTTGCGCTGGAGGCGGACGAGCCCCAACGGGTGGCCAAGGCGGTGCAGCGGATGAAGCTCAACCACATCGTGATCACGGCGGTGGCCCGCGATGATGTGCCGGACGGTGGCGCGGAGCACTTTGCCAGGACGATTGAGGCGGTCCGTGAGGTCCAGCCGGGCATCACCATCGAGATTCTCGTCCCCGATTTCAACGACAAGGACGACGCCCTCATGACCGTGATGAAGGCGAAGCCGGAGATCTTCAACCACAACCTTGAGACCGTAGAGCGTCTGACTCCACTGGTGCGTTCTCGCGCCAAGTATCACCGCAGTCTGAACGTGCTGAAGCGGGCCAAGGAAATGGCTGTGGAACTGGGTGGCAAGGTGGCCACCAAGAGCGGCCTCATGCTGGGCCTCGGTGAGACAGAGCCGGAACTCTTCCAGGCCATGGACGATCTGCTGGAGCACGGCGTGACTGTGCTGACCTTGGGGCAGTACCTGCGCCCCTCTGCCAATCACCTGCCGGTGGTGGAGTACGTTCACCCTGACACGTTCGAGAATTACAAACAGATCGCGCTGAAGAAGGGCTTCCGCCATGTGGCCAGTGCGCCGCTGGTACGCAGTTCGTATCACGCTGCGGACTTCAAGCCGGAGCTGGATCTGGATTGAGTTTGAGAGTGATTTGAGGGGCGTCTAGAACGTCTCAATGCCATGGAGAAGGTCAACGTGCACTCGGTACCGGTGGAACACCGCCGGTCTCCGGGTGGTCGATTTGAACTTCGGCGGCAGAATGTCTCGCTGGCGCTGGGTGGCATCAAGGATACCGGGCCGTGGGGTGGCGGACACCCCTTTGACGTCGAACTGGTGACGCTGCCCCCTGGCAAGGCCAACTTCCCGTTGCATGCGCATGCCGCACAGACGGAGTACTACCTCATCATTTCCGGTCGCGGTCGCCTGATTGGCGAAGGGACCGAGGAGGTGATTGGGGCGGGGGATCACGTGATCTGCCATCCTGGCGAGGTGCATCAGATCATCGCCGATGAGGGTGGGGAGGCGCTGGTTTACTACGTGCTGGCCGATCATCATCGGGCGGATGTCATCAGCTACCCCCGCTCCGGGAGGAAAATGCTCAAGCCTGAGTACCGCGTGGTGCAGGTTTCGGATGCCGATTATTACGAGGGAGAAGAGTAGGTGGGGCTTGCGCAAGAGCGTGACGTTTGCGACGTTAAATTTATGCCGTCTCCAGAGGATACCCTGCTCAAAGACACCATCACCCGATGCCGGGAGGCAGGTCTGCGGAGAACTTGGGCCCTTGAGGAACTGCTCAACCTGTTGATCGCGACCGCCAAGCCGCTGACGCTGGCGGATCTGGCGGATTCTCCCACGCTGAAGGACCGCTGTGACCGGGCGACCGTGTTCCGGTTGTTGGTACGGCTTGAGAAGCAGGGGATCCTGCGTCGATTGGGGCTGCACGACCGCTCGGCGTACTACACGCTGAACGTACCCGGGAAGCACAGTGACTATCTGATCTGCACGGAGTGCGGAGTAATCGAGAAGCTGGATATCGCGTGCCCGGTGGAAGCGCTGGAGGCGAAGATCTCCAAGCAGTCGGGCTTCAAGAAGCTCTATCACGAGCTGGAGTTTTTTGGGGTGTGCCCGCTTTGTGCGTGATGGAGTGGGGGATGTACGGGAGAGATGGGGTAATGGGGTAATGGAGTAATGCGGAGCTGAGAGTCCTGTGCAGGGATCGAACCGGAGCAAGTGAACGGCGGCTGTTGACCGGTAGCGTAGATTGGTAATCGGCATGGGCGCTCGACTGAGCAGTCCCGCAGGCGGGACTGTACTCCGAGCAGAGCCTCGCTCGCATTGTTGAGTGGTGCTTGAGCTCATTGAGAGCGGGCGAAAGCGGAGTCCGGAGGGCGGCGGTGGTGTCAGGGAAATGGCTTATAGATCGCTTCGCTCACCAGCCGGTTGGGACAACCGCACTACGCCCGCGATGGCTGCTGAAAGTAGTGCGAAGTCACGCGACTGACGCACTGAAGTGCTGAACTGCGAACAGAGCCGGGCTGGACACACAGATCGCGGTTGAATGCCCCCCAAACAAAAAGGCCGGGGCGCTTTGCAGTGCCCCGGCCAAGGATGGGAGAGTGTGGTTGATGAAACGAACGCTGTCTTAGTGCAGCTCGTAACCAGCCTCGCCGTGCTCCGGAATGTCGAGACCTTCTTCTTCCACTTCTGGAGTTGGGCGGAGACCCACGACCACTTTGACCACGAGGGCGATCACGGTGGTAGCCACCACGCTCCAGACGATCGTCAGAGCGACGGCCTTGAACTGGGCAACCAGAAGACCTTCCTTAAGCGGACCAACGAGGGCGTTGGCTTTCTCGGAGGCGAACACACCAGTCAGGATGGCACCGAGAGTGCCGCCGATGCCGTGCACACCGAAGGTGTCCAGAGCGTCGTCGTAACCAAGTGCTTTCTTGAGGATTGACACACCGAAGTAGGGAACCACACCGGCGAGGACGCCCATGATGACTGCGGAGTTCATGGTCACGAAACCAGCAGCAGGGGTGATAACCACCAGGCCGCCTACGATGCCGGAGCAGAAGCCAAGCACGCTCGGCTTGCCACGCAGCACCCACTCAAGCATGCCCCACACAAAGCCTGCAACGGCGGCTGCGAGGGTAGTGGTAGCGAAGGCGTTGGAAGCGATGGCATCAGCGCCAAGAGCGGAACCGGCGTTGAAGCCGTACCAGCCAACCCAGAGCATGCCGGTGCCGACCATGCAAAGCACCATGCTGTGCGGAGGCATCGGCTCTTTGCCGTAGCCTTTGCGCTTGCCAAGGATGATGCAAAGCACCAGGGCGCTCCAACCGGAGGTCATGTGAACGACGGTACCACCAGCGAAGTCGATGGCCTTGATGCCAGCGTCCGGGTTAAGCGGACCGCACATGAAACCCGTGCCGCTCCACACCATGTGGGCGAAGGGGAAGTACACTGCGAACATCCAGAGGGTGACGAAGAGCATCACGGAGATGAACTTCATGCGCTCAGCGATGGCACCGATGATAAGGGCCGGGGTGATGATCGCGAAGGTGAGCTGGAACATGCACCACATGGCATCGGAGATCCAGGCGAAGCCGGCACCGGTCTTGGCAGCGTCCACACCTTCAAGGAACTTGAAGCTCAGGTCGCCGATGAAAGCCTTGGTAACGCCAGCGCCAGCGCCGAAGGAGAGGCTGTAGCCAACTGCCCACCAGAGGATGGTGACCAAACCGGCGATGGCAAGGCACTGGGCGAGCACGCTCAGCACGTTCTTTTTACGAACAAGGC
>NZ_BATQ01000107.1 GCF_000739635.1 Verrucomicrobium sp. BvORR034 | reverse complement strand
GCCGGACGCCTGGAGGCGGACAGCCTCTGGGACTATACCTGGAATGGCATGGGCCGTCTGGTGTCGATGCAGCGCAAGTCGGGCACCAGCCCCGATCCAGAGCTCACCTCAGAAACTATCGCGTTCGTTTACGACGCGGACGGTCATCGTACGCTCAAGACCCGGACCCGGACCTATGAGGATGCCCCCGACAGGGTGGAGACCAGCAAGCTCTATTGGTCGGACTGGCTGCCGGTGTGCGAGGAGATATCCGTGGACAGCGGCACCGCCAGCCGTCGCTGGTTTGTCTGGGGACAGGATGTGAGCGGGAGCTGGGACGGTGCTGGCGGCATCGGCGGTCTCCTGGCCATTCAGGAGGAAGGCGGGCGCACCCTGTTGCCCGTCCATGACGGTCTGGGCAACATCACCGCCTTGATCCATGCAGGCAATGGCGACACCGTCGCCACGTACGACTACGCCCCCTTCGGTGAAATCATCGCCGAGAGCGGTGAGGTCGATGCCTGCCCATTCCGCTACCAGAGCAAATTCTACGACGGGGAGACGGGTCTGAGCTACTTTGGGTTCAGGTATTACAGCGCCAAGCTTGGGCGATGGATCAGTCGGGATCCGCTGGGGGAGAGCGGTGGGTTTAATTTGTACGGGTATTGCGGGAATGACCCGGTGAATGGGCGGGATTACTTGGGAATGTGGGACGTTGTAAAGGGTAGTTTGCGAATCGATCCGGTACCTACTAATGTGGGAGTCATTTTCAGAGCCAGCGTGGAGATTGCGAGGGAATGGAGCACGCCTGGACCGGTGGCGTCAGGCATGTACAATCCTTCTTGGACGCCCAACGTACATCGGCAGACGGTCCGGATTCCGGTAAATCAAGGGATTCATCTTCGATCTCTTCTGGCAAAGGGCGGGGGGCCAATGGCCCAATACTGGGCCGAGCAGGTATTCCTGGGAAGTGCGCAGAACATCGTGGATGGACTGCATGGTGAGGAAGTGGTGGACGGAATCACCACCGCTAACGATGTGCTCTCGATTTTGCCCGGATGGCAGGTGGGAGAATCCATGGTGGATGGCAAATGGTGGGCGGCGCCACTCTTTTTAGGGCGAGATGTGCTCCTATGGGGCACTGGCACCAAGTTTATTCAGGCTGGTGCTACAATTCCTGCAAAAGTCGGTCGTGGAGCGCTAGTGGGTATGGGGCAAGGTTTTACCGCTGCTACCATCGACATTGGTGTTGACCGAGCGAGCGCAGGTCTCGGAGGGTATGCCTACGCTGGGTCTTGGAGGAGCGATGGGACTAGGGTCTTGATGTCCACTGCCTTTGGTGGATTTGGCGGAGGCGTCGCCGGTCGGTTTGTCAGGGTAGCAGAAACGTCAACCATGCCCATCACCCTGATCCAACAAAGGGAACTGGCACGACTTGCAACGTCAGCAAGAAATGAATTAGTTAACGACTTCGACAAGTTGTTGAGTGAGCTTACGCCATCACAGATCGCTAGCATCGCAGAGGAACCGTGGCGCATGCAGCTATTCTTTGGAACGGCAGTGGAGACTCGAGTTGCTCGCAATGTTGCTGAGATTGTGAAAAGAGATCCTAAAAGTGTCTTGACAGGTCTTCGATGGACTGGGCGAACAAACGCTCCGCAAGATTTTATTGGCCCGGGTGGTTTTGGGTTTGACATTACGGGCGGAAGTTGGAGTTCAATATGGAGCCACCAAAGACGTGCCGCAGTGGATGCGGTAGTCACCTACGATTCAATACCGAGTGATTTGGGCTACAAATTTATTAAGTGGCTTGAATGAAACTAGCCAAAGACTATGGAACTGATTGATACGTTTAAGCCTGACTCATTAGGGCGGATTTTGACGGATGAGACATTTACTAACAAAGTCTTCTCGGATTTTACTTTGAGTCCTCCAGGCGCCAGCAGATTCCTAATGCGTGGCGTCAAGTTTGAAGGTTGTAGGGTGACACCAGGGACATGTGTCATCGAGGCAGGCTCAGTTCTTGATGAGGTGGTTTTTACAAACTTCGAGTGTGGGGATGCCATGCATATCGCATCGGAGGTTGCCATGCGAAATGTCACGATTCAAGGCAAAGAAAGCCCTAGGATGCTCTGGATAAGGCCCTCTGGGAAAGCAGAGTTGCTTCGATCAACGCATGCTTGTAAAGGCGGCTGTTCTTTGGATATCAGCGGATATAATGGTGAGTTGAGCATCACTGGGATTGATGTGAAACGCGTCAGAATAGATCCCCAGCTACACGTGAAAATTGATCTTGGGAAAATGAATACAGTTGATTGGAAGAGTCTCGGTATCGGCGGACTTAGCTATTGGCGTTTGATGGCAAGAAAAGTCAGTGCCGACGGTGCAACTGAAGGAATCTTTAGCATGCCATCGAAGGAGAGCCGCAACTACGAGAAGTCGATGGCAGAACTCGATCTTCTTCGAAAGGCCGGAGTAGAGATGTGAAAGCAGGCGCTCGACAATCGATTGACAGTTTATCAGCTTTGGGCAATCTTGCGGTGCTGATCGTAAATGGACGGACCGAAGGCAGGTCGATAGGACTTGGGATCGAAAACTTGACAACCCATAGCAGGCCGTGCCAGCAGGCTGCTTTCGACAAATTGGGCTCCAAAACAAGCGTCTCGTGAGCAGGGGCTTTATGGGCATGCTCCCTTACCATCCGAACGCAGAAACACACGGTTCCGCCACCATCCAGTGTTCGTTCCCGGCAACAGTGGGGGAGGGTGAGCGGTGTTTTTCAACCTGCCTCTTGTTCACGAACCGGGTTAGATGCGTGACTTGTCTGGCTATGTGCCCTTCACTATTGAGGGGAGTCCTCGCAAGGTAAAGTGATTCCTTTCCATTGGGCGCCCCCCTCGTGATGTTTCACTTCATTGGTAGTGACCAGTGGCAGTATGTCATCGACCGCCTTGTCGGAATGTCGGGCACCGTCGGCGGTCGCAATGTTGGGCTGGAGATCAAGGCCGAGGGCCAGGTGAGGCGTGTGTCCGGCCCCGGTTTTGACAAGTCCTTTGAGCTCACCGGCCCCTCCGGGATTCGAGTTCAAGGAAACGGACTCAAAGCGGAGTGCCGTGAAGGCGGTCAAGGCCAGTGCGGTGGGGGAGTGCGTGGAGGTGAGCGGGAATGTCAACGAACCCAAGACCGCCAGCACCTCGGATCTGGGCAATGGTGAAACGCAGATGTTATACTCGAGGTGCTGCCCCTCGAGTATTCCTGGTCTGTTGTGCACGTGATTCCCCATGCAGTGCTATGGACGCTAGGGAATTAAAGGTTCAAGTGGTGGATCTAGCAAGGTCGGCAATTCAGCCGTCACATTTTGTGTTCGTATTAGCGACACTCCATCGCAGATCAATTGTTGTCGTGGCTGGGTGGGGGGAGTGGTCGGGGGGCCGATAGGCTCGATGTGGAGATGTTTGCGAGTTCGCGGGACACGCAGGTGCTGCTCCGGGTAATCTTCTGGTCCCTGGCAGCATCAAGCCTTTCCACACCTCTTCTGCTCTTCAAAAGCACCTTGATTGAATGCCCTGCCTGCTTCATCGGGGAGGATGCCCTCCAGAGCACTGGTGTCCTCGTCAGATGAGCGGCGCGGCCCTCGTTTTCCCAAGCTGCGATATGCCAGGCCCGCACCGGCTCAGGTGCGGATGCTTGGCGGGTTGATGTTGGGAGCGTTGGGGCTGTTTGTCATCGGCTCATGGCGGCTGCTCATGCTGCACCCCATCATGTGGGGCTTCGCACCGATCCTGGTCGTGATCGTTCTTCACGAGGTTTTGACGGTGCTGGCGAAGTTGCAGAGACCAGAGTACGACTTCAAGACTCAACGTGAACGCAAGTCTCGACTTCGAGACCGTGCGGTCCTTGCCGAAGTGGATGTTCTGCTCCCGGTGTGCGGCGAGCCTCTCGCCGTTCTCCGCCGGACCTGGGAAGCCGTTGCCAGGATTCGATACGCTAACCTCACGATCACCGTTCTGGACGATTCGGCCAATGATGAAATCCGGATGCTGGCTGGGGAATTTGGTTTCCGTTGTCTAACCCGGCCAAACCGGGGGGAGCATGCCAAATCCGGAAATCTGGCCTACGGCTTTGCGCATACCTCGGGAGAGTTCTATCTCGTGCTGGATGCGGACTTTGCCCCACATCCGCAGATTATCGAAGAGATGCTACCCTGGCTGCTGGAGAATCCAGAAGTGGGTATCGTTCAGTCGCCGCAATATTTTGATTTTCACGAACCCGAGGTTGCCGCCACCGCCTTTTCTCGTGCCTCAGCGGCGACGGTGGAGGACTTCTACCGATTTGTGTTGCCCTACCGCAACGCCCACCGTGCCGCCATGTGTGTGGGGACCAGCGCCCTCTATCGACGGGCGACCATCGCTGAAAGCGGATTTTCCCTGGCACCTGCAAGCGAAGATGTGAAGCAGGGGTTGCTGGTCAATGCCAAAAGTTACCGGGTGATTTACCTGCCGCTGGTGCTTTCTGCAGGGCACACGCCTGAAAGCTATGATGCCTTCGCCCGGCAGCAGTCACGCTGGTGCCATGGAGCGTTTCTGAACATGACTTCGAAACTCTTTTGGTCGCTGAAGATGACGCCGTGGCAGCGCACCCTCTGGCTGGGGAATGTCTTGAACTATCTTCGGAGCGGGTTGGGGGCCTTTCTGCCATTTCAGTTGGTGATCCTGGGCTGGCTCCCGGAGGTAACGCTTCATTGGAAGTATGCTTGGTGGTTCCTGCCACTCGCAGTCTGCCGCTTTTGGATGTGGCGATATCGTTTCGCACCGTGGAGACCTGCCCACATGGTGGTAAGTCGCCTGCGCTCTCTTGTCCACTTGTGTTCCATGACTGCCTTTTGCCGCTCGCGCAACTTCCATTGGGTGGCCACAGGGGATGCTCGGGGCAGACAAAGCACTTGGGAATCCCACGGCGGAGTGCTCTTGTATTTGGGTATCGTCGGCTGCGTCAGTTTGGCAACGGCGCTCCACTTGGCGGTTCCGTGGCGGTGGGAGGTGAGTTTGGTGTTTTTCTGGCTGCTTTGGGAGAGCGGAATGGCTCTAGCTACAGTGCTGACGATATTAACCAGTATACGGGCTTTGGGGCAGAAAGTGACGCTCTGAACGACAGACCGTATAGCATCTCGTTTTGTCTGAGCCATTGGAAAAGGATATACAATTGCGAGTGGGTTCTTGCCAGCTTGGGAGTTGGTGATCGAGAGAGGGCGAAAATCATCTTGCCCCCCCTTTTGAGGACAGCGACAAAAGCTTGTATATCCGCCCATCCTTAGGGTTGTCCTGCGTCGACAACTCGCAAGGAGATTGGATTTGGACGGGGGGGCGGATCTTCCTAATCCCAGAACGGAGCAGGGGTTGAGGCAAGGATGCCGGCTATAAGAGCCGAATAAAAAAGCCCCGCCAGGGAGAACCGGGCGGGGCTTCAAAGAGAAAATAAACTACCAAAGGGCTACCTTCCCGCTGCGGCGTTGGAAAGGTCTGCCTGGAGGCGCGCAATCTCGTTCTTGATAGACAGTGTCTGCTGGGAGGCTTGGGCGGCGTTCTGTTCGCATTGTGCGGCCTGGGCGTTGAAGGTGTAGGTGGGGCGCCCGTTGAATTGCGCCATCGAAGCCTGGCTCCGAAGTTGGCCCGCTTTGCTCAACCACTGGGACCGAACCTGCTCAAGTTGAGCGATCTGGTTTTGCTTCTGATCGATCTCGACTTGGATGCGGTTGACCTTTGAAAGGGCGGCCGTTGGGGAAGGGGCCGTCTCCGCGGCTGGTAAGCTGGCCACCGGGGTAGGCTCGGCTCCGGGCTTCAGCAGGGTGAAGGGGACCATGTCATGACGAAATTTCTGGCGGAGGTCAGCAGGCAGGTTTTCCGGGGCAACCTTGGTCACGCCAAGGCTGTGGGTAAACGTTACGTCATCCTCGGTCACTTTCTGGATCTTGGCGGCCTGTAGCCCTTGCCCGGTTGCCAAAGTGATCACACCCAGGTCTGCGCCTTCAGATCCGCTGCGTACCTTGATCACTTCACCCGCAAAATCAGACACCAGCTTTTCCTTGGCAGCCTTGAGTTCGGCGATCTCGCGGGTGAGTCTGGACTTCGCGTCACTGAGGCCTGAGTTGCGCTCCACCACTTCCCGGGTGGCGTCATATTGAATTCGCAAAGCGTCCAACTGCGACTGCTTGTTCGCGATGCCGGTTTGGTTGGATTCAAGCAGGCTCTTCGCCTGATTGTACTCGGAACGTCGGGAGTCAATTTCAAAAAAGTAGCTTACACCGACTGCGAACAGGACGATGAAGAAGAATGCGGCCAGCATGCCTACGACGCGGTTTTCCATAAGATAATCAGCTGAATTTGCTTGGCGGAGAATGCCTTAGTTTGCCTTCTTGTAGGTTTCGAAGTCCTCTTTCAACACTGCCAGTGCCTTCTCAGCATCTGCCTTCTGGCTGGTCAAAGAATCGATCTCGATCTGCAACTTTTTTGCGCGATCTTCAGGAGTTGTTTTGCCTGAATGCTTCAGCGAAGGGTCAGCCTTCAATGCGTTCAGGTTATCCGCAAGGATCCGATACTCGTCGTTGAGGTCCTTGAACTTTTGCTCTTCCTCATCGATTTTTTGCCGCATGATGACGGTCTCACTGGCAAGGCGTTTATGCTCCGTGCAAGCTGGGCTACACAGGACCAAAAGACCGACGATGGCGAGTTTTCCTACAGAGGCAAATTTCCGCATGGTTGACTGGGCTCTTTTTGATGCCTAATAGGGGTAATTCTTAGTGTTAGTCAAGAAGCAAAATTGTCGTTTGCGCCTAATAGATGCTCTTTGCCGACCGCATCCTGTATGTCTCCCGCCGCCTGGAAAACCGTCCTTCTGCTCGCAACCTCGAATGTCTTCATGACCTTCGCGTGGTACGCCCATCTCAAGGACATGAAGTCCAAGCCGTGGATTGTAGCTGCTCTGCTCAGCTGGGGGATTGCCCTGTTTGAGTACCTCCTCCAGGTGCCGGCCAACCGGATCGGCAGTACTGAATTCAGCCTTCCTCAGCTCAAGATTCTCCAGGAAGTCATCACGCTCTCTGTTTTTGTGCCCTTCGCGTTGTTCTACATGAAGCAGCCGCTGAAATGGGATTTCGTGTGGGCCGCGCTGTGCATGTGCGGCGCTGTGTATTTCATGTTCAGAAAGTAGGGAGTGGCTTCTGAAAAGTTGGGTGGTATTAAATTTTCTGCTAAAAAAACTAGAAATGATGCCGCCAGGATGGGATGAGATCCGATAGAGGGGAGTTGTTGGGAGGAGTCCAGTCGGCGCTCTTGGGTGATGGACTCGATTTTGCTTCTCCAACGGCCCCACACCTACTCCCACTGCATTCTATGTTTGGCCGCACCCGAAAAAGACTTGATGAACGCGATGCCCGCTGTCTGGAACTCCGGAAACAAAGGGATGAGGCTAGAAAAGAGAGGGAAGGGCTCAAGGCGCGCAACAGAGAACTGACCGATACGATCAAGCAGATAAACGGCTCGTCTCTGCCTTTGGATCACTCCATGGCATCCCTGATTGAGGCCCGCCGCTTGCTCGCGGCGAGGTATCTCAAAGGGGAGGGTATGGAGATTGGTGCCATGCACTGCCCCGTTGCGGTGCCACCGGGAGTGAAGGTCATCTATGCTGACTACAAGTCCAAAGAGGACAGCATGCGCAAGCACCCTGAGCTCGATCCCACCCACATGGTGGATGTGGATCTGATCATGAATGGCGAGACTTTGGATGAGATTCCCGACGGCAGCCTGGGGTTCGTCATCGCCAATCACATGCTGGAGCACTGTGAAGATTTTGTGCGGGTTCTGAAGAACTTCTATCGCGTCCTCAAACCGGAGGGGATTCTTTTCATCGCACTGCCGGACAAGCGATACACCTTTGACTACCGCCGACCACTGACCCCCTACGAACACATCGTTCAGGACCACCGGACGGGACCACTCGAGAAGCGCTATGACCATTACGTCGAATTCAGCACCCTGGTCTCTGAGACGCCGGTGGGGGAGCTTGACTCCGAATCTGTGGTGATGGCCCTGCCTCACTTGGACATCCACTATCACGTTTGGGATCAGGCAGGGATGATCAGGCTCATCAACGATCTGCGCTCAGACTTTGATCTCAGCTATGAAATGGAATGCTACATGAAGAATGGAATCGAGGGCATCTTCATTTTGCGAAAGACCACGGTGGAAGAATATGATCGCGCCAAGCCTTCAACTTCTGCTCGCAATTGATTTCAGGGTCAGAATTCTTACCGGGATTGCTGAGTGAACTTCCTGCTACACGACATCGCCGGGCGTGCTCAACGCATGGATGATTCTGGCTGCTCCTTGCATGAGGTGCAGTTTGAGCCCGCGCGACGGCAGCGGGCCTCTGAGGAGGCTGGAATCGGTTTGGCAAGAGATGGTGCTGACTACGTGGCGGAGGCACTGTCGCCTGATATGACGATCGTGGGCTGGTTTGTGCCGCCGGAAGCCAGCGGCATCCGAGGGCTTCGTGCCCGTCAAGGGGAGCAGCTTTATGTCGCGCGCCGCAAGCATCGCCGGCATGATGTCTGGCATCGCTTTCCTGATCACCCCTTTTCCCTTGAGAGCGGCTTTGCCGTGGCCGTGCGGCTTCAGTTGGGATGGAATATCATCCAGCTTGAGTTCAAGGAGGAGGTCAGCCGTCGCTGGCGTGAATTTGCGGTATGCCGGGTCTGGCTCTCCCCTTGGTGGCCGCTGAAGGCGCGGGTGTACCGCCCCGCGTGCCTGAGTGAATATGAAGCGTGGGCGCGTCTGGAGCATGATCCCTCTGCACTCGACTTGCGGGCCATGCGGACGACCGAGGCCGCGCTGGCGGATCGACCTTTGTTGTCGGTCCTGATGCCCACTTACAACACCCCTGCAAAATGGCTGGAACGAGCCATCGAGTCGGTGAGAGCCCAAACCTATTCAAACTGGGAGCTGTGCATCGCAGACGATGGCTCCCAGTCGCGACAGGTGCGACGCACGTTGCGGAAATTTGCCGCGCGGGACCCTCGGATCCGTATCACCTGGCGACTGAGGAGCGGGCACATTTGCAATGCATCCAATTCGGCGCTTGAGAACTGTCGCGGCGTTTTCACCGCCTTGATGGATCATGACGATGAACTGGCCCCTGATGCGCTCTTCCACGTTGCGGAGCGCATCGTACACCAACCGGATGTCATGATGATCTTCTCTGATGAAGACAAGATCGACGAGAGTGGGGTTCGATCCGGTCCCTACTTCAAACCAGGTTGGAACTACGATCTGCTGCTTGGTGAGAATTGCGTGAGCCACATGGGTGCCTTCCGGACGTCCTTGCTTCGGGAGATCGGAGGCTTCAGACCGGGGTTCGAGGGCAGTCAAGATTGGGATTTGGCCCTGAGAGTGGTTGAACGAGTGCCCAGGGAGGCTGTCGCCCACATCCCTCGCGTGCTCTACCACTGGCGGATCCTGCCTCAGTCCACTGCTTCCAGTATGGATGCCAAGCCCTACGCGCGGGTGGCCGCCAGACGGGCCGTGAAGGACCATTTAGCGCGTCACCATCCGGGGGTTCGCATGGAGGAGTTGCCCGAGCCACATGATGGCTGGCGTCTGCACTGGCCTTTGCCGGCAAGCCCGCCATTGGTGAGTATCGTCGTATCCAGCCTCGAACCCCTCGATGACGTTCGCGATGCCGTGGAGACCGTCGAACGTATCACGACCTATGCAAATTACGAAATTCTGGTGATGGACACCGGCTTGGCCCATACGCCTGCGGAACTTGCTCTGCGCGACTGGCTGTCAACACGAGCCATGGTTCGAGTCATCAACGCCGCAGGACTGACCGGGTGGTCCCGGCTGAATAATCACGCTGCCCGCGAATCACTTGGGACCGTGCTGCTTTTCCTCAATCCTTCCCTTCGTCCTTCTTCGCCAGACTGGCTCAGAGAGCTCTGCAGCCAGGCCTGTCGAGCCGGTGTGGGAGCGGTCGGGGGGCAGTTGCTGGACCTTCTGGGCACGATTCAGCACGGGGGTATCGTGCTGGGCATGAATGGTTCGACAGGCCATTTGTTCAGAAACTGGCTGCCTGACGCCAACACGATCGGTGGGCGTCCAGACTTGGTCCGCGAGGTCACCGCAGTGACGGGCGACTGCCTGGCGGTGATGAAAAGCCGGTTCGAGGAAGCAGGCGGGTTTGATGAAGCCACACTACCAGACGTGCATGCGGACCTGGATCTATGCTTACGATTGCGTTCGTCCGGGTTGCGTCAGGTATGCACGCCATTTGCTTCGCTGGTGTTCCAGTCAACGCGAACCGCCTGCGGACGCCGTGCCCGCGCTCGTCGCGCTGCGGAGGTGGAGCAGTATTCCGCCGTCGTGCGGCGCTGGCACCTTGAGAAAACGGTGGATCCCTACTTCAATCCCAATCTGTCGCTACAGACCGAAGTTCCCGTGTTGGGAAGGCGGCCTGTCAGCATCGGTTGTGAACTGAGCGCTTCCCAGAGTGACTGAGCCAGGCGCTGGCCCAAAAGGTCCTGACCTGATCTCATCACCCTGGGGCAACCATCCGGCACCGTGCCCTGGATGAAGAGCACCTTTGGGCCTGTTTGACAGGAGATCTTGAAGTGGAGAGGGCAGCCCAATCGCTTGACGACTGAGGGAGCGGCCGGGATCGGTTGCTTCATGGGTCATTCAAGGTGGTGCAGTTCAGTCTGGTAGTGCACTGCCACCGCGATGAAAAACAAGCTGGTGTACAAGCCGCCCCATTCGTAGGTGCTGAGAAGTTCGGTCACGCGTGAATAGGTTTCTGCCATCACGTCATCATCTGCACTCAGGCTGATCATCCAGGCTGCAAAGAGCGGCTCTCGCATGCAATCATCTTCCCACGGGCTGCGAGGACTGTGTTCCGCCCACTTGGGAAGCTGAGTGCGGGCGAGTTGGATGGCGGCATCGCAATCCGCCTGGGCAATCCAATGCTGGTTCAGGAAACGCCAGTCAATGTCAAACGTGCTCTTGTTGTCGCGGCGGTACTTGTATCGTCTCGCAAGATGAGGCACGGCAGCTCTGGCCGTGGCTGAAAGTCCTTGCGCATAGGCTTTCTTCCACTGGGGATCTTCTTCCGTTTTCCAGAGGGTGCGAAGGGCTGCCTGGGACATACTGGACGTCCAGAGAAACGATTCCCCCACTTCCGGCGGATCGAGGGCAAGTCCCGCGGCACACCACTCCAGCCTGGATCTGGGCACCTTGCCTACCTTTTCCTGTGCCAGTTCACGGTAACGGAGCCGCCATCGTTCCTGGCCCGTCAGGGTGTGCATGATACGATGGATGAAGAGCAGACGGGCGGCATCGGTGGCCTTGGGGCGCAAGAAATCTCCGCGAAATCCAAAGGCTGGCGGATCACATGGTACGCGCCACTGGTGTTCCTCCACGGCCAGCACATGTTTCTCCATGAGAGCATGGACTTCGCGTTTCTCAGTCTCGCTGGGGAGATCAGACTTCACGAAGTGCCAGAGGCCATAGAGCCAGGGGAAGAACTGGTCTTCAGAACTGGCGGGGTAGTGGCTGCGGCCATCGGAGGCCAGGCCCCGTGCAACAAAGCCTGGCGTCTGACCGACCTTGGCAAGTTTGACCAAACCACCCGCAATGCGGCGGGCGCTTTTTGCAGCTTCAGGCGTTCTGAGCACCTGCCAGCGCTGGCAGAGGGCGGCGAGATAGAGCCCGCCGAAGAACGGGCCGTCCTCAATGGGAGTGGACCAACTCATACCGTTGGGGCGCGCGGCTTCGCAGTCTTCTGGGGTGGGAAGCACGACTTCGCCATTTAATCCGGCGTAATGCAGTAGCGTGCCGTGGTCCGCAGTGACGAAGCGACGCCAGATCTCCGCATGGGCCGCCTCGGCAGGTCCCTTCGTGGGACTGGCGCGCTCTGGGGCGAGCGCCATTGCCTGCCCGGAAAGGAGCACTGGAAGAGCCCCCGCACTGGTTCGCAGGAATGCGCGACGGCATGAAACAGCGCGGTTTGAAGGATTCATTGCGATGATCGCATCAGACCTGTTCTACCAAGAGGGTGTTTCCTGAGACCACCTGCAGCACCTTCACCTGGCGCTGGGGGGAGAGGTCAGCGGGAGCATCTGTGCATGCTTCCAGAGTCTGCAACCGACCCTGTACCAGAATCTGAATTTTACCGATGCCGCCTCTGCCAGCCGGAATGCGCTGATAGACTGTGCCGGATTGCCCGATGGCGTTTTGAAGGTTCAGGGTGCCTTCGCTGCGGAGGGAGTGCATAGCCCTCATGAGCAGGCCGAGCAACAAGCCGATGGCTACCCCCAAGGCGCTCCCCAACAAGGTGGCCGCAAAGACCCCGAATCCATAACGCAGGGCGATGACGCCGCCCCAGCCCAGACCCAGCATGTACCCAAAGAGCCCTCGAATCGACAGCAGGCCCCAGGAGTGCCCGGCATGCCCATCCATGTCGCTGATGTCGTAGTCGTGATCCACGTCCCCCCCCACCAACGACATCAAGGACTGCAGCAGGATCAGCACGATGGCCACGGTGCCGATGGCGGTGAAGATTTTCTCCGCAACGCCAAGCGTGCTCCAGTCAAAGAGGAAGTTCATGGAGGGTCAGGAGGGTGGGGGAGAGGAGTTCGAGCTGGCAACAAGGGACGGGGCACGTGCCTCGGGACCTCGTCTAGGCGGACGGGCCGGAGGGCTTGCCGCCGCCCATCTCACCAGTCTTGCCAAGGATGCTGGGAAGTTCAATACCGGCGTTTTTCGCCAGCTCATGAATCGGGGGCAGACTGCCGGCAAGGCCGCTGAGGAAGCTGGCGGTGCTGTTTTTCCCGTCGGCTCCGACCCCGCTGTCCCACACCGTGATCTTGTCCACCTTGATGTTGCTGATGGCTTTGACCTGCTCCTCGACCAGTCGGGGAAGCTGCTCGGTGATGAGCAGGTTGATCGCGAGTTCTGGACGGGAGGCGGTGACTTCCACCAGGGCCCGGAAACCTTCCGCCTTGCTCTTGAGCACCTTTTCCGTGCCCTCGGCTTCGGCGAGAAGACGGGCGCGCTGGCCGTCTGCCTCAGCGAGGAAACGAGCCTTCTGGCCGTCTGCCTCAGCCTGTTGCACGTAGCGGATGGCATCGCCCTTGCCCTTCGCCTCAATCTGGATGCGTGCGGCATCGGCGGCGGCGATGGTCTCCATGCGCAGTTTCTCCACTTCAGCAGGCACCACGACGCTGGCATACTGGGACGCTTTATCCTTCTCTGCACGGGCGACTTCCGCCTCACGCTGGGCGAGGTAGGCTTCCTGCTGGACGCGGGCATTGGCGACATTCTGGGCGGCCTCAGCCTGTCGGTTGGCCTCCGCCTCCTGCACAAGCCGGTTGGCATTGGAGTTCGCGATGTCCACAGCGGCAAGGTTTTCACCGGTGGTGGCTTCTGCCTGGGCCTGGGCCACGACAATCTTCTGCTCCTTCTGGGCCTGAGCACGACCGATCTCCCCATCGCGCTCTGCCTGGGATACTTTGATTTTTGCGTCGTTGATGGCGCGGGCGGCGGCCTCTTGACCCAGGGCCTCGATGTAGCCGCTCTCATCTGTGATGTCCTGAATGTTTACGTTGATGAGCTGGAGGCCTACCTTCTCCAGTTCCACCTCAACACCGCGGCTGATATTCTCTATGAGTTTGTCGCGGTCGGCGTTGATCTCCTCGATGGACATGGTGGCGAGAACCACGCGCATCTGGCCAAAGATGATGTCTTTGGCCAGTTCCCGGATGGACTCGTTGGATAGCCCCAGCATACGTTCGGCAGCGTTTTCCATCGTGCCGGGCTTGGTGGAGACGCCGACGGTGAAGGTGGAAGGCGTATTGACGCGGATGTTCTGCTTGGAAAGAGCACCCGTCAGCTTGATGTCGATAGGGATCGGGATGAGATCGAGGAACTGGTAGTCCTGGATCATCGGCCAGATGAAGGTGGCCCCACCATGAATGCATCGGGCGCTCAACCCCTTGCCGACCTTGCCATACACCACCAGTATCTTGTCCGACGGGCACCGCTTGAAGCGGGTCGTCAGGATCCACAAGGTGGACAGCACCAGAAAGGCAACACCGCCAACAAGGAACAACAGGGGGAGATCGGCTGTGGAGGGCATGAAAAGATGTTGGCATGGTGGCACTGTGGAGACAACAAAGAAGGTGCATTTCTGCATGCAAACATTTGCCTTGCCGGAGCCGTTTGGGATTTCGTACCATGCGTGGTTCCCGCCTGTTTCCATCTCCACTTTCATCCATGAAACGCCGCCGCTTCCTGCTTCCCCTGGCCCTTCCTGTCCTGGCAGCTTCTTTCCTCGTGCAATGCGGGCCTTCGTCGAATGGCGGAGGCGGCAAAAAGCCCCGCGTTGCCTACATCGGAAACGCGATTGCTCCTTTCTGGACGATCGCTGAGAAGGGGGCCCGCAAGGCCGCCGCCGAGTATGGGGTGGATGTGGAGGTGCGTATGCCGCAGAACGGCGCCACCGATCAAAAACGGATGGTCGAGGAGCTTCTGGCACGGGGCGTGGACGGCATCGCCTTCAGCCCGGCCGATCCCAAGAATCAGCTGGATCTGATGAAAACGATGGCCCAGCAGACTCATTTGATCACCCAAGACAGCGACGCTCCCGATTCACCCCGGCTCTGCTTTGTAGGGATGGACAACTATGAAGCCGGTCGGCTCTGCGGCAAGTTGGTGAAGGAAGCGATGCCCGACGGGGGCAGCGTGATGTTTTTTGTGGGCCGTGCCGGTCAGCTCAATGCCAAGGAGCGTCGCCAGGGCTGCGTGGATGAGCTTCTGGGAAGGCCTGAAGGGGAGCGGCATGACGATCCGCCTGACGCGGAACTGAAGGGCGAAAAGTACACCGTCCTTGGCACCCGGACGGATGAGGTGGACTTTGCCAAGGCCAAGTCCAATGTGCAGGAATCCATCACCCGCCACCCAGACATTGGCTGTCTGGTGGGGCTTTTCTCTTACAATACGCCCAAAATTTACGAGGCGGTCAAAGAGGCCAATCTGTTTGGGAAGGTGAAAATTGTCGGATTTGATGAGGAGGAAGACACCCTGCGCGGCATTCAGGAGGGCAATATCTACGCCACCGTCGTGCAGAATCCCCACCAATACGGACACGAGAGTGTGCGCATCCTCGCTGCCCTTGCCAAGGGGGATAAGAGCGTTGTCCCCGCCAGCAAGTTCGTCGAGGTGCCAGCCAAGGCCGTGAAAAAAGGCGACGTGGACATATTCTGGACGGAGCTGAAAAAGCAGGTGGAATAGCCCGGTCCATCATGAGTGATCTGCTGTCAGTTCAGAATCTAAGCAGACAGTTTCCCGGTGTCCGGGCGCTGGATGATGTCAGTCTGGCAGTCGCAAAAGGAGAACTGGTGGCTGTCATCGGGGAGAACGGAGCTGGCAAGAGCACGCTCATGAAGATCCTCGCGGGCCTGCAGTCCCCTGACCGCGGACAGATCCAATTTGAAGGGCGCGCCGTGAGTTTGGCAGGAGTCCAGCATGCGCAGTCTCTGGGGATCGCTTTGATTCACCAGGAACTGGTGCTGGCGGACAATCTCGATGCCGCTGGTAACGTCTTCCTGGGCAGGGAGCCTCGGAAGGGCATTTTCATCCGCCACGAGGTGATGCGGCAGCGCGCCCAGGTCCTGCTGGACCAACTGGGCTCTGGCTTCTCGGCCACCACGCCTGTCGCAGATTTGTCCCTTGGCCAGCGTCAGCTGGTAGAGATTGCCAAGGCGCTCTCACTGGACGCGAAGCTGGTCATCATGGATGAGCCGACTTCGAGTCTCTCGCTGAGGGAAACAGAGACTCTCTTTCGCGTCATTGCAGACCTTCGGAGTCGCGGATTGAGCATCCTCTACATCTCGCACCGGCTGGGTGAGGTGAAACAACTCGCAGATCGGGTGGTGGCCCTGCGGGACGGCCGAAATGCGGGAGGGCTCGCGCGTGAGGAAATAACGCATGACGCCATGGTGCGGCTGATGGTGGGGCGGGATCTTTCTGGAGCCCGGCCATTGGAGGCACGACCGCCAGGAGAGGTGGTGCTGGAGGTGAAATCGCTCCGCACGCGGGCCTTTCCCGCCAACCCATTGACCTTTCACGTGTGTCGTGGCGAGATGGTCGGCCTGGCCGGTTTGGTGGGTGCGGGTCGGACTGAGGTGTTGCGCGCCCTGTTCGGGGTGGAGCCTCCGCTTGCTGGGGAGGTGAGAGTGGCGGGGCAGTTGCTTCCGGCACGTCATCCGGATCAGGCAGTTGCAGCCGGTCTTGCCTTGGTGCCAGAGGACCGGAAGACCCTGGGTGTCTTCTTGGAGGAGTCTGTGCAATGGAATGTCGCCCTGACCACACTGGCTCGCGATGCCAAGGCTGGAATCTTTGTGAATGAACAGGCCGGTTTCACCCTGACCGAGGACCTCAGCCAACAGCTGCGGATCAAGGCCGCCTCTCCCGATACCTTGGTCGGCACCCTGTCCGGTGGCAATCAGCAGAAGGTCGTCCTGGGCAAGTGGCTGGCACTAGCCCCCAAGGTGCTATTGTTGGACGAGCCCACTCGCGGGATCGATGTGGGTGCCAAAGCTGAAATCTACCAGCTGATGGAGAAGTTGACCGCTGAGGGCATGGCGGTGCTCTTCGCCAGCAGCGAGATGGAGGAGGTGCTGGCCATGTCCGATCGTGTGCTCGTGATGCACGAAGGGCGGCTGAGCGGGGAACTCTCCCGTGCCGAAGCGACCGAGGAGAGCATTATGGAACTGGCCACGGGCATCACGGCCCCAAAGCGAAGCCTGAATTGATATCTTTGTCCATAGCATGAAAAAAAACTTGGGTATCAGCCTGCTTTTGCTGCTCGTCTGCGTGGTCACCGCATTGGTGAATCCAAACTTCTTGATACCCTACAACGCCGAGAATCTCGTCAACTGGGTGTCCCTCTACGCGATCATCGGTGTGGCGGTGACCTTTGTCATCATCACCGGAGGGATTGACCTTAGCATCGGCAGCGTGGTCGGTCTGGTGGGCACCGTCCTGGGATGGCTGTTGGTAGAGAAGGGCTGGCCCGTGCCGCTGGCGTTAATGGCCACGGTGGCGCTATCAGCCTCCATTGGGCTGGTACACGGTCTTCTCATCACCAAGGTGAAGTTGCAGCCGTTCGTGGTGACCTTGTGCGGCCTGCTCATCTACCGCGGGGTGGCGCGATGGCTGGTGCACGACGGCACCCTTGGTTTCGGTACGGCCTATGATGGGCTGCGCTGGTTCGCCAACGGTCGCATCGCCATTCCCTTTTTGGGAGACTACCGCTTTCCGGCACCCTTGATCATCCTGGCAGTGATCGCCGGTCTCGCAGCAGTATTCTTGAACAAGACCGTCTGGGGGCGTCACTTGTTTGCACTGGGGAGGAGCGAGGAGGCCGCGCGGTACAGCGGCATTCGCACGGACCGCCTGGTGATCCTCTCCTACGTCTTGTGCTCCACCGTCGCTGGTATCGGTGGCATCCTCTTCGCACTGGACGTCAATACGGTGCAACCCGCCTCGCAAGGAAACTTTTACGAGCTCTATGCGATTGCTGCTGCTGTTCTCGGCGGATGCAGCCTGCGAGGGGGCGAGGGGAGCGTCGTGGGCGTTTTGATCGGAACGGCCCTGATTCGGGTTCTGCTCAACGCGATCAATATTTTGGGCATCGCCACCCAGTTGGAGTTTGTCGTCCTTGGTATGGTGATCCTTATGGGCGCGGTTGCCGACGATTACTTGCGGCGGAACCGGAGCAGACGTCAGCTGAAAAGAGCAACGCCGACAGGCTGATCGGGATATCCCGGAATCAGGCGTCGGCGTCGGTGGGACAGAAACTTCCTACTTCTGCTCGCGGGTTGCTTCCGCCTCGCGTTTCAGTGCTTCAGCCTTGGCTTCTGCTTCTTTGCGGGTCGCCTCGGCGTTCAAATCGTTGACCTTCTTGGCGTCTTCAATCGCATCCGCGTGCTGTTCGCCCTCTTTCTTGACGGCCTTCGCCTGGTGTTCCAGGGCATCGGCTTTGTTTTCGAGACTGCGTTCGCGTGCTTGCTCCTGTTTGGAGTCGCATGACACCAGCATCGTGGTAACTGCGGCAAGGGAGGCTGCGAGGAGAGTAGGAATGGTCTTCATGCCCGGAGATCGGGGACTACAAGTCCCCTGGTGGCAAAAAGATGCCACAGGCACGCATTTTTTATGGTTTGCCAGTCGTGGACCCCCGAACGTGACGGAATTTCCTGCTAAAACCGGATGCCAACAGGCTGGGGAGGCGTAAGCATGCAGGTCACGCCTGTGGCGTGCTTTTCATCTCGTTCGTTCAGATCTGCCTTCACAATGTCCCACACTGCCCCGACTTCTTTTGACTCCGCCCGTGTCACCACACCTGCTTATGTGGTGGACCTCGCTCTATTGAAGAAGAACCTCACCCTGCTGCACCATGTGCAGGAGGCGTCGGGGGCGAAGATTCTGCTGGCCCTCAAAGGCTTTTCCATGTTTTCCACCTTTGGGCTCGTTCGCGAGTATCTGCATGGATGTTGCGCGAGTGGGCTCAACGAGGCACTGCTGGCCCACCATGAGTTTGGCAAGGAAGTGCATGTTTACTGCCCGGCGTTCAAAGAAGCGGAGATGGAGCAGATCCTGCCCATCGCCTGCCACATCTCATTCAACTCCCTGGCCCAGTGGCAGCGATTCAAACCGGTTTTGGAAGCCGTTGAAGGCAATCGCCCGAGCCCAGGCCTACGGGTGAACCCCGAGCTCTCCACGGTGGAAGTGGCCCTCTACGATCCCTGTTCTCCAGGATGCCGGCTGGGGACCCGCGACATCGAGCTGGAAGGGGCTGATTTGACTGGTCTCGAAGGACTCCACTTCCACGCTCTGTGTGAGCAGAACTCCGACGTGTTGGAGCGAGTTATCGAATCTGTAGAGCGCCGCTTCCCCAAATTCCTCAAGCAGGTGAAGTGGGTGAACATGGGAGGAGGCCACCACATCACCAAACCTGGCTACGATGTGGAACGTCTCGTGCGGATCGTGAAGGCGTTTCGTGAGCGTCACAATGTGGAAGTGTATCTGGAGCCCGGTGAGGCGATCGCGCTGAACACTGGCTACCTGGTCACCTCGGTGCTGGACATCGTGGGGGCAGAAGAGAAAACCGCCATCCTCGATACCTCTGCCACCTGCCATATGCCAGATGTGCTGGAGATGCCTTATCGCCCCCAGATCATTGGGGCCGGTCTGCCGGGTGAGCATGCACACACCTACAAACTGGGAGGCACATCTTGCCTGGCGGGTGATGTGATCGGGGCCTACTCGTTCCCTGAGCCCCTGCAACTGGGTCAGAAACTTGTCTTTACCGACATGGGCCACTACACGATGGTCAAGACCACCACGTTCAACGGGGTGCCCCACCCGGACATTGATACCTATGATCCTGCCACCGAAGAGCTGCGGGTGGTCCGCCGTTTTGGCTACGAAGATTTCCGGAACCGGTTGTCCTAAGAGGGAGGGGGACGTGACCCCGAAAAAAAGACCATTGCTAGATTTTCCTCTTCCTGCCAGACTCATCCCACCCGGAGGACTCCCCGGGTATTTACCACTATGAGCATGCTAGGAGATCTGGCGCGCCAGCTAATGAGTGGCGCGCCTGGAGAGGAAAGTGAACTCACGCCCGGAGCCAACGCCCCGGGAAGCCCAAACCTCGTGCAACTGGGCATTGCATTGGTCAATCAATCCGGGGGACTCGACGGACTGATTGCGAAGTTCCAACAAGGCGGTCTGGGAGATCTGATCTCCTCCTGGGTGGGTCGGGGTGGCAATCTGCCAATAAATGGGGAGCAAATCATGCAGGTGCTTGGCCGTGGTCAGGTACAACAGATTGCCGATGAATCCGGTACGGACACCGAAACGGCCGCGAACGGGCTGGCCCAGATCCTCCCAGGTCTGGTTGACCAGCTCACCCCCAATGGCGAATCCGTATCAGGAAGTGCACTGCAACAGGGGCTGCAAAGCCTGTTGGGAGGTGACCTGAAGAAATTCTTCAGCTAAATGCATGCAAAAGAAATCACGTGGGCGGCGTTGGACAAACTCCGCCCACGAAATTGTACCACCAATCCATGAAATCCAAGCTCATCCTCACCCTTCTCGCCACCGCTACGGTCGGGCTCTATGCCGCAAAGGAAGAAGCCGCGAAAGCCATCCCCAAGGAGGCCTTCGGCGTCTATAGCTTCGAAGACGCTCAGAAGCAGTCCGCCAAAAAGAAAGATCCCATCGTGTTCCTGCTTGTGAACGAGCGGACAGAGGATGCCAAGGTGGAAGGTGCCGGGAAGATCACCTACTGGGGCCTTGAGAAAGACAACACCGTCGTCGTGCTGCGCCCCAACTCTGCCGGGGAGTGGGCCCGTCGGCTTCCCGCTGCGCTGCCAGCAGCGATCAATGCCAAAGATCTCGGCAAAGAATACCCCCGAGTGGTCGCCATGGATCACACTGGGAGCGTGGTGCTGACTTCAGTGCCTGCTGCCAAACTCATCGACGGTGGGGAAGATGCAGTGAAGGCTCTCAACAAGGAAATCAAAGAACTGGCCAAGAATCCGCCCAAGCCCACGGCTGCTGCTCCCGCTACAGCTCCAGGCGCTGCGCCCACTCCTGCACCGGCCACCCCTGGTGCCGCTCCGACCACCGCCCCTGCGGCAGGTGCCGCTGGCTCAGTGGCCATCCAAGGGGCCAGTACGGAAGGGTGGACCAGCTCCGATGGACGCACCATTCAGGCAACCCTGCTTGAGGTGGCTGCGGACAAAGTGGTGCTCCAACTGGCAAACGGCAACAAAGTGGATGTGCCCCTGGCCAAACTGAATGATGCCTCCAAGAAGCGTGCGGAAGAACTGAAAGCGGCCAGCTCGAAATAGGTCGCTCAGACACCTGGCCAATCATCTGAATCTCGAAGGCGCGGAGCAATCCGCGCCTTTTTTGTTGGCAGGGCTGCCGTCACCCCTTCGCGGGAATCTCAATGGCTTCGCATACATCGCGCCAGCCAGGAAACTGCCAGGCGTTGGGAAATCCGCTGCATTGAGCAGGCTTCACCGGCTGGATGAGGCAGGAGTTCTGGCCTTCCAGATAGAAGCAGGAGCCATCGCCCTTGTCGATGATGGACAGGTGTTTCCGGTTCGCGCTGAGCCGCGTACGTGTTTGGATGAATTCGTCCACCTCCATGCCCACGTGGCGGGCAATGGCATCCACTTCCGCGGGAGTCACAATCACGTCGCCGGGCCAGCGGCAGCAGTTGCCACAGCGCTGGCACAGATAAGAGACTTTCGAGGTGTCAAGCGACATGCAGAGGAGAGGGACTTTTAGGTTTTCTGCGGTCGTTGGTCCGCTAAAATAGCCAGTCTGCCATGATAGCCCGGTTTCCCCAGCCTTCAACGTCACGCTCGTCCGGCACCGATCCAGACGGGAAACTGGCGTTGCATAGTGCAGAGTCCCGGGCAGAGCATGACGAGAATCTCTCATGGGTGCGGTGGATGTTTCAGAGTGTGCGCGCGCAGTGTGAGGCGATCCTGTTCCTGACCCATGGCGAGGCAGGACGGCATACGATGATCAAGGACTGGGAGGCCTTTCTGGACCGTCCTTGGAAAGACTCCATCGCTCCCTGCCTGTTGGATGCCTGGCGGGCGGCAGACGCCGGGGATCTGGACGCACTTCTCGCGGTGGACGTTCGGTTGGGGAAGCAGCTTTCCTCCGAGGAGCTCTCCAGGAGCCTGCTTGCAGGGGAGCTTCTGCTGAAGAGTACTCGGGGTGCCAAATATCAAGGAGTGCTTGGCCACCTGCGGCAGCGGATCGATGCCGAGGCTCGCGAAGTTCATCTGGCGACGGTTTGGGCGGCGGTGTCGGTGGTATTCCAACTGCCGGTCGCGGATGTGGTAGGGGAGTATCTGCGTGAGGAGTGGATGACCTCCACGGGGCGTCACGCTCACCATGCGGATCCACAGGGATTGCTCAGTTTTGCTGCCACCGCGCACCGGACGCTTCGGGACGCCGGATTCCATGACCTGCAGATCTGGTCGTCATGACCGCAGGGGCTGATGTGGGGGAGTCTTAATTTCCCATTTGTCAGGATTTGGACGCATGAAGTATGTCCACGATCCACGTATTCCGGTTTCTGATTCAACCATGAAATCCATCCTCGCCCTCCTGCTCTGCACCGCTCCCGTCGCACTGGCCCAGCAATCTCCCGCGACTGGTGCGAATCCTGCCAAGACCTCAGTCGCTCCGACGCCCGCGCCGGTGGCAAATCCCAAAGTGGCAGTGACTCCCGTGGAACGTCCAGAACCCGGGTGTCAGGCACGACATGCACGGTTCAATGAGATCTCTAGAAAAGGGGAGGCCCCCCTCGTCTTTCTCGGAGACTCCATCACCCAAGGCTGGGAAGGGGCTGGCAAGGTCGCCTGGGAGAAGCACTGGGCCCCCCTCGGTGCCGCCAACTTTGGCATCGGTGGTGATCGCACAGAGCACGTGCTCTGGCGTCTGGAGAACGGGAACTTCGATGGCCTCAAGCCCAAGCTGGTGGTGCTGATGATTGGCACGAACAACACTGGCCATCAGAACCGCAACGGGTACTTGTGCAGTGCGGAACAGACCGCAGAGGGCGTGAAGGCCATCATCACCAAGGTGCAGCAAAAGTGTCCGGGTACCAAGGTGCTCCTCCTCGGTATTTTCCCACGAGGCACGGATAACAACGATGCCTTCCGCAAGCAGAACATCGCCACCAACAGCGTGATCAAGACGTATGCCGACGGCAAGTCCATCTTCTACATGGACCTGGGTGAAAAATTCCTCCAACCCGACGGCACCCTCTCCCAGGAAATCATGCCCGACCGTCTGCATCTCTCACCCAAGGGATATGAAATCTGGGCCGACGCCATCGACGGCAAGGTCAAGGAACTGATGGGGAGCTAGAGCACTGCCGTCGGCTGAGCAGGCACCATCGCCAGTCCCAGAACGTAGGATATCTCAACTGTGTTATTGAAAATGCCATCCCTTCCCCGCCTTCATCTCTGGCAAGACCTGGTGCCCCGTCAGGGCCCCCTGAACATGGCATTAGATGAGGCCATGCTGCTCCAGGCTGAAGGGGTATGGATGCGGGTCTATGGTTGGGAGGAGCCGAGTGTCAGCATTGGTTTTTCCCAGCCGATCTCAGTGATTCCTGATACTCAGGCGGGCTGGCCGATGGTGCGACGATGGACGGGCGGGGGAGTGGTGGTCCATGATGGTGACTGGACCTACACCCTGGCGGCACCCGCTGGGAGTGACCTCAGCGAGCAGCGTGCGGTGGAAACCTACCGCGAGATCCACGAGGCGATGATCCGTGCCCTTCATGAGGCGGGCATGGGTGACTGCTCCTTGCAGTCTGAGAACACCTCCGATGGCATGGGGGTCTGCTTTGTTGAGCCTGCGAAGTTCGACGTGGTGTGGCAGGAGCAAAAGATCGCCGGTGCCGCTCAACGTCGGGCCAAGACTGGATTCCTCCATCAGGGCACCATTCAGCCTGTGAAATTACCCGCTGACTTTGGCCTGCTGTTTGCACGTCAACTGGCGATGGATGTCGTCGTGATGGATCAAATGGAAATGGAGGCCCGGCTTCTGCCTGCAGCCCGGGAACTGGCCCGGGACAAGTATGAGACCATGGAATGGACGCTCCATCGGAGTGCACCTTCCTCGAACCCCGGGCCGCGGATTGCGGGTGCTGGATCCACCGTCTTGCCATGAGTGCTCCAGAGCGGGTTGCGGCCTCTTTGCAGCGCATCTTTGTTTACGGGACGCTGAAGCGCGGCTTGAGCAATGCCCATTATCTGAACGGCCAGACTTTTGTGGGCACGGCCCGCACCCTGCCGAAATACCGCATGGTGAATGCGGGAGGTTATCCGGGCCTCTATGAGGTGCCGGAGGAGGAGGGGGGGCTCAGAGTTCATGGGGAGGTCTGGGAGGTGGATGCCATCTGCCGCAAGGAACTGGACCTTCTGGAGGACGTTGCGGTGGGGCTCTATGAACTGGTCCCGGTGGACCTGGAGGAGCCTTTTGCCAGCGGGCAAGTTTTCACCTACCTCTACCGGTGGTCCATCATGGGGCGGGACGACGCGGGTGATGATTGGCGGGAAAGTTGATGCTCCGATCCAGTTGGGGATTCGGCTCTTGCTATTGCCCCAGTTCCCCGCTCTGCCGGCACCAGGCTTCGAAGCCTCCTTGCAGGACCAGTACTTCCTTGAACCCGAGGGCATCCAGCCTTGAGGCGGCGCGGGCCGCCCGTCCACCCAGGGCACAGTACACCAGACAGGGGCGGTTGCGGTCCAGTTCCAGATTCAGAATGAACTGGTCGAAGTTCGACACAAAGAGGTTCACGAACCTTGCGCCGGGAAGGTGATTGTTGCCGGTGACTTCTTCGGAAGTGCGGACATCAATGATCCCCCCCAGTTTGCCTTCCCTTAGGAGTTCCCTGGCCTCGACCACGCTGATGTATCTGGCAGTCGCTGGCAGCACCACGGGAGGAGGGCGCGGAGGAGCCGCAGGGGCCTGGGCCAGCATCGGGACGGCTCCCATCATGAGCGACACCAGCAAGGTGTGGCAGAGGAGAGTGGCGTGAGTCTGCATGAGACTTGGGGAAAAGGAGCCTACTTACGACTGATAGCCTCGAAGTACACGTCTTCCATGGCAGCCACCTGGGCAGTGCTGCCAAAGTTGGCTCGTACTGAAGCGGCGGCGTTCGTGGACAGGGTGGTTAGCAGCGCAGGCGCGTTCATCAGGGTGAGCAAGGCTTCGGCCAGTTGCTCTGGACTGCGTTCGGGGACGAGCAGTCCATCAAATCCGTGCGTCACGGCCTCGGGAATACCCCCATGCTGAGTGGCCACCACGGGAAGTCCCGTGGCCATGGCTTCAAGCATGGAGTTGGGAATGCCTTCCTGGTCTGCGTCTTTCGTCGTCTCGCTGGGGTGGAGGAAGATGTGTGCCGCTTCATACTCCTGCAGCAGCTGATCCTGGCTCATCCATCCCCGGAGTTCCAAGTGTGAGCTCAGGTCCAACTCGGCGGCGGTACGCTGGATTTTACCGGCAAGTGGGCCCACGCCGCAGATGACGTATTTGACGTTGGGATGTGTTTCCGTAACGATCTTCAATGCCTTGAGGGCCGTGATGATCCCTTTTTTGGGAATCAACCGGCATGCCTGCACAAGACGCCATTCGCCATCGGGAGGTGGTGTCCGGGGCACCGCGTTCAGGTGTTCCAACGGGATCGGTGTGCGATTGAGCCGGAGCTTTTCTTGGGGGCAACCTAGCAGGACCAGCCTGTCCAACAGGGACTGGCTTCGCGCCATCACCAGCTTCGCGTTTGCGAACACCTTCTTGAGGGTGGCCACATAGGCGGGGCGGTCAAGAAACTTGGAAACATCCACCCCATGAAATGAGACTACAAAAGGTCCTCCCCAGGCCCGGAGCATTTCGTAGTAGTGCACCGCTTTGTGGCCGTAGTACACGTGCACCAGCGCAGGATCATTTCTCTTGAGGCGGGCGACAAGATCATACGGGTAGTAGGGGTGCACGTGCCGCTCGATGGGCCGTGGCGGAGGCCAAACCTTGAGCACGTGTTTGTACCAGAAGCGCTTCACGAAGTTCCCGCGAGGCCGGGGCCGGGGCAGCTTCTTCAGCACTTTGACCGGTTCAAAAGGGAACAGATCCGCGTTTTCGTGGCTCTGGGTATAGACGATGGTTCGCACCCGTTGGAATCCCGTCACCTGCCGGTAGATGCTCTGCATTTCCGGCTTCAAGAAGGTGCCGCAAAGAGAGACGACCAGCGGTTTGGATTTGTCTAGGGCGTCGGGGCAACAGGATGGCATGTACGGTGGGGGTCAGCGGAGCCGCCCCGGCTGGGAGTGGTGATACTGGTGTTTATGATGGCTCAAGGGAGAGCCGCTTCAACGTCTTTCCCTGGCTTCGTCGTACGCCTGCTCGAGTTTGGCGATCTGCTCAGAAGATTCAAAGTTTTCCCGCACGTCCAACGCTGCCGCAGCCCCCATGCGCTCCCAGAGGGCAGGGCTGTCACTCAGTTCATGCAACGACCGCTCCAGTCCAGCCCGGTCGCGCTCTGGGACAAGCAGCCCCGTGACACCGTTTCTCACCGCTTCCGGGATGCCACCATGCAGCGTTGCCACCACGGGCAATCCCGTGGCCATGGCCTCTAGCATGGCATTGGGTACGCCTTCCTGGTTTTGATCGGCCGTCATGCGGCTGGGATGGATGAAGAGGTGGGCACTGTGAAAGAGGTCACACAGCGCGGAACCTTTCACAAATCCAGGGAACTGAATTTTGTTCTGTAGTCCCAGATCATCCCTCAGTCTTTTGAGAGGCTCAAGGAGCGGACCTTCACCGGCGATGGTAAACTGACTCTGCGGATGGACCTTGGCAAAGGCGGCAAAAGCGTGGATGGCATCGTCCAGCCCCTTCTTCTCGATCAGCCGACAGGCTTGTACCAAGTGCCAAGCCCCGTTTTCAGGCCATGAACGGCTGATGGTGGGAAACTGGTCCAAGGGGATCCCAGTGCGGTTCATACGGACCTTGTCCTCCGGGCAGTCCAGTTCGAGAAGCCGGTCCAGCAAGGACTGGGAGCGGGCCAGCACCAGTCGGGATGCTTTCAGCAGTTCCCGTAGACGGACTTCATAGGACGGGTCATGTGCCCGCGTCTGAACGTCCATCCCATGAAATGAAACCACGGTCGGCTTCGGCCATCGTTGGATGAAGGGCAGCAGGTGCACGCCGGTATGGCCAAAATAGACGTGCATCAGATCGGCCTCACGCCGATTCAGCAGACCCGCCAGCACCCCGTATTCTCCCCGATAGACAATCGCTGGCTCGTGTTTGATATATTTTAGCCAAAAACGCCTCAGAAAGTTGCTCTTCACCCCCGGAGCCACTTCGATGCCGCCATCAGGCATGGGGTAGAGGTCTTCGCTCTGCCGCTCTTTGCAGATCACAAACGTCTGATACCGTCGCAAACCTTTGATTTGACGGTAGATGTGAAGCATCTCCGGCTTGAGAAATGTCGTGCAGTAGCTGGCAACGGTGGGGCGGTTCAAGGCGAATGAAGTGGGGGCGGGAAATGAAAATGGCGTTCAGTAAGCGTCGCGTTTGGCGAAAGGCAATCCCTTGCAGAATAAAAGTAATTCATCGCGGTGGGGAACCACTGGGATGTTCCGTATCGTTTGCTTGCAATAGACCTGTTCAAGTAGCTCCATTTATCGTAAACTCCCGTTGCTCCCGAGTTTCCCGGGCGGGCGTTGAAAATTAAGCCCCCTGATCTGATGAAAGTCACTTCCTCCTGGCAATCTGCCCGTCGGTGCGCTCTGATCCTCACCATCGTGGCCGGATGGTCCATGAACGGGATGACTGCACCTCCTTCCGCCCCAGTTCCCAAGGAGGAGGATCCAAATTTCTTCAAGAAGATGGGAAGCTTCCTCTTCAAGAAGACACGCGACTTCGAAAAGTCGCAGGAGCCCCCGAAAGCACTGCCGCCTCCCACCGCCGCCCAACCCAAGCCGAGGACGGGCCGGAGACCTCAGACGTCCGACGGGGCTGCGTCGCAACCAATCCCCGGCGTGAACTCAGGCCGCAGAGGGGATACTCAGTACCTCCGTGAAGATCCCGCCAACCCGGGAACCGGATCTGACGGAGGCGAAAGGTCAAACAGCGGAAGCTCCAAATCCAAGTCGGACAAGGGAGCTGGCGCGACGGAAAAGACTGCTGGGTCCAGCGAAATCATGGGCCCGCCAGCACCCCTGAGCTACGCTGTTCCCGTCGCCGGCCGGGCGGGCTTTGTTTATCCTCCGGGTGCGGAACGGAACGAGGCCAACATGCTCGATGTGCGGGGATTGGCTCCGGGGCAGAAGGCCCGTGATCCTCGCACCGGCAACACGTTCCTCGTACCATGAGGTGGGACTGGGGGAGACGGTTCCACGCTGAGATGCCCCCTTGGGTTGTCATTCGAGGGGGCAATGGCGAGCCGGGTCCGGTGCGACTGCGTGTCTTCGTCCAGCATCCGGGGAGCTAGTGTTCAAGCATTCGGTCCATGGCTCCTGGCTTGTCGTGAACAGCCAAGCGGTCAACCAAGGTGGCGCTGGCCTCGTTCATGCCGCTGATAGTCACGTGGGCGCCCTCTCGGCGGAACTTCAGGACCACTTTGTCGAGGGCGGTGATCGCAGTGATGTCCCAGAAGTGCGCATGAGAAACATCAATCGTGACCTCTTGTAGGGCTTCTCGAAAGTCGAAGGCCCTGGCAAAAGCTCCGGCGGAAACAAAAAACACCTGTCCTCGCACCAGGTAGGTCCGTCTGTTCTCTTTTTCGTCGAAGGTCGAGCTGACCCTTACAATCTGTGAGATCTTCCGGGTGAAGGTAAGGGCGCTCATCAACACGCCTACAAACACACCCAGCGCGAGGTTGTGGGTGAAGACGACCACCATCACGGTTACGATCATAACCATGCTGGAGCTTTTGGGATAGAGGCGAAGGTTCTTCAGAGACGCCCAGTTGAAGGTCCCGATGGACACCATGATCATGACTGCGACCAGGGCCGCCATGGGGATTCGCTTCACCCAATCACCCAAAGTCACGATCATCGTCAGAAGCAGCACGCCAGCGGAAAATGTGGACAACCTCCCGCGACCACCCGATTGCACGTTGATCACAGTCTGGCCGATCATGGCGCAACCTGCCATGCCGCCAAAAAGACCCGCTACCATGTTGGCGGCTCCCTGGCCGGCGCACTCCCGGTTCTTGGAACTGTCTGTGTCCGTGAGATCGTCCACGATGGACGCCGTCATCAGCGATTCCAGAAGGCCGACGACAGCCAGGGGAATCGAGTAGGGTAGTATGATAGAGAGTGTTTCAAAGTTCAACGGGACATCTGGAAGCAGGAATATGGGAAGCGTGGAGGGGAGTTCGCCCAAGTCGCCCACCGTGCGCAGATTGAGCCCGGTGATGATGGAGAAGGCGGTCAAAACAACGATGCACACCAATGGGGATGGCACTGCCTTCGTCATGAGGGGCAGCAAGTAGATGATGGCCAGACCCGCAGCCACCATCGCGTACATCTGCCACCCGGCTCCGTGAAACTCGGGTAGCTGAGCCAGAAAAATAAGGATGGCGAGAGCATTGACGAAGCCCGTCATCACAGACCGGGAGACAAACTTTAACAGGTCCCCCAGTCGTAGTGCCCCTGCAATGATCTGGAAGAAGCCAGTGAGCAGGGTCGCTGCTAGAAGGTACTGAAGCCCATGCTCCTTGACCAGATTGACCATAAGCAATGCCATGGCCCCGGTGGCCGCAGAAATCATGGCGGGCCGTCCCCCCAGAAATGCGGTGACTACGGCAATGCAGAACGAGGCATACAGTCCGACTTTTGGGTCAACACCCGCGATGATGGAAAATGCGATTGCCTCTGGAATAAGGGCCAGCGCTACTACCAGGCCTGCCAGCAGGTCTTTGCGGACATTAGGAAACCACTCTTGTTTTGTTTGTTGCCAGTTGATGTCGATCATGGACTGAAATTGCTCTATCCGGTCTTGGTGTTACACTTGCGTAGGATGATTGCGCTGCAGACCATGCCGCTCCCCAACCCTGGAGGGAAGGCGGGCTTGAGGTGACGTATGCATCGAACCCGGAACTGCGGCCCAGTTCGTGGCGGGAAACGCGTGCAATCAGAAGGATGCTCTTTGCCTTGAACGCTCGAAGGTGTGCGAAGCAACACCCGGGTTCTTAGGCTGGACAATGTCTCCGCTGAGGAAACCTGTTGTGCAAGATCATCGCTGTACCAGCGCATGCTTCACGGCGGAATCACCGGCGTGTCCGTTGAAACTGCTGGAATGATGATGTCTTTCTGATTCAAGAAGCGGCGAAGCTAGGCAGCGAAACCGGGTTTTCAAGAGTTCTTTTCGAACATGCAATTCGTCGTTTTTTTAGCCCCATGGTCGAGAAGGGTGTCCTACAGGCTGACGTCGTAGTACACGTTCATCACTGGCTCGAAGATGTCGGTGGAACGATGTTCTCCGGTGAGTTCCGGGTGGCTGTCAGCTGACTCCAATTCCAGGCGATAGACGTGACCTTCTTCGCGTTCGGACGAGGCGAGCGTCTGGCCTCCCAGCACCACCCATTGCAGGACGATGATCTCGGTGTCTTCCAGTTGCCCGGACAACACGCGCTTCACCTTGTAAACGTTCTCCCCCAGGCTTCGCACATAGGGGGCGATGGTGGCTGGCTCATCAGGCTCTGAAGCTTGAAGCAACTCCGCTTCCACCACGACGCGAGCGGCGGTTTGCCGTCCCTGCCTTGTTTTCACAGACCGTTCATTCAGCGTGGCGACTTCCCCGGCGGACACCGCGCGGTCGAGCAGGCGAATGTTCTCGAGAGAGCCCTCCCAAGGCCGACTCCGGAGGACGTCGTTGCCGAAGACCAAGGTGGTGGCATCCCATTCTGCCGGCTCGCATGCCGCAGAGATGCGGGCTTTTTCCTTGCCATCACGGTATCCTACGAGCTGTCCGGAAGTGTAGGTGACCACGACCTGGGTTGATGTTCCCGGCGTGACTTCTCCCAGGGCGAGCTTCACTGGCTTCCGGTCTTTGTCGGTCACGGCAACTGACAGTGTGGCCTGGTTCTGGATGAGTTCGAGAATGGGCTTCTCCTTGGAGTTTGCCAGGGACAGCACGGTTGCTTCCTGTTTCCCAGATGTGGAGGCGGGTTCAAGGTCCAACGCAAATGAGAAGGCTCCCGAAGTGGCGGCAGCCCTGCCGAAAGCGGGAGCAGCATCCTCGTCCGGTCGAAGGGAACCTTGGCGGATCAAGGCGCCGAACCAGCGGTTCGGACGGGTGGCTCCTTCGTAGCGGGCGGACCAGCTGCGGAGCACCTTGCCATCGGGTGCGGTGATGACGTTGCGGGAGCGTTCGTTTTCCCAGACGAAGACTGTGCCAGGCAATCCGTTCTCGTTCGACTGGGCCAGCAGTCCTGTGCTGCCCGATCCCGGCTTGCTGGGGGCATTGTGTTTGCTGGAAGCCGCAAACCAGGCATCTCCAAAGAAGTCTGCCGTGTGGTTGTAGGTTACGCGAAACCAGCTTTCCACCTCGGTGAATCCGGCGTCAAACCTGCCGATATAGAGCTCCGTTTCCGGCATCCATTGGGGGGCCGTGAGGGTGACGAAGCGCACATCATTCGTCCATCTAGGGTGGTAGACTTTCCGCCCGGTCCATCCAGGTACGGTGGCGAGGTTGATCGTGCGCGGCGTCGCCTGGGGGGTGTCGAAGAACTGTACGCCGGTGTGTTGACCAATGAAATAGAACGACCGGTGACTGCTGTCTGGTGCCACGGCGGGCCAGCATCCTTTGCCCATCACTTTGAATTCGCCCGAACCCAGATCAGCCAGACCGCATTGCGGCCAGGGGAAGGCATCGGCCGCGAGCTTGCCATCTCCGGAGAGATGAAACCACGCGGTTTGCGGCTGTCCGGTCCCAGATTTGGTCCAGACCTCCTCGGAGACAGAAGGATCATCGAGCCGGAAGCGCCTGACTGGGGCTTTCACGTCCCGCCATCCGGTCCGCACATACACCCAGGTGGTCCCGGTGGAGGGATCCTCCCAGATGTCGGATGCGTAACCGGCCGACAGTTCTCGAAGCCCGGCCCCGTCGAAACCAACCACGTAGCACTTGTGTTTCGTTTGGTCCGTGAACACCACCTGCCTGCCATCCGGAGTAAGCATCGGACTCGCGTAGCTTCGGATGTCGGAGAGGATGGCTCTTTCGCCTTTGCCATCCTCGGTGTCATATCCATAGAGCACGCCAGTGCCGCCTTTCAGATAGAAATCCTCTTCATCCTCTGTGCGCGTCCACACCACCCGGGCTGGACCCTCTGCAAAATCGCGCAGTTGTTGCGCCAAGTCCGCGGGAGCGCTTGGGCTGGCCAATGGAGGGCGGGTGAGGGGGGCTCCGGCGGGAGCGGGCAGGACTTCGATCCCACTGAGGAACACATCATCACCTCTCCCGCGAGTGCCACGAATATCGAGTCCGTTGCCATCCTTCACCTGCACCACGGCTTCATAAATATAGGCGCGGTTTGACGAACCTGCGGCTTCTCGAGGACTGAAGTTCTGCAGCAGGTGCTCGCCTTCGATCCAGAAGTCCATGCTGCGCTCGGCCTGCTGTTTGCCATCGACAAAGTGCAGTCGCACCAAGTAGGTGCCATCTGCCACGCTTCGTATCCGGTAGTTGAGGTTGGCTCTGCGCACCGACTGGTACACCAGTTCAGGGGCGGGTTCCTGAGCCTCTTTAAGATTCAGCCTCTGATTAAACCGATACTTCTTGCCGCGAACCACATAGTTCTTGTCGGACAGCCAGACATGCCCCGTGAGGCGGTCCTTGATGGTGCCGCCCCCGCAGTTGATGCGAAGGGGTTCAAACGGGCGCGCGGCTGCCCGCGCAGCGTGAGGAAGGCCGACCATGAAAGTCAGCAAAGCCGTGGATAACGCCACGGAAAAGGCGGTGGAACGAAAAGTCATGAAACTGGCTTGAGATACGAGAAGAGGTTCCTAGCCACCGGACCGTCTGGCGACGGAGGGGTAGCAAGGAGTATCACAGCGTCATGCGCCCATGAGAAAACGTCCGTGAAGTTCTTCCCGGACGCGTGGGCGACGCTGTGGTCAGCGTTCTTGCGCCTTCAATGAAAGGCGGCACGAACGCGTGCAGAGGGGTCTCGTTGGTCTCAGCCTGGAATGCTCATGAAAATTGAACGGGAGTTGGGATGGGGAAATAAAAGCGGCACGTCCAGGAGTGGAGTGCCGCTTTTTTGACATCGCGGAGCGAAATCAGTTCGACTTTGTTGGCGCCGGGGCTGTTTTTGCCTTCGGAGCTGCCGGTTTGCCAGCGCCTTCGGCCGGCTTTTGCGTGACTTCCGGCGTAGGGGCGCTTTTTCCGGTGTACTCATTCCAGGCCTTCTGAATCACCTCGGCGGAAGGGAGCCCTCCTTCGGCGATCAGGAAGCGGACCTGCAGAGTCAGCGTTTCGTCCTTCTTGATGCTCGTCTTGAAGAAGGCGCCAAACCGGCCGTAGTCGCGGTACGCGGAGATGCGCGTGCCGGTGGGATTGGAGGCATGGTTCAGGTAAACCACACTGTAGCTCTTTCCGTTGAGGGAGTAGGTTTCAGCGAACCAGGGGTAGTCGAGATCCTTGTGGGCATCTGCCTTCGCCACGGGATAGAGGTAGGCCGTCTTGGAACGGTCCACTTCCTGAGCCGGGCGGAACTGGAGGCCAGCGTGCTCAGGGTCGCCGTCGAAGGTGGTGTCCCCGGCGATTGCTTTCAGTTTGGTCGTGACGTCGATGATCGAGTAGAACTGACCTGAGGGGGGCAGGAACTTGAAGGTGCGCTCATCCTCCAACACCGGCTCGGCGGCTTCGCCTTTGCCCTGCCAGCGGACGAGAGACGTAAAGGTGGCCCCATCCGCAGTGGCGGACTGATTGAGGTACTTCACATGTACCTGCGCCCCGTCCTTCATGTGCCAGCGGTCATAGGTCTTGTCGCCCACCACCAGTTTGTTCCAGCCTTCAAAGATGCCGCGGTGATGGGTGAAGTCGCCACCTGGTCCTTTGGTGATCGGTCCGCCGCCTTCTGCATCGAAGACGTGCAGGAAGGGTTTGTAGGTATCGTGGATCTGCTCCTTGCTGGAGATGTCGTAGGCGGTCATCCAACGCGCGATGACCTTGCCATCACGCAGGATGTCCAGGTGCTTGGCCGGCGTGTCCTTGAAGCTGTACTCTGCGCTGAACAATGGAGAGGAGCAGGCGAGAAGCCCGGCCAGAAAGGGAAGGTGGTGAAGTTTCATGAGAAATCGATGGTTGCGGGCTGTTAACGACGGCCGGAGACGTTCATTTTCACACCATAGAAGCCAGTCTTCGCGGTGATGTAGAGCATGTTGTCACGACCGAAGGTGCAGTTGGCCGGGTTTTCCGGGACTTTGATCTTGGTCACCTCTTTGCCTGCGGGATCAAAGACCCAGACGAACTCCTGGGCCGTGACATAGACGTTGCCAAACTGGTCAATGGTCATGCCATCGCCGCCAGTGGCCTGGCCTTCGGCCATCTTCGCAAAGTCACGGCCATTTTTCACAGTCCCGTTGTCCTGGATGTCGTAGGCGCGGACCTTGTTGGATCCATTGTCGCCGACATAGAGCGTCTTCTTGTCGAGCGACAGCACAATGCCGTTGGGCTTGAGGCAGTCGTCCACCACCTGGGTGACCTTGCCACCACGGTCCACGTAGTACACGCACTCTTTCTCCATCTGGATGTCGTCCTTCTGGCCGTAGTTGGGATCGGTGAAGTAGTACCCGCCCTTGCCGTCGAGATCCACATCGTTGGACTGATTGACCCGCTTGCCGCCCACCTTTTCGACGACTGTCTTGATCTCGCCGTTGGCTTCCCGGGTCACTTTGCGAGCCTTCATTTCACAGGCCAGCAAGGCACCTGTCGGGGTGAACATCAGGCCGTTGGCGCCACCGGTGTTCTCACGATGAACGGTCGTTTGTCCCGTGGCCGGGTCATAGATGTGAATCCGGTTGTTGGGGATGTCGGTGAAGTAAATCCGGCCGTCTGGCGCGAGGGCAGGCCCTTCGGTGAATTTGAACCCGCCCTGGAGCAGCTTCACTTCTGCACCTTCCGCCACAAGAGATGCGGGAGCTTTGGGGGCGGCGGCTTCAGGGCTGAGGTCTGCCTTGGATGGGTTTTCCATCAGGCGGATGTTGCGCCAGCGCACCTGCATCTGGGCATCGCTTTTGCCAATGCCATGCACTTGCAGGGCGATGAATCCTTTCGGGGTCATGCCATCCTTCAGGCCTGCAGCGGGCACTCCGTTGAGGAAGGTGCGCAACTGGTCACCCACAGCTTCCACCCGGGCCTTGTTCCATTCGTTTTGCTTGAAGGCAAACCGGGCGGCGTCGTTGGTCTCCAGAGGAGCCAGCCAGGCGCGGCGGCCTTCGTCGTAGATGCCGGCCGTCCAGGCGCGATCCGCTGGATCAATCTCGAACTGATAGCCGTGAACCTGTCCTGCCTTGTAGTCAGGTTTGGATTCACTCCGAAACTGAATTCCGCTGTTCATTCGAGGGTCCACCTTGAACTCAAGCTCAAGGACGAAATCGCCGTAGTCTTTTTCGGTGCAGAGGAAACTGTTAGGTGTGTTGGGGGCGGTGGTGCCCACCACGGCTCCATCTTCCACCGCATAGGTCGCCTTGCCTCCCCGTTGTACAAATCCGGCAAGGTCCTTGCCATTGAAAAGGTTAACCCAATCTCCGGCAAAAAGGGGGGTGGCGGAGAGGAGACAGCAGGCGGCGACGGGAAGCAGTTTCATGAGGTCAGAAAAATCCAAAACGCAGGGGGAGTGATACTGCCCGAAAGCGTGATTTTCTGACAACCGAATTGATAAATTTTCAGCCCACCGGGTTCTGTGGCACCCCGGCCAGGAAAGCACGCACATTTTCAGTGGCCACCTGGATCAATCGAGCACGGGCTTCCAGGCTTGCCCAAGCGATGTGCGGGGTGATGATGCAGTTGCGGGCGGTGATCAATGGATTATCCGCCGCGGGTGGCTCTGAGGAAAGGACATCCAGGCCAGCGCCGGCGAGACGACCTGTGTTGAGGGCCTCGGCCAAATCGGCCTCATTGATCAACGGGCCGCGAGCGGTGTTGATCAAGAACGCTCCAGGTTTCATTTTCGCAATATTTTCGCGGTTGATGATGCCTGAAGTGTTCGGTGTTAAGGGAAAATGTAATGTTAATACATCTGAATTATTGAAACACGATTCAAGATCCACTTTCTCAACGCCTTGAAGGGGTTCCGACGACCATGTGCGACGATTGGCAATGACTTTCATGCCCATGGCAAGCGCGATACGGGCCACAGCTTCTCCAATCGCTCCATACCCGAGGATGCCCAGCGTGCGACCGCTCAACTCCACCAAGGAGCCGTCCCAGTAGCTGAAGTCCTGGCAGGAACTCCAGCGGCCTTCTCGAACGGTCTGCGCGTGATGGCCGACCCGATGGGTCAACTCCAGCAGAAGGGCAAACACTGTTTGAGCCACCGAAGCGGTGCTGTATCCCGGAACATTGCAGACGGTGATCCCGCGTTCTTTGGCGGCGGTGACGTCCACGACATTGTAGCCAGTGGCGAGCACCCCGATGTACCGCAACTTGGGGAGTGATCGGATCGCATCACCACTGATGACGGTCTTGTTGGTCAGGATCAGCTCACAGTCTTCGGCTCGCTTCACCACCTCGCTGGCAGGCGTACGATCATGAAAGGTGCACTCCGCCAGTGCGTGTAAGGCATCCCAGGAGAGGTCCCCTGGATTGGCAGTGTAGGCATCGAGAACGGTGAGCTTCATTCAGACGATCAAAAGGGAGTTGAGGACGCTGCAGGAAACCCCATCAGAGTTTTTCTGGAGTCTGAAGGAGCTGCGCCACGCGGGCCAGCAGTCGGCCTGCCCCGCCACCGTCAAGAATGCGGTGGTCGAAGCTCAACGTCAGCTCGGCTTCGGTTACGGGGATGAAGGTCTTCACTTCCTCACTCCAGACGGGAGCCTTTCGGCCCGCGCCAAGTCCCAACACCAAGTTCTGCTCGGGAAGGGGAATCGGGGTGGCCCACACGATCCCGAACGTGCCGAAGTTTGTAACGGTGGCGATGCCTGGTCGGCTGGCCTCATTGGGCAGCCGACGGCTGCGGGCTTGTTCCACCAGCTTGTTGTAAACTTCCACCAGGGTTGCCAGCGGCTTCTTCTCCACCTCACGGAGGGTGGGGACCAGCACGCCGTCGGCCACTTCCACGGCGAAGCCGATATCTATCGCTCTGGGGTGGACAATGCGATTGCCCACGAGGCGGCCAGCAACGGCTGTGTCTTCGCTCAGCGCGAGGGCGAGGGCCCGGATGACGTACAGAGCAGGGCCGGGTTTCGGATTCGCTTTCTTGCGGTGGGCCAGCAAAGGGTCCAGCACGACGGGGGATCCCACGGTCGCCAGTGGTCGGCTCCAACTGCGGCGCATGGAGTCCGCTACCGCGATGCGCATGGGGGACGCGTTGGTCATGCGATGGGCGTCCAGGTTGCGCAGGAACTGCTCGAAGTCCTCCACAGTGACGCGTCCACCTGCGCCGGTACCGGCCACGGCAGAGAGGTCTGAGGCGTTGAGCCCGAGTTCATTCATCCGGGCACGCATGCGCGGGGAGATGTAGTGGGCCCCGGTAGCGCCAGCGGGCACCGGCAGGCCGCCCACTACGGGTTCCACGGTAGGCAGCCGCTCCTGGATGGTGTCGGCATCACTGATCTTGAAATGCAGATTGGCGGGCTCCCCATCCTCGTGATGGTTGGACGATGATTGAGGCTTCGGGGCGGACTTGATGGGGTCCACTCCCATGTCTTTGGCCATCTGGGAGGAGACTTCCAGGGCTCCCAGATTGGAGCCGACTGGGTAGCTCACATTCACCTGCGCCGTGAGTTCACCCACCTTGCCTTTGCAAGGGGCGGTGACAGTCATCACGGCTTTGTTCGTCTCCACCTCAAAGATCTCCTGGCCTTCATCCACGTCCTGTCCGGGCTCGATGAGCACTCTGACAATCGTGGCTTCGGCGATGGACTCCCCAAGTTGGGGCATGAGAATCGGAATGGCGGGCATGAGATGCTGTCGAGGAAGGGAGAGTGAAGGGGCGCAAGCGGTCGTCTGTGTGCCGTCTATGGGGGCGCGGAAGCTGCTGGCTAGAACTTCAAAAGCTTGCGAAGCTCAGCCACAATGCTGGCAGCCGTGGGCCGGTGAGCGCGCCAAAGATTGGGATGGTAGGGGATCGGTGTGTCTTTGGAGTTCAGGCGCTGGGGAGGGGCATCGAGGAGGTGAAAGCCATCGGCGACCACGCGGGAGATCACCTCTGCAGTGACGCCGCCCCAAGGGAAGGATTCCCCCACACAGAGCAGGCGTCCCGTCCGGGCCACCGAGGCCAGGATGGTGCCAGTATCGATAGGCTTCACGCTCCGCATGTCCACGACCTCGATTTGATAGCCGTCTTGCTGAAGCTCCTCAGCGGCGCGGATGCTCTCGTGCACCATGGCGGAATAAGCGACCACGGTTGCATGACGGCCAGGACGCGCGATGCGGGCCTTGCCAATGGGCAAGGTGGAAGTCGGCAGCGCATCGGCCTTCAGGTGATAATAGAGGAACTTGTGTTCACAGAAGATCACCGGGTCTTCCAGTTCCACTGCATCGAGCAGGAGATGGTAGGCATCCTCCACGGTTGCAGGAGTCAAGATCACCAGCCCGGGGTAGTGGGCGTAAATGCTCTCCATGCTCTGGCTGTGGAACGGGCCACTGCCGGGGGTGCCCCCGCTGGGCAGGCGGATCACAATGGGGCAGGGTACATTGGTGCGCCAGTACAGCGTGGCGGCCTGATTGACGATCTGGTTGAATCCAACGCTGCTGAAATCTGCAAACTGCATCTCAACGATGGGCCGACTTCCTTCCACAGCAGCTCCAATGGCCATGCCGACCATGGCATCCTCACTGATGGGGGAGTCCAGCACCCGGCCGGGAAACTCCGCGCTAAGGCGTTTGGTGGCCTTGAAGGCCCCGCCAAATTCTCCGATGTCCTGCCCGTAGATGAAGACGCGCGGATCACGGCGCAGGGCTTCGTACTGGGCTTCGCGAATGGCTTCGAGGTAGGTCAGACTCATTTCTCTTCGTCCACCAAAGCCGAGGTTGCGAGGGCGCGCCACGATTCTTTGTAAGGATCGGGCGACGGTTCACGGCTCGTTTGGGCCAGGGCTCTGTCCACTTCCTTCTGGGAACTTTCGCGCAGGGCGGCCAGCTCCGTCACGGTGGCCCAACCCCGCTCCAGGGCACACTCTTCGGCCAATTGCAGGCAATCCCGCCCATGCTCGGAGTGTTTGATCGTATCCGGAATGTACGAGGCATCATCGTGCTCACCGTGCCCGCCGAGACGGAGCAAGGAGCCAACTACCATCTGCGGGCCGTGCCCGGCGCGCGCGCGACTGATGGCATGCTGAAAGACTTGCAGGCAGGCCAGAAGGTCCTTGCCGTCCACTTCGTAGCCCTCCACACCATAGCCTTTGGCGCGATCCACAAGGTTCGCGCAGGCAAACTGCCGGTTGTTGGGGGTGGAGTACGCGTACTGGTTGTTGGCCACGGCAATGATCAGGGGAAGCTTTTCCACCGCCGCGAGGTTCAAGCCTTCATGGAACGCTCCGGTGGAGGTGCCGCCGTCACCAATGGCGCTGGCACCGACGGCGTCACCCAGACGCCCTTGCAAGCGGCGGGACATGAGCATGCCCGCCACGACGCTGACCATGGAGCCCAAGTGGGAAATCATGGCGGGCAATCCTTCCTTGGGACGGCCACGGTGAATGTTGCCATCCCGCCCACGCATGGGGCCGAGGGCAGAACCTAGATAGGTCCGTGTGGCATCAAGCATCGGTTCACCAAAGGCCAGCTTCCCGGCTTGATCGCGAATCAGCCCGGCAAAAATGTCCCGGCCTTTGGAGAGCTGGAGACCCAGAGCCACACTGAAGGCTTCCTGGCCTTTGCCCAAGTAGACGCCGCCGACGATGCGCCCACCGGCACGGTAGAGGCTGGCAAGTTTTTCTTCCAACACCCGGGCAGCCGTCATGTGGTGGAGGGCCGCTAGAAACGAGGCTTTCCATGCCTCCGCGGAGGGAGCGAGTTCAACACTGAGTGATGTAGTCACAGGTCGAATGGTTTGGAGTGCTGAAACAATGACACACGAGGACGCGGATGGGAAGTCCTTAATTGTTCAAGATCTATCAAATTTTGGCTTTTGCACGCGTCATCCTGACTGAGAATGTGAAAAGTCCCAATGAGTTCAATCTCAACGGCAAAATCTCACTGAGCAGGACGAGGGATGAGTCCTACAGGAGTTCTGCCGACTTCGTGTGTGACATCCTTGTGACACGCGACAACGACGAACCCGCCCCACCCGGCAATGGGTTGAGGCGGGCACGTGAAAACCCTTGGGATTTAGAGCTTGGTGTATCCGACGGATTCGCAGGGCATGTCCCAGAGCTTTTTCAGCTCGGCATCCAGCTTGGTGATGCTGAAGGACACGCCTGCCATTTCCTGACAGGTGACGATGCTGTCCACAATGGTCTGATGGATCTTCAATCCGCGGGCTTCGAGCAGCGGGCGGGCCTCCTTGAGGAGAATGAGCAGCTCCATCATATGCGTGGAGCCCAGGCTGTTGACGAAGAAGACAATCTCGTCGCCAGGATTGAGCGGAAGGTCGTCGCCGAAGATGATGTCAAGCATCTTGGGGGCGAGCTCCTTGGCGGTGCACATGGGGATCAGGGCGACGCCTTTTTCCCCATGAATGCCCATGCCGAGACCGATGACGTCGTCAGCGAGTTCGAAAGTTGGCAGTCCGGTGGCGGGAATGGAGCCTGGCTTCGTGGACACCCCAACTGAGCGGGTGTGGTCATTTGCCTTCTGAGCGAGGCGGGCCAGTTCGTCCAAAGTGTCCACCGTAGCCGCTGCGGCGGCGGCTAGTTTGACGATCGGCACGAGACCGGCCACGCCACGACGATTGCCTTTCTGATCGACCGGGGCAGAGGCCACGTCGTCATTGATGATCACCGTTCTGACTTCAATGCCCTCTTCGACCGCGAGTTCCGCGCCGATATCGAAGTTCATGACGTCTCCCGCATAGTTGCCATAGAGGTAGAGCACCCCTTTGCCACGGTTCACGGCCTGGGTGGCCTCCAGCACGATATCAGGAGGGGGGGCGGCAAAGATGTCGCCGATCGCAGCACCATCCGCCATGTTCTTGCCGACGAGGCCGTGGTAGATCGGTTCATGCCCTGCACCGCCGCCGATGAGGAGGGCGGGCGCGTCAGGACGCAGATCATTCATCACGATCGAGCGGGTGCCCACTTTGCGGGCCTTGCCATCATAAGCGAGCACGAGGCCTTCAAAAAGGTCGTCGGCACACTTCAGGGGATCGTTGATGATTTTTTTGGCAGGATTCGTGTTCATGAGAGGAGGAAGTCGGAAAGAAGCGGTTGCTGGAGAAAACGGAAGGCGAGTTTTGCGGAGGGCAGCCCGCTGGTCAACTAGGAAGCGAGACGAGCCGCATGGACCGTGGCTTTGGGGTGCCATGCCGGGGTAGGAAGGGTGGCTGCGGTCCGGAAAGAAAAATGCCCGCCTGCACAGGTGACTGCGCAGGCGGGCAGGGTGCTCTCTCGATAAACTCAACAATTCACACAACAACATCAGCATTTCGTAGCTGGTGAGCGCACTGGAGGTGTGGGCACAAAGATTTTTTCAATCCCTTGTCTCATGGGGAGGATCCAGCCAAGGGCGGGGGAGTTTAGACAGAACAGGGGCCCCTGACCGCGGAATGCCGGGAGCCCCTGCGCTGCATCCAACAGCTTCGCTCGGAATTCGGCTTTCGCTTTATTTCCTAACGATGATTCACGTTAGTTAAGAAGTTTCAATAATGCAAGTACATATTGAGAAAGTTCTTATATTATTGCGATGCCGGAATTATCGCAGATGGGCCCTTCTGAAATGTAAAAAAACCCACCACTCCTTCATTGAAAGAATGGCGGGCCGTTGTGTGCTGCAACTAACCCAACATCCACTCGGAAATTGAGCTGTTTATTCCATGCCATTCTTGTGACGGGATTGCAACACGATTGGAGACCTTCCGCAAATGTGGAAGTCTAATTTGAGGGGAGGGGGAGATTCCTGCCTGTGGATTTTCTTGCGGCGTCTTTTGTCCTTGCCGAATTCACTGAAACCTCAATAGAAAGGGGGATGACTTGGACTGCTGATCTGATCTTGGGAGTCTGGGATGCCTGCTGCCGGAAGTTCAGCTTTCCCAGTTTGGGCAATGGCCATCTGCATCTGGCGGCGAGCAGGTTGTTTCTGTATCGCTCCGAAAATGATTGGGCCATGACCATCGAAGTGTTTGGGTTCTCGCCCCGCTCGGGTGAGCCGGAAGTGCAAGTGTACTCCTCTGGCAGTAAGCTGATCAATCGACCGGGTCAGGAGGACTTCTTCAATGACCACGCCTGGCATCAACATCAGGCGAACCATCCGCATGACGAGACGCGCTTTGTCTTTCCCCTTGAAAGCGGCAGCTGGCAGTATGGCGAACAGGTTGCCTCCGGCGTCGGGGAGGTGGTGGTTCGTGGGAATTATGTTCCCCTTCCTTCGCGTCACGAGTATGAGGAGGCGGCGGTACAGCTGGCAGATCCAGATCGGATTCAAGTGTATGAACTGTGCCGGTATCTGGCAGCGACCCGCCGCGAGCTCGTGCTCTGCACGCCGGAGGAACTGGTGGTAAACCTTCCTCCTGAATTGAAGCTGGTGCTCAAGCTGGATGAATGGCACCATCCGGATCTCTCCAGTGGGGAGACGGCAGGCTCCACGGAGACATTCCGGCAGCTTGCGGCCGTACTGGAAACGGGCGATGTCACAAAATACGGCCCGACGGAGCTACCCAATACGCACTGGAAAAACTGGCCCGGAAGTGGTACCTTTTAGCAGATCATGGTGAATGCAAACGAACCCACACCGCTGAAGTTAACCCTCCCCTTGGGTGTCTGGACGCTCTGCACCTCTGTCTTGACCCTTCTTGCCAGTGTTGGCCTGGCGCTCTTCGTGGCATTTGTGGGCATCCAGTCTTTTCTTGCCACTGACAAGGGCCAGGCGGACCTGAGCAGGTTTTTGTGGTTCATCCTGTTCACTGGCGCGGTGGGATTGCCCGGGCTCTGGGTATGCCTCGGCTACTACCGCATCACCTGGCCAGCAGGTTACCCGAACAAAGTCCGGCGGTTTTGGGCGGTGTCTGGGTTTTACCACCTCTTTGCCATGATCATCCTTAAGAATGTGTTCCGCGGTGCGGTGGGGATGACTACGCCGATTGAGATTCCGTCGATACCTTTCTGGATACTCAGCCTGCTGGCAGCCAGCGTTTCCTTCGGGTTGGCTCTCGGTCTGCGGGGCGCGCGAGCGGTCGCGCAGACTCCCTAGCGTTTCCGGTGCTTCTTTGGAGTGAGGATTCCTCCGCAGGGAATTCACCGTCATTTCATCGTCCCTTCAAAGTTCCTGCACACAGGAGTGGGAGGCTGTTCACGAGGACAGCAACCCCACCTTGTTGAGAGGAGCCCACGATGAACTTCAGCCACTGGATCAATCACTTCCGCAACAACCAGAATTATCGCCCCGAACCGGCTTGGGAGAGCCCGAGTACCTTGCGTAAGCAGCTCTCACCCCGCCAGTTCGCGATGCTGGTCCGGTCCCTGCAGCAATTCCAGCTGGGGGATGGTGGTGGCCCCGCATACCTGATTGCCCGGGACCGGGCAGGGGTGCTCAGCGGGAGCGGGAGCATCAAGGTGCTGGTAGATTTGTGGTTCAAGGAAGAAGAGGAGCATTCACGACTGCTCGGTTGTGCGCTGCGCCGGTTGGGAGCACCGGAGATTCAGTCCCACTGGAGTTTCTCCCTGTTCTGTGGTTTGAGGAAATGGCTGGGGGTTCAGTTTGAGCTCTATGCTTTGCTGCTGACGGAGATTGTCAGTCATCAGTACTACAAGCTGCTGCGGCGTCATTGTGATGACGTGGCGATCCGTGCCATGTGCGACTTGATCAACCGCGATGAAGCGGGGCACATTGCCTTCCACCGGGCAAGGCTCACGAGTGAGGGGATCCGGCATCGACGGCACTATGGCTGGCTCTGGGAGTTGCAGTTTCGCTTGCGTGGTCTGGCAGCTGGCACGGTGCTTTGGGTCAATCATCGCGGGGCATTAATTGGCATGGGGGCCACCGACAGAGAGTTCTACCGCGCCATCTGGCGGGGGATGGGCCGCTTCATTGCCGGACTGCGTGCGGATCTGGCCTGGGAGCGGGCTTCACGTCGTCTGATTCGCCAGGGCGATCAGGCTCAATCCGAGGGCGATGAACCAGGGAGTGTCCCGCGAGGCGCATGCGAGGGTAAAACTTGATGGAGCGTTTTCTCAGGCGTTTTGGTCTTGCTCTTGCTTGAATGCTTTGCGGCTATTTGATAGAGGAACTCACTCAACCATCGGGAACCTTGCGACGTGATGCCTGGTGCCAAGCTTTTTGCAGTTTTCATCGTTCATGGACCAAACAATGCAGGTGCACCAGAAGCGGAGAGACCAGGGCGTACCAATGGTTTCAGCGCTTCACGGAGCGGTGTGGGAGGTGCATCAGCAGTGGATCGGTGCATGGAGGCGCGTCGGCCGGCCGGTGGTTTGCATCGATTCCTTTGAGGGAGGTCGGGTGGCGATCGAGTGGGTGGGTTGCCTGCTGAACCTGCCTCATCTTCTGCCGTTGTGCATCGCCTTCGTGGCCCGGTTGAAAGGCGACGATCTGGAGCAGGTGGCGTCCGCCCTGGCGAACAAGACGGAATTGGAGCTGGGCCTGTTTTTGGAGCAGGTGACTGCCGGGAAACTCGACGAACTTGAAAGGCAGGTTTGCAAAACCATACTTCGCCACGGTGTGGCCCCGCGGACGTCAGAGCAACTCGTAAGGGAAGTGTTGGACCTGACGGGAGACCTCGAGACTTCCGTCAAGGTTTTCAATCGCCTCATGCCTCCTGAGATGCTGCCTGCCATGCTCCTGCGGCCGCAGAGCGGACGTATGGAAGTGGCAGCGGCGGATGTGCAGGCATTGTGCCGGTTCGCGGAAGTCGTGCCGCGGCTTCCGGTGGCGGTGACGCTGAGCGAGCCGCAGGTGGCTGCGCTGGCCACTAGCGAGATTGCGACCCGCTGGGAAGTGCTTTTGCGCGAGGGGTTGGTGGCGGTGGTGAGTCCAGCCAGCCCACGAGGTACGGGCTCCTCCGTCTCAGAGGACACCGCCTGGAGAGAGAATAGGCTCAGCCGCGCATTGGAATTCATCGCTCGGGAGGGCGGTGAACTGTCGTCTGCAGAGCTTGCCCAGCTGCAAATATTGGGGGAGCAAGCTGTGGCGGAACCTGCGAAGGGGGAATCAGCAAGGGAGGAGAATGAGGCTCGCAGCGCCGCCGAGTCCTTCCTCTTTGAAGTGCTGGAACGATTGCCCAAGACCCGGGGCAAGTTCCGCCTGAATCAGCGGCTGGCGATGACCTTTGGCAACCAACGGGCCGAAGTGGATCTGCTGGCAGTAGAGGCTGGGGTGGTCATTGAGATCGACGGGTATCACCATTTTGCCGATGTGGATGCCTATCGGCGTGACCGGCGAAAGGATGTGCTGCTGCAGAAGCACGACTTTTTTGTTCTCCGTTTTCTGGCGGCGGATGTGGTGACACGTCTGGAGGACATTTTAGATGCAATTCTTAGTGTAATTCGCTATAGGAGCCCGCGTGAACCCCATGAATCCTGACATCCTCTCTGAGTTGACTTTGGCGCGGTTGGTTCTGGCCCCGCCGGGCAAGGGTGAAACTGCGAGCGCCGTGGGTCGGGATCTGTGGCCTCTGGTGGAAGACAAGTGGACCAAGCCTGGGCTGGCGCGTGATCTGGAGGCAAGAGCCAGTGGCCTCGTGGCAAAGGGACTCGCCATTCGCCTGGGCAAAGCACGTTACGCTCTGACGGAATTAGGGGCAGAGGCAGCGCTAAGTCTCTTGGGTGTCAACGGAGTGCCGAGGGGAATGAAGTGGGAGCAGGTCAAAAGCAAAATCCTCACGGCCCGGGCGTTGGGCCTGATGCCCCCTTCTGCCAAGGTGCAGACGCATATCTCCAAGGCTGACGGGCTGCGGGCGTGCGTCCTCAGGCGGGAGCACAGGCTGCCGACCAGCGATTTGCCCACTCCGACGCAGGTCCTGGACCTGCTGGCTGGAAAGACCGTGGGTGCCCGGAAGAGCGGCTCCACGGAGATGCGCCACGCCCTCCTGCGGGGATGGGCCGAACCTTTCCTGTCTGACCTGATCCTCACGCGTCTGGCATTGGTCGACGGGACCCAAGGGGAAACTGTGAGCGCGGTGGGCAAGGATCTGTGGCCTTTGATGGAAGGCAGGATGACCAAGGCAGAGCTGACTCGGGCTCTGGAGGAAAAGGCCCGCGACCTCACGGACAAGGAGCTCGTCATCCGCCTGGGGAAAGCACGTCTGGTCGTGACGGAGAGCGGGGCAGCGGCGGCGCTGGGTTTTCTAAACGTTGCTGCGTTGCCCAAGGGGATGAGATGGGAGCAAGTGAAGGGCAGGTTCCTCACGGCCCGGGCGCTGGGCCTGACACCCTCCTCCGCCAAGGCGCAGGCGCATGTCTCCAAGTCCGACGGGCT
>NZ_BATQ01000108.1 GCF_000739635.1 Verrucomicrobium sp. BvORR034 | reverse complement strand
GATGAAACGGGCTACATCGTCGAGCGAGCGACGTCGACCGGAGCAGCAAACTGGATTGCGAGTTCCACACTCTCGCCAGATGCCGCCTCGTATGAAGATTCGCAAGGCCTGCAGGGGAACACCACCTATTACTATCGGGTCAAGGCCTTAAATGGATCGGGAGAGTCCTACTCCAGCGTGGTTTCCGGGACCACGACAGATTATCCCATGGCAAACAAGTCACCTGATGGCATAGGCTTGTTCAGTTTCAACATAGGGCTGAATTTCAGCGCTGCCGTCCATGATGCCGTGACCACCTATGATGGAACCGATGTGGATGCAGCCAAAGACGGTGATCTGGCTCTCTCCAGTACCGGCCAGTTTTGGTTGATCCGTCACACCCCAACCACACCTTCCGGAGCGCCCTCGTTGGACGAGGTTGACGTCTATCTGAAGGACGGCAGTGGGAACTGGAACTATCAAGCAACGCTAGAGCCCCCCTTGAGCGCTGGCTCAAGCTCAGGCTTTGGTACATCTGTGGTTGCCTATGGATCGAAGATCTTTATTGGTGCTCCCGGAGGACTCAATTCTAGTGCGGTCGCCAGCGGCGTGGTCTATGTTTATGAACTGACTGGTTCCACCTTGTCTCTAGTTCAGACCTTGGAGCCGCCAACGGGCTCGTCAGGAGACGAGTTCGGTTTTTCAATCGCTGTGGATGGGGCAAAGCTGATCGTCGGTGCACCTGGATGCGATAGCGTAGATGCTACCCCACTGGTCGATGCCGGGGCGGCTTTCCTCTACGAATTTGGCACTTCATGGACCCTCCTGCGCGCGGAGCGTGGACAGACTTCAGAGGCTGGCGTTCGGTTTGGGTTCTCGGTCGCGGTGCGCAATCGCATCCTGGCAATTGGAGCACCTTATGAAGATGTCACGTTCAATGTGAGCAGCGGTACTTACCCACTGGCAGACGCAGGGACGGCATATTTGGGACTTTGGAGTCGGCCCAATGAACTCGCCCGCTATACCAACCTCTACTGGTTCTTTCCTGAGGTGGTGGCCAAGATAGAAGGTCTTGAGGGAGCTCACTTTGGCTGGTCCGTCGCCATCAGTGACATGATGCGGGTCGCCGTGGGCATGCCTGACTCTTCATGGGTGCTGGCAGATAGCATGACAGGATGGGATGCAGGATTGGTCATGGTGTTCCACTGGCATGGAGTCATTGATACTGGCAAACAGTTCGTGGTGGATGTGTTTTCCCATGAAGACGTCGTGGCGGGCAACCGGTTTGGGGAATACATCGAAGCTGGCGGTGGTGGGATGGACTTTGGGACGCAAACCGCATTGCGAGTCAACAACGCGCCCGTGCATTTCTTCTCGGCAGAATCCCTCTTGGTTCAACCGGGCACGTTAGTGGGCGGGGTGGAACAGCCTTGGACGGTGGGGGACTTCTTTGGCATGGACCCCGATGACGATCCACTGACGTATGATGCTCCTTTCATCGGAGATGCTCCTGGGGATCACTTCCAGATGGTGGGGCCCGTGTCGTTTGCCACCCGGAGCACGCTCTCCCAGGTGATCGACGGTCTGCATCCGGCCTGGTTCAGCGTCAGCGATGATCGTGGCGGCTCTTTCATGGTGAAGTCCTCCGTCGAGATTTCCGGAGGAGCGGCAGACACGGATGGCGACGGTTTGCCTGATTGGTGGGAGATGCAGCAATTTGGTTCCCTGGATCAGGCGGGAACGGGCGATCTCGATGGTGACGGGTACGCCAACATTGCGGAATATGTAAGTGGATCGGATCCAAATGTGTGGACCGGCGAAGATGGCGACGGGGATGGTGTGCCCGACGCCCTGGAGATTGTGGTGGGCACGAACCCGGAATGGAAAGACCATCCGATGGTGCAATTGACGGCGACTGCATTCTCCGCCCCCTGATCCGGAACTTTGATCCCCCTAACTAAACTGCATGGAGACTCTGTTTCAACGCGGTGCCGCGATTCTCGTGACTGTCGTGGGTACTGCATTTTGTGCCAGTCCGGCTTTCGGGCAGGAATTGCCGCAGCCGTCCAATGTGCCGGACCTGCACAGCCGGGGCGGCAGGCTCGACTACCCCCGGACTCCGGGGCGCATTCCTTACAAAAACCAGGCATCCAGTGTAGACTGGCGTACGGTTGAACTTCAAACGTTGGGAAACTGGCGTCCGAAACGGAAGGTGACGGAGAAGGAGGTCGCCAAAATAGGGCGAAAAGGGCTGGTGGCGGCCAATGGCTACTTTCAGGCGACCCGCTACCGGGACCGGTGGTGGCTCGTGGATCCGGAGGGAAAGCTGTTCCTAAGTGCGGGGGTGAACACATTTCGGCCTGCCATCCTTGCCAAGCAGGAGCAAAGCTATCGGAACCACTTCACCGACGAAGTTGACTGGGCCAACAAGGAAAGCGCGAGGTTGAAGGGGTGGGGATTCAACACCGCAGGCTGCTGGAGTCAGGCGGAGATCCTGCGGACGCATGACACCGGACTCGCGTACACCTTGATCAAGTGGCCGGGATGGGAGGCCCAGGTGGGCCCCCTCACGGCCTTCAGCATTGAGAAGGGGTTGGGCAAGACGGGGACGGGGAATCGCCGCTACAAGTTCGGCATCATGCCGGTGTTCCATCCGGAGTTTGCCGCCTTTGTGGAGAAGCATGCCGAGGGATTGAAGCGTTATGCCGGGGACAGAAGGTTGTTGGGTTATTTCCTGGATAATGAACTGCCGCATCCAGAACTGGATGGCTACCTCTCGGCCTCCCCGGACGAGCCGGGTCACGTTGGCGCCCGGCAAGCGGCCCTCGACTGGCTAAAGGCGAGGGGGAAAAGCCCCGCCACGGCCAACTCCGCGGACCGGGATGCCTGGGCAGGGTATGTTATCTCAGTCTATTGTGAAAAGGTAGTGCCCGCGATGAGGAAGCATGATCCTCACCACTTGATCCTCGGGCCCCGTCTCTATGCGCGGTCATTACGGTCGCCGGAGTCGCTGGCTGCCGTGGGGCGGTATTGTGATGTAGTCTCGGTTCATCCCTACGGCTGGGTGGTTCCACGACTAGATGCCTATGATGAGTGGTCGCAGTGGTCAGGTCGGCCGGTGCTGGTTTCAGAGTGGTATGCCAAAGCGGCGGACACGCCATTTCGCAACACGGGTGGGGCGGGCATTCTCGTGCCGAGGCAGGAGCATCGGGGTCAGTATTACCAGAGCTTTGTGATGCAGGCTCTCGCCTCTCGCTCGTGTGTAGGGTGGCATTGGCACCGCTATCAGGACAATGACCCTGAGGGGGGGGAACTGATGGCCTCTAATCGTGGCGAGAACAAAGGCCTTGTAGATGCCAGCTTCAATGCCTACGGACCGTGCGTTGCACAAATGCAGCAGCTCAACGGGCAGATGTATCGCATTGCTCTGAGCCACCTCGCGCCCGAGCCCTTTGTTTTCCCGTGGCGGGCTGTGTTTGTCACGCTCCTCTTTGCTGCGGCCCTGGTGGCAGTAGTGCTGCTCCTGATGCGTGGTGTGAAGGGGGCACGACGGTATGAACCCCAGCCAGTCGGCTGAAGCGGGAATAATTGACTCATGTGTTTCTAAAGCCAATTCCATGAAGATAACCCCCATCATCCCGATCCTGTCTCTGGTGGTGTTGTTGCTGACGGGTGTCAGCACCGTACATGCCCAATCCGTGGAACTTCTGCTCAAGGCGGTGCAGGAGCGTAAGGTGGCTCTGGTCCAGCGGGACACCATTTCGGCAGATCTCAAGCGGCAGGCGGACACGGAGGCTTCGGGCAATACGTCGACGCCCACCAATCCCATCGAGACCAGCGAACTCATTCAATGGGGACACAGTTTAGATCCCTATCCCACTGCGCAGCAGATTGAAGGTTTGGGGATGCTTCAACTCCTGGAGGTGCTCAACAAGGCCTCGCGAGAGGTAGACCAGATGAAGGGGGAGTACGTCAATTTCGATTTGCAGGGTTCGATTTTAGTAGATGAGAATGAATCCCTGAATGGTCTGCCTTCTGTCGGAGACTTTACGCAGGACAATTTTCGCAGTCAGATCCTCAAGCTGGCGTCTCTGGTCGAGCAGTTGCGGGTGCTCAACTGGCCCATGGTCTATCAAGCCAAGACCCTGAATTCAAAGGTGCATAAGACTTACGATCCTGAGTCACCGCCCCCTGCCCCTGCCTTTAATCCCGCCATTCCCTTCGTTGAGAATGGAGGAAGCGAAGCTGAGTACTACATTGATACAGACATGCCCTGGGTGGAGAGGACGGCCACCGTCTTTCGCTGGGATGGCGGAGGCGGAGGCTACACTACGAGTGTCGATGCGAAATCAATAGTAGGTGCCTTGACTGCTGTACGGAGTGTCGTTGCTCCGGAGACAACTCAGACCTGTCAGATTGGCAATGGTCGGCTCGTGTTCCTGAAGCGCATGCTCCAGGATCCGTATTACTTCGTGGACAAGGTTTATCCTGGCAATGAGGCTGCCCTTCCTTTCAACCACTGGAAGCGGGTGAAGTCTGAGGAGGACTCCTTTGAGGTCGGCACCTTTGCTGCCTACGGCACCACAACCTCCTCCCTCGGAGCTCTGTCGACAGCAGAGTCCGCCGTTCGCCTGGAATGGGGGATTCCCGCGTTGAGTTGGTCTGGGGAATGGCAACATGAATCCGGCTATCGGTTTTTCCGATTCTCGGATTCGCCGGATTCCCACTACGAGGGTGGCGGAGGAAATAGTTACAATTTCCCCGATTCCTTCAGTATCTCTTTGCGCTGCGTGTGCGCGCCCACTTTTACGCCGATGGAGGGCGCTGCCACTCGCGCGTTGATGGCGAGTGGCGCTGGATCTGGCACGGTGGCCACTCCCGTTGACCGGGACCTCGTGCGCATCGATCTGGGACGTGGCCTCAAAGACCGGTTTCAGCGTGCTTTCCTCGGATCCCGACTAGATGGATTCGGGAACCCTGTGCTTACAGGTAGTGCCAATGCCTTCAGGATCCTGTACAAGACCGAGCCCGATGACTTCCCGGCTTGCCTCGTGGAGGACAAGTTCGCTTACGACCGGGAGAATGAGGAATTCACGGCGGAGCAGACGGAGCAAACGGGCTGGTATACGAAGGCAGAATACATCTCAGCCTGGTACAAGCCTAGGGTCAGCCAGATCTATGGCAGTGACATTGTGGTCGAGATCGTTCACGGCAACGACTACAGCAAGACGCTCAACTTTTATTGGGCCAGCGAGGTGCCAGTGCCCGCGGACAATGTCACGGAACCTCCACCGATCACCGCGACCGCCTTTAAGTCGGTGGTGTTAAAGAATGCGACGGTGTCGGGTGCCGCCTTCCCGACGGCGGCGAACAAACTTCGGGTGCAGGACGGCACCCTCCACAGCGAGGTGGAGAAGTCCAGTTCATCGCTCTATGTCGTAAGGACAGGCAGCAGCCCTGGAGGCGCCGACTTTCACACTCGAACTATCGAAGTGCTGGGGCCTCAAGTGATAAAGGAAACCCTGCAGGAGGATACCGTGTCCACCGTGGTACAGACGGAGTACTACACCTGGATGGTGGATGAATCACCCCAGGCTTATTTTGACCGGTTCAAGCCGGTGCCGGTTCCCACGAAAGTGACCCAGGGGACGCGTGAGGTGGTTTATACCGCAGATGCCTACGCCGCACCCATGGGGCCTTATGGTTATCCCCACTACAGCACGGCCTATCGTCCCATGCTGAGAAGCGCCACCTATAGCGGCACGGGTTGGGACATGAACGGCGCCGAGACGCTCTGGACGGCGGAAGGAGCTCTGCAATCTCTCACGCGCACCGTTCAGGGCAAGGAAATAGAGCAGTCCTACGCATGGAGCGGCCGGATCTGCACCATCGAGTACAAGCTCGACACGAACACCTACCGGACAGACACGGTGGAGCATTCAGACACCTTGGATGAGGAAACCGTCACCACGGCAGGTTCAATCACCACTTTGAAGTACGATGTGCCGTCCGGAACCGCGCCATGGACCTTGAAGCGGGTCGAGTCTCCTGGCGGGTATGTGGCAACCTACAACATCACCCCTGGGGTCGAATCCACGGTGATCCAGAAGCTGGAGGGCTGGGGCAGCGGATACGACGCGGGCGCTCAGACTCTGACCACGCTCAACCGCGGCGGCGGGCTCGTGAGCGAGGTGACCAACACCCTGTCTGGTGGGGTGGTGCTGTCATCATGGACCGGGTCGGAGCATGAGCCCTGGGGCGCTCCGCACAAGGTCACCGGGCTCAGGAATGAGGTTCAAGAGTACAACTGGGTCACTACTGGCCAGCACGCCGGTCAGCCCCTGACCACGAAAACCCCGTCGAACATCACCAGCGGCGTTACCGGGTATGATATTCTCGGCCGCCCCTCGGCCATGAACACGGGGTTTGCGACGTACACCCCGTCTTATACCAATGCTCTGAGGTTGGAAGTCCAGACGCCTGACGGAAAGATCACCAGCAACATCAACGAATTCGGCGACGCCCTGGACTTCAAGGATGAGCGGGGCCCGGGCCTGGAGCTCGGCCTGCAGCCCAACGCTGGCTACAAGAAGGTGGATGGCCGCCAGGTGGATGTGGACATCAATGCGGTGGGGGAAGTGCTCGGCGTGAAGAGTGGACTGGGGGCCCGTGGCGCACGTTCTGAGATCAGTGCTGAACTGCCCCCTGGAGGATCGCAACGACTCCTCTGCAGCACAACCTATGCACGCACCCAGACGGACGCCGACGCCTATCCCATCAAGAGCTACTATGATGGGAAAGGGCGTCTGGTCGCTCGCCTGACACCCAATGCAAACTGGTCCGGTGGGACGCTGGGGGGAACCAATTCGGTGACGGAATCCTGGGTGTACAATGACGCTGGGCGGAGTGTCACTTACTCTCCCGGCCCCGGGCCGGTGCTCAAGGCCCGCACCCAGACGCTGACCAACACCGCAGACAGTGTCATCATGACGGTGACTGAAGGCGGTGTTCCGCTTTCGCGTACCACGCGCAAGGCAGAGAGCGGCAAACTGGTGGTGAGCGAGGAGATCAATGACGACAGCGGTGGTGGTGGCGCGTTCTGGACCCAGATTTCTCGCACGGAAACCACTCCCTCCACCGGAGTCACCATCTCCCAGCCTTGGGATCTGACCGCAGCGAAGGTTACCAGCACCACGTCCGTGCCGGCGGCAACAGCCACAACGGTGGCCAATGGTGGGGGTACGGACGATAGCCAGTCCGTCACGTATACCAATGGCCGCGTCTCACGCATTGTAGGGCGTCGGGCCGGGACGGAATTCGATCTGAACAACTGGGTCTACCAAAATGAGCGTCTGACTTCAGTCGGAGGGAGCATCGGCGGTCGCAGCATGGGCCTGGAGATCAATGCCAAGGGGCAGGTCAGCCGGGTCTTTGGCCCGGGCTTTGACAAGGCGTACGTGCTCTCAGGTCTCTCGGGGTTTGAATTCACGGAATCTGATTCGGTGCAAGGCACCACCAAGGTCGTGAAAGCAAGTGCAGTGGGGGACGGCACGGAGGTCAGCGGGGACGTCAGTGAGCCCAAGAATGCCTCCACGACGGACTTGGCCAACGGGCAGACCCAGACTCAGGTCAACAGCAACCTGACCGTCACCCAGGCGTTGACCGGGGCCGTCAAGAACAAGGTGTACACGGGCGGCTCCATGTCGTCGACGACCAACACCTTCTCCCCGGAAAACCTGTTGCAGACCAGCAGCACAGGTGATGAGGGCGTGGAGAACGACTTCAGCCAGTACGGTTCAGGCAACAAGATCTCCAGCTACTATGAGGGTGCTGGCACGGTTGAGACGGAGTTCTACCACACGGGGCCGCGCAAGAGCGTCTCGGCCCCCAATGACGAACGTTATTTCACCAGTCTGCGGGGCATCGGCTCCACCGTGGTGCATGGTGCGGGCAGTGTCTGGCCCGGGGGCTCGACCGCCTATTCCCAGGACAACAAAGGCAACCGCTCCGGGACGACGGTGGCGGTCGCAGGCAGTGGCGGCTACTCGGAAACCCGCTCGGTCAATCCTTCCGGGTTGCCCTACATCGTCAGTTCGGGCAGCTTCAGTGCGACCTACGGCTACAACAACACCACCGGTGAACTGGAGACGATCACCCGGGGCATTCTCACCACCACGGTGGGACGGGATGCCTTGGGGCGTATCACGGGGTACAGCACGGCGAACAGTTCCGGCCAGAGCTATGCCTATGGCAGCGGCTACAATGCCCGCAACCTGCGCACCTCGCGCACGGCCAGCCATGGCGTTTCATGGACAGGACTGGAGTACGACAGCCGGAGCCAACTGACGGACGCGCACCTGAGCGACGGAACCGTGCTCGACTTTGCGTATGACAGCCGAAACAACCGCGACAGCGGGGGCGGGCCGGTGACCTTCAGCAACAACGGGGTGGATCAGGTCACAGGGCGGGTGATCGCGCAGCGGGGATACGGGGTGCGCGGCCGGGTGGCGCCCGGAAGTGTGGTGCGGGTGTTTCATCCGCAGGCCGGTGCGGAGGGGGAGGAAATTACGGCCGATGCCACGACGGGAGTTTATGCCGCGTACTGGACGGCCTCGGGGTCCTTTGGCTCCGGCGTGACCCGCGTAGAACTGCTTGTGCGGGGCACCTTGGCGGGGGCGGGGACTGGCGGGACGGATGCGGTGGCCGACCAGAAGATCTGGGCAGTGCTGCCCGCCAGCTCGGAGA
>NZ_BATQ01000109.1 GCF_000739635.1 Verrucomicrobium sp. BvORR034 | reverse complement strand
TCACCATGCTCTTGCGCCGGAATGAGATCGCAGTGGAGTGCTACAAGGAGATGCTGATCTTTGCGATGGTGGGAGCGCTGGCCAGCGCCCCCAATCAGTCCTCCAACGCCGAACTGGCAAGGCTGCAACTCGCGCTGCAGACGGTGAAGCGGGCAGAGACCTTCATCCTTTCCAATCTGGCGTTGCCCTACTCAAGCCGTGATTTTGCCAGTGTGCTGAGCATGACGGAGCGCAATGTGGAGCTGCAGTTCAAGAAGATGTTTGGCATGTCGCCCCACCGCTGGAGGGAGTGTTTCGGTCTGAACATGGCCTACCGTCGTCTGGCAAGGGCGCGGTGGAAGGCGGGATTAGTCTCTGACGTGGCAATGGAGTGCGGGTTCTCTCACCCGGGCAGGTTCTCCGCGAGCTACGGAAAACTGTTCCATGAGCTCCCGCATGAGACCGGCCGGGGCACTGATCCATCTGGTCCCGGTGAGTCCGCTCCAAAAAAAGAAAGGGCACCGGAATCCGGTGCCCTTGAGAGCTGATGCTTGCCAAGCTGGTCCAGGGAGGTGCTTGCAGAACCTTCTGCACCCTCACCACCTGATCACACTGCTGGCCCAGGTGAAGCCGCCTCCAAAGGCGACTAGCAGGAGGATGTCTCCACGCTGGATCCGGCCGGACCGGTTCGCCTCATCAAGGCAGACCGGGATGGTCGCGGCGCTGGTGTTGCCGTACTTGTCCAAGTTGATGAAGGTGCGTTCCTCCGGAACTCCCAGACGCTCGGCGATGGCGGAGATGATGCGGGCGTTGGCTTGGTGGGGGATCACCAGCTTCACGTCCTGCGCGGTGAGTCCAGCTTCCTTGAGCGCCTTCTCGCTGGCCTGGCACATCCGGGTGACGGCGTGCTTGAAGGTCTCACGACCTTCCATGTGAATCGTGTTGGGGCGCAGATGGACGTTTTCAGCGGTGATGGGCAATGCTGTGCCGCCGCCGGGGACCTTGAGGAGGTCCGCCAGATTGCCGTCGGTTCCCATGAAACTGGAGATCACCCGTCCGGGTGCGTCGGGCTGGTCGTCCCAGCGGATCACGGCAGCACCTGCTCCATCACCAAATAGCACGCACGTGTTGCGGTCGGTCCAGTTGATCAGGCTGCTGAGTTTTTCCGCTCCGATGACCAGTGCCGTTTTGCGGGGCCCGCCATTGAGGAAGTGGCGCGCTGTCTGCAGGGCATAGAGGAAGCCAGAGCATGCAGCGCTGATGTCGAAGCCCACCGCATTGGTGGCACCGATCTTCTTTTGCACGAAGCAGGCGGTGGAGGGGAAGAACATGTCGGGCGTCACCGTGGCGACGATGATGAGATCCACCTCCTCGGGCTTGATGCCGGCGGTGTGAAGGGCGCGACGGGCGGCCTCAGAAGCCATGTCGCTGGTGGTTTCATCCGGCGCGGCGATGCGACGTTCCTTGATCCCCGTGCGGGTGGTGATCCATTCGTCGGAGGTCTCTACGAGCTTCTCCAGATCGTGGTTGGTCAGCACGCGGGCCGGCATGTAGCTGCCGGTACCGATGATGCTGCATTGGCAATTGTCAGACATGTGCGAAAACGTGTGAAGTAATGGCGTTCTGAATGTGAGGATTCACTTCGTGAGTGACGGCTTCCATGCCGACACGCAGGGCATTCATGATGGCAGTGGGGGAGCTGGAGCCGTGGCCGATGATGACGACGCCCCGCACTCCCAGAAGAGGGCTGCCACCGTAGGACTCGTAGCTGCCTTTGCGTTTCACGGTGCGGAAGGCCTGCTGGGCCATCAGGGCACCCATTTTGCGGATGAAAGTGGCTTCGAGCTCATGCTTCAGCCACTTGAACATGGCCTTGGCCGTGGCCTCGCAGCTCTTCAGGATGACATTCCCTGTGAAGCCATCGCAGACGATGACGTCCAGCTCGGTTTCAAAGATGTCGTGCCCTTCCACATTGCCTTTGAAATTGACCGGGGCCAGCTTCAACAGCGGGAAAGTTTCCTTGGCCAGGGCGTTGCCCTTGGAGTCTTCCTCTCCCACGTTCATCAAACCCACCACCGGCGAAGCTTTGCCATGCACGTACTGGGCATAGGTGGAGCCCATGATGGCGTACTGCACCAGATGGCCCGGGGTGGCGTCGGGATTGGCACCAGCATCGAGGATATAACACACCCCGTGCTCGTTGGGCATGGGGCTGGCGATGCCGGGGAAGTCCACCCCATCCAGCCTGCCCAGCATGAGAGTACCAGCGGCGACTGAGGCTCCGGTGTGGCCGGCGCTCACCACTGCCTGGCACTCGCCCTGTTTGACGAGATCCACCGCCATGGAAATGGAGGAGTTCTTCTTCCGGCGCACTGCATCCAGGCCGGAGTCAGACATCTCCACCACCTGGGTGGAGTGTACGATCTCCACACGCTCGCGCTGGCCAACCTGTTGGCGGTCGAGTTCTGCCTCGATCACATCCTTTGGACCGGTGAGGTAAAACTTCTTCACCAAAGGGAGACTCTCGAGGGCGAGTTTGAGACCTCCAATTGGATTCTTCGGGGCTATATCGCCGCCCATGGCATCAAGGGCAAGGTTCATGTCGTCTCAGGACCGTAGAGCATTGTCATGGCGAGGTAGCGCAGTCGGCAGGGGAGTGCAAATGCAAAGCAGTGTGAGGAAGCAGATGCGGGTGCCGCCCTGCCTCCTAGCGGATGAAGGACTTACGCTTGCCGTACTGGGGTACGCGACAACAAAAAATCCCCGCAACGCCGGGCGCTGCAGGGATCGAAGCTGTATGTTAGGAACTGGGTAAGCCGGTGGCTTAGCCCGCGTCCACGTCAAGCACCTGGCGGTCGCCGTAGTAGCCGCAGGAAGGGCAGGCAACGTGGGAGGGAACAGCCGCTCCGCAGGAGGAGCAGGACTTGAGTTTGGGGGCACGCCAGCGGTTTGCGCCACGGCGCATCTTCTGACGGCTCTTGGATTGTCTGCGCTTCGGGACGGCCATGATTCAGTTGCGTTTAAGGTTGTTCAGTTGATCGAGAGTTCCCCACACATTTCTGTCCGCAGCTTCGTCAAGCTCAGTGCCAAGGGGCTCCGTTTCAGGGCTGAACTTGCCTTCAGCGGGACAATCTCGAAGTGTAACGTTGCCCGTTTCACAGCGAGGGTAGGTCGGAAGGGCCAGCAGAATGTCCTCTCTTAGGTAAATTGTCAAGTCGATTGGATCTTCATTTTCAATCTCTACGTCCAATCCGTAGGTCTGAAGCTCTACGCGGGTCTGGTAGCGCTCTGCACACCGGCCGCAGGTCAGCTCAAAAGTGGCCCCAAGATGGCCGTGCACGATGAGGTCTTTCTCATCGCGCAGGACGGTCAGCTGGTAGTCCAGAGGGCTGACGGGACGGGCAGGATCATCCTCAGACAAGGCAAAGATGGTCACGGGAAGCTGGCCTTCCACGTGCAGGCCTTCGGACGGGATACCGCGGGGGTCGATTTTGAGGTTCATGGCAAAGTTTTCCTTTTCAAGAAGTTACGCTGGCAGGCGCGGAGCGGGCGTTTCCGAGCTTGCGTTTTAGAGCCTCGGCGACGTGAGCCGGCACAAAGGCCCGGATGTCTCCACCCAGGCGGGCGATTTCCTTGACGATGCGGGAGCTGATGTAGGTCAACTCCTCCTGAGGAGTCAGGAAGAGGGTCTCCACCCGGTCATCCAGCTTCCGGTTCATGAGTGCCATCTGGAACTCAAATTCGAAGTCAGAGACGGCTCGCAGGCCGCGGATGACGGCGCAGGCTCCCTCACGGGCTGCAAACTCCACCAGCAAGCCCTCGAATGGCTGCACGCTGACGTTGGCAAGCCCGTGGGCCCGGGCGGTCTCCTCAATCATCGCCACCCGCTCATCCATGGTGAAGAGGGATTGCTTCTGATTGTCTCTGGCCACCGCCACCACCAGCTCATCAAACAGGCGGGCAGCCCGCTGGAGGACGTCCAGATGGCCGTTGGTAATGGGGTCAAAGCTGCCAGGGTAGAGACCTTTGCGCATGGTGGGTGAGAGAGATGGCTGACCTTAAGCCGGACCCGGGGTGATGAAAGAGAAATTCTCATGCGGAACAGGCGTCCTGAGAGTTGCACGAAAACGCGTTTTCGATGAATAGTGAATGAGGATATCCATTGAACCCTCCGTGTCTGCGTTAGAGCCCCGACTTCTCATTAGTGCGTACTGCAATGGGATCTTCCCCATGGGCATGGAGAACGGTCGTCTTTCGTGGTTTTCGCCAGATCCCCGCGGCATTCTGCCCATCCGGGAATTTCATGTGCCCCGGAGCCTTCGGGCGGAGTTGCGGAAGCGGAAGATCGAAGTGCGGGTGAACACCGCCTTCGGCGAGGTGCTGCGCGGCTGTGGCCAGCGCCGTGAAACGTGGATCTCCAAGGAGATCATCCACAGCTACGAACTCCTGCACAAGCTGGGGTATGCGCATTCTGTGGAGGCCTGGGAGAATGACGAGCTCATCGGCGGCCTCTACGGTGTGGCCATCGGGGGTGCCTTCTTTGGCGAGTCCATGTTTAGCCGACGATCAGGGGGATCCAAGGCGGCACTTGTCTGGCTCATGGACCGGCTGAAGGAAAAACAGTTCCTGTTGCATGACACGCAATGGACGACTGCCCATCTGTCGATGTTTGGCGGCCGCGAGATCGCGCGGGAGGAGTATCTGGCGATCCTTGAAGAGGCCGTGAAGATGTCGTCTCGTTTCTTGGGCTGACTCCGAGTGGGTGGAGCTAGGGTTGTTTCCTTGTTTTTTCCGCTACTTGGGTTCCAGCATCACGTCCACACCGCCGCCCTTCACTGTCAGTGCTGCGACCTTGTCCAGGTCATACTGCTTGGCCACATTGAACTCAAACTCGCCCCTGCCTAGGTCATCCATCCTGTACTCTTTGCCGTACCCCAGTTTCCCGAAGTACTGATCTGAGCAACACGATGTCGTGGTTGGTTAGACGCGGATGAACAGGGCGGGATCGAGGGCGGAATCTTCCTCTCCATCCGTGGGGGTGGATTCGTCAGACGTTCCTGATCCGGCGATCATGATCGTCCAGGCCCGGGCGGCGGCGGCGAAGTTCTGCAAGACATTGCGCAAGGCCACACCGTCCAGCCCGGAAAGGTGAAGGTCGTAGATCATGATGATGCTTCCATCCGGCGGCTCCAGCGCCATCCGGGTGCCGGAAGTGTCCCTCCAGAGGTAGTTGTACTGGAGCAACAGCTTGTGGAGCTGGCCTGCCCGATCGTCATCCGGAGTTCCCACATTAGTGGTCAGCACCAGCTTGTTTCCCGGTCCGTCGTGAAAGGCTTCTACCAGAAGGCTGTCGTCGAACACCAAGTCCCAGGATGCACCGTCATCGGCCTCATGCTGAACGAGTGCATCGAGGTCCAGAATGGGGGCCACTTCGGCGAGCAAAGCGGCCGGCAGGGTGGAATCTTGCATGCCGCCATCCTACAAGGAATGACGGATTGTGTCTATAAAGACACAAGATATCTCCACTGTGAGGTGGGGCTACTTCGCCGTCTGTTTGTCCTGCTCTGCGGGATCAGCACGGAAGACGCCACTCGCCAGCAGGCAGGCGGCAATCACCACGCAGGAATCCGCCACGTTGAAGGATGGCCAAGGACTGGCCATGGGCAGATGCAGGTCAAAGGAGAGGAAGTCCACGACGTGATGGTAGATTAGACGATCGGTGAAGTTTCCACATACCCCGGCCACGATCAGGGCGATCGCGACGCGGTTCAACAGCCCCGGGAAGAAACCCTTGCGGTAGGCCCAGATGAAAAATCCGAGCGCCACCAAGGCGATGCTTCCGAAGATATAGTTCGAATACTCGCCTCCGTTAAAGCTCCCAAAAGCCACTCCCGTATTGTCGATGTAGTGGAGCGTGAAGAAGTTCTCAATGACCTCGCGGCCAGGACCGCGAAGCTCGAAATTCCGCACCACCCACAGTTTGGTGAGCTGGTCGACGATGTAGAGAGGGAGGCTCAGGAGGAGCAGGAGACGGAGCATGCAGGAAGGGAAGGGGTTTTAGGAATCTACATTGCCAGGTGCTGCAGTCACGCCACAGCCTCGTCGCAACGGTCGCACAGATCTGCGTGGGGTTGATGGCCGACCGCTGGAACGTGCTTCCAGCAGCGGGCGCACTTCTGGTGGGGAGACTCCAGTACCACTGCAGACGGCTCGCTGGCGTCCGTCCGCTTGATGGTGAGGACGGAGAGGATGAAGAACTCCTCCAGCGTCGGAAGGGCCTCGAACACGGGATGCTGGAAGCCGGACTCGGGGAGCGTGAGCTCCACGGTGGCTTCCAAGTTGGAGCCGATGCGCTTCTCCTGCCGGGCCTTCTCGATGGCCTGCTGAATGACGGCACGCACCTTGAGCAGCTCCTGAACAGCCGCGGTCGCCTCTGGATTGACGTAGGAGGGATCGAGCTCGGGGAAGTCTTCCAGATGCACACTGGTCTGATGGCCGAGGTATTCCCAGGCTTCATCTGCGGTGAAGGAGAGGATGGGGGCCAGCAGGCGGCAAAGGGCGTCTGTGATGCGGTGGATGGCCGTCTGGGTGGCACGGCGGCGCAGGCCGCTCGTGGCGTCGCAGTAGAGACGGTCCTTGGTGATGTCAACGTAGAGAGCGCTGAGATCGACGGCGCAGAACTGGTTGAGCAGGACGAAGACCTTGCGGAAGTCGTAGGCATCATAGGCCTCGCGGCACTCCTGCTTCAGGTTCTCGAGCTGGCTCAGGATCCAACGGTCCACCAGCGTGAGCTGGTCGGCTTCCACCGCATCTTCTGCGGCGTTGAATCCGTCCAGATTGCCCAGCAGCACGCGCAGCGTGTTGCGGAGGCGGCGGTAGCTTTCTGAGGCCTGCTGGAACAGCTCTTCAGAGAAGGGTACCTCATTCTGGTAGTCCACGGAGCTCACCCACAACCGCACGAGATCTGCCCCGTACTTGTTGTAGTAGTGGTCCGCCGTCATCGGCTTGGCATTCTTGTCGTTGCCCTGGTCGCTCTTGGAGACTTTCTTCCCGCTCGTATCCACCACGAACCCGTGGGTGATGACGCTCTTGTACGGGGCGGCACCGCGGGCGACCACGCTGAGCATGAGGGAGCTCTGGAACCAGCCGCGATGCTGGTCAGTGGCCTCAATGTAGAGGTCGGCAGGAGAGTGCAGCTCGGGATGACGATCCAGCACCGCGACATGGCTGCAACCGGAGTCGATCCAGACGTCGAGGGTGTCATTTCCTTTGACCGCGCCTTCGGGAAGACCCACAAGGGTGGCCCACTCTGCGTCGGATTTTTCGAACCAGGCATTGGTGCCCACCTGCTCGATGATGTCGGCAACCTTGCGGGCTACCTCGGCACTTACGACCGGTGTGCCGTCGGCGTGATAGAACACGGGCAGAGGCACGCCCCAGGTGCGCTGGCGGCTGATGCACCAGTCCGGGCGGGATTCCACGGTGCCATAGATGCGGTTGCGGCCCCAGGCAGGCAGCCACTTGACGCGGTCGATCTCCTCCAGCGCTTTGCTGCGGATCTGTTCCACGCGGATGAAGTACTGCTCCACGGCGCGGAAGATGATTGGCGTCTTGGAGCGCCAGCAATGCGGATACTGGTGGGCGTAGCTTTCGCGGGCCAGCAACGCGCCCTTCTCAGTCAGAAGGGCGATGATGGGTTCGTTGGCCTGGAAGACGTGTTTGCCCACCAGATCGGGCAGGCCCACTTCCGCAGTGTAGTGGCCGCGGCCATCTACCGGGGAGAGGATCTCCATGCCGTTTTCACGGCCGGCTTGATAGTCGTCTGCCCCGTGCCCGGGGGCGATGTGCACCTGCCCCGTGCCGGTATCGGCGGTAACAAAGAGGCCGTTGATGACCTTGGAGGTGCGAGGTAAGAACGGATGCTGGGTCTCCAGGCCCACGAACTCACGGCCCTTCATCTGGGCAAGTTCCGTGACCAGACTGAACCCGGTCTTGGTTGCGAACTCGTTCAGCAGGGATTTCGCAACCACAAAACGGGCGGCGATATTCTCGGCGTTGGTGAACTCACCCACCACGTAGTCAAAGTCTGGATGCAGGGCGATACCGAGGTTCGCTGGCAGCGTCCAGGGGGTCGTCGTCCAGATCACCAGGTTTGCGCCTTCCAGCGCGGCCGGCAGATTGGCCGAGGCCAGCGCAAAGGATACGTAGATGGCGGGAGAGACCTTGTCCTTGTACTCCACTTCAGCTTCGGCCAGGGCGGTGCCCGCGCCGTAACTCCAGAGCACCGGCCGTTTCATGCGATAGACCAGATCTTGCTCCACCAGTTTGGCAAAGACGCGGATGATGTCGGCTTCATAGCCGGGATCGAGCGTGAGGTACGGGTTCTCCCAATCACCGAAGACGCCCAGCCGCTTGAAGCTGTTGCGCTGGATGTCGATGTACTTGCGAGCGTACTCCTCTGAACGTCGGCGCACCTCCACCGGAGTGAGGCCGGTGCTTTCTTTCACCACACGGAATTCGATGGGAAGACCGTGACAGTCCCAGCCGGGCACAAAAGGAGCATGCCAGCCCAGCATGGTTTTCGATTTCACCACCAGGTCCTTGAGGATCTTGTTCAGGGCAGTGCCCATGTGCACGTCGCCGTTGGCAAAGGGGGGGCCATCATGAAGGATGAACTTCCTGGAGCCGCGACGCTTTTCCTGAATCTGCTGATAAAGACCTTCTGCCTCCCATTTGGCGAGCCGTTGGGGCTCCCGTTCGGTCAGGCTCGCCCTCATGGGAAACTCCGTCACCGGCAGGTGCAGGGTCTCTTTGTAGGGGTTGGGGGCGTCTTTTTCTTTTTTCTTGTCGCTCATCGGGCTGAAAATGGTGGACGCGGAGCCTAGCGGAGTTTGCGGGAAAGGCAAATGATGCCAGTCCGCAGCGGTGACAATGCCACCGCCCAAAAGTCCCTGTGACAGGGCAGGCCGTGAAGGAGTTGCCGTCAGCCAGAGCAGGCGGGAGTTGCTCAGTTCCCTGCAAGCGGTCGCTCCGCGCCAGGCAGCACCTCCACCACCTCCGCCAGACACGCGCCATTGGCGTGCCGCAAGTCATTGCAGCGGCCGAAGAGAGTTTGCCCCTCTCTGGCACCCAGCAGGGTGGCCAGCCGGTGGTCGATTTCGATGCGGAAGTAGCCGCTGGGATGGCTGGTGTGGGGCACCCGTTCTTGCTGGAGAATGCCCCCCAGAGGTATCTGACCTTCCAGCACGAGATGCCGGGTGTGATCATCGAACCCATCCAAATGAATGCCGATGGCACCAAACTCAACCGGGACTCTGTCGGTTTGCCGCTTCAGGACGGACGCTCGCACGAGGTAGTTTCCCAGACGAGAGCGGGCATGCACATCCAGTGTGATGGTATCATGGTGAAACTCCGCCAGGCGTGGCGTCATGTCAGTGGCATGCACGAGGAGCCAGCGCTCTGCCTCGGGCATGGACTCCGGCTTGATGAATGTGACTCGGGGGCTCTCGCTCCCCAAGCCGTAAAAAAACCGGAGCGGAGCCAGGATGTCAGTAGGCATCGCCCCAGTTTGAGGTTGGGCTTCCAGGACTTGAGTCATGGCAGGATTCGCATGAAACGCACAGGTCTGCTCTGGATGGGAAGGTGGCTCCTAGGTGTAGCGGGCGCTCCGGTGGTGGGGCAGGAAGAACTCGTGCAACAGGCGGTCCACCTGCAGCAAGCCATCCCGGGTGAGGCGGATTTCATCCGGACCCAGTACTGCGAAGCCTTCATCCTGCATCCAACCCAGCTGCGGGGCGAAGCGGGTGAGCACATCCTCGCCAAACTTGGTCTGGTAGTAGCTGGGCTTCACGCTGCCGAGTTTGAGTTTCAAGATGAACTCACGGATGAATCGCTCGTCCGGACTGGTGGCGTAGGCGCGGAAGATGGCGCTGTCGCCCCGTTCGATCGTCTCAATGTAGGGTGCGATGTCGGCCTGGTTCTGCAAGTGAATGCCGCCCAGATGGCCGAATGAGGCCACGCCCACTGGAAGGAGGTCTGCGCCCTCCCAGAGAGAGTCCCGATAGACGAATTTGATCGTGTCTGGGTTCTTCACCACGGTGTAGGCGCTGGTGACGGTATAGCCCGTTTTGACGAACTCTTCGAAGGCGTAGTCGACCCAGGCTCGCTTGGTCTCCCAGTCAGCGACGGGGGCTGTGACCTTGCCGTCGGTCTGCATCTGCTTGTAGATGCCGGTGTTATAGGGCACTTCCATCTGGTAGATGGTGACACAGTCAGGCTGCATCTCCACCGCCTTGGCCACTGCGGCTCGCCAGAGCTCCTCAGTGTCATTCATCATCCCGGCAATGAGGTCGATGTTGATGTGCTCGAAGCCAAGGCCCCGGGCAAAGCGGTAGGCGCGCTCGATCTCTCCACTGCGGTGGGCGCGGCCGTTGGACTCCAGAATGTGGTCGTCAAAGTGCTCGACCCCCAGGCTGAGCCGCGTGACCCCAATCTCGCGGATGGCCTCAAGCTTCTTTTCGTTGAGGGTCCCAGGTTCCGCCTCAAACGCCACTTCCTCGGCCTGATCCCACGGCATGAGGTCCTTCATGCGGTTCGTCAGTTCTTGGAGCTGTGGCACGGAGAGGTAGGACGGGGTGCCGCCGCCAAAGTAAACAAAGTGAGGCTTGCGCCCCTGGAGGTAGGGGCGTGCCGCGTAGCGGGCGAACTCCTCCATGCCTGCGTGAATGTATTTGCGGATCTCAGCGGCGTTCTTGTCCGTGTAAACGCGGAAGTAGCAGAAGTGGCAGCGCTTGCGGCAGAAGGGGATATGGAAGTAAACGCCCAACGGGATGTCGTGCGGCGCCGGACTGTCGAGCACCTTCTCGACAGCAAAGACCTGTTCTTTCTGCCAGAAGGAGAAGGGTGGGTAGTTGGCAACGAAGTAGTTGCCAGCCTCCGTGGCGTGGTGCTTGGCCTTGGCGGCATCGCTGACGGGTTCTGTGACGGAAGACATGGAAGAGAAAAGTTAACGAGAAATAGTGGCCGGGCCGACAGAGAAGGGGAGCTTATTTGGGGGCAGACTTGCCGTTCTTGAAGCAATAGACGTTCCCGTCATCCGCTCCAATTAAGACATAATCACCCGCCACGGCCGGAGCCGTTTTGACAGGTGCACCGACCTCATACCGCCAGACTTCTTCGCCTTTGGACAGGTCGAGCGCGTAAAAATAGCCGTCGTTGCTGCCGGCAATGACATGGACGCCCGCACAGATGACAGGGGAGCTGTCCACATCACCTCGGGTGCGAAACTGCCACTTTGCCTCACCCTTGGCACGGTCAAGGCCATAGATCCGCTTGTCACGTCCTCCAGCCACCACCCAGGCATCGTTTACGGCTGGAGCGGCATAGTAAGGGAATTCTCGCTCGCCGAACTCCCAGAGCTTGGCCCCATCCCCAAAGGAGAATGCGGAAACGCGGTTCCCATAATGGGCGACATAGGCCATTCCTTTGTCCGCTGCGACGTTGTTGCCGATGTAGGCGCCGACCTCGATTTTTTTCACTTCTTTGCCCGTCGCGATGTCCAGGACGTACAGCACCCCGTCACACCCGCCGAAGACGACCTGGTTCTCATAGACGGCGACGGCACCATTGACGTAGTTCGTCGTCTCGTAGTCCCAGAGCTTTTGGCCAGTCGCCGCATCCAGACAATAGAGGCGGTTGTCGTAGCTTCCGATCAGAACCCGCAACTTGCCATCGGGTCCGGTCCAGTGGTTGACTCCGGCATGGACCTCGCCGTCGGTCTCAAATTTCCACACCTCTTTGCCCGTCGCGGCGTCAAAGGCATACACGAAGGCATCTCCACAGCCGACAATGACGAGTGGTCCCGCAAAGCCCGCGTTGCCCTCGAAGAAGCTCTCCTTTTTGACCTTCCAGACCTCTTTGCCCGTCGTGAGGTCCAGGCAGGCGAAATTCCCACTCTGGGACCCGACGTACACTTTCCCATCACGCACGACCGGGGTGGCGATGACGCCTTCCCGGCGGGCTTTGTTCCCAAGCTCTGCGGTCCAAGCCAGTTCCAGCGGGAAATTCAGCGCGGTAGGGGACTGCCCGCGCATGGCGGCATCACCCCGGCCCAACTGCCAATCCTGAGCGGAGGCATTGGCAGGCAATGCGAGCAGCACCCCCGTAAGGCCCGCCAGAACGATCATCCGGCAAAATCCGGGGGAATTGGCTCTGACTGAGGAGGTTTTGAAGGGGGAAAGGTTCAACATCGGGACAAAAGAATATCAATCTAAGACAACAACGGCGGAAAATGAGGCAACATTTTCTACTTTTCTACGATTCCGGCATTGCCTTTGTGGCATACTAATAGTTGCCTTGAAGCATCGCCCCACGCCCGATGCCGGAACACGATCCAGAACTTGACGACGAGCCAGAGCCGGAATCGGAAAAACCGATCCCTCGGGAATTTCATTCTGAGTACGAAGAGAGACCGTTCCAGAACTGCTCCCGGTGTGGAGAGTTGCTGAGCATCTTCGACAACTACCAGATTAACAAGGCCTACCGGAACGGGGAGTGCGTCTTTGAATACTGCTTCTGCTCTCCATGCCGCGATTCGCTGTTGGAGGAGTTTTCAGAGGAGTCCAAGATCAACATGCTGCGCCACCAGGAGGAGAATCTCCGGGAGGTGCATGGTACGGGGGAATGTGCTTTTTGTGGGAAGTCCAAGGTGGAGACGCCCATGAAGGACTACATCATTACGGCCTTGTGCCGGGAGACGAGCCTGATCGACAGCCTCATGATCTGCGAGGGCTGCCAGCTCGGCATGCATGAATTGCTGAGTGAAAAAACTCGCGATGTGCGACGCAGATTCTTTGAAGAGCTCCCCGGGGTGCCGCCGGACTGGGAGGTCTGGACGCCGGAGGAAAGCGAGGCTACCAAGGCTGCTGCCGTCTCCAAGAGCGGGGGCAAGCCGGTCATGCCATCTCCCGTCATGAAAGGGGAATCTGGTGCCGATTCCTTGAGTCAACTTGCAACTGGCCTGCCCACGGCCAAAGGCGTGCGCCATCGCGCCGATGACGGCTGTCTGGAACTGCTCTGGCCTGCCAAGCGGCTCGCGAAGCGTAAGCCTCCGGGCGTTTAGGGATGGCTCTCAACTGATCGCGGGCAGCTTCCAATCGCCGCGGAACGGACGTGCCTCCAAGAGTCGCGCTGCCTTGGTGTCGGTGCCAAAGCTCTCGCTCACCGGATCCCATGCGAGTTTTCGGCGGCTGCGAAGGGCGATAGAGGCGAGCTGGCAAAGGGTGTCTGAACGGACTGCCGTCTCAATGCCGCAAATCGGTGTGGACCGGGTTTTGATGGCATCGAGGAAATTGCGCGTATGGTCGGTGCTCACCGGCAATTTGACTGGCATGGTGCCTTCTTTATTTTGAGGATCGAGCAGCAGCTTTTCGTCTGAGGACCAGATCTTTCCTCGCTTCACCTGGATCCACCCGGCATCGCCGAAGAACTTGATCCCGTGGGAGATTTCCTCGCCCTCGCTGGCAAAGGTAATGGGGGCGGCATTGGCGTACTCATACCGGACCTTCCAAGTTTGCACCGCATTGCAGGTGCCACTGGCTGGGTAGGTACCCTGACCTTCGACACTCACCGGACCCGTGTCATCGGTTCCGTTGCCCCACTGGGCGATGTCCAGGTGATGGATCCCCCAGCACGAGATCATGCCCAAGGAGAAGTCGGTGATGTTCTCGTGGTATCGGCGGTCCAGCTTCTTGCTGCTGAAGTGGGACTCCGGTGCGGGCCCGATCCATTGATCCCATTGAATGTAAGCCGGGATTTTCTGAACAGGGAAGACTTCTGTCTGGATGCCACCCTCTACTCCCACCTGGATCTCCTGCAGATTTCCGATGCGTCCATTTCGGACCAGCTCGCAAGCCCAGCGGAACTTGAGATCACTTCGTTGCTGAGTCCCGAACTGGAAAGTCACCCGGCTTCGGCGCACGGCTTCCCGCACGTGGCGCGATTCGGCAAAGGACAGTGCCATCGGCTTTTCATGGTAGATGTGCTTGCCCTTCAGAATGGCGTCCGTGGAGGGAATGCTGTGCCAGTGAACTGGCAGAGCCATGAGCACGGCGTCCACGGAGATGTCCAAATTGAGCTCGCGGAAGTCCGCGAAGGACCTGACATGAGCTCCGCCGTATTTCTGAGCGAGAATGCCTCTGGCGGCTGCCAAGTTGCGCTCATTCACATCGCAGAGCGCCGTGACCCGCACGTCGTCATGGTTCATGAACGCCTGCATATCCACCTGGCCTTGCCGTCCCACGCCGATGACTCCCAGGGAGATTTGATTGGAAGGCGAGACCGCTCCGCCAAGTCCCAAAACGCGGGAGGGTACGCAGAGCGGGGCGGTGGCGGTGGCCAGGATGCCGGTCAGCAGTGACCGCCGAGTGACCGGAGCGAGGGACGTTCTCATACGTCCTAAACCAAACGCACCCCGAAATTCTTCCGTTAATCTGCCGGAATCGGTGTCTTTCCGTCCGGAAATTGCTGGGTGGTAAAACATGGCGTCTGATGTCGCGGGTCACCTGAAAGACCTCCTGCAGAAGGTGACGCTCTCTAACTGTCTGTATGTTTGGAGTGGTGTCTTTTATTTGCAGGCAGTAGCTATGCGCCAATTGCGGGAAGTAACGACCTCCTTTCGAAGAGTTGCGATTGCTAGCTGCTATTTGTGGATGGCCAAGGTGTTGTCCATCATTCCAACTAATGAGTTGCGATTGTGACTAGGGAAATGACTCAGAATTTGCCGGAGCGCATTCTTATTGTCGGAGGCAATGGTTAGACTATAGAACCAAATAAGATGGGGTCGAAAGTTTACATATAATGCTTGTGACAATTAATTAAGTGTCGCGATCAAAATGGAAATTATGATTGCAACAGTTGCAGCAATGCAATTAATAAGTATTATGCGCAGTCCATGTTTGCTTCGACTATCATTGAGCGGGGTAAGAGGAATGGTGAAAGTGGCCCAGCTTGGGCGAATTGGCTTTCGAGTGGCGGAGTTCAAGGAATGCGCAAGAGCTTTCGGACCTGCAACCGGAGTGACGGCGGTGCTGCTATTGTCAGCGTGTTCGCGAAGTGATACGCAAGCCCCGCGGGATAAGAGTGTTGAGACGCCCATCTCCAAGTCATCCGTTGAGATCGGTGGGATGGACAAATCTGCAGGCCACCAGCCCGACGGGAACTGGGACGTCCTGCCCGCCCCGGTTTCCGCCGGGTTGAAGATCAATCCCTCAGGAGGAGCGCGCGCGAAGGTCGTCCCGCAGCGGCAAAGGCCTTTGCCGTCAGGAGCGTTGACGCTGCGGGATATGAAGCCGGAGAAGGTGCTCCAATCCTATCCAGTTCCGGTGACTGCTCCGAGGTAGGAGCTAAATGCCGAATCTCCGGCCAAGTCGAACTGCCGCTGAAAGCTATTCAAATGAAATTCCACCATATTTACACGACAACGCTATTGCTGTTAGGGATCTGCGTGTTGTCCACGGTGAACGCCATGGCCCAGGCTCCGGCGGCACCGTCTGCTCCTGCCGCGCAGGCACTGGGTCCACGCAAGATGCAGGTAACTTGGACGGACAACGCAGCCGATGAAAC
>NZ_BATQ01000110.1 GCF_000739635.1 Verrucomicrobium sp. BvORR034 | reverse complement strand
GTCCAGCGGCTGCTGGGTGTCTGTGCGCAACGCTGGCACGAGGGGGACGGGCTGGTAGCGGACGTCAGGGTTGAGCCGGAGCTGGGAACGCTTAAAAAGGTCCCGCGCTTGTTTTGGGATGTCTGCGGCCGGGTAGTGAAGCCCCAGGTAGCTTTCCAGATCACTACGACGCGCCTCGGCAATGACGTGGCCCGAATCGTCCTCAGCAAACCGGTACACCATGACCCTGTCGAAACCGGTGAACTCCTTGACCTGCTCAGCGGCCTTCTGGCAGAAGGCCTCCAGGGTGGGCATGCGGTCAAGTTGGGAGAGCGTCGCTTTGAGCGATCCGTAGATCTCCTCGTGGACAGCTGTTTCATCATGGGGCCAGTGTTCCAGCTCCAGAATAAGCACACCTTGATAGCGGTGCGCGATGGCTTCGAACTCCGTCCCGTGACCGATAAAGCGCATCCCCGGCAGATAATGGGGTGCTTCGTCCAATTCCCTGGGCAGCACCTTGCGGCGGAGATAGTCGAGATCACGGGATTCGACCAGCTCTGACAGCGGTCGATTCAGGCACGAGGCGGCGCCCCCGGGGATCACGGTGGCGACATTGCTGGTTATTTGCTGAACCACCAGGTCCGGCTCAGCCAGCACCATGAGAATGGCGTGGGGCTGGATGGACCCGGGGATGTGAATGGGTTCCCGGTCGCAGTTCGTGAGGTCAACAGTGGGTTCCTGGCTCATGAAAAAGGGGCGCGGTTCAGCCAAAGGTCAAAACTACGAAAAGTATCCCGGGCGGCAATGGTTGCCTCACCAGCATGCAGGTCAGCTTCTACTGACTGTACCCATGCTGCGAAGGCGCGCCAGTGGGCGACGGTTCCCTCATCATAACCTGAGAAAAACCTTCCACCGCGGTCTGGTGCAGTGCCCAAACTGGAAGAAAATCGCTTCGTGATGAGCTGCCCTCCCAGTGTGGAACCCTCCAATACATAGAGAGAGCCGACCGCTTTCGAAGCACTGTCGATCTCGGGCAGATTCGGGCACCTGGGCAGGCTGTCGATGTCAGTCTGGGAGAGGCCCAGATTTATGAGGTCTTCCACCAGCCACGGGGTTTTGCGGGAGCCATCAAAGTCCCAGTTGAGGGCTCTCCAGTCGATCACATTGCCGAGGCATTGCTCCAAGGGCTCGTACAGTGTGAAGAAGCCTTCCAGAAGGCGGCGGTAGTTTGCGAGATCCGTCACCCTGTTAAAGAGGTCCAGTCTGTCTTCGAGGAGCTGGTGTTCTTGTTGGGTGCCGGCTTTGAGGGACGGGAGCAGTTCAGGCATTTTGGGAGGGAAGTCTGGCGGGAGGTGTGCCGGAGTGGCCCGGGAAGCGTGGATGGGAGCGCTTCCCGGCCCGACTTTATTAGCTGGCCTGCGGAAGTTTGTACAAGCCTGAGTCACGCAGTTTTTTTACTTCATCGTGAGCCTGACGCACCTGGGCGGATTGGGCGGCGATGGCCGACCTCACATCCACGGGAAGCTCAGCAAAATCGCGCTGGGCATCCTCGAAGGCAGCCTTGGCAGCATCTTCGCCCCGCTCTGCCTCCTCCAAAAGTGCCTGGTCATCATTGCTGGTAAGCGCGGTGCGAAGGCCGATCCAGGCACGGTGCAGACCACCGGTAGCAGAGCCTTTCTCGTCCACATCCGTCTCGCCAAATCGACGTTCCAGTTCCTGGAGCTGGGTCACAAAGTCGTGCCGTTGGTGGCTGTAGTTGGCAAACACCTGCTTCAGCTTCTCTGCACGGGCATGCTCCGCCGCCTGTTTGAAGCCTTCTTCACCGTCTCGACTGACGCCGATAAGATTGTGAAGCAGAGAGAGGATGTCCTCGATGGGTTTGATGTCCTGGTTTGAATTCATGGTTTTTGGGGTTTCTGGATGTTTTGAGGACGGGTGGGGCCCGTCCTCTTTCAAGTGAGATCGCATCCCGGCGGGCGAATGCGTGCTCTTGGGAGTTCAGGAGAAAATCCAACAAACTTTTCCCGGGCACCCAACCGGTTCATGCGTAGGCTTCGATACTTGAATTTGGCAGCGAGTATCCGTCGAAGCAAAACCACCCTCGCTCCAGCCCGTCGAATGTTGATGACCGCCCCTCCCAAGACTATGGAACTGTTGCTGGTGAGTGCCGCAGATGGCGCAGAGGTTGTAACACAGGTGGCAGTGGCAGGCCGCACTGCATTTGGTGAGGCAGCAGTGCGAGAAGTGGGCGGCGTGGATGACTTGCTGAGTGAACCTGCTGCGGCTCATCCTCAAATGGTGATCCTTGTCAACCCGGATGCGGGTGCCGCCACTGCCGCAAGGAGCGCTCTCGACCCCCAGCAACTTCCCCGGTGGGCAGTGATGGTGGTGGATGATCCCGCGCTCATTTCCTCGATCGCAGGCCTTGCCCGGGCGATCAAGGATGCATGGAAAATCCACCAGGGAGAGAGGGAATACACCCGGCTTCGTGGTGATCTCAAGGCCGTGGCCCGGCGGGTGAACCATGATCTGCGTTCTCCCTTGGGGGGCATCACCACTACGGCAGAGCTGATCAAAGAACTGCTTGGGGAGTCCAATGCGGAACTGGCCGCACTGACGGACCCTCTCTTTGATTCGGCCCAATCCATGATCCGGTTGATGGACCGCATCAGCTTCATGGCGCGGGCGGTGACGGATCGTCCTGCCAAATCCGCGGTGGCGATGATGGAAATCGTATGGGCGGCAGAGCAGCGGCTACAACGTCAGCTCATGCGGAAAAAGATTACCATCCGCCATCCCGCTGGCTGGCCGGAGGTGTCCGGTGTGGCGGCGTGGCTGGAAGTGGTCTGGCTCAACCTGATGAGCAATGCCATTGAACACTCCACGGCTGAAACTGAAGTACAGCTGTTCTGGGAGCTGGCGGGTACCCGTGAAGTGCGCTTTGGCGTTCGCGATACAGGAAGAGGTGTGCCTCCCACCAAGCGAGGTCAGCTCTTCTATCCCTTCCACCTGCTGCAACAGCCCAACAGCCCGCATGGTCTGGGCCTGCCGATTGTGCAGAGGCTGGTGGAGATGCAGGGCGGAGCAGTGAGCTGCGACTTTCCTGAAACCGGGGGAAGTGTTTTTTCCTTCACCCTGCCGGTTTGAAACGAAGAAGCCTCCGCAGCCCGGGGGCGGCGGAGGCTGTGCAAGACGTTTGCCGCAGCTCGTTTAGAAAGCGAAACGGACGCCAGCGCGGATCAGCGTGAAGTCGCTGTCATCGCGTTCCACGAAGGTATAGCGGGCATCGGTGAAGATACCGAAGTTCGGGCTGAAACGGTATTCGATGCCGACACCGACGTGGCCCTGGAGGAGGACGTCGTCGGAGTCTTTCGGATCATCGTCGTCCTCCACGCGATCTTGAAAGTCATCGAAGTCGTCGCTGTCGATGTCGTCTGCATTGAAGGTGATGCCGATGCCGGTGAACCCATAGACCGCAAAGCCAGACTCCCCGAGCGGAGCACGGAGGAAGATATTGAAGGTGGCGGTGCCGACCGCATCACCTTCCGTGTCGAAGAGCGAGCCTTCGCCACCAAGACCGAACCACCGGGTGATGAAATAATTCACCCCAATACCGCCGCCGAAAGCGTCATCACCGATGAGCCGTTCGTTGCCGGAGCTGGTCACGCCATATTGACCAAAGAGGTCAAACTGGAGTTCACCCGCGTTGTAGAGAGAGACCGGGGCCGGGGGAGGCGTGATCTCGGTGGGCACTGGGGTGCCAGCCATGGCGGTGCTGCCAAGGCCGCCAAGCGTGGCGAGGAGGAGGAGGGTGTTCTTCATAGTGAGGTTGCTTTAGGTTGGAGTGGGTGGTTGTTTTTCTGTCGTTCTTCCTGCCTTGTCAGGGTCAGGAAGGAAGGGGATCTTCAGAGCCAAAGGGGGCACGCATGCCCGCAGCGGCGTAGCGGATGAGGGAACGGACCAACTGCTCTCCTGTGAGCCGCGTGGTCTGTGGCATGCCTGACATGCTGGCAAACTGGCAGGTCTCAAAGCGACTCCAGGTGTACAGGGCATGGTGCAGAGTGCCAAACATGAAGCTGGTACGCCAGAACAATTCTCCAGTGGGCAGGCCGGGAAGAGCCCGGACAAAGTGGGGATTGAACGTGCCCACCACTTCTGCAAAGACGCCTACGAGGAATGTTTCCAGCTTTGGATTGGGCTCTTGGAGGCATCGCCCCATCAGGCGGAGAAAGTGGTTTGTGTAGCCGCCGGTGCGAAGCTCGTCCACTGAAGGGCGTATGAAGGCATCGAGGATGTCTTCCAGTGGAACGGGGGATGCGCCAGCATGTTTGATGGCAGCCTCAAGCCGGGTCAGCCGACGGTCGTTGAGCGGTGCCAGACGGCGGAAGAACACGGCCTCCACCAGCCCGTCTTTGCCGCCGAAGTGGTAGTTCACCGCGGAGACGTTCGCCGCAGCGGCTTTGGTGATGTCCCGCACGGAGGTGCCGTCAATGCCTCGCTCGGCGAAAAGTCGCTCTGCGGTGTCCAGGAGGGTGAGACGGGTTACAGCGGAAGGGACCTTTGCTACAGCGGCCGGGGCGCTCTTGGCAGGGAGTGTGAGCAAGGTGGACACCGTTCAAACAAACGTTTGAAATCGGCTTTCGTCAACTGCCAAGTGATGAAAAACCAGTTTGCCCCCATGCCGATAGGTCTCTAAGGGTGACTGGATGAAGCTGCTGGCAATCGCCTTATGGACGGTACTGTTTGCGATGGCAGGGGTGGCCCAGCAGCCGCCCAAACTTCCGGACATCGGCACCATGGTGAAGCCCGCCGAACCGGTCGAACCGGTGCTGCCAGATTTTTTCCCCCTGGCGCAGGTGGCAGAGCAGGCCCAGAACACCGACCAGGAGATGGAAGCGCTCCAGGCCGATGCAGAGGGGGTAAAAGTGGAAAGCGGGGTGGCGACCCAACTCGGCAAACAGGCGAAAGAAATCTCCGCGCGAACGACGGAAACAACCGCCATCCTTGGTGCGACTCCTGGCCTGGATGTATTGCAGTCCCAGGAGTCGGTGTGGACGGAAATGCGCCGGGTGCTTGGCGCCTGGCAAAGCGAACTGGCCGCCCGGGCGGATCTCTTGGAACGACGCGACCAGCGGCTCGCCAAGCTGTTGGAAACCTGGCAGAAGTCCTTGGACGAAGCCAAGAAGGCTGGGGCCATGCCGGAGGTGCTCAAGCGGATTGGTGCCGTCATGGACCAGATTCAGAAGGCGCGTGCAGCGGGACAAAAAGCCAGCAGCGGGATCGTCGCCTTGCAGACGAAGGTGAGCAATGAAGATGCTCGTGCCAGGGAGATACAGGTGGCCATTACTCAGGCGCAGAGCCGGGCCATGCGGATGCTGTTGCAGCCGGATGCGCCGATGATCTGGAAGCCGGATGCGCTCCAGCGTTCTGCAGATGTGATGAGGATGGATGCTGGCGAAGCTCTGCCGGTACAGTGGTCTGCTCTGGGGGGCTACCTGCTTCGCCAACGTGGCGCTTTGGTCCTGCACGGATTGATTGTCACCGCTTTCTTTCTGCTCATCACCTGGATGCGCCGGCATGTGGGGCAATGGGCGGTGGGGGATGAGTCCTTGCGGGGGGCGGCGGTTGTCTTTGGCGTGCCAAAGAGCACAGCCCTGGTACTTTCCGTCCTGGTCAGTGGCTGGATTTATCCCCAGCCTCCCCGGATCTTTTGGGCAGTAGTGGGTGGCATCGCTCTCGTGCCGACGCTCTATGTGCTGCACCATCTGGTGGCGGGTTCCTTGCGGAAGCTCCTCTATGGTCTGGCCGGCTTTTATCTCTTTGGTGTGGTCTTGAACCTCGCGGCACCCTGGCCGGTGATGTCGCGGTTCCTTTTCCTCGGGGAGACGCTGGCGGGCACCTTGTTTTGCCTTTGGTTCTTGCGCCGCGCGACAAAGCCGGATGATGCCTCATCACGGCTCTGGTCCATTGCACTGCTGGCGGTGAGGCTGGCAATGGCGGTGTTTGGGGTGGCATTTGTGATGAATGCCCTGGGATATGTCGGGCTGGCGAGATTCCTGACGGCCGGCCTTTTCAAGAGCACCTACCTGGCTCTGGTCCTCAATGCAGCGGTCAGTGTGGTGGATGCGCTGGTAGGTTGTTTCCTCCACTTCCGGCCGGTGGCGAAACTCCGCGCCGTGCAGCGACACCGGCCCATGTTGCGTCGTCGCAGCAGCCGGCTGCTGCGCTGGCTGGCCGGGCTCTGGTGGGCCACCTCCACCCTGGATGTCCTCTCCCTGAAGCGACCGGTGTTTGAGGCCATTGAGACCACTCTGACGAGCAACTGGATTCTGGGATCTGCCACCCTGTCGATTGGCGGCGTCGTCACCTTTGGATTGATGGTGGCGGGGGCATTTCTGCTATCCCGGATCCTGCGTTTCGTGCTGGAGGAGGACATCTATCCCCGCGTGCGTCTGGCACGGGGCGTCCCCTATGCGATCTCTACCATGCTGCACTATGTGATTCTGCTGGTGGGATTTGTCCTGGCCGTGGCGGCACTGGGGTATGACATGACGAAGTTCACCATCCTCGCAGGTGCGTTCGGTGTGGGCCTGGGCTTCGGGATGCAGAACATCGTGAACAATTTTGTCTCCGGCCTCATCCTGCTCTTCGAGCGTCCGGTGCAGGTAGGGGACATCATCCAACTTGAAACCATCACCGGAGTCGTGACGCATATCGGCATCCGGGCCAGCATCGTCAAGGTGGGAGATGGCTCTGAAGTAGTGGTTCCCAACGGCAAGCTCATCGCAGATCGCTTCACGAACTGGACGCTGACCGACCGTAAAAGGCGTCTGGAAGTAGCGGTAGCTGTCGGGAAGGACGCCGACCCCCAACGCGTGATTGAGGTCATCAACGGGGTTGCGGCGGGTCACCCGTTGGTGGCGGAGGCTCCTGCCCCGCAAACCTGCCTCACAGAGTTCGTGGCCGGGGGCATCAAGTTCGAGCTCCGGGTCTGGGTAAACCGGTTCGAAGATGCCCGTCCCCTCAGCAGTGACTTAAGCGTCGCAGTGCATAAAGCCCTCACAGAGCAGGGGATAACCCTGCTCTGACGACGGCGAAAAAAATTACCCTCAACGCAGATCGTTCTGGCGATGTCCCATCTGATGACTCCCGAACTTTGAATTGAGGTTTTTATGGATGCTAGTAGATGGGTGACATGTTTCCGTCCGGCCGCCGGATGGAAAGTGGTGGTGGTGTGCTGGATGGGCATGGGGCTGAGGTTGGTTGCAGCGGATCCAGTGGTTGAGCTGAAAGAGCTTGAAGCCAAGGCTCTGGCTGGAGAAGGGGCAGCGCAGCTGGCGCTGGCAATCCGCTATGATGGTCATGAGCGCTCTGAATACCGCGATATCGCCAAGGCCTTCCATTGGTACAAAGAGGCTGCGACCAAAGGCTATGCGGAAGCCCAAGCTGCATTGGGGCTCATTTATATGAGAGGTGAGGGGACCGCCGAGGACTACGTGGAAGGGGCGAAGTGGTTTCGCCAGGCCTCCGAGCAGGGGCATCCTGTGGCCCAGCTGAATCTTGCGAGCTGCTATGCCAATGGCCACGGCGTGACCAGAGACCTCAACGAGGCGGCCAGGTGGTTCCGCGAATCGGCGGAGCGGAATGAGCCGATGGCCCAATACTATCTGGGGATTCTGTACGGTCGTGGTGAGGGGGTGTCGCAGAGCTACGTTGAGGCTTACAAATGGCTCACTGCATCCGCCGCGCAGGGCGTGAAGCAGGCTCGTGATAGTTTGGAAACACTGGACTCCGTGCTGAGCGCATCGGAGCTGGAAGCCGCAAGGAAAGCGGCGGCGAGCATGAGGCTCAGTCTGGTGGGGCGATAGGGATCGGAGTCTGCTCGGGCGCAATCACACTTGCCTCTGCTATGACGTGGTCCTAGCATCACGCCCATGAACGAATCCGGGTATCTCCGACACCGCCTTCTCCATAGCACCGTGGCCTGCCTGGCCGCTGCCATCTCTTTCGCCAGCACCCCATTTGCGGCGCAGGCTACTGCTCCTGACTCTGCGGCGGAGACAGCTCCCGCTACCCCGGGCAAGCGGCCTGACCCAGCCCGGTTTGAGAAGGATCTGGCCAAGTTTGACGCCGAGTTCAAGGCCAAGCCGGTCAAGGGCGGGATCGTCTTCACAGGGAGTTCCAGCATCCGTCTCTGGAAGACCGCGGAGGCGTTTCCCAAGCTGCCGGTGTTGAACCGTGGCTTTGGCGGGTCGGTTGCCAATGACCTGGTGGTGCACGCAGAGCGGGTGGTGTTACGGTACGAACCCAAGGTACTGGTGGTTTACACAGGCAGCAATGACTTGAATGCAAAGCTGAAGCCAGAAGAAGTTCTGGCCGATTATACTGCCTTCCTGAACCTGGTGCACGAGAAGCTGCCTGACTGCCGGATCATCATCAATTCCGTGAAGGTCTCCGAGTCCCGGCTCAAACAGATTCCTGCCGTGAAGCAGCTCAACAGCCTGTTGCAGGCCTGGTGCGAGGGCAAAGACTGGGTGCGGTGGCTGGAGTCGATGAACTACCTGATGGACGAGAAGGGCGCGCCCAAGAACGAATTTTTCCGTAAGGACAAACTGCATCTCAACGACGCCGGGTACGCGAAGTGGAACGCGATCATTGAGCCTGTCATCAAAGAGGAGTGGACGAAGGCCGGAGGCAAAGCCTGAGGGATGGTCTCTTATTATTTGCAGCTGCCAACAACTGTTTACTGGAGTAAAAAGTTCAGCTCGATTGATTAATGTCTTGGCACGGACGATGCAGTTTCATAATAATGAAGCGTCCTGAAAAACCATCCGAAATTCCTCTGAATAGAGGGTGGCCGCAGGGACGAGCTAACTGATTTGTCAGGTGTCGAATGGTGTTGTGTTGTGTATGATGAAGGCGGTCTAGGTGGACCGCCTTCATCATTGTTCAACGCTTGGGTGGAGCAGGTCTTTGCAGCTCAAACACCCCGTTGTCGATGTTGCAGCGGTAGGTTGCCCTAAACTCCGTAGGGGAGGCTTTTCCATCATAGTGATAGACGCCCCCGACGAGGGCCCCAAGGTCCTGATGGCCTGTCACCTTGCCCCGACGGTCCACCAGATGCCGTGCCGTGTAGCCTCCGCTCAGCACCCTGGCCCAGGTGGCGTGGTAGCGGAAATCGTAGGCGGTGTTCTTTCCTTGCTCCTCCACGCGGCTGACGATGGCCTTGAGCTTCCCATGATGTCCGTTCTTCCGACTGTACCAGCGGCCTTCCCAGGCTCCGGTCAGATCTTTGGGTGGGTGATGGGCATCACGGGCGGCGGCCTTGTTCCAGTCACTCTGGTAGCCGAGTGAGCAGCTTGAAAGGACGCAGGCGGTGAGGGTGAGGATCAGCAGGTTGAGACGAGGGGGCATGGTGATAGGAAAGTGAATCAAATGAAGCGCGATGAACCATGCACCGGAGGCCACTGGCGGAACCAGCGTCTTGCCACGCTCCGGGCTGACCGCTAGGGTGCATGCTGATGAATGGTGCAAGTGATGTCAAGGATCTGGTGGTGGTGGTGGTGGGCGGGACGACCGGCCTGGGGCTCTCGGCTGCCCGGGCACTGGCGGACAATGGGGCGCGTCTGGTTGTGGTCGGACGATCCGGGGAGAGCTTGGAATCGGCGCTGACGATGCTGGGGCGGGGAGCCTGCGGACTGGCGGGAGACGCCATCCTTCCCGAGACATCTGAGCGTGCTGTGGAACTGGCGGTAGGGAAGTTCGGTCGGCTGGACGCGCTCTATCATGTCGCAGGGGGCAGCGGCCGCTCCAAAGGTGACGGACCGCTCCACGAACTCACGGATGAGGGATGGGACTACACGCTCGACCTCAACCTGAAATCCTTGTTCAACTCCAATCGGGCGGCCATCAGGCAGTTCTTGAAACAAGGCGACGGTGGCACGATCCTGAACATGGCGAGTGTGCTCGGGTGGTCGCCGTCCCCCAAGTATTTTGCCAGTCATGCCTATGCAGCTGCGAAGGCCGGGATCGTCGGGTTCAGCAAAGCCACGGCTGCGTATTACGCGTCCCACAACATCCGGATCAATGTGATCGCTCCCGCTCTGGTGGAGACTCCAATGTCCCGACGGGCGGTGGGAGATGAAGAGATTGTTCAGTTCGTCTCCAGCAAGCAGCCGCTTGATGGGGGACGGGTGGGGGTGCCAGGCGACTTGGATGGTGCCGCAGTCTTTTTGCTCTCCCGTCAGGCGCGTTATGTGACCGGTCAGGTACTCGCGGTTGACGGCGGATGGACCGTCACGGAGGGTCAGCACGGCGGGGCCTCCGACTGATCCCCACCCTCATCGCAGCAGCTTCCCAGCATGGATCTCATTGGAATCGACATTGGCGGCACCAACATCAAGGCCGGACTTTTTGACAGTGAAACGGGTCAGTGTCTGGAGCGCACCACCTTGCCCACGAATGACGGGATCACGGTGGCGGATGTGCCAGCTTGGGCCGATGCGGTGAAGACTTTGATCGCAGGCTTCGAAAGCACGAGAGGGCGCTCTGCGGTGCCAGTGGGGATCTCTGCTCCTGGATTGGCGGCGCGAGATGGGCGCACCATTCAGTGGATGCGCGGTCGCATGGCAGGCTTGGAAGGATTTTCCTGGGCTTCTTTTCTTGGTCGGGAAGTGCAAGTGCTCAACGATGCCCATGCCGCCTTGGTGGGCGAGGTCTGGAAAGGAGCCGCAGAAGGATCACGCGATGTGGTGATGCTGACCCTGGGTACGGGCGTGGGGGAGCGGTCATTTCAGATGGGCGACTGCTTCGCGGCCACCTGGGACGAGCTGGGCACCTGGGGCATATTACGGTGAACTATACTGGGCCGGGCGACATCGTAGGGACGCCGGGCAGCTTGGAAGACGCCGTGGGCAATGCCACGGTCGCCTTGCGCACTCAGGGACGTTACCAGAACACTCGCGAACTGCTGGAAGCAGCGCAAGGGGGAGACGAAGTGGCCAGAGAGGCGTGGGACAGCTCCATGCGCGCCCTGACGGCGGGAATGGTCTCCCTGATGAATGCCTTTGATCCGCAGGATTTCATTTTGGGAGGAGGTATCGCCGCAGGGGCCTGGGAGCTGGTGATGGCGGGTATCCAACCGCATCTGGACGTCTTTGAGTGGCGTCCCACCGGGGAGAGTGTCCGGATCGTGCAGGCGAAGTTGGGTGAGTGGGCGGGAGCATACGGTGCAGCGAGATCTGCCTGCCTGGGCGGCGGGGTCCGGCTGGAGCGTTGAGAGTGTAGCAGCCAGAGCGCCTCGCAGGAAAAAAAGAACCCTGCTTCCAGGAAGGAAGCAGGGCTCCAAAAGGCAAACGAGGCGGGTTCGTGCGAACTACACCGTGCCGTAGATGGTACGGCCCGTGCTGCGAAGGTCGTCGCAGGCCTGCTGGAGGCGCTTGGCAAGACCGATCTCAGCCTTCTTCAGGTAGCCACGGGGGTCGTAGATCTTCTTGTCACCCATTTCGCCGTCGATCTTGAGGACGCCGTCGTAGTTCTTGAACATATGCTCCGCGATCGGGCGGGTGAAGGCGTACTGGGTGTCCGTGTCGATGTTCATCTTGATGACGCCGTAGTCGAGCGTCTCACGGATTTCTTCCAGAGGGGTGCCGGAACCACCGTGGAACACAAGGTCCATCTCTGCTTCGGCACCGTACTTGGCCGTTACAGCGGCCTGGCCGTCACGAAGGATGGTGGGTTTGAGCTTCACTGCGCCTGGCTTGTAAGCGCCATGAACGTTGCCGAAAGTGGCGGCAAACATGAACTGGCCGATGCCGTTGAGGGCTTCGTACACCTCCACCATGTCTTCCGGGGTGGTGTAGAGCTTCTCATTGGGCTGATCGCCGTGGTCCACGCCGTCTTCCTCACCACCGACGACGCCGGCTTCCACTTCGAGGATGATTTCGTTGGCCACGCACTCCGCGAGGAGAGTCTTGGAAAGTTTCAGGTTCTCTTCAAGCGGCAGCTCGGAAGCGTCCAGCATGTGGGAGTTGAAGAGGTTGCCATTGCCAGCGGCACGACGGGCGGCGGTGGCGGCAATGAGGGGTTTGAGGAATGTATCCACCTTCTTGGGCTGGCAGTGATCCGTGTGCAGGGCCACGAGCACATTGTAGCGCTCAGCCAAACGGTGGGCGGCTTCTGCCAGCACGATGGCACCCAAGGCCATGTCTTTGACCGAAGTGCCGGAGGCAAACTCGCCACCACCGGTGCTGACCTGGATGATGCCGTCGGACTTGGCGTCTGCAAATGCCTTAAGCGCGCCATTGATGGTCGTGATGGAGGTCACGTTGATGGCGGGATAGGCATAACCGCCTTCCTGGGCGGCAGCCAGCATGGCGCGATATTGTGCAGGTGTAGCAATAGGCATAGGCCAACCCTTAGAGCAGAATCCGGGCCGCCGCAACCCGCAAGACCCTTGACGAGAGTGCAACTTTTCGGATTGGGACGTGTTTCCTCAACTTGTGAAGATGAAGTTGCCCTTGTCCAGCGTTGCGTTTTACACCAGCATGCTAATGGTCTTCTCCATGAGAAGAGCGGCAGCAGTAGCAGCCATTGGGATGACCTTCATGTTGGGAGGCCTCGCTAACTTGCCTGCACAGGGACCACGTCCACCTGAGGGGGGAGCCGAAGGTGGCGGGCCCGGACCGGGACCGCGGCCCCCCAAATCCGGCATGGACGGCAGGGATCGTGACAGGGACGGGCGCTCAGGATTTGGTCGTGGCGGAGACCGGGATCGCATGGATGCCTTCCGCACCATGACGGACGAAGAACGCCAGCGGGTGCGTGACGCCTTTGAGAAGGCCTGGCAGAATCCGGCCGTCACGGCAGCTCGGGAACGGTACCAGAAGGCGAACGATGAGTACCGTGAAACGCTGCAAAAGGCGCTCAAGGAGGCTGACCCCGTCGCGGTGGAGCTGCTGGAAAAGCACAAGCCCAAGGGAGGCCCCTTTGGAATGATGCCGATGCCGGATCCAAATGATCCAGAATTTGTCAAAAAGGCGGTCAACAGGCTCGGAATGGAGCTGCATGCCCTCTCCCGGGCCGAGAATCGCCGTTTCCCGACCAAGGAGATTGCGGAGAAGGTGCAGGCCGACCCTGCTGTGAAAGCGGGGATAGAAGCGCTCGAGAAGGCCGCGCCTGCCGGACGGCTGGAAGCCTGGGGCAAGCTGGTGTCCACCCTGCAGGAAGTGGCTCGTAAGGAAATGCCGGTCCAGGAGGGCGGTTGGCGTCCAGGGCCAGGCCCTGGGGGACCTCCTGGACCTCCGCCTTTTGATGATCGTCGGCCAGAAAAGCGATCAGAACCGGGCCCTGGCGGGAAGTAATCTGTTCTCCTGTTGGAGACATAGGGTCACGGCCAGCATGCATCCAGGATCTCCTCCTGGATGCGGTGCATCTCAGTCCGCTCCGCGGGCTCATAGTCGCTCCAGCCTGCCAGGTGCAATAGGCCGTGCACCATGTAGCGGGCCACCTCGCGCTCATAGCTCTCGCGGTGCTCGGCGGCTTGCTTTTCCGCGGTGTCGAGGCTGATGAGAATCTCGCCGTGATGAAAGGTGATCACGTCCGTTGGGGTCGGATCATCAAGGAAATCACCGTGGACCTTGGCAATCGTCCGGTCTGAAACAAGGACGAAATCCACCTCGTCGAGTTGCGAGAGTGGTGATTCGGGTTCACGGGCGGCCGCCAGACACTTGGGGACGGCCTGGATAGCCGTTGCTTTCCAGCGGGCCGTCGCGGCGGGAGGGCGGCGGTAGCGGCGGTCAATGCGAATGCGCATCGGCAGTAGGTGCCCGGTCAGGCCGCGTGATTAACCTTGGTCGGCTGAGGCTTCGTGCTGGTGCCGGATCCTTCAGAATCTTTGGGCTCCTTGGACTCTTTGGCGTGTTTGCGCGCCACTTCCGATGGCGTTTCCTCACGCGGAGCCTTGGGATAGTGAATGCGGCTGTGAAGCATGCTCATGAGCGTCTTCACAAAGCTGGCTTTGATGTCGCCCAGTTCTGCCAGGGTAAGGTCGCACTCGTCGAGTTGGTGGTCGAGAATGCGGTTGCGCACGATCTCTTCCACAAGCTGCTCCACGCGGGTAAGAGAAGGTTTGGCCAAGGTGCGGCTGGCACTCTCCACAGCATCCGCCAGGGAGATGATGGCGGCTTCTTTGAATTGTGGGCGGGGGCCGGGATAGCGGAAACCATCTTCGGTCACTTCCGGCACATCGTCTTCGCGTGCCTTGTCCTCTTCCACCAGGCGCAGAATCTCCTTCTTCTGATCCAGAGCACGGCGATAGAAGAAATAGACGAGTGAGTTGCCGTGATGCTGCTCGATGACGTCAATGATGCGGGAATTGAGGCCATGCTTGATGGCAATGTCCACGCCGTCTTTCACGTGGGCGATGAGGACGAGGGCACTCATGCGCGCCGTCAGGTCATCATGCGGATTGTCATCGGGATCCATGTTCTCGATGAAATATTCCGGCTTGGTGAGCTTGCCGATGTCGTGGAAATAAGCACACACGCGGCACATGCTGGCATTCGCCGCGATCGATTCTGCGGCCGCCTCGGCCAGATTGGCCACCACCAGAGAGTGGTGATACGTCCCCGGAGCCTCAATGCTGAGGCGCTTCATGAGCGGGTGGTTCAGATCTCCCAGTTCCAACCAGGAGATCGTCGTGGTCATCTGGAACAGAGACTCAAGCGCTGGCAAAAGAGCACCGGCCAGCATGGCGGTAAGAATGCCGGAAAGAAGAGGGGACAGAAAGAGCAGAGCCTGGTGGTCGCTGTTCAAGGCCACGCTGGTCTGGCTGAAAAGCACCATGAAAATCGAGGCTGCAGCGCCAATGTACAAACCGCTGGTGAGCAGACGGCTCCGGCGACGGATGCGCTGGGTGACATACACACCGACAAATCCGACGCTAAGGCCTGTCGCAATGTACGGAAGAATAGTGTCTTGCGGCACCAGGCAGGACCCGAGAAGCGTCGCGTAAACGGCACCAAAGAGAGAGATACGCCGACCCGCCAGCATGCAGAGGATGACGGGGCCCAAGGCATGAGGAGCCAGCAGGAGCGTGTACGAGGGCGGCCAACCACGATGGTGACCGTAGCTCAGCACCACCCCCACGGCGGCCAGATGAAGCACGACCGCGCAGAACACGAGCAGCACATGTCCGTTAGGGCGGACGTCTGCTGGCAGGCTGAGGTACCAATGCACCGCTGCGGGCAGGAAGACCGCAGCGGTGAAAATGAAACTGGCACCCGTGGCACCAGGGAGGTTTGCCCCGAGAATCTTCATCAGCACCGTGATGCCGATGAAGGCGGAGACAAACAGTCCGAGCCCAACCATCGGATTGCAGCGCAGAGTCTCCCAGAACTCTCCCTGCAAATGCTTACGGCGAGTCTTGCCACAAGACAAACCTTTGCGCGTAAGCTGCGCCCGCTTGATGAAATCGAACATAGAGATGGCTTAGCCGGGGGGATTCTAAGGGATTCCCTTCCGAACACAACCTTTTCCTTGCTATTCCCCAGTTCCCCGATGGATGCGGTAGGCTTCGATGATCCTCTGAACGATTGGCAGACGCACCACATCCGTAGGTTCGAAACGGATAAACGACAGTCCTTCGACGCCGGAAAGGATGTGCATGGCTTCCGCCAAGCCGGACCGAACCCCGCGCTTCAGGTCCACCTGAGAGGGGTCCCCAGTGACGACGCAACGTGATCCTTCTCCCAGACGGGTCAGGAACATGAGCATCTGTTCAGTGGTCGTGTTTTGAGCCTCGTCCAGAATAACGAACGAGTTCTTCAATGTACGACCACGCATGTAGGCGAGGGGAGCGATCTCGACGATGCCCCTCTCGATCATCTTCTCCGCCTCATCCGTCTCCAGCATCTCATAGAGAGCATCATAGAGAGGACGAAGGTAGGGGAAGACTTTCTCATTCAAGTCGCCAGGCAGGAAGCCAAGGGCCTCGCCGGCCTCCACCGCAGGGCGGGTGAGGACGAGTCTCTGCACCGTTTTATCCCGCAGGGACTGAAGTGCCTGCGCCATGGCGAGGTAGGTCTTGCCCGTGCCGGCGGGACCGATGCCGAAAACGACTTCGTTTTCCCGCATGGCCTTGAGGTAGTCAATTTGACCACGGGTCTTGGCCAGTACCGGAGGTTTTCTGGACGATCCAAGCAGCTTGAGCTGAAGGATCTTTTCCGCAGGGGCCTCTGTCCAGGGCTGGCGGGTGTTGCTGATGACCATCTGGAGCATGCCAAGGCTGACCTCAGCGCCACCGCGGCGAACTTTTTCGAGTTCGGCCAGGACCTCCTGGGCGGCGGTGATGCGGTCTTCCGGGCCATCGAGTTTGATCCAGCCATCACGAGACGTGACCTGGATGTCGAAGGCCTCAGCCAGCTTTCGAAGGCTGGTGATGTCATTTCCGATGACTGAATGGAGAAACTGCGGAGTTTCGTAAGTGAGGGTGACTGATGACATTTTGTCAGATTGAAAGAAACGGATTGAGGGATGTGGCTACAGAATGAGACTCTGGTCACAGCGCCAGAATTCTGTCAAGGCCACGAGCAAAACAGGAAAGACTGGACGTCAGTCTCCTGTGGAGTGCATCAAGATGTACATGGGGGGGATCCTCAACGGTAGCCGTAGGCAAGTGCCCAAGTGACTCCGCGTTCTTTCTTGCTCTTCACGCTAAATACGACCGTGTAGGTGCCAGTGGCTGGCGGATTCACACGCACAGAGCATGTAAACTTCCCGGTCTTGCGTTCCATGTGGACTGGCTGGCCCTTGGAATCGAAGACAGCGAGTTCAAGCTCGCAGTCTTCGTTGGCGGTACCGAGCCAGAAAGCATACTCATTGCCCTTGAAGAGTTGGTGGCGGACGGCCAGCTTCTGACCGGACTCCACCTCGCCATTCCAGTAATCCTCACGAACAGTGTAGCCCTGCTCCACGAACGGCGTAGCCGCCTCCATGGCATAATCATGTGCCTCGTCCACGAGGGCATAGGCACTGGTCAGGGCCACAAAGAGGGCGCAGAATACTGCGCACTGAAGCTTGAACTTGTTCATCTGAGGAAGCGGGAAACTGGAGGACCGGATGACTACCGGGACTTTTTGACTTGAAGGATCAAAGCCAGCAGTTCTTCGCAGGTCGTGTGAATGGTGTTGATCTTCTCAGGCGTGAAGCTGCCATCAGGCGAGTCCATGGACTTGCGGATGGTGACGAGGCCCTTGGAGATCGCGGTCACAAGACGGTTGTTCTTGGCCGAATCCGACATCCCATTTACCGACTTGGCGAAGTGATCCACCAGCATAGGCTGGTTGAGAAGCTCAGCCCGATCGTTGGTGTAGGCCTTGGACACCACGGAGGTGGCGGAGGAGGTGCCTCGCAACCAGCCGCCGAGGCTGACGCACTGGGCCAGATCATTATCACGCATGCGCTCCATTTCAGCGCGGACGGTGGCCTGAGTCTGGTCGAACTCCTTGCGGACGGCCTTCCAGTCATCCTTCTGCACCGCATCAAGAATGCTCTGCGCATGGGGACGAACGGCCTTGGTCAAGCCGAGGCTCTGGGCGATATTGATGACTTCGCGACCGATTTCCTCCACTGCTTGCTTGTCCTGTGCCTGCACGGCCACAAAACCTTCGGCAACGACGGTGCCAAACACCAGGGAGAGTTCCATCCGGTCGGAGGAGTCGGGGGTGGAGAGCTTGCGAAGTTCGTCCTTCCAGTTGGGATCACCCAATTTGTCTAGAACGGCAAAGATCTCGCTGGGCACAGGCACCACCACTTCATCCATGACATAGCCAGGGAACTGAGCCGGGTCGAACTTCTGAGCGGTCCCCTGGGAGAAGGCGGAACCCGCCAGCATCAAGGAGGCAAAAAGATAAAAAGTCTTCACTTTCATGGTCATTCAGGCAATCTCAGACAGCGACATGCAAGAGGCTGTCATAACGAAGCGCAGAATAGTTGAGGTGCAACCGTTTTGCGGACGTTGATTCCATACAGCTTGAATCTCACACAAACGGGAGCTTGCGCGTAAATAAGATGGGAAGCGACATGATTGTACAGATCTTGCAGACGAACCCCGTGTGGGAGGACAAGTTGGCGAGCCAGGCGGGAGTCGTCTCGATGCTGGAGCGTTGCCCTCCGGTTCCCGGGAGCCTTTTGGTGTTGCCGGAGATGTTTGCCACGGGTTTCAGCATGAATGTGGCGGTGACAGCCCAGACGGAGGCCCGGGAGGATGAGGCCTTTTTGGCCCGATTGGCCGTGGAACACCGCTGTGCCGTCATGGGAGGGGTCGTCTCACCCCTTGAGGAGGGCAAAGCCCGAAATGAATCCGTGACCTTCGGGCTGGATGGGGAGCTTTTGACCCGCTATGCGAAACAGCAATTGTTCAACTTGGGGGGTGAGGCGGACTGCCACACGCCGGGTGAGGCGGTGATGGCCTTTCCATTGCAAGGGTTCATGGTGGCCCCCTTCGTCTGCTATGACCTCCGATTTCCCGAGCTGTTCCGTGACGCAACCATGGTGGGGGCGAATCTGCTGGTGGTAATCGCCAGCTGGCCGGTGAAACGGTACCACCACTGGCTGACGCTCCTGAAGGCCCGGGCGATCGAAAACCTGGCCTATGTGGTGGGCGTTAATCGGGCGGGGAGTGATCCCCACCTGCACTACAACGGCCGAAGCGTGGTGGTGAGTCCCCACGGGCACATCATCGCCGATGCGGGAGAATCGGCCGGTTCTGTCTCAGCCCGATTGGACCTCGCAGATTTGCTGGCTTGGCGGGAAGCCTTTCCGGCCCTGCGAGATTCTCGATGGTAGAGGGGGCACGTTAGTTTCCACGCACTGGAACGCGGGGCAGGGGTGTTGCGTCGTTTTCTGCTGGGAAACCGGCGGGGATCTGCGTTTGATGAGATGAATGCTCCGCCTCATGCGCCTTTACCCTCTCACTCTTGCCAGTGCGGCCCTGCTGTCGCTCATTCTGATCCTTGGGCGCGATGCTGCGCGGGCTCAGACCGTTGATCCCGCCGAGGCGTTCGCGCCGCCTGCCGTGAAGGAGTATCTGGGGCGTACGGTGGCCCAGACCATGCATTGGAGTGGATCGGGCTGGCTCATCCGTCACAAACGGGAGCGGGAGGAGGCGGCGAGCCTGATGCGCGAAAAGCTGGAACTCAAGCCGGGCATGGTGGTGTGCGACCTGGGCTGCGGGAACGGCTATCACACCTTTCCCATGGGCAAGGCGGTGGCTCCTGGCGGTAAAGTCTATGGCGTGGAGATTCAGGAGCCTTACCTGCGCATGCTTGAGGAGGGCGCAATAAAAGCCGGAGTGACGAACTTTGTCCCGGTGTTGGGTAAACTCTACGATCCGGGGCTGCCGGATGCCACCTTTGACCTCATGCTGCTGGTGGACGTTTACCACGAGTTTTCGCACCCAGAGCAGATGCTGGCGGCCATGCGTAAGGCATTGAAACCCGATGGCGTGGTGGTGCTGGTGGAATTTCGTGCGGAGGATGACACGGTGCCCATCAAGCCTGAGCACAAGATGACGAAGGCCCAGATTGACAAAGAGATGACAGCCAACGGGTACAAGCTGGTGAAGTCCTTCGATGGCCTGCCCTGGCAACACATGCTCTGGTACGGCAAGGCAGAAAGCTCGGGCAATCCGAACAAATCGTGAAAGTTTCCGGTTGGAGATTCTGATTAGGTGATCCTTCCCCCATAGCATCGATATTCTTCAACCACTGACCTTCATGCGTCCTCTTCCTCTGTTGTTACTGACCGCCCTGCTTGGTGCCACCCTTGTGCATGCCGCCGACCCCGTGAAGCTCACGGTGGCTGACTTTACGGATGGTAAAGGCAACCCCGTCCCGGCAGGCTGGAAGACCGAAGACGATGGCACCATCCATCGGGTGGAAAAAGCCGGCAACATCATCTCGAAGAAGGAGTACTCCAACTTCGAAGTGGAGTGGGAATGGAAGCTGGCCGCAGGCGGCAACAGCGGCATCAAGTATTGGGTCAATGAGTTCCCCAAAGGCGGCTGGCTGGGCGTGGAATATCAGATGATCGATGACGTCAAACACGCCGATGCAACCAAGGGGGCTGGTACCCACAGCACCGCTTCCTTCTACGACATCAAAGCACCGGCAGCGGACAAGGCTGTGAAGCCCGCGGGTGAGTGGAACCACAGCAAGGTGGTGTCGAAGGACGGCAAGATTCAGCACTGGTTGAACGGCAAACTGGCTGGCGAGGTGGACACCAAATCCGAAGAATGGAAGGCAGGCGTTGCCAAGAGCAAGTTCAAGGCCGTGGAAGGCTTCGCCCCAGGCAAAGGCCGCTTCATGCTGACCGACCATGGCGACGAGGTCTGGTGGAAAAACATCAAGGTCACCGAACTCTGAGCGCCTGCGGCGCAGACAGAAGACTTTAAGACAAAAGACGAAAGACCTGAGATGAGGTCTTTCGTCTTTTTGTTACAGCTTAGAGAAGTCTGATCTGACTCAGGTCTTTTGTCTGGAGTCTTAAAGTCTTCTGTCTTTGTCTTCAGCATACCCCGCTGACCAGGCACACGATGTCATCGGGCGTGGTCACGATCTCTGCTGCGCCATTGTCGCGAAGTTCGGTCTCTCCGCGGAAGCCCCATTTGACGCCGACGGCGAGCATGCCAGCATTCACCGCGAGTTGCATGTCGATCCCCGAGTCGCCGATGTAGGCGCATTCAGAGGGTTCCACGCCGAGGGCCTTGCAGATCTCAAAAGCTCCTGCAGGGTCGGGCTTCTTAGGCACGCCGGACCGGGCACCCAACACGATTTCGAAGGGGGTGTCAGGAAAGAAGTGTTTGCAGCAGAGCAACGTGAAAGCGTGGGGCTTGTTGGAAAGAACCGCGAGCTTCATGCCCCGTTCGTGCAGTCCCTGGAGGGCTTCTTCTATGCCCACGTAGGGTCGGGTTTCACTCTTCCAGGTGTCGTGATAGTGCTTCTGGTACTCGTTGACCCGGGCCTCGATGTCCTCAGTAGCGAGCGTTTCTGGTGGAAGGGCGCGTTCGACGAGCGCCCGGACGCCGTCACCGACGTATTTAGGAAAGACGCCCAACGGTTGCCGGGGGTAGCCCCGGGCCTCAAGCATACGGTTGATGGCTTCAGCCAGGTCTGCGAGAGAGTCGATGAGGGTGCCGTCCAGGTCGAAGATGAATGCTTTCATGAGAGTCGGATTCCCTCACCAAGCGCAGACAGGGCAAAATGCCAACCGAAAAGGCTGGTGGGGGAGCGATGGGGGTGACAAGGTTGGCACGACTCTCGCTCAAAAGCTTCACATCTCTTGATAAAACCGTTGCAAAAGTCTCCTGTTACAAGCATCAATTAAGGAACCCACAAATGGCTGCGCCTTTTCCAGATGTCCATTCTGCAAGTCAGGCGAAGGCCGAGACTGGCAGTATTGTGCCTGCGGCCGAGGTGAAAGTCGTGCCGCCGGTGATCTACCGCCCTAACGTGGCGGCCATCATTCTCAACATGGACAACTCCATGCTCGTGGCGCAACGTTCCGGACTCCGGAGCGCCTGGCAGTTCCCTCAAGGAGGGGTGGACCCCGGGGAAGGCCTGGAGGAAGCTCTCTTCCGCGAAGTGGAGGAGGAGGTGGGAATCCGACCAGAAAACATCCAGCTCCTCGACCGCAAAGGGGGCTACCGTTACGATTTTCCCAAGGGGCGTCTCAAGTACGGGATCTACGGAGGACAGGAGCAGGTGTATTACCTGTGCCGTTTCCTTGGTAAAGACCGGGACATTAATCTCGATACGGAACACCGTGAGTTTGACCGCTGGCGGTGGATCAAACCGGAGAAGTTTGACATGGAGTGGGTGCCGCGCTTCAAACGCGACGTCTATTTGCGTGTGTTTCGAGACATTTTTTGGCATGGAGAAATAGCCCCCTCGATCGCAACCTTACGGACCGGACCACCGGACCCAGATTCAGGAGCAGGCGTTGGACTTGAACAAGAGCATACTTCGGACCTGGGGCACCTTGGCAGGTGTTTGGGAACAGGTGAAGTCGTTCGCCCTGGATCATCCACTGGATCCCTTTCCGCTGCGTCACACGCTGCGCGGCTACAATACCGTCAAAGCCAAGGCTGACCTGAAGGCGGGCGTGACGGTGGCGTTGCTGGACCTGCCTCAAGGCATGGCCTATGCGGTGATTGCGGGCCTGCCCCTGTGGTATGGGGCCACTTGTTCTGCCGTGGCTGCCCTGATCGGGCCGCTGCTGGCCAGTTCCCGGCACACCATCCTGGGGCCGACGAACGCGACCGCCTTCATCACGTTTTCCTACTTTGCATCGCACCCGAACATCAATCAGCTCGCGCTGATGCCGATGCTGGTTTTCCTGGTGGGAGCGCTGTTGTTGCCGGGAGGCTACTTCCGCGTGGCCGATCTGGCGCAGTACATCAGCCGGACGGTGATTGTGGCCTATGTGACAGGCGCCGCCTTGCTGATCATGGTGAATCAGCTTCCGGCCCTGCTGGGAGTCACGATACCCAAGGGCGGAGCTTCACGAACGCTCTTTGGCACGCTCGGGGCTCTCCTGGACCGGTTGGCGGAGGTGCAATGGACCTCCGTGGTCCTGACGGCAGCGACAGTCGCATTGTTTGTTTTGTTGAAGCGATGGCGCCCCCAGTTGCCCACGTTTGTGATTGTGCTGGTGGCCATGTCCGGGCTGGCAGTCTGGATGAAATCTTCTGGCTTCCATGTGGTCACCTATGCCGATGCGAAGTTCACCGTTTACGATTTGCTTCCGCCGTTCCCTGACTTCCTTTCCAAGGATGTGGCCATTCAGTTCAGCCAGTTGTTTGGTCTGGCGGTGGCCATCGCTTTCGTGGCCACGCTGGAGCAGAGTGCCATGTCGAAGACGATCGCGTCCCGTGGAAATTACCGGGTCGATGCCAACCAGGACATGCTGTCCCTCGGAACGGCGAACTTGGCGTGTGCCTACCTGAGCGGCATGCCCGCGAGCGGGTCCCTGACCCGCTCGGCCCTGAACTTCGAGAGCGGCGCGAGGACGCCGCTTTCGAGCATGATCAATGGCTCAATCTGTCTGGTGGGGGCCCTCACCATAGGTCCCCTGGTGGCGTACATCCCACGGGCAGTGCTGGCTACCCTGGTGATCTGCATTGCGATCTCCCTCATTCACCGGCGTCAGATCCGCATTTCCCTCCGGGCCACCAAGTCAGATGCCTTTGTCTTCGTCGTCACCCTGGCGTCCACGCTGCTGGTGCCGCTCCACGTTGCGATCTTCACCGGCGTAGGCGTGTCCATCATGCTCTACCTGAGGAAGGCCAGCCAGCCTTCGCTGGTGGAGTATGAGTTCAACAAGGAAGGGAACCTTGCCGAGGCGCAGGGCAAGGAGCGGCAGAACCCCTCCATCTCCATCGTGCATGTGGAGGGCGACCTCTTCTTTGGGGCGGCTGAACTCTTCCGCACGCAAATCCAGAGAACCTGCTCTGATCCCAATCTCAAGATCATTATCTTGCGGTTGAAGAATGCCCGGCACCTGGATGCGACCAGTGTGATGGCCCTGGAGGAGCTGATTCGGATCATGAAAAAGGCCGACAGGCACCTCATCATCAGCGGTGCGATGCGGGATGTGGTGCGCGTGCTGAAGAACAGCGGCTTGATTGAGGTGCTCGGGAGGGAGAACCTTTTTATGGGAAATGCTTCCAATCCCAACCTTTCAACTCGGGATGCGCTAAAACGCGCGCAGGAAATCCTTGGCTTCCGGGAGGCCGATGTGCACATTTATTACGATCCAAGGCACAGTCGCAAGGGAGAGGGCGGCGGTTCTGCGGGTTCGCCCGCAGGCTAGTCACTATTTTGTTGCGGCTGACGCTGATCGGGTGAGGATGAATTTCCCATAGAATGAAACGATTCCGAGAGTACTTGCCGCTCCCTCTGCACATCAGCCTGCCGCTGAGTGTGCTGGTGTGCTGCATGGTGTTCATCGTGGTGAACACGCTGGTCTTGCTGCATCTGGGGGATAACAAGGAGCTCCGGGATCAGGCGCTGCTCGGGGGAAAGCAGGTGGCCCGACTGGCCAAGGTGGCAAGCCGGGCCTCACTTGAGAAAAAGGATCAGCTCAATTCCCACCTGGAGATACTGGCGAGCTATAGCCGGGTGAAGTGGGCGGGCGTCTGCGATGAGCGAGGGGTGCTGGTGGCTTGCACCGATGAGTCCATGGCGGGCAAGACGGTCAGCGATGCCGAAGGACCTGCTGCCGGGGCAGTGGTGATCAAGACGCTGAACACGGGATCGCCGCACAAGGACCGCATTTCCTCCGTCGGTCTGGTCCTGGCGTATCCGGTCTCGGCTCAAGGACCCGTAGCCAAGGAGATGCGCGTGGCGGTGCTGGAGCGCGACATGCGGGATGTGCTGGCGGGGCAGAGGGAGAACACCATCTGGGAAGCCGGCGCGTCAGCTGGGGTTTTGCTGGTGTTGTGTGCGATTTTCTGGTGGTGGCTGCGCAATTTCCTGCGCAAGCGCATGGACCGGGTGCTGGACCTTATCCGAAATCGTCAGGACAGTCTCACACCCGTCAGCGTGCTGCCGGGGGCGGATGAGTTTTCCCGGCTCTCCGCCGCGTTGCAGGAGCAGGAGGCTCTCTTTCGCCAAATCGTGGACAACATCAATGAGGTGGTGTGGGTTCTGGACGGCAATCGTCAGGTGATCTACGTGAGCCCGGCCTATGAGCGGGTATGGGGCAGGGAGCGGGACGGTACGGTGAAGGGGAACCCGTTGTGGAACCAGTACATTCCGCAGGAACATCTGCAGAAGCTGAAGGTGCTGTTCGAGACGCTCTACAGTGATGGCAAAGCGGTCCATTTTGAGTACCCGATCATTCGGAAGGGCGGAGAGCGTGGCTGGATCGAGGCCAGCGCCTTTCCGGTGATGGCGCCCGGGGGAGGCATCCATCGGGTCGTGGGCATCAGTCGCGATGTCACTGATCGCAAGGCGCTGGAGGAACAGTTTCTCAACATCAGCGAGCAGGAGCGGCGGCGGCTGGGGCATGACCTTCATGATGATGCCTGCCAGCGACTGGCGTCACTCAAGATGCGGTGTGAGGTGCTCGTGGCCTCCCTTCGCAACGAGCATTCCGCCAGCCTGCCGCTCGCGCAGGAGTTGAAGACGCAGCTCACCGGGACTTCCGCCTTGCTGCGAGACATCGCCCGCGGTCTCTCACCGGTGGAAATGGATGGCGAGGGATTGATGCTGGCACTGCGCAAGCTGGCCGATCTCGCCGAGACCATCTACGAGGTGCCGTGCTTCTTTGAGTGCGAGCACACGGTGCTGGTCAGCAACACGGACGCCGCCAACCACATCTACCGCATCGCACAGGAGTTTATCAACAACGCGGCCCGTCACGGTCATCCCACCCGGATCGACATGACGTTGGAGACCGACTGGGAGTCGGTGAGTCTGACGGTCACCAATGACGGCGTGCCCTTCAAGGAGCCGGAGAATGCACCAGGCATGGGGCTGAAGATCATTCGCTACCGTGCGAATGCCATCGGGGCATTTGTGAGCATCCGGCCCCGCAATCATTCTGAGGGAGGCACCATTGCCGAATGCATCGTGTCCCAGAACGTGTGCAATCCGGACGACGGGAAAGTGGCCGAGGCAATGCGGGCGGCGATCGCGAGGGATGTCGCCCTCTAGGAGGTGGGGGAAAGGGCTTGTCAATGCCCGGCGGTGTTTTTAAGGGAATTATAGTTGTTTGCAAACCCGGGTTCCTTCCTAGGTTCGCGACCCCATGTCGATCAAGATTCGTTTCAACTCCGCCGTCGCCACCGGTCTGGTGCTTGCCAAGGTAGGCAACCCCCAGCGTGATGAGCCATTGCAGACGTCCAAGGAGGTTTTTCACATTGAAGAGGGCGACCAGCCCACGCTCACCGGCATTTTCCTCAAGCCCTTCAAGAACCTGATTCCGCATCGTTTCACGCATCATTCGTCGCTGGACCAGCACGAGATGAACACGATCGCGAAGGCGATCTTTGCCTCCAGTGATGGGTTGCTGGAGAAGGGGTGCGATATTGCCAAAAGGTTGTACTCGAAATCCTACCACCCGAACATCAAGGAGGGGGACTTGTGCATCTCGTTGATCAAGGACATTGAGATGGAGAGCAGCAAGGTGCAGGCCATTTGCATCCTCAAGTCTGAGAGCGTGGTGCCCTTCCTGAGCATCTCCACGCGTGATGGTGATTTGAAGCTGTCCACGGAGCACGGCATCAATCCCGAGAAGATCGACAAGGGCTGCCTGATCGTGGATTTCTCCGCGGACGAGGGCTACTATGTGCTCACCTTTGACCGCACGGGCACCGATTCACGGTTCTGGGTGCGGGACTTTCTGGGGCTGCAGGCGGTGACAGATGCTGCCTTCCTGACCAAGTCCTATGCCGACATGGCAGTGGCGTTTCTCAAGCAGGAGGTGCCCAAGGAGAGCGAGGCGGCGGAATCCAAAACGACGGCCGCCCACGATGCGATCAGCTTCTTTGAGACCCGCGAGACATTTGATCTCAAGGAGTTCGAGGAAGAAGTGCTGAAGAAGCCGGATGTGGTGGCGAAGTTTGCCGAGCACCGTGCAAAGGTGGAGGAGGAGCAGGGACAGCCCCTGGAGAAGTCCTTCGCCATTGCGAAGAAGCAGGTGTCCAAAGCGAAGAAAAAAATCGGCAGCGTGCTCAAGCTGGATGCCGGCATTGAGGTTCACCTCAAGCCCGCCTTCGGGGCGAAGGAGAACAACCCGCTTCTTGAGCGCGGCTTTGATGAAGACAAGGGCATGAAGTTCATCAAGGTGTACTTCCACAAGGAGGAGGCCGGGCAGTAGGTTCCTGGTACTTCAGACCGCCCGGAAACAGGGGGTGGGGGAGCGTCTTTTCAAGGTCGGTTCTTCACCCCCCCGCCGGGGCCCGGGCGGTGAAGGAAATAACCTGCAGGAGGTGAAAAGTGCCCCTGCATTCCTTTGCCGCATCATTTTAGGCCCGCTCGGTAGCGCTGGACGGCGCGGCTAACTGCATTCCGGTAGACCTGCCACTCGTCTGCCGTTGAGCCCTCTTCGGGATCTTCAAGCTCTAGCTTGAGCCAGCGGGCCCAGTGCTGGTGGAGGAAGTCCCGCATGACGATCTTGGTGTGAGGGAAACCCGCCCCTGGGCCGGAAAACTTCTCACTGGTGGATTCGTCACGGATTTCGGTTGAGCTTTGATAGCGATCATAGATCGCGAAATAGGACTGCAAGATTCCGGGAGGCGCCTTGGGTGAAGGGCTGAGGTTGTGGATCAGTTCCATGCGCATCCCCAGGTCGCATCGGTCTAGAAGGTTGTGCAATTCCTGCCAGACCAAGGGAGCGGCGGAACTTGATACAAGGCTGCCAAGGGTGGCGTCCTGATCCGTCCAGTACTCTCCTTTTGAAGTCTTGGGGGCCTTTTTGAGCAGCCGGAGAAGCTGTTCATCTGCGAGCCCCGGATCCAACTGCTGAAGTGCCTCCAGAGCGGTGTTGCGGTGGGCCTCCTTGTTAGTTTTTATCCCGGCCAGAAGGAGCTCAATTTTCTGGGATTGAGGAGTGGTATGGCCCTTTAAAAGGGCGTCGGCAACCGGCCAGCTTGGCTCGTCGGTTTTGAGCAGGGTTTGATAGAAGGTGGGGATCAGATCTGGATATCGCTCCCTGGCGATCAGCAGCAGTTCTAAACTGAGGTTCACATCCTTCTTTGTCCCTTTCACCGTGTTCAGCCTGACATAGGTCTCTTCCCCGGACTCGGAAGCCTGTTTCCACCAGGCCAGCACGTTTTCGTCTTTTGACGTCTGCCCCTTTTGGCGATCAAGCCAGTTGGAATCAAAGTCGTCATTGGCCAGACGCTGGAGATAGGCGTTGACGACCTGGCCCGCGTTCATGGGATAGCTTGTGAAATTGTTGAATCCCTGCATGAGATGATTGGTCAGGCGTCGAGAGTGACGTTGCGCGAGGAGAGCAGGCACGGCTTCGAAGCCTTTGAGAATGAGGGCTCGTTCCGCCGGTTTGAATTCGCCCGTTTTCGGTTGCATGGCCCCATCCTCTCCGTTGCTGACAAGATAGTCGTCGATGATCCTCTCGATCGATCCTGAAGCGCCAGGTTTGTGTTTTACTGTCTCGGCGAGGCCGTCAACGATCCAATCGGTAGCGGCACTCTTTAGCCCAGGTTGATCAGCTAGAAGACGGTCAATCCGTTGTTTGATGCTGGCAAAGTCTGGTTTGGCTGACGTGATATCGTTGAGTGCTGCGGCCAGACAGCTGCGGGCGAGCATCAGAACCGGTTCTTCGTTTGCAGGCGACCGGAACGGGGAACGCGAATGCCCGGCCGCGTTTTTAAGTGATTTTTCAATCAAGGCACTTCCGAGCTTCTCGTGTCCTGCGAGGACCAGTTGGATGCCGGTGACGAGCCCAAAGTTGACGTCTTGGGCTCCGTCAAAGGGGCTTGTGGGTGAGATGTCCTTGAGTGAAAGCGCTTCAGGATTGGGAACATTTTGGGTTTTCACGGTTTGAGTGATGTCCCAGTGGTCAAACCCCACCAGCGCCTGTTTTGGGCCGCCCGGCTCGACGAAGCCAAGCGCGTAACTGTCGGCGGATTCAGATTGGAACACCCAGATCCTGATGAGTGTCGCTTTCGGGCTGGGTTGAGGAACCTGCCAACGCGTCGCATGCTCCAGCAGGGTGGCTCGCGTTGCAGGTGACAACGGATCCGCGGACACAATTGGGGCCGCCAAATGGCCCAAGAGCACCAGTGTCACGATGCAAGTCGTCAGTGAGTGCAGCATTATGGTCCTGTCGTGAGTTCAATGTGCAACCTTCCTCGGGTTGGTTCACAAGGCATGGTGGAGCAAAACTCAATGCCTTGTCAATCCGGCAAAGCGGATGTTCCTCCAACTCGGGTCCAGTCAGGACAGATGGCGGTGGGGCGCTCTCAACAGAGGATCAAAGCGATCCCATGCGTCCGGCTCGCACATCGCGAAAGGCCTGCTGGATCTCCGACTCGCTGTTCATCACAAAGGGGCCGCTGCCGACAATGGGTTCGTTCAGAGGCTCGCCACTCATCAACAGGAGTCTGGTATCTTCCGTAGCTGCGATCTGCACATCGTTGCCTTCGCGTTCAAAAAGGACGAGGGCACCTTCACTTGCGTGATGGTTTTCCTGAAAGCTGAGGTCACCGTTCATCACCAGCAGGGCCACCGTGTGTCCATCGGTCAATGGGAATGTTGCTGATTTGCCAGAGTGGATCTTCACATCCCAAAGGTTGATAGGAGTGAAGGTGCGGCCCGGGCCCTGCGTCCTATGCAGTTGACCGGCAATCACTCGCGCCTCGCCTGCACCCTCTGGCAGTGACACCACGGGAATGTCCTGCTTGAGCAGTGTCTGGTAGCCAGGAGGGGCACTCTTGGCACGGGCAGGGAGGTTGACCCACAACTGGGCCATTTCAAACATGCCACCGGTGCGGGTGAACTCCGCGGAGTGAAACTCCTCGTGCAGCAGGCCGCTTGCGGCGGTCATCCATTGGACATCGCCGGGGCCGATCTTGCCACCGCCACCACTGGAATCCCGGTGTTCGATTTCACCCTGATAGCTGATGGTCACCGTCTCGAACCCACGATGGGGGTGGGCACCCACGCCGCGCTTTTCCGTGCCGGGAGGAAAGAGGTGAGGAGCGGCATAGTCGAGCAGAAGGAAGGGATCAAGCTCCTCACCCAAGGCGTCATAGGAGAACACGGAGCGCACGGGGAAGCCGTTGCCCACCCAGTGGGTGCCGGTACTTTGGAAAATGGATTTGAGTTGTTTCATGAAGATATCTTCGTGTCCTATTAGGGGAGGGAAAATGCTTTGCCGATCTGCTGAGCATGCTCAAACATGATGCCTGCGCTGCCTCGTGTGCTCGCCGGACGAAAACCGGGGCGACCCCGCGACTCAGTTCGGATCTGTCGTGGGACCCCCGGGGCGGGCCGTCTCTTGCTACTTGTTGCGAGATGCTGCGGCGCTGTAGCTCGTCATGAGACACCGATAGGAGGGAAGGTGATTGGAGAAGAGCGTGCCCAGCCCTTCGATGTCGTTGCGCCAGTCGCGGTGCAGCTCGCAGGCCACGCCGAACCAGGACATCAACTGGGCGCCTGCCGCCTCCATCCGGGACCATGCGGCATTGCGCGTGGTGAGGTTGAAGGTCCCTGATGCATCGGTGACGATAAACACTTCGTAGCCTTCTTCCAAGGCGGAGAGGGTGGGGAAAGCGACGCAGACCTCGGTGACAATGCCGGCGATAAGGAGTTGTTTTTTGCCGGTGGCTTTGACAGCTTTGACGAAGTCCTCGTTGTCCCATGCGTTGATGTTGCCGGGACGGGCGATATAGGGGGCATCTGGAAACAACTCTTTCAGTTCCGGCACGAGAGGGCCATTGGGGCCGTCTTCAAAGCTGGTGGTGAGGATGGTCGGCAGCTTGAAGTACTTGGCGAGGTCACCAAGGGCCAGAACGTTGTTCTTGAAGTCATCCGGTGAGAAATCGTGAACCAGATTGGTGAGTCCGGACTGGTGGTCTACCAGGAGGACTGCGACGTCGTTCTTGTCGAGGCGGTTGTATTTGAAGGAGCTCATGTGGGTGGTGATTGTGGTTTGGTTTGAAAGGGGAAGGAGGATCAGCCTTGAGCGTCCAAGACGGTTTCCCGTCCGTGGACGGCAACACTTTGCGCCTTGTCATAGCTCTCCATCAGCAGCCGGTAGCCGGGCATCATGTGGTCGGCGAAGATGTTGGCATACTCCAGGGCGTCCGGCCGGTTCCAGGTCTGCTGCATTTCTGAAATGACGGCCAGGGTGTCGATGGGGACGGCACCCGCCTGAGTGATGCGGGCGAGGGTGAGATCCGTCGCCATTTTACTCCAGTTGCCGCAGGCATCGACCACGGCATAGACCTTATAGCCTGCGGCCAGGGCGCAGATCGTGGGGAACGCGAGACAGACGCTGGTAAGGGTGGCGGCGATGACCAGGGTCTTGCGACCTGTCTCTTCAATCGCCTGCACAAATGCAGGCATGTCCCAGGCGTTGATCTGCCCCTGGCGGGCGACATACCTGGCATGGGGGGCGTAGTTGTGGATCTCGGGAATCAAGGGCCCATTGGGACCATCCGGCACGGAAGCGGTGGTGATAACCGGGAGCTTAAGCAGGGTGGCAACCTTGGCGAGGGCACTCACATTGCGGCGAAGATCGGCCACTGGGATATCCTGGACGAGGTTGAACAAGCCGCTCTGGTGATCGATGAGGAGCATGGTGACATCCTTGGGATTGATCATGACTTGTTCTTGAGGGGTGCTCATATTGGGTCTGGTATTTGGTTTGGCTGCCATGCAGCGGTTCCAGAGCGGATGTCGGCTTGGGGGGGCTGGGCACCGCTTCTGGGGTGAAGTTGCCTGGTTTTCAAGCATCGGAGTCTGGAAGGAAAAAAGACAATACTTCCTGCTTCCGCTGAGCATGCCTTGCGGTTATGCTCTTCACGCAATGGAACTTCGCCACTTGAGGTATTTCGTTGAGGTCGCACGACAGGAGAGCGTTACTAAGGCAGCCGCGCAGCTTCACGTTTCCCAGCCTGCGCTGAGCCGGCAGATCCGCGATTTGGAGGAGGAGCTGGAGGTTGGCCTGTTTGAGCATCATGCCAGGTCCGTGAAGCTCACGGCAGCGGGGCATGTGTTCTATGAGGAGGCTCAAATGGCGCTTCAGCGGGTTCATGAAGCGGTGGAGACGGTGAAGCGATTTGCCGGGGCTCAGACAGGCGAGCTGCAAGTTGGCTACGCTCCATCACTTTCTATGGAGATCCTGCCGCAGGCATTGCGTCGTTTCCAGATGAAGTGCCCCAATGTGAAGATGCAACTCCAGGATCTGACGACCGAGGAAATGATTGTGCAATTGAGGAATGGCACTCTGCATGCGGCATTGCTGGTGAGACCGGCGGCTGGTTCGCTGGCCAGTGGCCTGGAGTATCGGGAGATCGTAAGACACCGGCCGTGTGTGGCGATGTCTGTGACTCATGAACTGGCTGGCCACGGGGCGATCTCCGCGAGCACCCTGGCTGGAAAGAATCTCCTTGTTTACAGCCGGGAACACTATCCAGAGCATCATTCGTGGATTGAATCCGTATTGAAGGGGGTGAGTCCGCGCCCGCGCATTGTCGGGGAGTACGACAGTTCCACCAGTCTGGTGGCTGCCATCGACTCTGGCTGCGGCGTGGCCCTGGTCCACGATGGATTTAATGCCATGTCTGGATTCCGGCTCTGTCTGCGGAGCATCGATGATGGGACTCATGACTTCTCCTTTGGCGTGGCGTGGCGGCGGGATGAGCCGTCTCCTTTCACCCGCCGGTTCGTGGAGGCGGTGGTGGGGCTCGATGCACAGGGTGCGATGAAACAGGATCAGCCTGCAAAAACGTAGTTTTCCCAGCTCCGCATGCGGAAGAGGATGCGGCGCAGGATGTTGGTAAAGGGGAACTGGCCGGTGTAGACGGTAGCCTCCCCGGCTGCGCCACCCGGGAGTGCCAGGGGATCCAGCTCTCCGGCTTCGAATTCAAGCAGGACGGGCACCTTTCCAGGTGGCACATGAGCAGTGAAGGACTTCAATTCGCCGTTGGCGAGAATCTGGCCTTCGGCGATGACGGCGGCGACCTGCTTGACCTTTGCCTTGAACACGTGCCCCGGTGAAAACGGGAAGAAGACCTCCACAGGGGCGCCGGGCTTGACCGACTGAATCACGTTTTGAGGGAATGCGGCCACAAAGGCGTCTGGCTCCTGATGTACAAAGACCATGAGCGGAGCAAAGGGGAGGGGCACCGTCATAAAACCCGGCCGGACCAGGAGCTGCGCCACGTAGCCATCCGTAGGGGCGGTGATGACGCTGTGATTGAGATTGTGCTGGGCAATGGCAAGCTGGGCCTCTACAGCCTGGACCTTGTCCCGGGCCTCATCCCGCTGGTCGCGTGCGGTGTCCACCTGCTCCACCGCCACGGCTTTGCTGGGGAGGAGTGAGTGTGGCGTCCTCCGACCCTGGTGGCGGTGCGAGCGGGGCCCGACGACTGACTGCCCAGATGAAGAGCAGCGGCCACATCAGATGCAGGGTGAAGAGACTCAGCCAACACCCGACAAAGATGGCGTCCTGCTGCGGATGCTGGCGCTTTTTCGCCATCTGGTAGGGGATGTCATGGATGAAGATGATCAGGTAGATCAGGAACACGGGCATCCCCAACAGGAGTGTCAGGGCCAGCCATTCCAAGGGGTCGTGTCTCATCGGTTGCAAGGGTTGTCCCGGAGGAGTCAAGGGCCGGGTGGATTCAGCGGCTGGAGATGCACCGGTCGCAGTGCGCTGATCCAGTGGAGGACCCATCGGCGAGAACGATGGCTAGCCAGGAGCAGCGCAAGAGTCGTGGTAACAACCAACGCAATCGCGATGAAGGGAGCGGACCAGCGTGGGCCTGGTGCCACCGCGACCGCCGCTTGAGTCGATGCGAGGGCAGGATTGGGCGCCACGTTGATGGCATGGGAGGGGAGTTCAATGGCGCGAACTTGCGCTGCGTCCAGATCCCACCAGGAGAGCTTGGCTCCGGGCAAGGTGTAATGCCCGGGGTGCTGGACAAGGTAGGTGATGGTGTCCACCCGCTGGCCTGTCAGGTTTCCGCGCTCGCTGTGGTCTTTGACTACGGGATCTTTGGGATAGATCGCGACACCATCGATCTTGCCGTCCGGGAAGGGGGGGAACATCATGCCGGGCATGTCTTGGGCGGAGAAGGTGATGGTGCGGGTGAAAGCATCGCCCGCCTTCGCCTTGGTTGTGGCGGGGTCGGGTTTCCATGTTTCGGTCACGGTGAGCTCCCTGGCACTGATGATCTGTCCCAGTGCTTCCGTGCCGGGAGGCTGTACGGCCTGGAACTTCAGCTCCGGAGTATGCACGGTCGCGGCGATGCTTTCTTTATCGAGCGGCGCACGCTTGTATCGAAAGCGAATGGTCAGGGGAGGGATCACTTTCTCACCGGCTTCAGGGGCGAGCACGGACACCTCGTGCCGCTGCACCGTGTAGGTGATGGCACCGACAGTCTCACTGCTTACAATGGGGCTGCCTATCGGAGGGATGATGACCAGACCGTGGGGATCTGGCATGTCAAACGTGGGGGCACTCGCGAAATAGCCTGGGGCCAGAAGCTCCACTGCCAGGGTGAGCTTCTGGCCTGCATAGCAGGGTGGCGGTGAAGCGAGCGCTGAACGCACTTTTGTCTCCTGGGCCAACGTCGGTGTCGGTCCCACGAAGGCGCATGCCAGCAGCAGATATAGAGTGGGAAACCTCATGGTTGGGAGGGTTCGATGTTTAACGACGGCGCATGCCCCCACCTCTGGCATGGCCTGCGCTGAAAGATCGAGAACTGAAGGAGGCGGAGCTGGACCGGTGGAAGGCCGGGGCGGAGGCTCGATGCTGGGACGACTGGTAGGTCCGCTGCTGGTGGGCCTGGAAATCACTGCGCTGGCGGTTGAAGGATTCCCTGTCCAAGTGGTGCTGGACTTCATCAGATGGCTGGACGGCAGAGCGTCTGGTGACGGCCGCGTGTTCCGTGTGCTTGATTTCGGTGGAGCTGGATCTGCTGATGTGTTCACCCGCATGAAGGTTCGGGTCGGGGTGATGGTCCTGGTAGCGGTTGCGGGCATCATGGAGTTCATCCTTTCTGTCCACTGAGTTCCAGTCCCCATGGTCGTACTTGGCCCAGCTGCCGTTGTCATCGCGCCGGTAAACGTTGCCGTCCCGCCCGGCGTAGAAGTTGCCGTCGTGAACGGCGGCTCCACCATGGTGGTCCTCCCCGCGCCAGACCCTGCCGCCGCCTTCTGAGCCCCGCCAGCGGGCGGCGCCGCCGTGATCGGTCGCCACGTGGCCGGCGCGCACCCAGTCATCGCCCCGGCGTACCGCGCTGCTGCCCCACTGGGCGTAGCCGTTGTTTCCTTGATGGGTGGCCCAGCCGGTGTCCGTGCGGGGATTGTACCCAGCGGCCCACGTGCGAGCACCGTACGGGCCCTCCACACGCGCGGCGCGGCCGTAGTTCCCGGTCACAGGATTGTACCAGGCGGCTCGCCCGGCAGAGGCATAGGGCCCATAGACCCGGCCGCCGATGGCGTAGCCGCCAGTCCACGGATTGTAAGCTGCGGCCACTCCATAGGTGGCGGGCCAGGGGCGGTAGATCGGAACAGGCCCGCCCCAGGCAACGTAAGGCGGGTAATACCAGCCGGATCCCCAGACCAGCGCGGCTGTCGTGGCGACCCCGGCAACAAAGGCTCCGAAGTAGCCCTCGGTATAGCTGCAGACCACCGCATCACTGGTGCTGCCACTGTGCACCCGCACATAGGTGACACGATGCACCGGGTAGGCCGGCGGGATGGTGTAGATCACCGCAGGCACGTCCAGACAGATCGCCCATGGTCCTATGGGAGCGGTGGAAACGAACCAGACGGCATTCTGGCAGAGGTAATAACTTCCGCCAGTGAAGACGACGTCGGAGCTCGTGTTCACCGCATAGGTCATGGAGGTGCCTTCCATGCCCTCAAACTTCGGCTCCCCGTCGTAGGTCACCTTTGCCTTGCCTTCGGCCTCTTTGCGATTGACCACAGCCTCTTGCGGTACTTGTGCAAGCAGCACGGCATCTGCGGCCTCTGGCGTGCCGGGCACAGAGGCGAGAACGTCCGCGCACTCGCAATCTGGCGGGATGTTCTTGAAGTCCTCCGGCAGATTGCCGCTCGCAAATGTCCAGGGCCCCTCCCACTTTTCAGAGGTGAACCACCTTCCGCTTACTAGAAAGTAAATCTTGTGATCCCGGGCATCCTCCAGAACCCAGCTTTCAGTATTCTTTGCCCAGAGAAGATGGGTGTCTTCGACCTCCTGCCAGACAGGGCTGCCTTCAAAGACGATCAGCTCGGCGGGCTCTTCCGAGTAGAACACCTGCGGCACGGACATGCCGTGCTCAATCTTGGGAGGGACGGCCTTTTTCACATGATCCCACTGGTCTCCCTTGGGCAGGGCTGAGAAGTCCTTGGGCAGTGCGCTGGCCAGAGTCCATTCCCCGGCAAGGTCACTGGTGGTGAGCCAGGTCTTGTCGCTCAGCAGGTAGTAGGCTCCTGATGCGGGATCATGCAGCAGGTCCCAGTTGGTGTTGACCACAAACTCCAGCATGGTGCCAGCAATGGGAGCCTTCACGGGCTTGCCCTGCACCATGAGCAACACGGCAGCCTTGTTGCTGACGAAGATCCTGGGTGGATCCATCTTGAGATCGAGCGGCTTTGCGGTCTCTTTGGTGTGCTCGGCACCGGCCGCAAGGCGGTCCAGTGAGACCACCATGGATTTCCCGGGAAAGGTCTTCTTCAAGAGCGCCTCCATGGGGGCGACCTCCGCCTCGGGAAGGGAGGGGAATCGCGCCGCAGTGATTTGCAGATCGCTGATCAACACCGTGCGGTTCTCAACATCTGCGGTCGTATTGCCCGATACTTCCAACACGCCGATGGCTGGCTTGCCGTCCTTCGTTGTCAGCACGAAGGCGGCGCGTGCCTTGAGGTCGCGGTAGCCTTTCCAGACATCGATTTGTGGCTGGTACACGGTGAGTTTTACACCGTCCTTGGTGGCTTCCCTGGGCCAGCCAGGTCCACCAGGGGTGGATGCCGTTGACCTGGCAGGAGCGGGTGCCCCTTGCAGGGCCGGGGATGCGATCGCACCCAGAAGGATGGGGACCAGAAGGAGCGCTTTCATTCTCTTCGGGGGTTGGCAGATTGAGGGTTACATCACGTGGGTAAAGTCGTTCACTCCCTGGGTCTCTCTTCAGCTTTTGCGGATGACGCCGCCTGGGAGGCAAACTTGGCTTTGAGGAAATCAGATGGGGTGGTCTGCACACGGCGCAGCCAGGAGGCGCGCAGTTCGTCATCGGACATCTTTTCGGACCCCAGCTCCATGGGCTTGCCCTGCTTGTCCTCGCCCTTCTGATCAAACACGATCTCGTCCGGCTTGTAGGCTTCCGTAGATTCCTGGTCGCGGTCTTTGCCGGAGGCGTCGAGGCGTTGTTTCCTTGCTACGGCGAGCGCCTTGTTTTCCTCTGCCTCCTTCCAGCCCGGCTGGAAGCCAAGGGCCCGGTCGTAGCTTGCAATGGCCGCGTCGTACTTCCCATTCATAAGCCAGGCGTTGCCTTGATCATAGGCACCCTTGGCTCCGGGCACGCGGGCAAAGGTCTTGGCTGCGACCTCAAAGTCCCCGTGTCGATACTGGGAGGTGGCGATCCACCAGGGATCGGTGAAGGCCTTAGCGGCCTCCGCGTACCTGCCTTGATGGAAGAGACGGGAGCCCTTCTGATCTGCTGTGATCCAGAAGTGGGGCTCCCGCAGGGACTGCACGAGCAAAAACAGCCCCAGGCCCGCCAGGAGGGCGTTCCGCATGGTCCAGAGGTGTCGGGGCAGGTGCATCAGCGGGCAGCGGTGGGCACCATCCACCCACGGCGGAAGAAGGGCAGCATGAGCAGGGCGAGGATGGGGGTGAGGAAATAGCCGCTCTCACGCCAGCGCCCGGTGGTGTCATGCGCGCTCACGTCAGAGAACTTCGCCAGCCGGGCGAGGGATTGCACGTCACTGTCATCAGCCGCCAGGGCGGTGAAGTCTGCGCGCACGGGCCGCGCGTTGGCTTTTAATGCGGTCAGTTCTGTTCCGGGTAACAACGGGGCGAGCACCCGAACGTCGTAGTCGGATTTTGACCGCCATTGTGTGAGTGACGTCGATTGTTCTGGGGCTATGCTGTCGGTAAGCCAGAGGATGGATCCGGATCCTGCCTCTTCGAGCGATTTCTCGGCCAGCTGAAGGGCCTCGGCGGCGACGTCTCCTTCTCGGGGCATGACTTTGGCATTGAGGGCCTGGGCGAAGGTGTTGATGATGCCAGCATCGGACGTGAGAGGCATCACGACATGGGCGGTGCCAGAATAGGCGATGAGGCTGGTCTTGGCACCCGGTCGCAGGGCCAGAAGGTCGTGGACTTTCTCCGTGGCGCGGGCCAGGCGGGAGGGCAGGACGTCCTCCGTCTCCATGGAAGGAGACACACGGATGACGATGGCCAGTGCCGCCGTGTCCTCAGCGAAGGGGGTGGGTTCGCGCCGCCAACTGGGTCCGGCGATGATGAATGCGCTGAGCACCCAGCCGATGGCGATGAGATCCAGCGGAATGAATCTGGCCTGATGATCCCTGCCGCCAAGCAGGTGGGGTAGCAGATGAGGGGCAATGATGCCGCGCCAGGGTTGGGCAGGATCAGTGTGGTGACGCAGCAGCCACCACACCAGCAGGGCCGGTGCCAGTGCCAGCAGCCAAAGGGGACGGATGAAATGGAAGTCTCCCATCATGACGCGGCCTCCAGAGGGGAACGCTCCGCAGCATGTGATGTCGCGGTGTTGCTTCGCTTTCTCCGATGCTGCAAGGCGAGCTGCACCAGTTGCTGCGCCAATGACAGGACAAAGGCAATGGCCAGTGGCCACCAGTACACGTCCCGCCGGGGGCGGTGACTGATGGTCTGGGCTTTGCGGGTCTCAAGCTCGTCCAGTTGCCGGTAGATCTGCTCCAGTTGCTTGCGATCGGTGGCGTGGGAAAAGACGCCACCGGTGGTGCTGGCCACACTCTGAAGCGTGGCCACATCCAGCGCGTCCTCTCCGGCCGCCCGGGGATCGCCGACGGCCACGGTGTGGATGACGATGCCCTTGTCCCTGGCAATGGAGGCCGCCTTGGCCGGGGGCACTTGACTGGAGGTGTCGTTCCCATCGGTGAGGGCGATAAGAACCCGCTCCTTCACCGTGCTGCGTTCGAAGACATTGATGGCCAGGCCGAGAGCATCGCCAAACGCGGTCTGAGGGCCGGCCATTTTTGTCTGAGCCTCGTCAAGGAGTTGGCGGCAGACGTTGAGATCCTCTGTGAAGGGGGCCTGGACGAATGGCGCGGTGCCGAAGAAGATGAGCCCCACACGGTCTCCTTTGCGCCTGGAGAGGAAATCACCCAGCACCTCCTTCACGGCGGTGAGGCGGTCCACCATCTCACCTTTGGCGTTTTTGAAATCCTTGGTTTCCATCGAGCCGGAGAGGTCCACCGCCAGGAGCAGGTCGCGCACAGCCACTTCCTTCTGGATCGGTGGTTCAATGAGTTGCGGGCGGGCCATGGCCAGTACGATCAAGACCCAGCCCAGAATGAGGGAGGCCTTGCGCAAGGCCCGGCCCTGGGGCACGAGAGCCCCCTCATGGGGATGCTGGCCCGAGTAGGTCAGCAGGCGGTTCAGGAAAGGCACCGTGAGGGCCTTGCGGTGTTCGCGGTGAGGTGGCAGCAGCCAGCCCACCAGAAGGGGAAGGGGCAGCAGGCAGAGGAGCCAGGGATGGGCGAGAACAGGCATCACGTGGGCCCTCCGGGGGTGACTGGGATGCGGTGATGAGCCAACCAGTCCCGCACGGCCTCTGCGAGGCGGGCGGCCTGTGGGGCATCGATCTTGCCGGCGGTTCGAGGATCATACGCGGCGGTCTCCAGGGCGGCGAGGTCTGCAGGCAGTGAGCCAGGCGTGGGGCTGGTGCGATCCAGGAAGGCCAGCCATGACGGGCCGGTGAGAGAGGCGGTCTGCTCCCGCGGAAAGGCGGTGATGGCCGTCCGTTTCAATATTTCCCCGAGCTTCACCAATGCCTCGACCCGGGTGGCGGGATCATGCAAACGCTGTTGCTCCAGGGTGGCGAGGTGCAGAGCCTCCCGGCGGTAGCGGTTGTGCTGCCAGTGGAGAAGCGCCCTTACCAGGTACACCAGTGCCAGAACAGCAAGGAGCCCCAGCACCCAGTACCACGCCGGGGAGGGAGGCCACCAGGGTACTGCAGGGGGCAGTACCAGGTCATGCAGTCGGTCCAGACTGGTGGGATCGGGTTTCACGGCTACAATTTGCGGGAGCCGAGGTGATGGCGGATCTGGGTGGCGACCCCCAGTGTGGTAGTGAGGGACAGGACAGGCGTTTCACGGTGAAGCAGGAATTTTCTTCCTGCTTCGCGTTGCTCCGCGAACGTTTCCCTATAGCGCTCACGCAGCGACCGGTTGCTGGTGTTGATTTCCATCTGCCCCGTCTTGTCACCAAAGATCAATGGTCCGGCATCGGGCAACTCACACTCCAGGGGATCATTCACAAAGACGAAGAGCACGTCGTTGTGCTGGGAGATGCGGGTGAGCAGGTGTTGGGATTCCTCGTCATGGCCGGCACCGTCGCTGATGATGCAGACGAGACAGTCATGGCGGGCGAGATTGACGCAACGGCGAAGGACCTCATTGAACATCCCGGCGTTGGCTTGAGCGGTTGCGGCGACGCTCAGTGCGTGATTCTTCTGGAGGATGGCATTGAGAATCCGCATGACGCCACTCCGACTCCGGTGGGGGGGTATTTCCTCGATGCTCTGGTCATCGAAGACAAGGGCGCCCACGCGGTCCTTCTGGGTGATCACACGCCAGGCGGCCAGCGCGGCGGCCTCTGTGGCGGTGACGGACTTCATGTTCTGCACACTGCCGAAGAACATGCTTGACCTCTGATCCACGAGCAGGAAGACGCTGCGCTCCCGCTCCTCCGTATAGACGCGGCTGTGGGTCTTGCGGGTGCGCACAGTGACCTTCCAGTCGATCTGCCTGATGTCGTCTCCGGGCTGGTAGCGGCGGATTTCCTCGAAGTTGAGCCCACGACCGCGCAGCCGTGAAGCATGCCGACCTGCCAGGAGGGAGTGGACGGGCTGACGCGGCAGGAGGCTGAAACCACGTGCCTGGTATTGCAACGCCACGAGATCGGCCAGATTCGCATACACCCCGGGCGCTGCCGGAGGGTTCACGGGATCGGGTTGCGATGGCGGTTGCGGTTCTGACATGTAAAGGGAGGTCAAACGTTGTCGGCGGAAGTATCCGCCCGGCGGGAGCCACGGCTGGTGGCACCGTTGAGTTTCGCGTTCCACTTCCAGTCACGAATCTCTGGCACATCATCGCCGTGCTCGCAGATGTACACCCGGTGGTGGTGGAGCTGCTCGTGGACGAATTGCAGAATGTAGCCCAAACGGCTGCCCAGCCTGGTGACGCGGCTCAGCGCGTCTCCCATGAGGGTGAAGCGGTCCAGTTGATTGAGCACGCACATGTCAAAGGGTGTGGTGGTGGTGCCTTCCTCTTTGTAGCCACGCACATGCAGGTTGCAGTGGTTGGTGCGTCGATAGGTGAGGCGGTGGATGAGCCAGGGGTAGCCGTGAAAAGCAAAGATGACCGGCTTGTCCTTGGTGAAGATGGCGTCAAACTCGCGGTCGTGCAGTCCGTGAGGATGCTCTTCCACCGGCTGAAGTTTCATAAGGTCCACCACATTCACCACGCGGACTTTGACGTCCGGCGCATGCTGATGAATGAGCTCGACGGCGGCGAGCGTCTCCAGCGTGGGCACGTCTCCACAGCAGGCCATGACGACATCCGGCTCACCGCCTTGGTCATTGCTGGCCCAGTCCCAGATGCCCACCCCGGCGGCGCAATGTTGGGCGGCGTCCTGCATGGAAAGCCAGACTGGGGCGGGCTGCTTGCCTGCGACCACCACATTCACGTAGTTACGGCTGCGCAGGCAGTGATCGGTCACGCTTAGCAGGGTGTTGGCATCCGGGGGGAGGTACACACGGATGACCTCCGACTTCTTGTTGATGACGTGGTCCAGGAAGCCGGGGTCCTGGTGGCTGAAGCCATTGTGATCCTGCCGCCAGACGTGGGAGCTGAGCAGATAGTTCAAGGAAGCAATGGGGCGTCGCCACGGGATGTGTCGGCAGACTTTCAACCACTTCGCATGCTGGTTGAACATGGAGTCGATGATGTGGATGAAGGCCTCGTAGCAACTGAAGAAGCCGTGGCGTCCCGTCAGGAGATAACCCTCCAGCCAGCCCTGGCACTGGTGCTCGGAGAGCACCTCCATGACCCGTCCGTCTGGGGACAAATGATCGTCCTTGGAGAGGATCTCTGCGGCATAGGCGCGACTGGTCACCTGTAGAGCGTCCTGCCAGCGGTTCGAGTTGTTTTCATCCGGGCTGAAGAGGCGGAAGTTCTGCATCTCCAGGTTGAGCTTCATCACGTCCCGGAGAAAGCGGCCCATCTCCCGGGTGGCCTCGGCAAAGTTCTCGCCGGGGGCGGGGCACTTGATGGCGTAGTCGCGGAAGTCCGGCAGACGCAGATCCCGCAAGAGCAGTCCGCCATTGGTGTGCGGATTGGCACTCATGCGACGTGTGCCACTCGGAGCGAGGCTGGCGATGTCCGCATGGAGATGACCGGTGGCGTCGAAGAGTTCTTCGGGCCGGTAGCTTTTCATCCAGCCTTCCAGCACCTTTACGTGCTCAGGCTTGTCCATGTCTCCCATGGGCACCTGATGCGCCCGCCAATAGCCTTCGCACTTGAGGCCGTCGATTTCCTTGGGACATGTCCAGCCTTTGGGGGTACGCAGGACGATCATGGGCCAGGCGGGGCGTCCCTGGAAGCCGTGTTTCCGCGCGCTCTTCCAGATGGATCGAATCTCTGCCGTCACCTCGTCCAGGGTCGATGCCATCTGCTGGTGGAGGAGGGCAGGGTCATCGCCTTCGACAAACCACGGGCGGTAGCCCATGCCTTCAAAGAACTTTTGGAGCTCTTCGTGAGGAATGCGGGCGAGGAAACAAGGGTTGGCGATCTTGTAGCCATTGAGGTGCAGGATGGGCAGCACGGCACCGTCGCGCACAGGGTTGATGAACTTGTTGCCATGCCAGCCGGTGGCAAGGGGGCCCGTCTCCGCCTCTCCATCGCCCACGATGGTGGGAATGATGAGGTCAGGATTGTCGAATGCAGCGCCGTACGCGTGAGAGAGAGAGTAGCCCAACTCGCCCCCCTCGTGGATCGAGCCCGGTGTCTCCGGGGCCACATGGCTGGGGATGCCGCCGGGGAACGAGAACTGCTTGAAGAGGCGCTGCATGCCGACTTCATCCTCTGTGATCTCCGGATACACTTCGCTGTAGGTGCCTTCCAGGTAAGTGTTGGCCACAATGCCCGGTCCACCGTGACCGGGACCGGTGACCAGCAGCATGTTCAGGTCCTGCTCTTTGATGATCCGGTTGAGATGAACGTAGATGAAGTTCAAGCCCGGCGTGGTGCCCCAGTGGCCCAGCAGGCGGGGCTTGATGTGTTCCCGCTTGAGACGCTTCGTCAGCAAGGGATTGTCCCGGAGATAGATCTGGCCGACAGAGAGATAGTTGGCCGCACGCCACCAGGCATCCATTCGTGCAAGCTGGTCATCAGAGAGCGGTCCTTTTTCCGTGCGAGGTGTCGGCTTTTGCGCCCGGGTGTTTTGCCTGGCAGACGCTGCCGCAGCTGTTTTGGCGGATGAGGATTTGCGGGAAGTTTTGCTCATGGTGGGGGATGGCTGGTGGGAAGGCGGCGATGCTAGATGACGGCAACCTGCTTGAGCAGTTCGTCCAGGACCGTGTCCTTGGTGGTGCCTTCCGCCTCCGCTTCATAGGTGAGGATCAGCCGGTGCCGCAAACAGGCATGAGTCATCTTCTGCACATCCTCCGGTGTGGCAGTGTCACGTCCATCCAGCCAGGCCTTGGCCCGGGCTGCGCGGTCCAGCGCCAGAGTGCCGCGGGGACTGGCGCCCACGCGGATCCATTCTGAGAGCTTGGAGCCCTTGAAATCCGCTGGACGGCGGGTCGCGGCAATTAGCGCCACGATGTACTTTTCCACAGCCTCAGAGATCTGGACGGAGAGCACTTCCTTGCGGGCATCCAGCACGGATTGGGCGGCCACCTGGCCATTGGATGCCGGGGACTGACCCGCGTCCTCACCACGTACGAGGCGGAGGATCTTGCGCTCATCCTCGTCGCTGGAGTAACCGACGAAGACGTGCAGGAGAAAGCGATCCATCTGGGCCTCCGGCAGGGGATAGGTGCCCTCCTGCTCGATGGGGTTCTGCGTGGCGAGTACGAGGAATAACTCCGGCAGGGGATGCGTGGTGCCTGCGACGGTGACCTGCCGCTCTTCCATGGCCTCCAGCAGGGCCGCTTGCGCCTTGGCAGGGGCGCGGTTGATTTCATCTGCGAGGATGAGGTTGCCAAAGACGGGGCCGGGCTGGAAGACAAATTTGCCGCCCGCGCCTTCACCGGTGTACATCTCCGTACCGGTGATGTCACTCGGAAGCAGATCCGGAGTAAACTGAATGCGGCTGAATTGGCTCTCAAGATTCTTGGCCAGTGTCTTGATGGTCCGGGTTTTTGCGAGCCCAGGGAGCCCCTCCATGAGGAGGTGGCCATTGGCCAGCAGGGCGATGAGCAACTGGTCTACCACCGCCTCCTGGCCAATCACGGATGCGGAGATGCGCTTTTTGAGATCGAGGATCTGATCGCGGCTGCTCATGGCGCTGATGTTGTGGATGCTCTAGAACCCTGCTGCCGGACATCGTCTTCGACGGTTGTTGCCCGCCGAAGACGATGCCGCAGATTTGTGGTGGATAACTTACTTGCCCTTGGATCCGGCCTCGAGTTTCTCGATGATTTGATCAACCGAGAATGAAGCTGGACGTTGGCGGGGAGGGAAGTCCTTGTAGGTCTGCAAATACGCCCCTACTTTGGCTGCCGAAGGCAGCAGAAGGAAGGCGTGAGTGACCATGAAGTTGTCGTAGTAGGCTGAGCCATCAATGGCGTACTCGTACGGATCGCTGTTCAGGTCGATGATCTGGGGCGTGCGCAGAGTCGTCAGGGGATCGATCCATACCTGCACACCGACAGAGCGTTGCACCTGGTAGATGTACTTGAAGCGCTCGTCACGGTAGGCCATCAGGTCCCCATCGTCACTGAAGTAGGCGAACTCTGGGCGGGCGCTCTTCTCGCTTTTGCCGGTGAGGTAGTCGAGCTGGTTGTAGCCATCCAGATGCACCTTGAAGGTCTTGTCCCCGGCGGTGACGCCTTTGGTGGCGTTTTCGCGGAGTTTGGGATCGCCACCTGCTGCGGCCACCAAGGTGACCAGCCAGTCTTCCGCGCTGAAGAGGCCCGTGAAGTTCGTCCCCGGCTTGATCTTCCCGGGCCAGCGGATGAGGGCGGGCACGCGGAAGGCACCTTCCCAGTTGGTGTCCTTTTCCGAGCGGAACGGAGAGGCGCCGCCATCGGGCCACATGCTCTTCATGGCACCGTTGTCGGTGGTGTAGATCACGATGGTGTTGTCGGCAATCTTGAGGTCGTCGAGTTGCTTGAGCAGATCGCCCACCATGCCGTCATGCTCCACCATGCCGTCTCCCTGAGTGCCTGCGTTTGTCTTGCCCACTGAGGCTGGCTTCAGGTGGGTGTAGATGTGCATGCGGGTGGAATTGTACCAGCAGAAAAAGGGTTTCCCCGCCTTGTGGCTACGGTCGATGAAGTCCTTCGCTCCGGCGAGGAACTCTTCATCCACGGTCTCCATGCGCTTCTTGGTGAGTGGTCCCGTGTCTTCGATCTTGCCGTCGGAGGTGCACTTCAATACACCGCGTGGACCAAACTTCTTTTTGAACTCCGGATCCTTGGGGTAGTCAGGATTCTCCGGTTCCTCCTCCGCATTGAGGTGGTAGAGGTTGCCGAAGAATTCATCGAACCCATGAGCGGTGGGGAGGAATTCATCCCGGTCTCCCAGGTGATTCTTGCCAAACTGCCCGGTTTGGTAGCCGAGCGGCTTGAGGAACTCGGCAATGGTCGGGTCTTCCTTTTGCAGGCCCACATTCGCTCCTGGCAGGCCCACTTTGGTGAGGCCGGTGCGGAACGGACTTTGACCCAAGATGAATGCCGCCCGTCCAGCCGTGCAACTCTGCTGGCCGTAGTAGCTGACAAAAACGCCCCCCTCGTTGCCAATGCGATCAATGTTGGGCGTGGTGAATCCCATCAGGCCGCGACTATAGGCGCTGACGTTGGACTGGCCGATGTCGTCACCAAAGATGACGAGGATGTTGGGCTTCTTTGCAGAGCCCTGTGCCTGGAGCAGGCAGGGAACGAGCAGCCCTGCCAGGAGGAGGACGGCTCTGAGTTTAGGGGTATATCGTTTCATGGCATCTTTGGTTTTGCGACTAAATGAAGTGATTGAGTGAGTGAGTGACCGGGCCGTTTCACGCGCGAAGCGGGTGGCTGTGGCTGTGCTTCCGTAGTCTGAAGGCGAGCACAGAGAGAATGATCCCCAGCGCGATGGAATAGCCGGCAATGATCCAGACCATGGCAATGGCCCCACCGCCCGGGAAGAGGATGACCAGGGCGCCAAAGACGACTGAAGCCAGGCCGGAAAGGATGAGCAGCCATTCGTTGGTTATTTCCTTGCGCAGGGCGATGGCCCCTGCGATCTCAAAGAGGCCACGCACCACGGCGGTGGCCCCCATGAAGATGAGCAGTGCCAGGGCGCTCAGGCCCGGCCAAAGTAGGACTGCGACACCTGCGGCGATGCTCACAACCCCGATCAAGGCCAGCCACCAGCGGGGGACGGCGGAGCCGCCCGTGATCGCCCCGACAAGAGCGAACACTCCGTCCACCAGGGCATAGGCCCCGTAGAGGAGCACGAGCACCTTCAACGTGAGCAGGGGCCATGTGAAGGCCAGGACGCCGAAGATCAGGGACAGGATGCCGCGCAGGAGCAGCCAGCCCCAGTTCCGAGACAACAGATGGAGGAGGGATGTGTTCATAGTGTACAGCGGGTCAGATGGTTCGTGGCGCAACTCTCACCACCAGAATCTCCCCGGAGCTCCGTACCGGTAGCCGCCATAGCCCCAGGCACCGTACCAGTTCATGGCGGCGGCCTGGTTCATCTGCGCGGCGGAGTAGTTGTCCTGTGCGATCTTCTTCTGGATGGCGAGCTGCTGGTATCTCTGGTACTCGTCGTCCCCACCTACGTAAGCCACGCCTTTGTCCTCGTCCTTGTACGCGTAGAAGGTCCTTCCGTTCACCGTGGCCCGGTGCACTTTGTAAGAGGGCGCGGCGGCATAGGCAGCCTGCTGTTGCGGAGTTGATGGGGTCTTCACTCTAAAGCCAGCGGCGGAGAGCAGCGCTTCCTGGTTGGAGGCATCCATGCTGGCGCAGCTGGATAGACCTGCCAGGCAACAGAGGCTCAGCAGGGTGCCGATGACGGCTGAAAATGAGATCGTTTTCATGGTTTTGGATTGCATGGCACTGTTTGCGTTTGTGTTTCCCTCATGCGCGGGGGCATCGCTGCTAGAGATCCTCGTAGGGCATTTCGAACATGCGCTTGACCGTGCCCATGTCCCCGGTCTTGAGCCCTTGAATGAACCACTTCACGCGCTGCTCCGAAGTGCCGTGCGTGTATTTCTCGGGAGAGTTGAACCGGCCCGCGCGCCGCTGCAGGCGGTCATCGCCGATGGCGTTGGCGGACTTGATGGCGGACTCCACATCGCCCTCTTCTATAAAGTTGAACTGTTGCTGGCCGTAGTGCGCCCAGACGCCCGCGAGGTAGTCGGCCTGTAGTTCCAGGCGCACGGACCAGCGGTTGAACTCCGCCTCCGGGACCGAGTCCCGCTTCTGGTCCACGAGACTGCTGTAGCCCAGCAGATTCTGCACGTGGTGACCGACTTCATGGGCGATGACGTAGGCCTGGGAGAAGTCAGCCGCCGAGCCACCCAGCTGCTGCTGCAGTTCATTGAAGAAGGTGGGATCGAGATAGACCGTCTGATCAGCGGGACAATAGAACGGCCCCACGGCTGCAGGGGCCAGCCCGCACCGGGTTTCAACACCCTCTGTAAACAGGACCATGCGTGGGGGATCGTACTGGCGGCCGATGGTGCGGAACTGCTGCTCCCACACCTTCTCAGTGAAGCCCAGTATGGTCGCGGCAAAACGGCGGCTGCGCTCCTCCTCCGGGGTGAGCGGTCCCTGGGTCTCTGTGGTCTGCCCGGTCGGGCTGTTCTGCACGCCCTCCATGAGCTGGCTGAGCTGCTGCGGATCCACGCCTAGGAAATAACCGATGGCCAGGATCGCCAGAAGTCCCAGCCCCCCGCCCACGGCGGCCTTGGGGCGCATCCGACGGCGATCTTCCAGATTCGAGCTTTGTTCACCTTTTTCCCAGTCCATGGCGGTGTCCTCCTTCGGTATGAGATGGTGGTTGCAGGTCAGTTCACGGGGGAATGGGGTGAGGGGCTGCGGGGCTTTTCGTTGGAATCAGTTCAGCGGACCCTTGTTCTGGCGGTCCAGCAGCCGAATGCGGCGTTTTTCCATCTCCTGACGGCAGCGCGGAGAGGCCGCTCCGGTGATGGCGATGGTGATCGTAGTTGGCTGCTTGCCATTGATTTGAATGGTCTGCAGCCATCGGGTGCACCGGTCAGCCAGCGGAGTCCAGCTCGCGTAGTCCCAATGCAGGGCGAGGAGGATGGAGCCATCCTTGAGAACGCAGTAGGGGGCGTTTTCATGGCGTTCGATGCGTGCGATCTGCCACTGCGCCTGTTGGAGCTGGGCCATGAGCTGGGCTGTTTCGGCGTAGAAGATGGCGTCCGTCTCCTCCGTGGTGGAGGCAGTGGCATCGCGCAGGAAGTTCTCCAGTCCGGTGACGCCTGCAAGAGCGCGGAGGGACTTGGCAACCTGCGTCTGCCGCCACGGGGTGAACTGTCTGTTGGCGAGGAAGGCGGTGGAATCCGGAGGGCCTACGCCCAGAAGTTGCAGCTCGGTCAGGTTGCCCGTGCGCAGCGTGTTCTCATCCTTGTCGTAGATCTCCAGGGCGATCTGGGCGGCGGCGGTACCACGATTGAGCGCTGCAGCGGCCGCAACGGGATCTGCTGAAGCTTCGCCCATGACAAACTTAAACCCACCCAGCGCGAGCGCCCGGCTCATGCCATCCAAGCGGCTCTGGAGTGCCGCATTGGTCGTGTAGGGATTGATGCCCAGCTTTCGACAGAGGTCACGCTTGGCCTTGGCAACGCCAGCTGTGCTTTTGATTGCGAATGACTGGTAGTCGCGACGCTTCTCGTCGTTGTGCTCTTTCTTGATATCCTGACCAAGGCGTTGGAAGAACTTTCCGATGCCGGTGGTGTGCACCTCCTGCAGGGAGTCTTGAGTGGGGGGCACGTAGTCTTCAGCGGCATCTTCTTCTTCGTCGGAGGCCTCATGCAAGGCATCGCGATAGTCTTCCGTCCTCATGACATCATCCAGGCGCTTGATGGCACTGATCTCCGCAATGCGGTCCAGGAGCTGGCCGTTGCCGAAGGCGAGATAGGTACCGTAGAAGGTGCTGTCGATGGCATAGGTGTTCACACCCCAGTTGGTCGTCACACCCTCCCGCACCTGGAAGTGAGGGCCCGACACGAACACGGACTGAAGGATCTGGCTTGCCTTCAATGTGAGGACGTTTTCGTACTCTCCCGAATCGGGTGGCACGGGAGCGGGAATCGGCGGCGGGAGCGGCGGATCCACTGCCCTCTGGGGCAGGGGAGATTGGGCGCTGATCATGACGACCCCGGTGGCCAGGGTGAAGCCGCAGGCGATGAGAAAGGTGTGGGAAGTGATCATGTGGGGTGGGGCTTAGTACTCAATTTTCGCCCGGATAAATGGTGGCCCAGTCGTCCTTCATGCTGACCACCGTCCAGCCCTTGGCACTGGCTTCGTCCAGAGCCTTGTCCAGCTTGCCGATGTGGGACTGCCGGTCATAGGCCCACTCGCGATCAGCGTCGGTGTGGTGGACGAGCAGGGCAAAGCGCAATCCTGCACCTGCCGTGGTCCACTGTAGCATTTGCAGATCGCCGTCTGAGTTGCCGAACGCCATGAGCGGACGACGACCGATGTGGCTCTGTATACCCGCTGGTTTGCCCTCCTTGTCGTCGATCAACTCGACCTCTGGGAGTTTCAGCAAGACAGGTTTGCCATCTCGGATCTCGTACTTGAGTTTGCCACTTGAGCCCACGACCTGCTCTGGCGGAATGCCATAGACTCGCTCCGTCCATGGGCGCATGAACTCGATGCCTCCGCCTGAGACGATGAAGGTCTTGAACCCGTTGGCCCGCAGGTAGGTGAGGAGTTCCAGCATCGGCTGATAGGTCATCTCCGTGTACAGCTTTCCTGATTTGGGATGTTTGGCCGTGGTGATCCAGTCTGTGACCGTCTGGCTGAACTCCTCCGTGGTCATGCCGGTGTGGGTGGCGGCCATGGTGGCCAGCAGGCCCTTCTCGCCCGCTGCCGCGACGCCCTTGAGGTCATTCTTCAGTACGGAGGCAAAGGGCTCCTGCGTCTGCCATTCCGGGTGCTGCGGCGCCAGAGCCTTGATGCGGTCAAAGACAAAGAAGGCCTGAAAGTAGAGGGGCTGCTCTGCCCAGAGCGTGCCGTCGTTGTCGAAGACGGCGATCCGTTCGGGCACAGGTACAAAGTCGGCTGATCCATCCTTGGTCACCTTTTCCACAAAAGCCAGGATCGCCTTCTTGGGCCCGGTGTCTTTCCAGGAGGGGAGAGGCTCATTGGCAAGCAGGTGAGGGACGCTTGCTGCCAGGGCAAGCAGGAGGAACAGAGGCTTCATAAGGTGATGGACTAGGTGGAGGGCGGAACTCGATGGGGGTTCAGGAAACAGCGTCTGATGGACCTCAGCAGGTTCTCAGGAGCCTGAAGTAGCGGGAGGCATCGCGGTGATCCTCCGACTGTGATTTGATGGGGCTGTAAAAGTGGAGGAAGGCCTCCACTCGCACTGCCGCGTTCCCAGGGGCGCCGTAGAGCAGTCTGAACACCGGCGCATGAGTAAGATCGCGCTGTAGCCCGGTCACGGTGTTCGGGATCCCGTGATGGTAGGCAGGCGTGGTGAAGCTGGCACCTTCCAGAGGGGCTGTAGGGCTGCCAAGGAGGGATGCCGCGAGTGAAAGCAAATACAGGGTTGCCATAAGAGGGGGGGATAGAAGTGGGCCGTTTACTTCACCGGTTCCGGAGCGGGGAAGGTCCAGGTGCCATCAAGGATCTCTTTGCGCGGGCGATAGAGTCGCACTGTGTAGTTCCATCCCTTGGTGATGGGGATGCAGTTGGGTGTCTTGCCATCGTACCCGCCGAACTGGATCGTGATGGAGCCGTCGGCCGCTTTCTTCCCGGTGAGGCTGTTGATCGTGTAGGCGTTGTGCTCGTTTTTCTCGTAGTAACCTTCAGCGTTGTACACACTCACTGACCAGAAGGCGTCCACCGGTACATCCTTGACGACAAGCTTGTAGGCCGTTGTGCCGTCATTCTGTTTGGGGGTCACGTTCAGATAGACGGCATCCTTGTCGGGATTGCCGCCCCAGGCGGCGGCGCTGGCCACGAGATGGCGAACCGGATCCACCGTCGCCTTCGTGCCGAAGGCGTTTTTAAAGTCAGGCATGGTGGAGCTCAGCACCAGCAGCGCTTCACGCACCTTCTTCTGGCTCACGGGATCCCACTGGGGCACTTCGAACTTGCCTGGACCACCTGGCTGTTCGATTTTCAGGCCGTCCTGAAGGGCATGCACAGCCGCGATGTCCTTTGGATCAGCGGGATCCACCAGCGTGCGAATGCCTATCACGGCGTAACGCGTGCCAGCCTCGTCCTTGTCCAGCTTGTAGGTCCCGGACTCATAGCTGACGTCCGGCACATAGTGGTCTTGATTCACCACCATGAGGGACCGGAAGCGTTTCCCTGCGTCCGGCAGCGTGACGGTCACGGGTCCCGCATCGAGGTCGACCAAGGCTGAGGAATAGAGTGTGTCACGGTTCAGCCGGATGATAGTCTGTTTCTCGATAGACGCCGGCTCGCGACGGTGGTTGAATTTGCCAAGCGCTCCGCCGCTGTCTTTGAGGAGGTTGCTGAAGTACAAGTCAGACTCGGCCCGGACAAAGTTGTCCACGGTCACGGGAACGGTGTCTGCAGCAGCTGCGATGGCTGTAAAGACGGCGAACAGTGTGCCGATAACGTGCAATGCATGTGGGTGTTTCATTGGCGACTTTTTTGCTTGGATTTTAGTCCTTATTCTCCAGGGCCGGAGCCCTCCACTCGCCCTTCAGGGCCTCTGGCTTGGGCCAGTAGAGGCGCATGGCCATGAAGAAGGAGCCCTTGGGGGCGGGAAGCCAGTTGGGCTCCTTGTCCTTGCCCGGGGTCTCATGTTGAATGTAAAGGGTGATGCCGCCGTCTTGGTCCTTCGTCAGGGAGGGAAGCATCGGCGTATTGATGAGATAGCGGTTCAGAGCATTCGCAGAGAGCAGGCTGGCAGGGAGCTCGTACAAAGTGAGTGACCAGAACGCATGCACGGGTGGCAGCTGACCCGAAGCAAAACGCAAGGTGTAGGCATGGGCACCATCCAGTTTGTTCTTGTCGGAATCGATGAAGTAGGCGGGGTAGATCGCTTCATCCTTGGAGTTGCCGTAGATGCCCAGCACGGCGGCGGACATGCGATCGATGTAACGACCGTCCAAAAACTCGCGCGTGCCAAAGGAGTCTGCGCTGGACCGTTTTCCGGTATCGATCTGGGTTTCCTTGTACTCTTTGAAGGCGGCCCACGCGTCTGCGATGCCATCTTCCATCGCTTTCCGCACCTCTGGCTTCAATGTGTCCAGGCTGAACGGTGTGCTCGTGCCAAGTCCGACGCGGGCGAACTCGGCGCGCAGCTTTTGCTCCGAGGGGTGCTCGGGACAGAATCGCAAAACGAAATCCAGCACCTTGAAGAACTCCATCGAGGTCCTTTGAGCCTCCGGAGTCAGAGGTGTGATGAAGTCCACCTTGGGCGAAGGGGGAGGGGCAGGCTGACCGAGGAAATGAGAGAGAGGTTGGACTTTGTAGCCAGCTTGGATTTTTTTGACGGCTTCAATGTCTTCCGGATTGAAGAGCTGGGTGCGATACAAGATGAAGGCATACTCGGTCTCGCAGGGAATCACGGACTTGATTCCTGCGGGCTTGGAACCTTTCCAGCCGGGGCCGGCTAGTAGGTAGCTACCCGCCTCATTGCCAGTCGCCCGACTGCCGACGTAGGCGAAATTGAAGGTGTACTGGTCAATGAATTGCAGGGAGTAGTAGCGCCCTTTTTCCACCTGCGGCACGGTGAAAACGAGCGGCTCGGCACGCAGGTCCGCGCCCACGTAGGAATACGGCGTGTCCGAGTTTGGTGTTTGGATGGCCTTGTCCTCAGGCGTGTAGACTCGTGCATTGTTCACAAGTGTGTTCCAGTCCGCCTTGTACTCCTTGCCACCCTTGTCGATGAAGTAGGAGTGCTGGATTCGATAGTTATCCACCAGCGGGAAGCCGTAGACGTAGGCCTCCTTTGCGATGGCCCGAACTTCATCGAGCGTAGCAGGACCACGGGCATGTGCCGTGCCAGACACAAGAAGTGCCAGCAGCACGGCAAACAACGCCTTAGATGCGTGATGAATACGAGAGGTTAACATAGATAGCTTGGGGAGGTTCTACGATGTGTGAAAATGGGACTGCACGGAGCCTCACTCGACCTTCTCCACATCCGAGAGCTTCCATGCCTTCTCGAAGAGCCCCTTCTTCGGGCCGTAGAGGCGGAAAAGCAGTTCGAACTGTCTCTTCGGGTCCGTGGGCACCCAGTTGGATTCCTTCCCGGCAGGAGCCTCGGGACCGAAATAGACGTCAGTAGAACCGTCTGGATTCTTCTTAACTGCGGTGTCGTTCGACGCGAGGCTCGGGCGTGACATGCCGACAATCAGAGCATGCGTCTCGCGGTCGTAAGCCGTCACCGACCAGTATTGCTCGATAGGCGCGTTCGGTGGCACCGCCAGGCGATAGGTCCTATTTCCCTCCAGCGCTTTTCCCGCGTGGTCGAAGGGATTCATGAGATAGAACTGGCCCGCCCCCAGGACCTTCGGGCTGAAGTAGGCCATGTGGTACATCACCGCTCGGCCATCAAGCCCGTACTCGTTCGGATCGGCGAACATGGAGCCCAGACCGTCTCTTGTCTCTGGTGGGACCGGAACTGACCAATGTGTGCCCTCGAAGAATGGAGGAACGAATCCGTTCTCATACTTCCACGCGATCACTGCGTGAGCTTCACGCGCTGCATTCTCCAGGATCTCCTTCGTCTTGGCGTCGGGTTTAAACACCTTGCCTTTTTCGATGCCGATGGTCTTCAGTGAGTCGATCATCACCTTGTCCCGCGTGAGCCACGGCTCTGCCTGGACGAAGCGGTCGAGGTGCTCGAAGAACGTTGCGTCGTAAGGAATCTTCGCGTCGAAAGGCTTGTCATACGCGTCCACGAAGACGGTGGAATCGGGGTTGCCGCCCAGTGGGTATATCTTGACTCGTTTGCCGTGCTCGACGGCGGATTTGATGTCGGCGTCGCTACGACTCTTGAAGTTCGACCGGAGGATCACGAAGCCCCGGTAAGTCTCCGATGACAGCACGATGTATCCGTCTGGTGCTTTCTCCTTGTAACCGGGAGGCGTAAGGAGGTACTTCGCACCCTTACCCTTGTCTGCTCCGGCTGGGCCAACATCCTCCAGCGCGTTCTGCCATGCGACGTCAAAGCTGCCCACGATGACATGGTCTGCATCGGCCGGTGGGATCTCCACGACGACTGGGCCCTTCGATGTGTCGTAAAATGGATTGAGGTAGATGGTGTCCGGATTGGGCGTGAGCGTTTGGTTCTTCCAGTTCACCGGCCGCGACCAATAGACGACCTGGTTTACATTGCCGCCATTGGCGATGGTGGCCTGGAGCATGCGTTCGTAGTTCACCGCTGGTATTCCCCAGATGACAGCCTCGACCGCCCGGCGATGGATGGATCGTTTGTGAAGTTCTTCAACAGTGAGGTTCTCCGCGAAAGCTGTCGAACCCAGCGCGAGAGCTGAGATGGCAAAGATGATCGATCGCAGTCTGGGTGAAGTGCGTTTCATAAACCGTTGTTGATTTTTTGGGTTCAGTTCAGCGGGCCGCGATCCTGGCGGTCCTGGAGGCGCAGGCCGCGCTTCTCCATCTCCTGGCGGCAGCGTTGCGTGGCCACGCCGCTGATGGCGATGGTGATGGCAGGTGGCTTGTTTCCATTCACCTTCAGGCTTTGCAGCCAGTTTGCGCACTTCTCCGCCGTCGTGGACCACTGGGCGTAGTCCCAATGCAGGGCGAGGAGGACGGACCCGTCTTTGAGCACGCAGTAGGGGGCATTGTTGTGCAGTTCGATGCGGGAGATCGGCCACTGGGCTGCTTTGAGTTGGGCCATGAGATTGGCGGTCTCCGTGTAGAAAATTCCGTCCTGCTCCTCGGTGGTGGAGGTAGTGGCATCACGGACAAAGGCATCCATGCCCAGCACGGTGCTGAGGCTTTGCATGGCGAGCACGAACTGCGTTTGCTGCCACGGGGAGAAGATCGGGTTGGTCAGAAAGGCAGAAGCGTCTGCTGGCTTCAATCCCGATTGCTGAAGGGCCAGTTGATTGGCCTCACGCAACGCATTCGCATCTTTGTCGTAGATCAGCGCGCTCAGTTGTGGAGTGATGCGGGCACGGTTCAGCAGTGCGGCGGGGCTCAGATCTGAGGAGGCTGCACCTGGCACCATGGTGAAGCCTCCGATGCCCAGCGCCCTGCTCATGCCGTCCAGCCGTCCCTGGAGGGCGATATTTGTAGTGTAGGGGTTGACGCCCAAATTGCGGCACAGGTTGCGTTTGGCCTCCGCCACACCCGCGGAGCTCTTGCGTTGGAAGCGTTGAAGATCTTTCTGTTTTTCCTCGTTTCGGTCGGAACGGATGTTGTCGCCAAGGCGTTGGAAAAACTTGCCGATGCCTGTGCTGTGGACTTCTCTGATGCTGTCTGTGGACGGGGGCACCACATCTTCTGCGGCGTCCTCTTCTTCATCCGCAGCCTCTTCCACGGCATCGCGGAACTTCTCCGTCTGCATCAGTTCATCAAGGCGCTTCAAGGCGTTCAGCTCGGCGATACGCTCCAACAACTGACTGTTCCCATGGGCGAGAAAGGTCCCATAGAGGTAGCTGTCCACGGCATAGGTGTTCATGCCCCAGTCGGTCACCACGTCCTCGCGCACGCGGTAGAGCGGTCCGGTGAGCAGGGCGGGCTGCAGGATCTGGCTCGCTTTGAGGGACACCGCAGATTCGTACTGCTGAACAGAGGGCGGCCCAGGAATCGGTGCTGGCAACGCAGGAGCCGGTTGCTGGGCGAAGAGTGAGGGTGCCGTCCACGAGCAGGCGACAATGCAACAGGAGAGAACGGCGGTGATGGGACTTCTCATGGCAGGGGCTTTGGCGAAGGTGGCTCGATTACTTTTGCGTTGGGAAGATGGGGGCCCAGTCGTCCTTCATGCTGACGACCGTCCAGCCTTTGGCAGCGGCTTCGTCCAGGGCCTTGTCGAGCTTGCCGATGTGAGAGGTGCGATCATAGGCGTACTCGCGTTCGGCGTCTGTATGGTGGACCAGCAGGGCAAACCTGTTGCCTGGGCCGGCAGCCGTCCACTGGAGCATCTGGAGGTCGCCATCCGAGTTTCCAAACGCCATCAAGGGACGGCGACCAATGTGGCTCTGGATGCCCACGGGCTTACCCTCCTTGTCATCCACGAGTTCAATCTCGGGCAGCTTCACCAGGACTGGGATGCCGTCGCGAAGCTCATACTTGAGCTTTCCGCTGGAGCCCACCACCTGCTCAGGGGGAATGCCATAAACACGCTCCGTCCAGGGGCGCATGAACTCGATGCCGCCACCGGAGACGATGAAGGTCTTGAACCCCTTGGACTTCAAGTAAGCGAGGACTTCCAGCATGGGCTGGTACACCATCTCGGTGTACAGTTTGCCGGTCTTCGGGTGTTTGGCAGTGGTGATCCAGTCCGTCACTGCCTTGCTGAACTCCTCTGTCGTCATGCCCGAGTGGGTGGCTGCCAAGGCGGCCGCCATGCCCTTTTCACCGGCGGCCGCGATTCCCTTGTGGTCCCCCTTCAAGATCGAGGCGAAGGGTTCCTTGGTTTGCCATTCGGGATGCTCCGGTGCCAGTGCCTTGATGCGGTCAAACACGAAGAATGCCTGAAAGTAGAGCGGCTGCTCGGCCCACAGAGTGCCGTCGTTGTCGAAGACGGCGATCCGCTCAGGCACGGGCACGAAGGTGGGGGCTCCTTCTGTCGTGACCTTCTCGACAAAGGCAACAATGGCCTTTTTTGCAGCAGTATCATTCCAGGAGGGCAGGGGGGCTTGAGCCTGGATCAGGTTCGCGGTGCAACACCAGATGAGGAGTGCGAGGAACGTTTTCATGTGCGGGAGGGCACTGGGTGTTTGTTTCGGGGGCTAGATTTGAAGAAGAGTATGGGCGTCGGTCAGCTCCTGCGTACTGGAGTGACTTGAGCACAAGTAGGCTAGAGGGCCGGGCCGTCGTCCCGGTGGGCTGGAGGAGGTGCGCTCGTCTGAAACATGGGTGTCCCGCACTGGGGGTGTTTCCTGAACCAAAGGGGTGTATGCAGCCAGCCCAACGAGAAGGAGATGCCTGATGCGAAGGATGACCTCAGGTTTCATGGCAATGCAGTTCGAAAAAGGATGGACTATTCCGGGAGCACGACGGTGGCGGAGAAGCGAAGGCCCCACTCAGGTCCCTCATCTGGAGCCTCGGCATAGTATCGGCCGCCGAGTTGGAAACTGACCGGCACTTTGCCTATCTTCACCAGTTGGGTGATGAAGACATTGATGGGCACGGTCCACTGCTCGTTCTCCCAGTCGTAACCCGACTCGAGATTGAAGCCGACCGTGGTGTGCTTGGGCGTGGTGTAGCTCAGGAAAGGCTGTAGGAAGGTGACGCTGAGGTCTTGCCGGTCGTCTTCCCCAGCCACAGACCACAGATGATTGGCAAGAATGCCGACAGTCCAGCCATGGGACTGGTGGACAAAGATGAAGGAAGGACCAAGGGCCCACTTCTCTGTGCCCAGCAGGTCATCTGTGGCCGTGGGAAACTGGATGACGGGGCCGAAGCCAATGGTGGGCTGGCCTTCGTGCTTCTTCTGAGGAGCGAGCCAGATGGTGGTGTTCAGATCACCGAGGCCCGTTTGATCGGTGGTGCCGATGATGTCCTTCTGCGTGATGAAGGGCAGAATGGTGCGCCAGATGATCTTCCAGTCGTCATTCAACTCAATGGGGATGACCGGCTGGATGTTCAGCTTGTACTGGAATCCATCACCGTCAGGTCCAGCACCAAAGTCGAAGTTGTTTTGGAAGGGGAGGCTGATGAGGGACGCCGTGGGATCGTTCAGCTTCTTGGCAATCTCTGCCATGTCGCCTGCATCATGAGACGGCGCGAGGGATGCCTGGATCGAGCCATCCGGCGCGGATGGCGGCGCAGTTGGCGCGGCCTGAAGACAGCCTGTGGCCAGCGAAAGGGCAGCCACAACGGTCAGGGAGGTGTAGGGGCGGCAGGACATGAGCATGATGGGAGTAACGTTGTGGGTGAATGAAGGCGGGTTGCAGGTTAGCGGAGGGGACTGGGTAGAGCCTTCTCCACAAGTCCGACCTGCCTGCGGGCGAGTTCCTCATGAACGCGAGGCGAGGCGATTCCAGTGATGACCAGGCGGTGTCCTGTGACCGGCGCGCCCCGGTAATTGGCTGTTCTCAAGTGCTCCAGAAAATTCTCCGCATTGACAGTCCAGCAGGCATAGTCCCACTCCAGAGGCACGATCACCGTGCCGTCTTTGGCGTGACAGACAGGGAGATCTTGAGAGGTGTAGATGGTGGCCAGCGGGGTGCCGGAATGGAGCTGGGCCATGAGGTGGGCGCTGCGCTGGTAGAAGAAGGCATCATCTTCATCATCAGCGGTGCTGGCAGCGTCGAGGAAACCATCGCGGCCGGCGACGCCCTGGAGCTGCTGCAGGGCGATCACCAACTCGGCCTGTCGGGTGGGGGAGTAAGCTGGGTTGTTGAGGAAGGCGGTGATGAGGGGGGCCGAGATTCCCATCTTCCCAAGCGTCTCTGAGTGGGCGCGACGGAGGTCATTGGGACTGCTGTCACGGATGGCATGGATGGCCGTATCACTCACCTGCACGGTGGTGATGGCGGTCCCGGCGCCTCCGCCGACAGGGGCTAGGGCGGCCGTGAGGGTCATGTTGCCACCGTAGGAGGCCCAGGCGACTCCGTTGAGCGCTTTCTGGAAGGTCGGGTTCGAGGAATACGGATCCACGCCCAGCCGCACTGCCAGGTCGCGCTTGGCCTTGGAGAAGCCGATGGCTCCCTCCACCTTGCTGTCCTCATAGGGGTTGTGCGGGCGGTCCTCAGTGGCCTCCTTTACAGCCTGGCCGGTGCGATTGATGAACTTGAAGATCCCTTTGGGAACGCCAGAGATGGTTTCCACCGGGTGAGTGGCCAGGTTCTTGGCAAAGTTGACCGGGCTTTTGGCGGCCTTTTCCAGGGCCTTGGCGTACTCGTCCGATTTGGAGATGGACTGGAGTTGGGCGATGGCGTTGATCTCGGAGATGCGAATGAGGAGCTCCGAATTGCCCGTGGCGTAGAAGGTGCCAAACTCGGAGTCCAGCGTGTAGGCATTGCGTCCTGCGTAGGTGGGCACTTGGGGCCGTACCGTGTGGTAGGGCCCCTGAACATACTGGGGTAGCAGGATGGTGGCCGCATCCAGCACGGGAGGGGACTCGAACGGCGGTGGGGGGACGGGCGATTGGGCGCTGGCTGGCAGGAGTGCCAGCGCAGCGAGGGAGCCCCAGGAGATGCAGAGTAGGGAGAGGGTTTGCATGAGCACGTGGGAGGACGAAAGTCAGATCTTCACCGTGGTGTACACCGTGACGCCATTCTGGAAGACCGGCTGGTAGTACACCCCCTGGTGGAGGAAATAAGTCTGTCCGTTGATCACGCTGGCACTGGCTCCCGGCGGCAGTGTGGGAACGACGATGCCAATGGGGGTGGGCTGGACCACGAAGGTGGTGCCCTGCTGCACGTAGTAGCAGCCGTTGTTGTAGAAGAAGGTCTGCGCACCAAACGGGACAGGAAGCGAGCCCGGAGGGAGAGCGGCGAGGATGGCTCCCACCGGGGCAGCGACGGCGACATAACCTCCCGACGGTGCTGTTTTGTAGTACACGCCCGACGAATAGTAGTAGGGCGTGTTGGCCACCACCACGGTACCGTGCACGGGCGGCAGGGAGTGCACGATGGCACCGGTCACGACGGTGGCGGCTGCACCCACCGCAACTCCGCCCCAGAAGTGATCATGGTGATCCCAGTCATAGTCGCGATGAACGTCCACGTCACGGTGCACATCCCGGTGGATGTCAACGTTTCCGCCCCGCCAGCCGTGGACATCCACGTTGGCAGAGCGGTGGATGCTGGCATGGCCATGCCAGTCCGATCTCGCTGGAGGCGCACTCAGAACGGAAACCCCGACAATGGTGACCAGCAGCGGGAGGCCATGGGGGCGGGAGGAAGAAATGGATTTCATATGATGCGCAGGCAGGGTTTACTTGGAGGGAGTTTCTTTATCCGCAGCCTCCCCGGGAATGGCGGCGGCCTTGGATTTGTCTGGTGGAAGAAAGTTGATCTTCTTGGCACCCACTGGGGGATCGAAGGCGAAGACAAAATCCGGAAGCTTGGTGCCGAGATCCCAGTTCGTCAGCAGAGCGGTGATCTGGGGGCTGCCATCATCGAGCTTGAAGTTGATGATGACCTTCCTGAGCAGGGGCTTGGGCCCATCCTCCACCCATGCCTGCCAGTCGATGGCGTCATGCTGGAAGGCCACGTGATGACAGGTCTTGCCAAGGATGCGCTCCTTGCCCAGATACGAGGCAGATTTGGCGGCTGCCGCAGGGGTCACCAGAGGCTTGGTGAGCAGAAGGTCATCCAGGGGAAAGACCACGCCCAGTGACTCCTCCAGTTGATCAATCATGGCGTCAATCTGGTCCGGGGCCGGGCTGGTGCCGTAGAAGTTCTCCCGATGATCCAGGAGCGTGACGCTTTTCCCATCGTACCAAAAGCTTCGCTTGGGGATGGTGGTGGAGATGTCCACCTGGAGACGGTTGGGACGCCGTAACTTCACATCCACCTGCTTGGTAAACTGGACCTTGCTGCCCTTGTCGTTCACCAGATCCTGGGAGAGATCGATGCTGGTCGAGAATTGTTTGGTGCCCGCCAGATAGTCTGAGGCACGCGAGATGATGGCCAGGGCTCTGGGATCAGGGCTGGCAGCCGGTTTGGCCGCGGAAGGGGGGGCTTCCTGTGACCAAAGGCCCGGCACAGTGCCGGACAGGAGCAGGAGGCCGCAGGTGAACAGGGTGGGTTTCATAGTAGGTGAAGCGGGAGAGGGGGGGGTAAAATGGCGTTATAGGAAATAACCTAAATGAGCCGAAGCCCCTCTCCTTTGCGAGGGGCGAAGGTGGAACCGCCCGGAGGTCGGGTGGTTCACAGCGATGAACTACAAAAGGTTACTCCTGGTCTGACTCGAAAAGTTTCAGCAACTGAGTACGAAGATGAGTCCAGTTATCAGGTGGCAGCGTGGTCGTGGACCTGGCGGCCACTTGATCTGGCAAGAGGGGCTAGAAGGTGTAGGAGAGGCCGATGACGGGCCCGTAGGAGGTGGTATCGAGCTTGAAGCCGTCCTTCTCGTAGTCCACTCCCAGGGCACGGTAGCCGAGCAGGCCGTTCAGCTTCGGTGTGAAGCGATATCCAAATCCCGCAAGGGCCTGCCAGGTGAGGTCTGACTCCACACCGAATCCACCGATATCTCCCATGAGTTGGAGGAAACATTTGTCGCTCAGGTCACATACGGAGCGAAAGCCAACAATGGGATCGAACCAGTCGCGGGTCAGGCCCAGATTGACACCGGGTCCGAGGTTGGTGTTGATGTCGATATCCACATCCACATAGGTCCATCTGACTCCCGCGAACAAATCCAGCTTGTGACGGTCGGTCTTGCAGACCGTGTACTGGAGACGGGCGGTGATCCATGCCTGCTCCTGCTCCACGTCGGCACTGCCGGTCACCTCTCCGAAGGCGAAGGCTGCGTCGTCGGAGAGTTTGCCATAGATGGCGTCTACTCCCAGGCTCCAGCGCCCTTTGCCCAGTTCAAAGTAGGACATGTAGCTAAATTCAAACTCGTCAATGAGATCGGAGATGCTGGTGTCGGCGCTGACGGAGGTGGGTCCCACTCCCGTGGTGCCATCCACAGCAGACAACCAGCCATAGACCGCAACGGTAAAGTACCATTCATCTTGTTGGGGCGGAGCGGGAGGGACCACGACGGATTTTTCCGAGGTGACGGGGCTGCCAGCAAAGGCAGGTAATGCGGCGGCCAATGCCAGGGCCAGGACGGGGAGGAGAGTGGATTTCATGGGGAGAATAATTGGACTGCTGCCAGATGCTTCCTGACCCTGATCTTTTCCTGGATAGTGCGCCTCATCTGTACTGCCAGAAAGCTCCTGGAATTACGCCTATTAATCAAAAGCATGGTGATATTAGCATATGCGGGTGGATGCATCTATCCAGATTCCGAAAAAGGGTTGGAAAAAATCTGGGCGAGAGCCGCGAATGAAATGATGCAGGAGCATCTCCACGGCGATGGGGACGAAGGAGGTGAGACGCGTGATGCATGTTTGGGCAGGTCACGGTTTCAAAGAGGTCAGATCCACTTTGCGGCTGCCGGATGGAATTCGAATCTGGAACCTGTCTGCGGGCACGCGAGGATTCAGGATCCAACGGTGAATGGTGGTGGAAACAGTTCGTGCTCCGCTCGCTCCGGAGAAGTAGCGTTGGACAAATTGACGGGGCAGCGAGTCGTCCACCCCCACCCAGAGTTCCCAGGTCAGGCCTGGCTGGCGAAAGGTGAGGTGGTCACATTTGACCCCGGATATCCACTCTGTTCCCACATGGGATCCCCGCTTGACGCCATCCAGCAGAAAACGGGCGGGATCGTTTACCAGAAGTTCCGCCAAAGGGGGGAGAAAGCCATACTGGGAGGCGAACCAATAGCAGACAGCATCCAGTGTGGGCGAGGCGGCAGTACGGGCATGGGTTCCGGCGCGATGATCGATGAACACAATCTGCCGGCCGTCATAGACCACGGTGCGACGTCCTTCGCTGGAATGCCCATCAAGCCATAGGCTGCCCGGGCGCTTCACGACACCGTTCAACTGGGCATGCTCTGGGACACCCAGCCTTCCGTGAGAGCTAGGGTACACAGACCGGGTTGCCTCAAAGCCGAGCGTGTCTGCTGCCGCCAGTTTCGCGGACATGGCCTTGAGCACGGTGGCACTCTTCTTGTCCCTCAGGGCTGGTTCTCCCACCGGGGCACTACACGCCGAAAACACTGCGGCCAGGGCCGCTATGCTGAAACGGGGAATGTGCAGCATGCGGGGGTTCATGAGACAACCTCTGGCACATCTTGAGATCGGGGGGGATTCCGGAGGGTCAGGAGTCAGGGCACCCGGCCCTCCGGAACGGAAGCAATACTGGCGATCAGAACTTGAAGGTCAGACCTGCGCCAAGAATGTTGGCAATCCCATCGTCTGCACCGGCAAATGCGTCCGCCGTGTAGAGGAACCGGTAGGAGAGATCGAGATTGATGGTTTCAGTGATCGCATACGCAAGCACCGCCTTGGCCTGAAAAGCAAAGTTCCAGTCATCTTCCAAAAAGCGGACCGGAATGCCCTCTATGGAATTACCGTCTACCTCGCTCCAGGCGATGCCCGCACCGGCACCGATTTGCAATGAGAGGCGATCCGTGAACTTGATTCTATAGAGGCCGCTGAAGAGGATCGGCACCTGGCGGAAGTCTGTATCCACCCCGAGGTCAAGACCGCGATAGTGGAAGTCTCCCGTCTCGGACTGAAGGTAGCCGACCTCAAGTTCGAGGGCAAAGCCTGATGCCCATTCATAGCCGACGGCACCGCTGACCGCCCAGCCCTCATCAAAGCTGAGGCTTGCGCCCTCAGCTTCCACATCTTCCAGCCAGGAGACACCCCCGTGTATCTGGCCGTACCAGAATCCCACCGGAGGGGGAGGAGTGACAGGAGGATTCACAGGGCCCTTCCCACTGTAGGAGACGGGTCCGGCCATTGCATCGGTGGCAAAGAGGCCCAGGGTGAGGCCAACTGCCAGCAGGAAGGTCTTGATCTTCATGGTTGTACTATGTTTGTTGGTCGAGGGTGCGGTTGCGCAGTACGCCTGTGGCAATTCACCCAGATTAGTGTTACTCCCGCCGGGGAGGTGAAGATTCCATCGTAGGATAAGCCAACACGCGGCGGTCCCGATGGCTTCATCAGGCGCATGCATCTTAACAAAACGATTAGCCAGAATTCTAGCCAATTTCCGAAATTGTGGGAGGAGAAGGGGGATTTCCGGTGACGAGTGAGTCACGTTGGACTATTCCATTCTTGAGGAACCGGGCGATGATCTCCCGGCACTCTGAGGCGAGCTTTTGCATCCACACCCAGGCTGGTGTGAGTGTGGAAGGCGAGTGGAAAAACTCCTCTGTGTGACATTGGCCATCGGGTCATGAAGACGCCTTTTACCTACCGGTTGGTCCGGCTTAATCACTTCGCTCCCGAGCAGATGGGCATGGCTGTCTCTCACGGGGTGTTCGACTACTTTTTGCTGGAAGGTGCGGCCCATGAGTTTCTGCATGAGCACCGGGACTATGGAGGGTTGGTGCTCGACGACATGCGGTTCAGCTTTGGTGAGTGGGTGCGGGGACAGTTTCGTGCCGACCGATTGTGCATCGGCTTCTTCAGGGAGCTTGAGAGCCCCTGCTGGATCAACGGCTTTGCAGTGACCACTTCAGACCTGCAGATCTATGCGGAGTCCGCAGATCTTGCTTGCAGGATCTACCCCCATTCCCGATGCGCGTTGGTGCAGATCTCACGTTCTGTGCTGGAGATGGCGGCAAAGCGGCACCTCGGGCATGCTCTCTGGCTGCCTGCGCATGGGATGGTTAACCTTTACCCTGGTGAAGAAGCACGGCGGGATGTGGGTGAGGCCTTTGACCTCTGTGGTAGTCTGCTCGAAAAAGGGGGCCAGCTTGCGGACCAGGGCATCGAGATCCTTTTGCAGACTTTGGTGCGGGCCATCCGTGGTGCCTGCGTGTCTCGTCCCAAGCAGGATGATCGTCGGAGCCAGCAGGCTTTGCAGATGGTGAAGCTCGCAGAGCTCTATCTCGCGGCTCACTTGTCGGAAAGCTACTCAAGTGACGAGTTCGCCAGAGCAGTCGGTTTATCCGAACGAAGCCTGGAATTGCAGTTTAAGAAGATCTTTGGGATGAGCCCAAAAAAGTGGCGCCAGTACATGGGCTTAAACATCGCCCACCGCAAACTGGGACGCGGCACGGAGCGGGCTGGGATGGTGGCTGAGGTGGCGGCCGCTTGCGGATTTGCCCATCCTGGCAGGTTTTCTGCCGTATACCGCGATCTGTTTGGCGAGCTGCCGGTTCGGACCCGCCAACACGAACGGCGCGCAATTGATCAACAGGAGTCGATATTCAGATCCCTTGTGTATTAGCCAGGGTAATTGGCCTAAAGTCGTATGGACATAAGCCGAAACATTCGTTATTTTTCCACGCGATGGGCGGAACAACACTCTACCGTACCCTTCGGCTGCATCGGTTTGATCCCGAAATGCTCGCGGACGTAGTCTCGCAGAGCAAGCTGGAGCATTTTCTCATGGGCAATGAGCCTTGCGATGTGCTTCATGAGCACTGGGAGGATGGAGTGGTGCTCCTGGATCACGCGAAGTACAGCTTCAAGGCGTGGGTGCGTGGTGAATTCAGTGACGACCGCCTCTGCATCGGGTTCATCCGGGACCTCCTGAGTCCATGCTGGATCAATGGGACCGAAGTGCGGACCGGCCAGATCGTCGTCTTTGCAGAGCATTCCGAACTGGCCTACCGGGCGGAGCGCGACACCCACTGGGTGGCAACGCAGGTATCCCGGGAGTACCTGCAGGAGATGGCGCTGGAGATGCTGGGGCAGGAGCTGGAACTGCCGACCCAGGGAATGAAGAAGTACGAGCCTCGCCCGGAGGCCATGGCCCAGCTTCGCCGTGTGTTCGATGATTTCACCAT
>NZ_BATQ01000111.1 GCF_000739635.1 Verrucomicrobium sp. BvORR034 | reverse complement strand
ACAGAAGTGCATTGTCCGTCAATCCCGGATGCAAGGAGCTCTCCTGTCCTCCACTCAACTCACGAGGTAGCGTCGGGTGTGGACCCACAGCTTGAGTTGGCCGCCAAAGGCAGTGCGGTGGCATTCGTAGCCTTGGGGAATCTCATCGCACTGCCCCGCATAGGTCACCACGCGTGCGCCCACCGGGAGCTCCGAGAGCTGGGCCGAGACATAGCGGGTGTAGATGTCGTACAACTGCGCCTTGAGCTCGACCGTTGCGTCGATCTGGTAGGCCTGGCGGACATTTTCCTCGAACGGATTGAAAATGTAAAAGGCGTCGTAGTCGGCGAAGTCCACAGCGGTGATGTTGCCGTGCACGATCTGCACGCGGGGAATGCCCGACCTGTCGATGAGATCACGGGCAATGCCGACCAGTTCACCCCGCTGTTCGACGCCCGTAAAGACGCCTTTCGTGGTGGCCGCCCCGATCACGCAAAACTTGCCAGGACCGCAACCCACGTCGAGCACCCGGGTGCCAGCTTTGTTCACCAGTAGAGAGGCGGCTTTTCTGGCGACCTCCGCCGGGGTCCAGTGCCAGGGTGAGATCTCCCGCACCTCCTTGGGATAGAGGCTGTCAAAGGAGTCGTCCTCGATGGAGTGAAGAAAACCCGCATCCCACCCAGTGGAGGATGAATCCGGCGGGTCTGCGAATGATAGAGTCATAGAAGGAGGAGGCCAGGACAAGGCCTCACTCAGCTGGCGGTACCGCATGTCTGGAGATCACGGCCTCCAGTTCCTGAATACGTACGGGTTTGGTCAAATGGGCTAAAAATCCCACAGAGGTACTGCGGGAAATGTCTTGCTCCATGCCATAGCCGGTCAAGGCAATGGCCCGGATGCCATACTGGGCGTGGAGCTCCTCCATAAGGTCATAGCCGTTGCCATCAGGCAGTCCGATGTCGGAAATCATGAGGTCGAAGGTGTGACAGGCCGCTGCCTGCCGGGCTTCTTCGACGCAGGCCACATTGGTGATGCGGTGCCCTCTGCGTGTCATCAGCACCGTGAGAGCCGCACGGGTGGGTTCGTGATCTTCGACAATCAAGATGTGCAGCGGTGGGCATTTGCCACTGGCAGCGAGAGCTCCTGGCGCCGTCAAAGGACGGGCTCTGGGAGAAGCGGGTGCTTGGGCGATTCTCCCGGCATCCGATTGAAGGGGAATCCGCACCCTGAAGGTGGCACCGGCATTCCGGCCCTCGCTGAACGCCGTGATCTTCCCAGAGTGCATTTCCACCAGCATCCTGGAGATGGCCAATCCCAGGCCCAGGCCCCCAAAACGATGCGACCCATTGGGCCAGGAGTGTTCGCCTTGGGCAAAGGCGTCGAAGACACTGGACAGCTCTTCTTCGGACAGCCCGATGCCATCGTCCTGCACCTCGACAGTCACCCAGCCCTCTTTGACGTAGGTGGAAACAACAATTCTGCCGTTTTCAGGGGTGAACTTGACGGCATTGTTGAGCAAATTCCAAAAAATTTGCTGAAGGCGTACTGCATCACCGAGCACGTACGGTCCCTCGCCATCAAGGGACAGTTGCAGCCGCAAATGCTTCTTGTCCGCTTCGCCTTTTATGCTGGTGAAGGCATCCCGCAGGACATCATGCACATCCAGCCTACGGAGTTCCAGCGAGAGCTTGCCCCGGCTGATGCGTGTGATGTCCAGCAGGTCGTCGATGAGACGGGCCTCAAGATCCACGTTCTTGCGGATGGTATGGAAATCCGCCCGCACTTCATCCGGCAGATCCGGGTTGGCGGCCGCTTCGCTCGCGAGGAGCAGCACGGGATTGAGCGGAGTCCGTAGCTCGTGGGAGAGCCGGGCCAGGAACTCGTCCTTGGCACCGGAGGCAGCTAGCGCCTGGTCCCTTGCCACCTTGAGTTCCTGCTCAGCACGTTTTCGTTCCGTGAGATCGGTCAACACGGCAACGACGCCCACCACCTGTCCGTCAGCATCAAGCTCCGCCTTATAGACGACGTGAATCCACCGCGGGCCCAGTTCTTCGTAGGGCAGTTCTTTTTCAAACTCTACTCGCTGCCCCTCAAAGGCAGCGGTCAATTCTGGCAAGGCAGTGAGATAGGCCTTTTCGCCAACAATTTCCGTGACGTGACGACCAATGACGTCCTTCACTTCCCGGCCATATCGCTCGGCGTAGGCACGGTTCACGAACTTGTAGCGGTGCTCGCGATCCACCTGCGCGAGCAGGACGGAGGCGTGGTCCGTCACCAGGCGGAGTTGAGTTTCACTGGAGCGCAGCGCATCCTCGGCGCGTTGCCGGTCGGTGGCCTCCCGCTCAAGCTGGCTCACATGTTCTTCGAGCTGGGCGTTTTTGTCTGCCAGCGCCCGCCGCTGGCTCTCCAGTTGCCGCTGGATGCCCGCTTTCTCCATTGCGTTCTCCACCGCCCGCCGCAGGGCAAACCCGTCTGCCCCATTCTTCTCCAGATAGTCATGCGCGCCGTTTTGAAGCGCCTTCACCGCGATGGAGATTTCCGCCGCCGAGGTGAGCATGACGATGCCGAAGGTGTGATTTCCATGAACTTCGACGATCTGCCGGACAAAGTTCAGTCCGTCCATTTCCGGCAGGTGAAAATCCACAAGCACGCAGTCAGGCAGCTCTTTCGCCAGCAGCGCCGCAGCCTCAGCGGCCGTCTCCGCCTCGCTGACATCATACTCGCGGTGGGCTCCGCGAGTGAGGTGACGCCGGAATACCACACGATCCGTGGGAGAGTCATCCACGATGAGCACACGCACAGAGCGGCTTCTGATTTCTGCCATGGGAAGGGTCAAGATCCGGAGGGCGAGGCAGGCAGGCTGCCGGACGCTGGAGGCAGCCGGACTGCCTCTAGCCAGTAGGCGACAAGCATTTCCACCCCTCGCTTGAACGCGGTATAGTCCATTTCCTTCACGTGATACGAATTCGCGCCATTTTCATAACACCAGGCGATGTCCTGTGGATTGCTCGATGTTGAGAAGATCACCACGGGCACCGTCTTAAAGCGGGGATGTTCGCGGACTGCAGTGAGCACCGTCCGACCGTTTAGGCCAGGCAGGTTGAGGTCCAGGACGATGAGGGAGGGCAGCTCCGGGGGCGTCCGATCCGGGATCAAAGGCGCACGCATCATGGCCAGGACCTGCTCGGCTGAAGTGCATCGCTGGAGACGGGCAGGAGCGTTTGCGCGGCGCAAGATGCGCTCCAAAGCCACGAAGTCTTCGTCGCTGTCTTCTACGACCAGAAACGACGGTTGGGTGGAGCTAGGGGGCATGTGGAGAAACGACCGGCAGGGTGAAGGAGAAGGTCGTGCTGACCCCTGAGACAGAGTCGATCCAGATATTTCCTCCATGACGCTCTACGATCTTTCGGACAATGGTCAAGCCCGCTCCGATCCCACCACCGTACTCATTCCGGCCGTGCAGCCGTTTGAAGATCTGGAATACGATGTTGCGATGTTCTGGAGCGATGCCGATGCCATTGTCACGTACATGCAGTTCGCATTCTGTCCCGTTGGCGGATGTTTCAAAGGTGATAATCACCTCTGGGACCGGCTTGTCATTGTATTTGATCGCATTGCTGATCAGGTTGGTAAAGAGTTCGCACAGCCGGTCAGTGTCCCCCTGCACGGTCGGAAGAGGTCGGGGGATGGTGATCCTCAGACCGCTTTCCTGGACTCGGGAAATCAGGAATTCCAGAGCATCAGCCACGCAATCATTGAGATCGACGGCGGAATTCTGAATCTCTTGCCGGGAGAGCCGGGAGTAGTGCAGGAGGGAATCCAGCAGCATTTCCATGCGGTCCGCCAGGCGCATGACCGTGCGGGTGTAACCTTTGGCCTCGTCTGCGAGAATGTCGCCAAAGTCCTCCAACAGGAACTGTGAATAGTTGCGAATGCCTCGCAGGGGCTCCTTGAGGTCGTGAGAAGCCACGTAGGCAAAAGAGTCCAGCTGGCTGTTCCTTTCCTGGAGGTCAGCATTGAGGCGTACCAGTTGTTCTGTGTGACGGACAAAATGCTCCAGGATGGATTGACGGAGCTGGCGGGCGGCGTCGTACTCGCAGGTCAGCCACGGACGGGAGCGTCCTTTCACGGTCTCCTTCCAGAGGGCAAAGGACTTGCGCGGTGTCAGCCGGTCGCCGTTCGGGCCCACTGTCACTGCCTTGGCCGGTTCTCCAGCCCAGTTGACGGTCTGGGTCTCCTCCTGCCGGAACCAAAACAAGTAGGCGTCGGCCTGCTTGGAAAGACGGACAGACAGCGTGCCGCTGGCGTCGCGGCATGATTCCGCGAGATCGGGGAATCGCTCCCCGAGTCGGTCGGTACTCCAGACGGCCTCTTCCACTTCGCGGCCGAGCCGGGTCGCAAGGTGACGAATCAACTCCTCTTCTGGAGTGATCCCATACAGGTGGACTTGGTGGTTGAAGAGCAGTGCAGCACCGGTGGCTTGAATGCCTCCGATCATGCCCTGGGGTGGGCAGCGCAAGGCTTCAGGCAGGGATGGAGCTGCCTGCAGTTCAGCCACGAGTGCCTGGTGCTCGCGATGGAGGGCTTCTGCGTAACTGTGCTGATCTGCAGCTTCTTTGCCCGCCACTTGAAGGGAAAGGGTGTGGGCAAGAAACTCGCAAGCCATCCTGGTGCCGTGCGACACGTAGCGCGGCGAATAGTGATGACAGGCAAACAGCCCCCAGAGACGGTCATTCACCACAATG
>NZ_BATQ01000112.1 GCF_000739635.1 Verrucomicrobium sp. BvORR034 | reverse complement strand
GGTGCTGGACATCCTGGATATGGCGCTGAAAGCCATTGGGTGGCTCGTGCCCGTGAACCGCTTCAGCAGCGCCCGTCACTACTCGCTGGCCAAGCGGGTGGAGCGGCTGCTGGAGACCAAGGATGCGAGCGATGTGCCGCTGGAAGAGATCGCGAGGCAGAGCGGCTACCAGCAGGATCACCTCAACCGCCTGCTCCGGGCAGAATGCGGGCTTACTCTGGGTCAGATGCGGGCCAGGATCCGCTTGAAAAAGGCGGTCGCTTTGATCGAGGAGAAACGACCGATCCAGGAGGTGGGGGAGAAGGTGGGCATCCTGGATCCCAACTACTTTGCGCGCTGGTTTCGCCAGCAAACTGGCATGACGCCGTCCGCGTGGCGGCGGAAGCCCGGGGAGTTGCGGTTCTAGTGGATGAATTGCATTGTACGATCGATCTTGCAGCCTGAGGCGAGGCCTCAAGCTGCAAGGCCGGTGCTTCAGGTGGAGTTGTTTCCTCTAGGCGCTGGCAGCGCTGGCCCGGCGTGACCGGCGTTCGTTTCTCTCGCACCATTCCCCGTAATACCCGTCGGGACAGGTTCCAAAGGTGGGCCAGTCGATCTGGCTCATCCAGCACTCGAAGGCAGAGCCGGGCAGGTGGGGTTTCCAGCCCGTCTTGAGCGAATGCAGGATGGCGACCTCCACGATACGTGGAGTAATGACGGTGCCGTAGTAGTGGCTACCATTGTCGGCGTAAAACAGGAGCGTGCGGCCGGACGGGGGATCGATACGCTCGATTCCGACCACAAGGCTGTGACCACATATCAATGCCCAGTGGTCAACTTTGTGACGAATGTACCAGAGGTACGTGCAACCGTTGATGATGATGCGGCGGGAGCCTTTTCTTGGAATTGACATGGCAAAATGAATTGGTTGAAGGGGGGAGACGGACAAGCCGTCCGCAATAGAATGAGTGCGGGGCGCAGCATGGGCGCGAGATGGATTCCTAGAACCCGCCTCTTATCGACGTGCTGTCGCAACTGCAATGGGTGCCGGATTCAAGCAAACGCGCTGGACCCGCTCGAGGCGCGACAAAGCGATTGATGAACCAGGATCAGGAACGCCACCCGACAAAGGTATGTGGCGAAGTGAGGCTGCGAATGCTGCCTGCTAAGATAGTGGGATGAGGCGACGGCCTCAGAGACGAGTATGGAACATGGCGCAGGGTGCAACTTGTGCACGCGCTATCCTACCTTCTGGCAAGGGGAATGCAAATGCGTGATGGAAAAAAGTTCGTGCGGGCGCCTCTTTGCCGAGTGTCAGGAGAAGAGGCTGGGGCGACCTCTGCGCCACACGTCACGCCCCAACGTTCATCCGCCGGATGTGGGAAGTTATTTGTCTAACCCACACTGTGCGTCCAAAAAAGCACCCGGTCGTCCACATTGGCGATCATGCGTACCTGGCTGTCTTGCGAGATCACAAAGCCGATGACATCTGGCTCCACGGAGCAGAGTCGGTACACGGACCGATGACGGGTGCCGTCTGCCTGGACATTCCAGGGCACGGTGATGGTGCCGTCCAGATCCTGGGCGTGGCCAACCTGAAGAACGGTACGATCTACGCGGATTTCACCACCAAAGCCGAGCAGGCAGAGTCGCTGGTCAAGCACCAGTGCACCGTCCACCTGCATGAGGTCGGAGAAAAAGCGGGCCAGCTCGAAGAAGGACTCTTCCAACTGGTCCAGTTCCGGATCACGGCTGGTGCAGAAGATCTCCCAGGCCTGCTCCACGGTGGCACCTGACGGAGACAGTTCACCCACGCGGCGGATGAAGGACTGCAGGAGGTGGCGGAAGCGAAGTCCGGCGTCGTCTGTTTCAGCGGAGTATTTGCAATCGATCCAGCGGGCCGCGGCGTCTTCACCTTCCGCGCCTTCAGGCAGCACCACCACGCTGCCGCCATGGCCGCTGGTTCGGACGAGGTTGATGATCCGCTTTACAAACTGGAGTGAAATGAGGTGGCTTAGCGCTGCATACGCTTCGAGATTGAGGGAGCAGGGGAGGCAGTCATCTGACAACTCCGCCACAAGCTTGCGGCGCAGCTCGATGAAACGATCGTTGAGGAGGCGGGACTGGAACACATCCAGCCGGGGGCCGTGGAACTCCGTGCCGCGCCACTCGGCCATCAGTTCGTAGCCGTCGTAAAAGAGAAGCCATCCTGGATCGCGCACATGAATGACGGGTTTCGAGATGTCATTTCCTGCGGATTTCCGCCCGCCCGCGACCAGGTTCATCCAGCGGGGCCCGGTATTGATCACGCCCCAGATGGAGAGACTGCGGTCCCGGGATTCATCCGGCCACACCGCCACCACGGAGTGGAAGAAGCTGGCCGCCGGGCTGAGGCGTTTGATCTCATTGGGCGTCAACTTGTGGGGCACCGCGAAGCGGATGGCATGGCTGGCACTGGGCGGACCGTCCGTTGGATTGAAGCTGTCGGGAGGGGCGAGAATCACGCGGGCCCGGACCGCCCGGCCCTCTTCCTTGAGCAAACTCGAGGCGTAGAGGATCTGACAGATCTTCTCGATCTCATCCGGCAACGGGCATCCGGGCAGATGCTGCACGCGAGCATGGATCACATTCAGGGTGTCCTTGAGAGTGAGTTCGGGGGAAGTGCCGGTCATGGTACGGAGATCG
>NZ_BATQ01000113.1 GCF_000739635.1 Verrucomicrobium sp. BvORR034 | reverse complement strand
AGGGGCAGTTGCCGGAAAATCACGTCCTTGGGTGGGAAGGTGCGTTCCTCAAAGACTTGATCGGGGGTCATTGAGCAGAAAGCCAAGGTGGCCCGCATTGATGCCAAAAAAGGGCAGACGCCGACGCCAGTGTTCCCGGATGGTGCGCAGCATGGCCCCATCTCCCCCCAGAGTGACAATGAATCCCGGATTCCGGAGGTCTTCGTGAGGGCGCAGCTCGGGTTCCCACTCCTGACACTTGGGATTGGAGGGATCTGCGAGCACCAGACAGCGAAGATCTTCCAAGGTGCCGCGGGACCAGGTGGCAGGATTGGTGCCCCGGTAGAGTCCGTAGCGCTCGATGTAGCGGAGGGCAGGGGCGGTGAGCAGGTGGGCCACACTCTCGCCATGGAGCAAGAGGTCGCGAATCTCGGTGCTGGAGTCGTCCAGCTGGATGGGGAAGATCTCCGCGTTCGGAGGAAGGTCGCCTTGGTTCAGGATGTGGCCGGGGCGCGTCAGGACGGCGAATCGGCTCTGCTGCCAAAGTTCGGGACCCCGCTCCCATCCGGTGTGAATGAGTGATTGGCCCAGCGATCCGCCAGTGAGCCAGTCGGCTCCCACCACATGCCAGATTTCGCCTTCTGAGGCGTACTTCGTTTCAAGAGCGGCATTCCGGGTGAAAGTGTCTTGCTCCAGGTCAAAAAGATCGATCACGACCTTTTCCAGATCTCCGAACGTGAGATCGCAAAGGGCGGCGCGAAAAACTGAAGGAACGCTGCCCACCTCGGGCTTGTCGGGGCGGGGACCGCAGGGGACCACTTTGACCTCATCGAACCTCTCTGAAAGCAGAGCAGCGATTCGACGATGATGCAGGCCAGGTGGATTGAAGCTGCCTCCAAAGAGGGCAATGCGGCGGGGCATGGCGGCAAGATGGGATGAAGTGTGGCAAAGGCCAAGCACAAAACGTGCGGGACTTCGCGGGCGGGGATGTGCTTTGGTATTTGCCAGCATCGGCAGCGTTGCAGTCTTGCGTCCGCTCGCGGCGAAGGCTAGTTTCAGGCCCCTGCAAAAAAATAAATCGTCATCATGCCCCTGGCCCGTCTGGATTGCCCCCACTGTGAGTGTGCTGTGGAAGTGAACGTCACCAACGTGACGCGCTCCAGAGAGTGTCCGTCGTGCGGGCGGATGATCATGCTGCAGTTCACCACCAAGACCTCCCGGGTGAAGCACAAGGCGTTGCTGACCAACATCACGGAGATGGGTGAGGGGGGGGATGTGGCCGTGATGGCGAAAGCCTCGTCGCGACCGGTCGTCGCATCCCAGCCCGCCCGCAGCGTCGCCGTGGCCGCCTCTGTCAAACCTGTGGCGGCGCCGCCGCCGCCCGCCACACCTGCCGCAGTGCCGGTGGTGGCGGCCGTGGTCCCGGCTGCGCCCAAGCCCGCGACGGCACCCGTGCTGGTGCCTGCTGCTGACCTCCCCCCGGTCATGCCCAGGCCGTTGGAGGGCGATTTGCGGAACCGACTTGAACATGATCCAGAGGTGAAATCCAGTGCCCGCTCACTGATCTGGGGGCTTGGAATCGTGCTCTTTCTCCTGGCGATCGCCGTGCTGGGGAAGACGCAAAACTGGTGGGATGAAGTGGCTCGTGGATGGGAAGTTTTTCATGCCACCTACATGAAGGAGCAGTTGATCCCCAACGCTCCGGCCTCCACGGCGAGCGAAGCGGAACGCAAGGAGGGCTTGGAAGCTGCTGCGCCAGTAAAAGCCTCTGCTTGGAACCGTGAGCAGGAGGAGGCGATGACGGCGGTGAAGTCCTTTCTGGCCGCCAAAAACCTTGAAGAGCGCAAAAAGTTTATGCGGGACGCTTCCGTGTTGGAGAAGAGTCTGAAGGATTACTACTCACGGCAAGCCGATGGCCCCGTGGCCTTCTCCCGGGTGGAGCTCGTGGAAGCCGAGCCACAGGGAACTCATACCTACCTGTTTGCCGTTGTAGATGCCGCGGGAAACCGGCGCAATGCGATGGCGGTCCGCCCAGAGCCTGGGGCTCCCTACGTGGTGGACTGGGGCAGCTATGCTCTCTACAGCGAGATGGACTGGGCCATGTTCATGGCGGAAAAGCCCACGAGGCCTGTGTTCTTCCGGCTGGAGGCGGTCCCGGCGGAGCATTACAACTACAACTTCCCAGACTCGCAGCGCATGCTCTGTCTCAAGCTGGTGAATCCAGCAGAGAAAGGAGCTCCAGAGCTCTACGGCTATTGCGTGCGCACCTCGACCGTAGGGAGGACGTTGGAGTACCTCACCAAGAAGAACTTTGGTGAATCGACTCCGATGATCGTAAAGCTCCGCTATCCGTCGCCAGAGGAAAGTGATAGCGTCAACCAAGTTTGGATCGATGAGGTAGTGACGGAAGGGTGGATCGCCCGCGGCTACTGATTCTGGCCAGTATCCCCTTTATTTAGAGGAGGTTGCGTAGCGCCATTCCCCCGGGGGGGCGGCTCCGTTCCGCGTGCCTGCTGAGAAAAGTCCGAGAGAGCCAACATGTCTTGGCGGTCGATTTGGACAAAATTTATTCAGCAATTTTTCTCCTCCTGTAAGAATCCGGCACAGGCACCGTAATTTGCAGCAGTGGTAATTGTGGCACCCGCAGTTCACCACCCCAGCAACCAACTCGTCCTTCATCCCCTCCTTGCCGCCATGAAAATGCATTCTCTTTGCCAGGGCAACCACCTCGACCTGAGAGTGGGACAAAGCCGTCGCGAATTTCTCTATGCAGGTCTCGCCGGTGGTCTGGGCCTGAGCCTGCCGAACCTCCTTCGTCTGGAAGCAGGAATGACCATCCCTGATGTGGCGAAAGTTGATGCCAAGGCGGATGCGGTGATTCACATTTATCTCCCCGGCGGCATTGCCCACCAGGAGAGCTGGGATCCGAAGCCCTTCGCTTCGGCTGACTACCGCGGTCCCTTGACTCCGGTGAAGACCAATCTCCCAGGGGTGTATTTTGGCGAACACTTTGCCAAGACGGCTGCGATTGCGGACAAGTTGACGATCATCCGCTCCATGACGCATGGCGAGGCCGCGCATGAGCGTGGCACTCACAACATGTTCACGGGGTATCGCCCCAGCCCCGCCATCAAGTTTCCGAGCTTCGGCAGCGTGGTTTCTCACGAGCTTGGGGTGAAGAACAGCCTTCCTCCCTATGTCTGCGTGCCGCAGGCTTTTGGTGGCGTTGCCGGTGGTGAATCCATGGGCACGGGCTACCTGAGCACGGCCTACGGTCCTTTCAGCCTTGGCAGCGACCCCGCCCAGAGCAACTTTGCGGTGCGTGACCTTGCTTTGCCGAAAGACGTCACTGAGCAGCGCTTCAACCGCCGTCGCGGTCTCCTTGATGCCGTGGACGCCCACTTCAGCTCACTCGAGAAATCGGATGCACTGACCGCCATGGACAGCTTCTACCAGGCTGCCTACGGCCTAGTGAGCTCCCAGAAGGCTCGCGAAGCTTTCGATCTGAACGCCGAGACTCCCAAACTTCGTGATGAATATGGCCGCAATCAGGCTGGTCAGCGCCTTCTCCTGGCGCGTCGCTTGGTGGAATCCGGTGTCCGCCTTGTGACCGTGACCTACGGTGGCTGGGATCACCACAGTGACATCAAGAACGGCTTCAAGAACAACGCGCCAAACTTCGATGTCGCCTACGCCCGCCTGATCCAGGACTTGGATGACCGCGGCATGCTGGACCGCACCTTGGTGATGGTCAGCTCCGAATTCGGCCGTACGCCGAAGATCAACAGCACCAACGGTCGTGACCACTATCCACGCGTCTTCAGTGTGGCGCTGGCTGGTGGTGGTGTGAAGCGCGGCATGGTGTACGGCTCCTCTGACGCCCTCGGTGGTGAGCCTGACGCTGATCCCGTTTCCCCTGAAAGCCTGGCCAAGACGATGTATCGCCTGATGGGCATCAACGCCGAGAAGCGCCTGATGGCCGACGGCGGCCGCCCCATCGACATCGTAAACGGTGGCGAGGTGATCGAAGGCATTCTCGCCTAACAGAATTCACCGCCAGAACTGTCGTAAGCGAAGGCGGTGAAGTGTCTGCTTCACCGCCTTTCTGATATCCGAGCCCACGCCTCTCCCAAAGGAGCAGGCGTAAAGACTTCTTTGAGACCGATGTTGACCATGAAAAACTCTCTTCGCCTTGTGGGGGCGGCACTGGTGCTGGCCACCACCGCCCCGGCCGTTGTGGCCGCGCTGCCCACATTCACTGGCACTTCTCCCACCGGGGTGCAGCGTGGAGTGGAGACGACCTTGACCATTCGGGGCACCCGTCTGGCTGATTTCGACGGTCTCATTTTCTATTCTCCAGGCTTCGCTCTGAAGTCAGTGGGCAAAGTGGAAAATGGTGCGGTCGAGACCGTCATTTCGGTGGCTCCCGATGTGCCGTTGGGCAACCATTTTGTCCGGGTGCGGACGCGCTCTGGCTTGTCCTTCATGAGGCAGGTCATGGTGGGGCCGTTCGCCAGTGTGCAGGAGAAGGAGCCGAACAACGACTTCGAGGCTCCTCAGGAAATCGCCTTGAACCAGACAGTCGAAGGCGTGGCCAACAGTGAGGATGTGGACTACTACCGCATCGCCGCCAAAAAGGGGCAGCGTATCAGCCTGGAGATCGAGGGCATGCGTCTGGGGTATATCACCTTTGACCCCTATATCGCCCTGATGAACAGCGACCGTTTCGAGGTGGCCGTGTCGGATGACACCGTGCTTCACCGCCAGGACGGTCACCTGACTTTTGTCGCCCCGGATGACGGAAACTACACCATCCAGGTCCGGGAATCTTCCTACCGTGGCAATAGCGAGTCCCGCTACCGGTTGCACGTTGGCAGCTTCCGTCGTCCTGAGGTCTGCTATCCCTCCGGTGGCAAGGCTGGCAGCACGCAGAAGGTGAAGTTCATCGAAGCCAATGGCGATGTCACCGAGGAGGACGTCACTCTGCCTGCCGAGACGTCAGACAAACACATGGTGTATCTCAAAGATGACCCGGCTCCCTCCGGCAACATCATGCGTGTCAGCCCTTTTGACAGCTACCTGGAAGTGGAGCCAAATGACAAAGAGGCGAATCGCACCAACCTTGAGGCTCCGTGTGCGCTGAACGGCATCATCGAGAAGCCTGGTGACGAGGATCGGTTCTGGGTGAATCTGAAGAAGGGGATGAAGGTGGACTTCTTCGCCTATGCCCAGTCACTCGGCTCTCCCCTGGATCCGGTAATGGTGCTGACCAATGAAAAGGGAGCCCAGATTGGTGCCGCGGATGATGGTGGCACGAAGCGCCGTCTGGATTGCAAACTGGCAGTGACAGCTCCGGCGGACGGTGCCTATTGCGTGATCATTCGTGATCACTTGCAGCGTGGTGGTCCGACGTATGTGTATCGGGTGGAAGCCGTGGCTTCTGTGCCGTTGGTGACCTTCGCTTCGCCGAACTTCGGGGTGAACGACAGCCACAAGCGCCAGTTTATCGCCGTGCCTCGTGGCAACCGCTATGCGACGATGGTGAACGTGACTCGTAACAATGCTTCGGGTGACATGACCTTTGAAGCACCGAATCTGCCCCCTGGGGTGAAGATGGTGTCCACCAGCATGCCGGGCAACCAGACCAGCATTCCGCTGCTCTTTGAGGCGACGGCAGATGCTCCGCTCGGTGGTGCGGCCGTGCCCGTTACTCTCAAACCGACGGATCCGGCCCAGAAGGTGGAAGGCAGAATGGCCCAGGAGTTCGACATGGTGCGCAGCGGCAACACCATCTACTACACGGAGCAGGTGGACCAGCTCCCGGTGGCCGTGGTGGAAGAGGTGCCTTATACCCTCGAACTGATCAAGCCGGCGACACCTCTCGTTCCCAATGGCATCCTGCCCCTCAAGGTGGTGGCCAAGCGGAAAGAGGGATTCAAGGCGGCGATTCGGGTGCTGATGATGTGGCGTCCCAACGGCATGAACTCGCAGGGTGAAATTGATATCCCGGAAGGCCAGGATGAGGCGACCTTCACACTTGATTCCACCGGCAACGTGTCGCCTGGAGTTTACAACCTGACGGTGCTGGGTGAAGCCGAAGGCGGCAACGGGACGATCTATGCAGCCTCGCCCTTCTGCGAAGTGACCGTGGTGCCTGCTTACCTGTCCGGCAGCATGCAGCTTACAGCCGTGGAGCAGGGGAAAGATGGCGAGTTCGTCTGTAAGCTGGAGATGGCACAACCTTTCAACGGGGAAGCTTCCGCGAAGATTTATGGGATCCCGGATTCCGTTGAGGTGGAAACCCTGAAGTTCAACAAGGACGCCAAGGAACTGAGCTTCAAGATCAAGACCACGGACAAGTCACCGGTGGGCAAGCATGCCAACCTCTTCTGCCAGGTGGAAGTGCCGGTGCAGGGCGGCGTGGCGGTGCACCGCATCGCGGGTGGCACCACCCTCCGTGTGGATGCTCCGCGGAAAGCGCCGGCGGCTCCGGCACAACCGGCCGCTCAGGTGGCTGCCGCCAAGCCCGCCGCCCCGGCTGCAACTGACGCACCGAAGAAACAGCTCAGCCGTTTGGAACAGCTTCGCCAGGAAGCCTCCAAGTAGTTCTCACTTCGCGCTCCCGATCCAGTCCCTCTCCCAACGACTCACACTCAAGACCCCACGACAGTGTTTCCCACCATGAAGACTTCATCTCTCACCTCCAAGGCCCTTCTGGGCATCGGATTGTGTTTCGCGACGGGACTGGCCCGGGCGGAGCAGTCCGGACCGGTGGATTTCGTGCGGGACATTCAGCCGCTGCTTGAATCCAAGTGCGTCGAGTGTCACAACCCGTCGAAGTCCAAGGGCAAGCTGCTCATGGACTCGGGGGAAGGCCTGCTGAAGGGGGGCGAAGGCGGTGCGGCAGTGGTGCCTGGTGCTCCAGAAAAGAGCCCGGTTTACAGCCGTGTGGTGCTGCCTCACGATCACGATGACATTATGCCTCCCAAGGGCGATCCGCTCACTGCTGAACAGGCGGACGTGATGAAACGCTGGATCGCTGAAGGTGCCAAGTGGCCCCAAGGACTGGTGATCAAACACAAGACTGAGGAAGAGCTGAAGGCCCTTGCCCGGTTGAAGGAAAAACTCAACAAGCTGGAGAGCATCGAAATTCTCCCCGGAACCCTGTCGCTGGAAACCCAGCGCGACAGCCAGCGTGTGCTGGTGTTCGCCAGGTTCAATGACGGGACCACGAAGGATGTCACCGAGCTTTCCGAGCTTAAAGTTGCCAACGCCCAAGTGGCCTCGATCAATGGCGTGCACCTGAAGCCCGGCCAGGATGGTGCCACGGAACTGTCCGCCACGTTCAATGGCAAGACGGCGACCGCTGCGGTGAAAGTTGCAAATGGTGCCAAGGACCGTGAAGTGTCCTTCCGGCTCGATGTGATGCCTGTGTTTTTGAAGGCGGGCTGCAATACGGGTGGCTGCCATGGCTCCGCTCGTGGCAAGGATGGCTTCCGTCTCTCCCTCTTTGGCTTTGACCCGGCCGGAGATTATGACCGCATCACGCGAGAAATGAGCGGCCGTCGCATCAACCTCGCCATTCCCGAGGACAGCACCTTGATCGAGAAGGCGCTGGGCGAAGTGCCGCACTCCGGCAATGCCTGCTTTGACAAGGACAGCCACCTGAACAAGACGCTGATAGAATGGATCAGCAAAGGCGTGCCGAATGATGCCCCGGAAGTGGCACATGTCACCGGCATCGAGATCTTTCCGAAGCAGGCGGTTCTGGAAGGGCAGGGTGAGACCCAGCAGGTCTCCGTGCGTGCGACTTACTCTGACGGCACAGATCGTGACGTGACCAACCTCGTGGTCTTCATGTCCAACAATGATCCGAGCGCGAGCGTGGACAAAGAGGGGCGCGTGACCTCCCATGATCGTGGGGAGTCGTTTATTCTGGCCCGCTTTGACGTGTACTCCGTGGTGTCCCAGTTCATCGTCATTCCCGAAGGATTGAAGTATGAGCGGCCGAAACTGGTGGAGGCCAACTACATCGATACCCTGGTCAATGAAAAGCTGCACAAGCTTCGTATCCTTCCTTCCGGCATCTGCTCGGACCAGGAATTCCTGCGCCGTGTATCGCTTGATGTGGTGGGCGTTCTGCCCAGTGCTCCAGAGGTGAGCGAATTCGTGGCGGATGCCAATCCGAAGAAACGTGAAGCGCTGGTGGAGAAGCTTCTTCAGAGGAAAGAATTCACTGAGATGTGGGTGATGAAGTGGTCTGAGCTGATGCAGATCCGCAGCACGGAGAACAACCAGGGGGCTTACTACAAGAACGTCCTTCTCTACTACAACTGGCTTGCGGACCGCATTGGCAAGAACGTGCCAATGAACGAGATCGTGGCTGAGTTGATCGCCTCCCAAGGCGGCACCATCAACAACCCGCCGACGAACTACTTCCAGATCGAGCGTGAGACGCTGAAGGTGACGGAGAACGTGGCGCAGGTGTTCATGGGGATGCGCATCCAGTGTGCCCAGTGTCACAACCATCCGTTCGACCGCTGGACGATGAATGACTACTACGGGTTCATGGCCTTCTTCACCCAGATCGGTCGCAAGGCGACGGATGATCCGCGGGAAACGATCGTGTTCAACAGCAAGGGTGGGGAGTCCCGCCATCCGCTGACCAAGGCGGCGATGAAGCCGAAGTTCCTGGGTGGTGATGAACCCACGCTGCAGCCGGGTGAAGACCGCCGTGCGGTGCTGGCCAAGTGGCTGGCCTCCCCTGAGAACCCGTTCTTTGCCCGCAATCTGGCGAACATCACCTGGGCACACTTCTTCGGCGTGGGGATCATCGATCCAGTGGACGACGTCCGGATCAGCAACCCCGCTTCCAACCCGGAGTTGCTGGACTCGCTGGGCAAAAAGCTCACGGAGTACAACTACGACTTCAAGCGTCTTGTTCGTGACATCTGCAACTCCATGACCTATCAGCGGGCCACCCAGGTCAACGAGAGCAATGAAAGCGACAAGCGTAACTTCGCCCACGCTCTGGTTCGCCGCATGCGTGCCGAAGTGCTGGCGGACGCCGTGTCCTCCGTGACGAACACCCCCACGAAGTATCAAGGTTTGCCCCTTGGTGCCCGTGCGGTTCAAATCGCAGATGGCTCGGTCTCGAATTACTTCCTCACGACTTTTGGCCGTGCCAGCCGTGAGACGGTGTGCTCTTGCGAAGTGAAGATGGACCCGACGCTGTCGCAGGCGTTGCATTTCATGAACGGCGATGCTGCTCATGAAAACATCAAACGCGGCAAGGTGGTAGCGACGCTGGTCAATGAGAAGAAGCCAGATCAGGAGATCATCCAGGAGCTCTACCTGCGCACCTTCGGTCGTGAACCCTTGCCCAAAGAGTCGGAAGTCGTACTCAAGCAGATTGCGGAGTCGGGCGAACCTCGTCAGGTCGTGCTGGAGGACCTCTTCTGGGCGCTGCTCAATTCCAAGGAGTTCTACTTCAATCACTAGCCCCGTCGGCTGAGCTTGCCCTCGCTATCGTCCGGACGTCTCCTTTTTGAGGGCGTCCGGGAAGCGGGTGGGGCATGTCGCCGCCGCTATCCTGACTCTGTGGGAGGAGAGGGGCCAGATAGCTCTGCCACCCATTCATCGTATTTATAAGATCCTGTCAGTTCGTCCATTCGAAGCCATGACCCATCATCGTACTTTTTTCCTTCTTCCGTTCGCCACCGCCTGCGGACTGGCGACCCAGGCTGCCGCCCAGGAGAAGGTCACCTACAATGACCACGTGCGTCCGCTTCTGGAGAACAAGTGTTTCTCCTGCCACAACCCGGACAAGAAGAAGGGCGACCTGGATCTGACCAGCTTTGCAGCGGCCATGACGGGTGGTGGTGGCGGTCCGGTGGTGAACCCTGGCGATGCCGAGGGGAGCAAGCTGATCTCCACGACCAAAAAGACGGCTGAACCTTTCATGCCGCCAGAAGGTGCTCCTCTGAGCGCGGCAGAAATTGAAGTGCTCACCAAATGGGTCAATGGCGGGGTGCTGGAGACTGCATCAAGCATCGCCAAAAAGGGCGCTCCGAAGAGCAACCTCTCCATGGTGGTGGCCAAGGCTGGCAAGCCGGAAGGCCCGTTGCCCATGCCGGAAAACGTACTGCTGGAGCCCGTGGCAACTGCACCGCGCACCACGGCCATCACTGCGATGGCGGCCAATCCCTGGGCGCCGCTTGTCGCCATCAGTGGTTTGAAGCAGGCACTGGTCTATGACACCAACACGCAGGTGCTTGCCGGCGTCTATCCTTACCCGGAAGGCTACATCCGCTCCTTGAAGTTCAGCCAGAACGGCGCGCTTCTCATCGCCGGCGGCGGACGTGGGGGCAAGATGGGCAATGCGGTCGTCTGGGACGTCAAGAGCGGCAAACGGGTGGCGGAAGCCGGCAAGGAGTTTGATGCGGTGATGAGCGCAGACATCAGTGCCAATCAGGCGATGATTGCGATCGGCAGCCCGTCCAAGAAGGTGAAGGTGTACAACACCTCCACGGGTGAAGAACTCTATGTAAACAAGAAGCACACCGAGTGGGTGCTCGCGGTAGGCTTCAGCCCTGATGGTATCCTTCTGGCCAGTGGTGACCGCAATGGCAACGTGATGGTGACCGAGGCGGCCACCGGGGGTGAGTTCTACCAGCTCGACGGACACAAGGCGGCCTGCACAGGTGTGGCTTGGCGGTCAGACTCCAACGTTCTGGCCTCCAGTGGCGAGGACGGCAAGATCAACACCTATGAGATGGAGAACGGCAAGCTCGTGAAGAGCTGGGATGCTCACGCAGGCGGAGTCCTGGCCGTGGCATTCGCTCCGGATGGTGCCCTTATTTCCTCGGGTCGCGATGGCTTGATCAAGGTCTGGGACATCAACGGGACCAAAAAGGGAGAGTCAAAGAAGCAGGCCGACATCGTCACGGAAGTGGCTGGCTTGTTCGACAGCAAGACGGTGGTGTCAGGTGACTGGAAGGGCGACGTCCGCCTCTGGAGTGCCGACAAGTTCGAGGAAAAAGGACTGCTTTCCAGCAATCCTCCGCCCATCGCCCAGCGCATCGCGGAAAGCGAGCGCTACGCCACTGAGCTGGTCTCCAAGGTGCCCGGAGTGGAAGGCGAGGTGAAGCAGGCTGAAGAGGCGGTGAAGGCGAAGGAAGCCCAGATTGCCGCCCTGCGGAAGCAGGTGGAGGACACCGGTGCCCAGCGCAACCAGCTTGATGCCGAGATCAAGAACCTGCCCAACACGCTGGCCACTCTGGAGAAAGCCGTTGCAGACGCCCGGTCCAAGCGTCAGGCCCAGACGGACCTGATCAAGAAGCATGAGCAGCTGGTCGCCCAGCAGAAAGAGATCGAGGGACAGCTTGCCAAACTCAATGGGGAGAAGGCAAAGCTGACGGCCCCTGAGCAGGCACTCCAGGTGGCGGAGCTCGACAAGAAGATCGCTGAGGCCAGCGGGAAGCTTGAGGGGGTGAAGAAGGAAACTGCCAACGCACCACAGCCGCTGGTTGAATTCGAAAATGCGGTCAAAGTGGCGCAAGATCAGGTCGCTGCGTTGAACACCGGCAAACCCGCCAAACTCAAGGCATTTGAGGATGCCAAGAAGGCCCTCGAAACGCTGCCCAAATCCATCACGGATGTTGAGAAACAACTGGGAGACAGCCGCAATGCTCTGGCTGGGACTCAGGAAAAACTGAAGGCCTTGCGTGATCAGCTGGCCGTGTATCAGAAGCTTCCCTCCATGCTGCGTGCCGCCCAGTTCAACGTGAACGTTTTGGCAGAGCGTGAAAAGCTGGAGAAGATGGAGGCCGACTTCGTGGGCTACCAGGAGGCTCTCAAGGACAGCGAAGCCGCCAAGGTAGCAGCAGCCGAGCGCATCGAGCTGAGCAAGAAGTCCATTGCTGAAGCCACGGCCGCGTTGCCTGAAGTGGAAGCCGCGCTTGCGAAGGTGAGCGGAGAGCTGCCTGGTGTGGAGAAGCTTGTGGAGCCTGCCAAGGCCCAGGAAGCTCAGCTGCTTGCCCAAGTGGAAGAGCAGAAGAAAGCGCAGGGGATGAAGGAAGCCGAGCTCAAAGCTTTGGAACAGGAAAAGGCCAATCGGGTGGCAGCCGCTCAGAAGGCGGTGACCGACATCAACAACCAGATCGCCGTGCTGGCCAAGCAACGGACCGAAGTCAATGCCAAGCTGGATGCCCCTGGCAAAGCGGCTCAGGCCAAAAAGGAAGCCCTGGCAAAGGTAGAGGCTGAATTCAATGCTGCCAAAGCTGCTCGCGAGGCGGCGGCCGGTGCGGAAGCCAAGCGTGCTGCAGAGGTCAAAGACAAGGAAGGCGCCCTGGCCAAGGTCAATGATCGGCTGGTCGCTGCAGACAAAGCTGTCCAATCAGCCAAGGCTGCGAAGGAAGAGGCTGGCAAGGTCTTGAGCGGAGCACAAGCGGCTCAGGGGACCAAAGAGAAGGAACTGGCTGCTGCGCCTGCTGAGCAAAAAGAAGTCGCTCAGAAGGCCTTTGACGATGCCAAGGCAGCCGCTGCGGCAGCCGAGAAGAAGGCAGCGGAAACGACCACTCAACTCGCAGCCGCGGAGCAAGCCCAGCAGGCGGTGAAGGGCGAGGTGGCAACAGCCGCAGGGCCTCTGGATGCCATCAAGAAGCTGCTGGGTGAAAGCCAGGCAGCAGTCAAGCAATCAGGTGCGCAGGTCGAGAAGCTCGAGAAAGCGGTCACCCAAGCCAAAGGCGAGTTTGAGGCTGCCGACAAAGCCGCTGCGCCCTTGCGCAATCAACAGCAGAACTTGAACAACCAGATTGCTGCCCAACAGAAGACTTTGGCAGAGAAGCAGGCCGAGCCCGGTGAAGCCGACAAAGAACTGGCAGCGAAGTCGCAACCTGTGCAGACCGCGCTCGCTCAAATCAAGACCGCTCTGGATCCGCTGGAGAAGCAGCTTGCCGAGGTGCGGGGGCGCATCGCCGCAGACATGAAAACGGTGGAGGCCAAACGTCTGGAAGTTTCCAAAGCCAACATCGAAGTGGACGGCACCAAGAAACGGCAGGCCGACGGCCAGAAAACCATTGAGAACTCCACCAAGGAAATCGCCGACAAAGAAAAAGCCGTGGTGGAAATCAAAGGGGAACTAGCCAAGCTGGAACCTCAGTTGCCCACCCAACGCGACAAAGTGAAGCAGATGACCGAGCAGTATCTGGCCATGCTGCCGAAGTAGCTGGGAAGGTCGTATTCCACGGTTTCATACATCGCATACTGGAAGTTGGTGCCTGCCAAAGGACCCTTGGATGCGAAAGGCAGTAGAAGCTTCCAACACCCCATTCCCAACGTGGGCTCGCTGTAAGCTCGCCACGTTGGACTTATGGCCGCATCCTCATCGAGGAAGAGCTTCGACAGAGTCGGTCCCTTGGGGGGACGCCCCAAATGCGCTCGGGGTGGCCGCCAAAGGAACCGGCTCTGCCTCAGTCCGCAGTTAATCCCTGAAAGGGATTTGTAGCACAGCCCAGTGGTTGGACGAGCCTTAAGCGAGTCAACCCTGGGTACCTCCGTGGAGGATGATCAGGTGGGAAGGCCGACAGCATCCGCCTTCTCCCCAACGCCATCAACACCTCCACGTCGCTCGAATGCGATGTCGCACGAATGTTTGATATTGCAACGTCGCGAGGCCACCCGCTAACCGACGTTTCCGGCAAGATGCCGAAAACAGTACGCAAGATGGCGTGCGCTCCCCTGGCTTCTCCGGCACAGCTCACTTTGAAAAATCGCCAGACGGCGTTTCGCCCCGGGAGCCTTGGCAGAACAGACCAACCGCCGCGCTGTGGGGGCGCCAAGGAACCAATTCAATGGAACCTCTTCCTCGTAGAGGGGATACGGCTTCAAACCCAACGTTGACGAGCTTCCAGCGAGTCTACGTTGGGTGGGTGAGGATACAGAGCTACTCCGAAGGAGTTTTGGCGGTCTGGCTGCCGCGGCTCCCAAGCCACTTGGGCACTTCCTCGAACCTCACACCTTGCCTGTCCTGCGGCGGCGGCAACCCAGGCAGGCCATGGCCATCATGAGCAGCGCTCCGGTGGTCGGCTCCGGGGTGACCGTCACCTGGATGGCATTGATGGCTGAAAACGTATTGGTGGAGGTATTGGCATCGGTGGTTCGGATCATGAGCGAGGATCCGGTGAGTGTGAGATCAGCCGCATTCAGATAGCGGTGCAGCACAAAGCCTTGAGACTGGAGGCCGAATTCTTGGCTCTTGGTGGTGTTGGTATCCCACCCATTCGTCGTAGCTATTGTCCCGTCGGCATTCAACACGCGAAATCCTGTCCACGTCGAACCTCCATCAAGTGAGTAGTCGAAGAACCCGAGGGCGCTGCCGCTGTTGCGAGAGGCGAGGAGATCGATGGATACGATATCTCCTGCAGTAAGGCCTCCAAACGTGAGCGTGTAGGATGCCGCTGTGGTTGTGGAGTTGTTTGTGAAGAAGTTGTCGCCAGCGGCTCCATTGGCACCCGCCGAAACCACCCATGACGGCAGGTTGACCACTCCAGACTGATTGGGATCAAAGACGGCCGTACCAAAGTTGGCAGTATTGTCCGTGATAGTCCCCGTGACGCTGAAGGTGACGGAACTGGATTGCCCGGTAGAATTTAAGATCGTGGCGCCGGTGATGTTGGCGGGAGCCGCATAGGTATTCCACGTCTGACCCGAAGGGAGGGGGGACCCGGCATTCTCATTGAGGTCGATCAGAAAGACCGTAGCGCTGGCATTGAGGGTACAAAGGCACCACAAGCCGAGGGCCAGAAGGGAAGGGGAGATGCGGCTGGCAGGGCGGATCATGACTGGCGAACGGGAACTAAAATTCGCGATCCACAAAAATGACAGCTGGGAGCCGCATCGTAAATCATTTTTGGGTGCCGAAAGCACCCTATGGCGGCATCCGGCAGCCGCTTGCTCCCTGTGAAACAAGAAAAGCGTCAATCCGCAGTTGCTGGCGAGGCGTATTTCATCAGGCGCATGGCGGACAGCTTCCAACTGAATCTCGGTTTGCTGCTGGAAAAGGCGTGAGCTCTGTGGTCAGGCCCGGTATACTACTGATCTCCCAGATCACGACAGCCTGATTAGAACCCATATTGGCAGGCCGCCCTGACCATTATCATCTACCCTATGAAATCGAAATTTGCACTCGTGCTTGCGGCCTTGGCCGGACTCACTTTGGCTCCTTGCATGATGGGAGCGACCATCAAAGAGGAAATGGTCAAGATCGTCGGTCAAGTGCAGCAGAAGGCCGCAGCCGGCAAGTCCTCTGCTGAGGATCTCAAGGCGGAGATCGAAGCCTTTGACGCTCTGCTGGCGCAGCACAAGGACGAAAAGACGGACGAGGTGGCCAATGTGGCCATGATGAAGGCGATGCTTTACGCTCAGATCATCGAAGACGAGGCCACTGCGATCAAGTTGCTGGGGCAGGTAAAGGCCGACTACCCGGAAACCAAGCCGGGCCAGCAAGTGGACAAGGTGCTGGCGGCAATTGAGCGGGGCAAGGCCGCGAAGGAGATCAGCAAGAAGCTCGTGGAAGGCGCGGAATTCCCGAACTTTGAAGTGAAAGACCTGGAAGGCAAACCCTTGTCCGTGGCCGGGCTGAAGGGCAAAGTCGTCTTGATCGATTTCTGGGCCACCTGGTGTGGGCCGTGTGTTCATGAGATGCCCAACGTGATCAAGGCCTATGAAAAGTTCCACGACCAGGGCCTGGAGATCATTGGCGTGAGTCTTGATCAAGACCGCGCAGCGCTTGATGCTTTCTTGAAGGAACACAAGATGACATGGCCCCAATACTTCGATGGCAAGGGCTGGGGAAACGAGGTCTCTGGCAAGTACGGCATTCAGGGCATTCCGGCCACCTTCTTGCTGGATCGTGAAGGGAAGATCGCGGGCAAAGACCTCCGCGGCGAAGAGCTCGCGGCAGCGATCGAAAAGGAGATCGGCAAGAAGTAGAGCTGGGTCGCAGAGCAGGTGAATTTGAGCTGAGATCGGGGGCCCGGTCTCAGCTTTTTATTGTGCTCCGGGAGTTTGATTCGATCTGTCCTCAAAGACTTCGAACTTCCCGTCGTGGTACAGGAAGAGTTTCTGAGTCAGGCGATAGGATCCATTTTTCGAGAAGATATCAGCAACGACTTTTCGCAGTCTGGCGATGCCTTCCGGGTCCTCTCTGCCAGTGATCATGAGCACGTCGCGGGCTGGAATGGCGAAGACGAGTTCGCCGTTCACTTTCAGGCCGGGGTCTTTCCAGACAAAGTCCAACAGGAGGAGACTGGCTTCAAAAGTGCCGCCGGCAGTGAGCATGTACACGCCGTTTTCGCCGTGGCGTTTGATCTCGGGAATCAGGCGCTCAAGGTTTTCACAGGCGAGTTCGCGGAGATTCCACGTTTCCATGCCAGCCTCTGCAAGGTCGCTGAGGGAAAGGTAGCGAATGTTGTTTTCCGTGTCCTCAGCGTAGAGGATGACCAGCTCGTCGTTGAGTCCTTCAATGATGTGCTCTGGAGCCTCGCCGTTCCCATAGGAGGCGAGGGCCTGACGGGTTTCCTCGATCCAGGCACGGTCTTTGACGATGGGGATGATGCGGGTGGGGTCCAGCTTTTTGTCCTGGAGATCGAGTGAATCCAGGCTGCAGAGGATGAACCTTTCGAAAACGGTGGCTTTGTCTGACGGGTCTTGTTTGTACACGTCGTAGGCATTGTACAGAAAGCTGCTCACCGCAGATTTTCCCTCCCGGGAAACTCTGAGTTCCAGGTCCTGTACCACTTCCACCATCAGTTCGGCACGAGTTTCCTGCAGTGTCTTGACGAACTCCTGGGTGAATTCCGCTGGAGTCAAGAGGGTTGACTTTGAAGGCGAGGAGAAGAGTTTGGCGAACAGACGCTTAAACATTGGGGGGCGGGTGCTGGTACTACTTTTTCCAGTCCACACTGTTGATCGCGCGGATGACTCCCTGCGAATCAAAGAGCAGTTCGAAGTCATAGATGTGGGTGAATTCCGACTTCGGTATTCCCATGTAGAGGCGGTAGCCGTATTCGACGGGAGCTGCCGGCTCTGCGAAAGAATCTGCACCGCTTGCCTTGATGATCTGGTAGGTGATGTCCCCGTGGGCGAGCAGGCTTGGGTAGTTGAAAACGGAGGTGCCCACCCTGAGGAGTTTGCGCAACTTGGGGATGACCTCACGGACCTTGGCCAAACTCTCGTCGGCAGCCCTGAGCTCCTCTGGACTGACGTTGTTCCCCTTACCTTTGGTCAGCGCGATGTAACGCCATACCGTGGCCTGGGAGGGCGGCAGTTGGTCGAGCAGAGCCTTTACGTCTCGGGATTCTTCTTCAGAAACTGTGGTAAGGGCGGGGTCGGCCGCTCTGATGACCGGCGCTTGGTGAAGAAGAAGAGCAAAGACGATCAGTGGTAAGGCGAGCTTCATGGGGGAGGTTTTTTTGGGGTGGGGCGGCAGCAAATGCCGATGATGCCTTTTACCACAGAGGCTGTCGTAGTGCCGAGTAAGAAGTTTGTAAGACGAAGCAACTACACGACGCTTTCGGCGTTGAAAATCCTTTCTGCGTTGGGAGAGAGAAGGGCAGTTCTACTCCAAAGGAGTTGAGGCGGTCTGCTTGGTTGCGGCACCTCTGCACTTACTCCTCGAACCTGTTGAGATGAGTGGGGTGGTGGCGGGGAGCATGGTCCTTGCTGTGGAGGGACACTTTCTCTGGCACACGTACTCCACAAACAGGCGAAAGCGACGCTTCACGCACGCACAGCGACTGCGTCGTCAGGCTTTGGGCGTCTTCTGGAACTAGGCTGATGGCCAAGCAATGTCAGGCAAAATTGGGTCGCTTGATCCTGGCGACGAAAAATCCTACGAAGACTCCGAAGCTGATCGCAGAGACGAGGGCAAACTCTGGGGAGGCAGGGTTCGGTGGGGTGTCGAAGAAAGTGAAAGCGGCCATTGCGACTGGAGACCAGAGCCAGGTCAGCAGGCTGCCTGCGGGAACCGTTGTGCCGCCGGTCTCGGCGAAGGTGATCATCCCGTCCACGATGTGCACTCCTGCCATGAACAAACAACCCAGAAGGTTGAGCGCAGATCCAATCAGGCATGCCCCGAATGAGAAAGAGCCCGGATTGGCCCGCTGCAGTTCCTGCTCCTCCTGCAGCTCATCTGAAGTGTCGATCAAGGGGTGACCCGACAGGGAAGTAGGAAGAAGGGCGTTCCAAAAATCTGCCCCGTTCGCGGCGGCAATCCAGTCATCGTTCTCACGGTGTTCGCAGAGTCCGACGGCGGCGAACTCGTCAATGTCTTCAGCAGCTTTTGTAACACCCATCAGCTGTAGGGCGCTGGAAATGGGGCCGCGGAACGCGACGGTGGGTTTCATGATGCAGTAGCCATTCTGATACACCGTGGCGCTCTGCTCGCCGAAGCCACCCACATAAGTCGTCTCGATCCACGCGACGGTTCCCTTTTGCGAGAGCTCGCTGAGCGTATCCTTGATTCCAGAGCACAGGTAGATCATTTCGTCATCGTGGACGCAGGGATCGGGGAAGAGGTCATCCAGATGCTCGTCACTCAGAGGGAGAAAGACCAGGTCATTCTTCTGAAGAGGCGTGGGCCGGTGCAATTCGTGCGCAGCGGCGTATTCAGCGACGAGCCCGGACGGTCCGATGATCCCGAAAATAGAGTGTCCCATAAAATGAAAGGGGAGGTTCTACTGCCTGATAGTGTGTGGCACAGGATGGATGCTTGCAAAGACTCGCAAAAACAGAGCGCCTTGCCAAGCAAAATTCGAGTGCAACCCTGAGGCTGGATGCCTTGCCGGGTGTTTTCATCGATTATCTTTTCGTGGGAGCGAGCCTGCCCGTATGCCCGTCCACACTGACGTCCCTGGATGTAGGCGCGGCGTATGCCGCTCCGGTGAAGGCGTCTTGCACGTAGTAGTATCGATTGTCGGCATAGGGGTGCCCAACCGGTTTTACAGGAAGGACTCCATCCTTTCGAACGGGGGCGAAGGCCTGTGTTGGCGGTCAATGGGAGGAATCTGAGTTTCATCGGTATTGTTTACTTTCCAACGTTTGCGCCATGTGTTTGCAAATCACGCGACGCGGGATTAGGAACTGCGCGCCTCGACCCCATACTCAAATCATGAAGTTCATTTCTATTCTGCTCTGCGCCGGCATTGTTCAACTTCCCTTGTTCTCACAAGTGTTTGTTCAAGGTGATCTCCCGATGCCCGCCTTGCCAAAGGAAAACCTGCCGCCGGAATTAGCGGAAAGTCGGGCATTCGTTGTGCGGCTTGAGCGGGAGCTGGCCTACGTGAGCGACCGATACCCCGCCTTGGCCAAAGAGGTGGAGTTGGCGAACACAGCATGGAATGCATCTCCGTTCTATGCGGCTACACGATCCGTCGAAAAGGTCATCATTGACGTGCAAGGGGACAGGGGGCGACAGTCAATGCAGGAGATGGATAAGTTGATAGAGAACGAGTCCGAGAATGCCCATCAAGGCACGACCATCGTTGACGCTAGAAAGTTCCTAGGCCGGCTGGCTGAGCAGGCCAAGGGCGACATCGAGGGCGACATGGTGCGCGGTCAATTGCTTTCGCACTACAAGCCGTTCCTGGAAAATCCAGAAAAGGAGATGTCGCAGGGCTACGTGAAACAGGTCCTTCACACAGAAAAAAATCGGGCCGCGTGTGAAGTTTAACATCCCCATAAGCTGGAAACAGGGTCAGATGCCCGACCCGCAAATGATGGTGTTTCGTAGCAACTACGGTTATGGGGACCTTTGGATGACGGTCAGCGTTCTCCTTTCAATAAAAACCGTTGTTGACCCCATACCCATGGATCAGGACGAGGCGTATCTGCTCTTCACCGAAGAGTTCCTTCGCGCGGACTATAAGAAGTTTGGCATTGGCATCGAGCTGACTTCATTCACCAAGACAAAACTGAATGGAATGCCGGTTGCGATTTTTACGCGCCGCCAGCCTTACGAGCAAGCCGGCATCAAATCGATCCGCGCCGCCCAAGCTCTCCGGGTCTTCTCAGGTAGCTACAAAATCAATTTTCAGATTAATACCTTGGATCCTGATGGTAAGTCCACAGCGGAAGACCGCATCAAGGAGGTCGAACCTTTGTTCAAGCTGATTGGCTCCTCACTCCGAATAGGGAAGTGAGTGTTGAGAGCGGACGGTTCGCCCGACCGAGTCCTATCTTCCTCCCGGTCTTCTTCCGGCGCCCTTTGACAGCCGCGAGAGCACAACAGAAAAAGGCGCGCCCTTGTGGGGCGCGCCTTCACAGAATTGAGATGTTGAAGAAGAGCCTTACTTCTCAGCAAACTGGGCGTCGAAGATGATCTTCGAGGTGGGGAAGTCCAGGGCCTTGACGAAGGCGGCGGACTCGGTGGCGCCGAACTCGCGATCCATGCCGCCGTCTTCCCACTCGATGCTGAGAGGGCCAGCGTACTGGATGTCGTTGAGGGCGCGGATGATCTTCTCGAAGTTGATGTCGCCACGACCCACAGACTTGAAGTCCCAGTAGCGGTTGGGGCGGTGGAAGTCCACGTGACCGCCGAAGACGCCGGTGTCGTTGCTCAGATCCCAGGCCACGTCCTTCATGTGAGCGTGGAAGATGCGGTCGCTGAACTTGTAGAGGAACTTCACATAATCCACCCCTTGGTAGCCGAAGTGGGAGGGGTCGTAGTTGAAGCCGAAAGCTGGGTGGTAGTTCACCGCCTGAAGGGCACGCTCTGCGCTTGCGATGTCGAAGGCGATTTCGGTTGGGTGCACTTCAAGAGCGAATTTGATGCCCAGCTTCTGGAACTCATCAAGAATGGGAGTGAAGCGCTTGGCGAAATCCTTGTAGCCGTTTTCGATCTGGCTCGGCAGGTTCGGGGGGAAGCTGTACACGAGGTGCCAGATGCTGCTGCCGGTGAAACCGTTGACCACGCTGACGCCGAAGCGCTTGGCAGCGTGTGCAGTCTTGATCAACTCCTCTGCGGCACGCTGACGCACGCCTTCAGGATCGCCGTCACCATAAATGTAGTCGGGGAGGATCTGCTTGTGACGTTCGTCGATGTTGTCGCAGACAGCCTGACCCACGAGGTGGGCGGAGATGGCAAAGCACTTGAGGCCAGCCTTCTCAATGAGCGCGCGTTTGGCATCGCAGTAAGCCTGGTCAGCCTTGGCGACTTCGAAGTGGTCACCCCAGCAACCAAGTTCCACGCCATCGTAGCCAAAGGTCTTGACCTTGCCGAGCAGAGTTTCCAGAGGGATGTCGGCCCACTGGCCGGTGAAGAGAGTGACGGGTCTGGCCATAATCAGTGTCTTGTAAAGAAGCGTTCAGATTTGGTACTTTCGAGCCAGCGATGCTGTCATGGGGCTGCCGGGTTGGCAAAGGAAAAGGGGCTGGGAGATGCGGGAAATCAACCCGGAAACGGCGGACGAATGCCAAAAGCTGGCAGTCGGACGATAAAACTCCACACTCGCCAAAACGGCTACGCCAGGACGGGCGTGACCACCTTGCCTGCGACATCGGTCAGCCGGAAGTCGCGTCCCTGGAAGCGGAAGGTGAAGCGCTCGTGATCAATGCCCAGCAGGTGCAGCATGGTGGCATGCAGATCGTGGACGTGGACTGGATCCTTGGCCACACCAAAGCCCAGTTCATCCGTTTCACCGTAGCTCACGCCGGGCTTCACGCCACCGCCCGCCAGCCAGGAACTGAAGCAATCCCGGTGATGCTCGCGTCCGTACTCCATCTGCGACCCGGTGCCACGAAGCCGACCCTGGGAGTAGCAGGTGCGACCGAACTCCGAGGTGAAGACCACGAGTGTGTCCTCCAGCATCCCTTGGTTCTTCAAGTCCTGGAGGAGGCCTGCGGCTGGCTGGTCCACCCGGCTCGACAGCCCTTTGAAGTCCCGCAGAATATTGCCATGCATGTCCCAGCCGGGTTGGTAGAGCTGGATGTATCGCACGCCACGCTGGGCCAGACGACGGGCGAGGAGGCAGTTGGCCGCGAAGGTGCCGGGGGTGGAGACTTCCGGTCCGTACAGGGCCTTCACGGTTTCCGGCTCCTGGGTCAGATCGGTGACCTCTGGCACAGAGGTCTGCATGCGGAAGGCCATTTCATACTGCTCCAAGCGCGCCTGGAGAGCGGCCTCGGGAGCATCGCTCTGCGCCTGAAGTTCCTGCAGGGCACGGATGGCGCGGCGGTTGTTGGCCTCACTGACACCGGCAGGATTGCTCAGGAAGAGCACGGGATCCTTGGCGGCCCGGAGTTGCACCCCCTGGTTCTGAGTGGGCAGGAATCCGCTGTCCCAGAGCCGGGTGGAGAGCGGCTGATCCACGGCTCCCTTGGTGATGAGCACGACGAAGGAAGGCAGGTTGTCGTTCAGACTGCCCAGGCCATAGCTGAGCCATGCGCCCATGCTGGGACGTCCCGGGAGTTGGGCTCCCGTGCTCATAAAGGTCATCGCCGGATCATGATTGACGGCGTCTGAGTGCATGGACTTGATGAAGCACATGTCGTCCGCCATCGTGGCCAGATGAGGAAAGGCGTCACTGAGCCAGGCTCCGGATTTGCCGTGCTGCTGGAAGGGGATCCAGGAGCCAACCAAAGGAAACTTGGCCTGATTGCCCGACATGCCCAGCAGGACGGAGCGGCCTTTCTTAAAGGAGTCCGGCAGTTCCTGACCGACGCGCTCATTCAGGAGCGGCTTGTGGTCAAAAGTCTCCAGATGCGTCATGCCCCCGCTCATGAAGAGACAAATCACCCGCTTTGCCCGAGGGGCAAAATGCGGAAGGCCGGAGATGCCGGGGCGGACTGTGCCAAGGGGGCGTGCTGAACCTGTTTCCTCTGCCAGCAGATCTGCAAAAGCCATTCCGCCCATGCCCAAGGCCGTGCGCGCCAGCATCTGACGGCGGTTGAGAGGACGGGATGCTGAGGTCATGTTCGGGGAAAGAGGGTTGGCGGGAGGATGGTTCATTCCTTTAACAAAGCCTCCTCGCTGCCAAGCAACACGCGGATCACCATGGTCGTGGCGGCGACTTCCGCACCGGGCAGATCGAGATTCGCCGGATGCTCACCATTCTTCTGGCGCAGAGCTTCCGCGTCCTGCGGAGCCTGACTGTAGTGGAGCTGTTCCTCCTCCAGCAGTTTGAGAAGCACAGCGGTCTCACCGGGGCGGGGATTGCGACTGGTGACGAGCCGGAAGGCCTCAGTGACCTGGGCGGTTCGATCCTGCGGATGGGCTTTGATGAGGCGTTCCGCCAGGGCGCGGGCAGCCTCGACGAACTCCGGGGCATTCATCATGGCCAGGGACTGCATGGGGGTGCTGGTCGTCTCCCGCCGTGTGAGGCAGAACTCACGGCTGGGCGCGTCAAAGATCGTCATGGTGGGCGGCGGCAGAGTGCGCTTCCAGAAGGTGTACAGGCTGCGTCGCCAGAGAGCCTCTCCGTGACTCTGCTTATAAGTCATCTGGACCCCGGAGTCTTCGTACAGATTGTCGGGCAAATAGGGGCGTACGGGAGGGCCTCCCATGGTCGGTGCGAGCAGACCGCTGATGGCGAGCGCATTGTCCCGGATCATCTCCGCGGCGAGCCGGTGGCGCGGGCCGCGGGCCAGGAGACGATTGTCAGGGTCATCTTTCAGCACCTGGGGATCTAGCGGCGTGGAAGACTGCCGGTAGGCGGAGGAGAGCACGAGCATGCGGCACAGTCGCTTCACATCCCAACCCTGGTCCATGAAATCCGTTGCCAGCCAGTCCAGAAGCTCCGGGTGGGTGGGCAGTTCGCCCTGGATGCCAAAATCCTCCGTGGTGCCGACAATGCCGCGCCCGAAGAACACCTGCCAGATGCGGTTGACCGCCACGCGGGCGGTGAGCGGGTTCCGTCTGTCCACATACCAGCGGGCGAGGCCCAGACGGTTGCGGGAAACTCTGCGGGCAACGCAGAATACTGGCGGGGGTTTCAGGAAACACCTGGTCCCCGGGCTGGTCGAACTGTCCTCGCGCCAGCACATAGGTGGGGCGGCGTGGCTCCATCTCACGCATGACCATGATCTCCCTGGCCTGATTCACCAGATTGTCCTGGGCGGTGCGCAGATCGTGCAGCTTCTTCAGCGCCGCCTGGCCCTGCGGATCCTGGTCCCTCAGCCAGGCTTCATACCCGGCATCAGGTGCGGGAGTGGCATCTGGGGCCCGGCCCACAAACGGATGCGTCAGACCATACCAGATGCCGGCCAGGAAACCGCGTTCCTCCTGTTTCTTGGGTGGCTGGGGAGGTAGGGCCAACAGGGCGGCTTCATTGGGAGAGAGCGTCTTGTCGAAGATCTTGAAATCGTCGAACGTGGCGTTCTTGATGATCTTGTCGTTGGGGCGATAGCCAATCGAGAGGGCGACATCTTCTTCATCGATGTTGTCCTGGAGCCGGACGGCATCGTAGTCGCCCCATTCGGGCCGGTACACGATGTCACGGTACAGGTGATCTGACATGACCTCCGCCTCGACTGCTTGGCCATTGATGAAGAGGCGCAGCCCTGTTGAGCGGCTGGAGCCGTCATAGCTGGCAATGACATGCGTCCAAGCCTTCAGCGGGATGGCCGCCTTGGAACGAATCCGGATGGAGTTACCGGGCGCGTAGTGACTTAGTGAAAACTCGGGATGGAGTTCATTGAGGAGCAGTTCGTAGCCGCGGCTCGCGGCGTCCAGACCACTGCGGGTGCGATGGATGACCACGGCACGACTTTGCGATTCCTCCGGACGGATCCAGAGGGCGATCGAAAACGGATCCGAGCGGCGGAACACGCCGACATGGGGAAACCTGGCTCCATTGTCATCCTCGAACCTCAAGCCGAGTCCGCGGACTCCTTCGCTGGGTTCGATGGATTGACGCGCCACGCCGGTGTTCTTGTCCGGGTGCAGGGTGTCGGAGAAGATCTTGCGCTGGCCGCGTTTCTTCTCGCCCACGCTTTCGAACTCGTAGTGTGCCACCGGGGCTGCCGGAGGTGGGTTTCCATGATCTTCCACCCAGGCGTGGTAGCGTCCACGGCTGCTGCTTTGAAGGGCGTCCCATGCAGCTTCCGCCTGCTTGATCTCCTGCAGCATCTGCAGATTGCGCTCCTCGTCCGCCGGACTCATGAGCAGCAGGCCCGGAGCGGGGATGCCGGCTGTCTGGCGGGGGAAAAGCCCCAACTCAGAGATGTTGTTGAAGAACGCCGCCATCTGGTAGTACTCCCGTTGGGTGAGGGGATCGTACTTGTGGTCGTGACAGCGGGCGCACTCCAGGGTCAGCCCCAGGATGGCGGTCGAGTTGGTCTTGATCCGGTCCGCCACATGTTCCTGGCGAAACTCATCCTCGTTGCTGCCCGCCTCGTTCGACTGCGGCACGAGACGGTTGAAGGTGGTGGCCAGCACCTCAGCAGTTTTCGGGCGGGCGGATAGCTGATCGCCTGCCGTCTGCTGGACGATAAACTGGTCATACGGCAGGTTGTCGTTGAAGGCCTGGATGACCCAGTCCCGGTACGGCCAGACGATGCTTTCGGCATCCTCGTGGCGCCCGTACGAGTCAGCGTAGCGGGCGGCATCCAGCCAGTCGGAAGCCATCCTCTCCCCATAGCGCTGGCTGGCGAGGAGGCGGTCCACCACTGCCTCATAAGCCTGAGGGGAGGTGTCGGCCAGGAAGGCATCCATTTCTGGCAGGGTGGGTGGCAGGCCGGTGAGGTCGAAAGTGACCCTCCGCAGCCAGCGCTCCCGCGAGGCGGGCAGAGCGGGCTGGTGTCCTTTGACACGCAGGTGATCCAGGACAAAGGCATCCACCGGACCGGTAACTGGAAAGGTCTCTATAATCTTCGCATCTGCAGCCTTCGGCTGGGGGACGGCGGGAGATTTCGGTGGGGTAAAGGACCAGTGTCGCTCGTAGGGGGCCCCTTCCGCGATCCATTGCTTCAGCACTTCACGCTGAGGGCCGTCAATGGTCTTGTGGGAGTCTGGCGGCGGCATCACCTCATCCCCATCGCTGGTAAAGAGCCGCTCAATCAGAGAGCTCGCCTCCGGTTTGCCGGGGACAATCGCTCCGTCTTTGAGAGCGTCTTCACGCACATCGAGACGAAGGTCCCCCTTGCGCTGCTTTTCATCCGGCCCGTGGCACTGGTAGCAACTGCCCGCCAAGATAGGCTGCACCTGAAAATTGAAGCTGACGGGACTGCCGCTTGCGCCTTGAACGGAGCCCCCTACCAAGGTCGCGGCGAGCGCGAACCACCTCGCCAGGGCGTGAGTGGGTGGAGGCAATCGTTTGGGCATGACAAAGGTCCGGCGGCGCACCCGCCATTTTCGTTTGAGGAGCGAGGGGAGGCAAATGAAGGGGTGCTCATGGACCCCTGGATTTCGCCAGCCATTCGGAGCAAGGATAGGGCAAATGGGGGCTTTCGCAACCTCTGGCGCCTGATCCGGAAAACAGTAAAGGCACCGTCTGGAGAGACGGTGCCTTCAAGGAGAGGCAGATGCCGTGGCAGCTCGCCGCCTGAACTAGGCGTTAATCGAGGTCCAGGCTGCGTTGTTCTGGGAAGAACCGACCACCGCCTCGATGAACGCCATGCCACGCACGCCGTCTTCGATTTTTGGGTAGTCGAGCACCAGGGGATCTGGTGTGGTGCCTTCCAGCTCCGCGCGGATGTGGGCGGCGAAGTTGCGGTAAATGTTGGCGAAGGCCTCAAGGTAGCCTTCTGGGTGGGCAGGCGGCGTGCGGCCAGCGGCCAGAGCGGCTTTGCCGAGGTAACCGTTGGCGGTGCGATAGACCTGCATCGGCTGGTCGATCCACTTCAACAGGAGCGTGTTCGGCTCCCTTTGATGCCATTCCAGGCCGCCTTTTTCACCATACACGCGGATGTTGAGGTTGTTCTCCTCACCCACGCTGATCTGGGAGGCGTGCAGCACGCCCTTGGCCCCATTGTCGAAGCGGAGCAGCACGTTGCCATCGTCATCGAGGGCGCGGCCTTCTACGAAGCTGGTGATGTCTGCGGCGAGTTCCTTGATCTGCAGTCCGGTGATGTACTCGGCCAGGTTCTCGGCATGGGTGCCAATGTCGCCGATGCAGCCCGCCGCGCCGGAGCGCTTGGGATCGGTGCGCCACTCGGCTTGCTTTTGGCCGGAGGCCTCAATGCGGGTGGCCAGCCACCCCTGCGGGTACTCGACCACCACCTTGCGAATCTTGCCCAGCTTCCCGTCGTGGACCATCTCGCGGGCCTGCTTCACCATGGGGTAGCCCGTGTAGTTGTGGGTCAGACCGTAGAGGCGGCCGGACTTTTTGACGATCTCTGCCAGAGCCTTGGCCTCTTCCAGGGTGAGGGTGGCGGGCTTGTCCGAAAGCACGTGGAAGCCAGCTTCCAGGGCGGCCTTCGCCGGGGGGAAGTGCATGTGGTTTGGCGTCACGATGGAGACAAAGTCCATGCGCTCGCCTTCCGGAAGGGCGGCCTCCTTCTGGATCATCTCCTCGAAGCTGCCGTAGCAACGATCTGCAGGGAGGAAGAAATCACTGCCCGAATCTTTGGACTTCTGGGGGTCGGAAGAGAAGGCACCGCAGACCAGCTCAATCTGGCCGTCAATGTTGGCTGCGATGCGGTGGACGCCGCCGATGAAGGCGCCGCGACCGCCACCGACCATGCCGTAACGAATTTTTCTGCTCATGGGTGGGTAAATAGTGTGTGAGGTGAGAGAGGGAATAGGGAAGAGGGGCAAGGGATAGGGGTCAAGCGAAAAGGCGCGATCTCGCGGGGATTGAGCGACTTCCGCGAGGGGGGATCTACTTTTGCCTTTTCCCTTAACCCTTATCCCTGTATTTGGAGCCATGCTCTCCCTCCGAGGCCTGACCAAGCGCTACGGCGTTCAAACAGCAGTGGATCATCTGTCGCTCGAAGTTCCGGCGGGTCAGATCGTCGGTCTGCTGGGGCCAAACGGGGCGGGGAAGACCACGACGCTGCGGATGGTGACAGGATTGCTCAAGCCGGATGAAGGCACGGCGCTCATCGCAGGGCGTGACATCACGCTGGAGCCCGTGGAGGCGAAGCGGGCGCTGGGGTTCGTGCCTGATTCGGGAGCGGTGTACGAGTCTCTCACCGGCATGGAGTACCTCCTGATGGTGGCTTCCCTGTATGGGATCGAGGAAAGCGCCGCAGTGGAGCGGGTGGCACGATTTATCGAGTTCTTTGAGCTGGGCATGGATACGCTGGAGAGAAAATTGCTGGGAGCCTACTCCAAAGGCATGCGGAGGAAGGTGGTGATCACCGCCGCTCTGTTGCATCAACCCAAGGTGGTGTTCCTGGATGAGCCGCTCGACGGACTGGATGCCAATGCTGCAGTGGGATTCAAGGCGCTGCTGGAGACCCTGGCCCGCGAGGGCAAAACGATTGTGTACAGCTCGCACATCCTGGATGTGGTGGAGCGGGTGTGCCACCGGGTGGCCATCATTCACCAGGGGCGGCTCTTGGTGGATGGCGCACCGGAGAACCTGATCCGGGAGCATGCAGCGGCCAGTTTGGAGCAGCTCTTCACTCGTCTGACGGGCGCGTACGATCACGAACAGCGGGCTGAATCGTTTGCCCGGTCCCTGCGTTCATGAAGACATCTGCAAGCCAGAGCAACGGAAAGGTCTTGCGGCGCCTCTTTTGGACCCTGTTCTTTCGAGGACGTGCCACCTCCCGAAAGCGAGGCGAGGAAGGCACCGTGAACCGGCACAGCATGCTGGGAACGCTGGGGTTCTATCTGCTGGTGGGATTCGCACCCTGCCTGGCCATCAACCGGGTCGATACCCTCACGTTTTCCGTGATGCTGCATGGAGCCACCCTTTTCCTCGTGGTGATGCACCTGGTGGCGACGGCGGGCAGCGTGTTGTTCAACCGGGAGGAGTCTGAGATACTCCTGCACCGCCCCGTGACGGCCAAGGAACTGCTCCATGCCAAAACCAGTGTGCTGTGTGGGGTGACGGCGATCATGGCCCTGGCCCTGAATCTTCCCGGCATGGTGGCCGGGCTATGGTTGAGGGATGCCCATTGGTGGTTTCCTCTAGCCCATCTGGTCTCGTTGGGCGGCATGATTGGCTTTTGCGCTGGAGCTCTGGTGGTGGTGTATCAGGTATGTTTGCGATGGTTCGGCCGGGATCGGCTGGACAACATCATGACCACGTTTCAGACGCTCCTCACGGTGGTGTTGGTGATGGGGAGCCAGTCGTTCCGCCTGCTGGGGGAGGTGAATCTGGAGGAACTGCGTCACGCGTGGTGGTTGCTGTTCCTGCCGCCCACCTGGTTTGGGGCGCTGGATGCCGTTCTCGCTGCGCATCAATCCGAGATGTGGATGATGGTCGCAGCCGGAGTGGGTGTGCTTGCAACCCTGCTGGTGGGGTGGCTCGGCATGCATCGGCTTGCTGCCAGCTATGGGGAGGGGCTCGCGATGCTCAATGAACAAGCGTCGCCCGAAGTGAAGTCAACAGGCAAGGCGTGGTGGATCCGTCGCATGGTCGGCACTCTTCCACTCCGGCAATGGCTGGCCCACCCGGTGGAACGCAGCAGCTTCATTCTCACGGCGGCCTACATGTTCCGGGATCGGGAGACAAAGCTGCGTTTATACCCTGGCATCGCCCAGGTTTTGGCATTGTCCCTGGTGTTTCTCCTGGCGGGGCGGGCAGGTCGCGGGGGCGGGGTGGACGTGGCTCTGGCGGGAATTTACATGGGCTGGCTGCCGCTGATGGCCATGCAGATGCTGGCGTACAGCGAAAACTGGCGGGCGGCGGAGCTGTTTCAGTCTTCACCGGAAGGACGCTGGCAACCCTTGTTTCATGGGGCGAGGAAAGCGGTCCTGGTCCTGCTGGCCATGCCGTTGATTGCCCTGCTCTTGACGGTCGTGCTCGCCACCCATGGTATCAGCAAGTGGTTGCTGCTTCTGTTGCCCAACGTGGTGATGCTGCCCGTGTGGTCCCTTGTTCCGGGCTTGCTGAACGAATGGCGTCCGTTTGCCACCCCGTATGATGCCAAGGATCAAGCCCGGTGGGGGTGCCTCACGATGATGGTGGTGATGGGCGTTTCCTCTGCCGTAGCCATGGCCGGGTGGGGCGCGATGAAGATGGGGATGTTTCCCTTGGCACTGGGGGGCCAGGTGGTGGTCGTTGGGCTGATCTATCTGGTCCTCGTTCGGAGAATTGATGGCTTGAGCAAACAAAGGGACAGCCAACCGGAGCCTGACATCCGTTGAAAGACGTGTTGACTGGCCCTACCCCCTCTCTTTCCGATTTGCGCACATGCCTTCCGCTTTGACATTTTCCCTCTGTGGCGTCCGGCTGGGGATCGATGTTCATCATGTGCGGGAGGTGCTGCCCTGCGTGCGCCTTGTGCATCCTCCGGAGACCCCGCATGTGCTGCGTGGGTTCCTCAACTTGCGTGGTGAGATGGTGCCCGTCCTTCGGCTGGAAAGTGTGCTGCAACTGGCCTTGCAGAACGCGGGGTGGGATCCAGAGGAACAGCTTCAGTCACGCATCGTCGTGGCCCGGTTGGGAGATCTGCACGTGGCCTGGCTGGCAGACGAGGGCGTGGAGCTCTTGCGCTACGAGGCCGCTCAGACCGTGCGGCTTCCGGCGGATCATGTGCTCAACAACTGCGCAGACCGGGTCGTTGCCCGTCCGGCTCCCGAGATGTCGATCGTGCTGCTCAGCCCCTCCAAGGTGCTGCTGGAAGGTGAAAATCTCCGGCTGCGGCAGTTGACGACTCGTGAGAAGCTTCGTCAGGAGGCTTTTGAATTGGCGGAACAGGAGGCATGAGCACAGTGGAACCCATGGCGGATTCCGGGGTGCCCAGCCTGCTCAGCGATCCGGAGTTTCAAAAACTGAAGGAGTGGATCATCGCCACTACCGGCCTGTCCTACTATGACGACAAGGATCGCGACCTCGCCACGGCCGTAGGACGTTGCCAGCAGCTGGAAGGCCTGCCAGCACGGGAGGTTCTCGATGTCTTGACTAGCAGGCCAGACCCAGCTCTGGACCGGTTGGTGGAAGAGCTGACCATTGGGGAAACATTCTTCTTCCGACATCTGGAGATGTTCCATGCCTTGCGAGATCACGTGCTGCCGGATCTCATCCAGAGGCGTTCTGCCCTCAGGTCCATTCGCATCTGGAGTGCGGGCTGTTCCGTTGGAGCGGAGCCCTACTCGCTGGCGATCCTGCTGCATGATTTGCTGGGGGATGCGGCACAGGACTGGTCATTCAAGATCGTGGCGACGGACATCAATCGTCGATTCCTCGCGCTCGCCCGTACAGGTGTCTATGACAACTGGGCGCTCAGAGGGATGGAGCCGGCCTTGCTCCAGCGCACCTTCCACCGGATTGGAGCCCGCTGGCGCATCAACGACCTTTATCGGGAGGCGGTGACCTTTCGTCATCACAACCTGGTCCAAGACAAGTTTCCGTCGATCGAACACGAGCTGAGCGGCCTTGACCTCGTCATCTGCCGCAACGTCATTATCTACTTTGACACCGCGACCAATCGGCGGCTTGCGGATCAGTTCTACCGCAGTCTCGTGCCGGGCGGATGGCTGGCTGTCGGGCATGCAGAGCCTCATACGGAGATCTTCCGCGCCTTCCAGACCGTCAATGCGCCAGGGGCGGTGCTGTATCAGAGGGCCGCCGATGGGGACGGGCGCAAGGTTTCTTCCACCGCTGCATCAGCTGCCGTGTGCCACACTCCGGCAAAACCTGCTCTTCCAGCAAATGCGCAGATGCAATTGCCTCCGAAGAAAGCCGAGGCTGCGAAGTGGGTTGAGACCAGGAGGGCCACTCCGGAGCCGGCCCTTTTGTCAAAGGCTGTGGCAGCAGGGGTGCCGGAGATTGAGGAAATATCCAAGCTCGCAGACAGTGGTGACCTGCTTTCTGCCCGGAAGATGGCGGAGGGCCTTGTTGCCGCACAACCCCTTCATGAAGGGGCGCACTTCCAACTAGGGCTGGTATTGTTTCAGCAGGGAGAATGGGTGAAGGCCCGCCATGCATTGAAGCGTAGCCTCTACCTGCGCCGGGATTTGGCTGTCGCGCACTACTATCTGGGGCTGGTGCAGCTCAGTTTGGGGGAGCCCGCAGGCCGGAGTTTCCAGAATGCACGCCGGTTGATCTCCCGCCAGGATGGCATGACGGTGCTCCCTTGGGGAGATGGATTGACCGCCGCTGAATTGCGCGCCCTCTTGCAACCTTACCATGGAGGCACCTTGACACATGAAGCCTGAGACAGAACGAATCGATTGGGAGCTGGTAAGGCTACGCATGAAAGATGCGGAGGCTACCCTGCAACGGGCTTTTGAGCCAGGGACGGAGGAGCGGGAAGCCGTATTGCTGCGCCGAGCTGCCGCTTTGGCGGAAAAAAAGGAAGCAGGGCGGCCAAACCATGAGCACACCCAGCAAGTGCTCCTCTTGCGCGTGGGGGAATCGGTGATTGGCCTGGACGCGTCCCAGGTCTCCCAGATCATCAGCTTCCAGCATTGGGCTGCCGTGCCGGACGCTCATGACGCCCTCCTGGGCGTTGTGAATGTGCGGAGTGAACTGGTTAGTCTCTGCAGCCCTTATCCGTATCTCAAGACGACTGGGGGTGATGTCTCCGAATTTGTGCGTGGAGCGGTGCTCCGCCATCCCTCACTTCGTCTGGCACTGGGCTGTCACGAGGTGCTGGGGTTTGTCCGTCTGGCACCTGAAGAAATCAAAGAAAACAACGTATTTGAGGCGGCCGGAAGGCTGGGGGTCCTCCTGGACGCGAATGTTATTCTTGAACCCTTTTACAGTCTTGTTCCCGCCTAGAACGTCTCCAGTTTCCCATCCATCCCATTGTTCATGAATTCCTCTCCCAACGTCTGGCGTGATCTCAAGGTCGGCACCAAACTCACTCTCATCCCGCTATTTTTCCTCGGGGCCCTGGCCACGATCCTCTACTTCACGGTCAGTACGCTGGACAGCCAGCGGGACAAATTTCTCGTCCTTGAGCTGGTAGGGCGTCAGCGGACTTTGCAGCAGCAGCATTTCTCCACGGCCTTGCTTCTCATGGAGAAGCGCGCTACCCGGGAAAAACTGGACTATGTGCGGAAGGTCTGGGTGGGTACCCAGGAAGGGCTGCTCAATGGTGGAGAGGTGATTGAGCGCCTCAATCGACCAGAGACGGTGAGGGTGCCGGCTGCGCCTGAAGGCACTGTGCGCGACAACATGCTGAAGCAGGCCCAGCTCATTACAGTATCTATCGATGACACGGACCGGCTGGTCGCCATGGAAAAAACGTCTCCCGACTTCGCGCCGCTCCTGACAAGTCTGTTGCAGCGGGAGACGGAGATTCAGGATCTCGGCATCGTCATCAACAAGGGATACACGCAACTGCTGCAGGAGCAGTCACAGGAGCTGGTGACGAAGGAAGTGCTCATCACGGTGTTTGTGGGCACTCTGGGCTTCCTGATAAGCTGGCTGGTGGCCACGAGCATCACAGGTCCGCTTCAGCGTCTGGTCATCTTGGCGGACAATGTCTCCCGTGGCAATCTGCGCACGGAGAAAGCGGCGATTGCGAGTCGCAATGAGCTGGGGCAGCTGGGGGACGCCTTTGACAACATGGTGGACAATCTCAAAGATTTGAGCGGCCAGATTCTTGGGGTTACGGGAAATATCAACTCCGCTGCCGCGGAGATCCTTGCCTCCACCCAGCAGCAGGCCTCCAGCACCAAGGAGCAGGCGGCGACGGTGCAGGAGGTCTCAGCCACGATGCAGGAAATCACGCAGTCCGGCGCCGAGATCGCTGACAAGGCCAGGCAGGTGGCCGCCAGTGCAGAAGCCACGTCCGCTGCCAGCCAGTCTGGCGTAGGGGCCGTGCAGGCAACCACCAGGCTCATGGAGGGCATCCGTCAGCAGGTGGAGGATGTGGCGGTGAAGATTGTGGGGCTGAGTGAGCGGATGCAGGCCATTGGCGACATCATCAGCACCGTGAATGAAATCTCGGATCAGTCCAACCTCCTGGCTCTCAACGCCAGCATTGAGGCGGCCAGCGCGGGTGAGCACGGCACACGATTTGCCGTGGTGGCAGGCGAGATGCGCAATCTCGCCCAGCGGGCCAAGGAGAGCACGGTGCAGGTGGGGGGCATCCTGGGAGAGATCCAGCGGGGTATCAACAGCACGGTGATGCTCACGGAGGAAGCGGTGAAGCGCTCTGATTCCGGAAGGCAGCAGGCCCAGGTGACGGAGCAGACCATTCACCAGATGACGGAGACGACGGTGGAAAGTGTGCACGCCTTCCAGCAGATCATCGGTGCCACCAGTCAGCAGCAGATTGGCTTTGATCAGGTGACCCAGGGGATGCGCGACATCCGCCAAGCGGCGGAGCAGACTGCAATAGGGACCGCCCAGCTGGAGAAGGCGCTGGGTAATCTCAACGAACTCAGCATCCAGCTCCGCATGGCTGTCGGCAAGTACCAGCTGTAGATGTTTCCGCCGTCGACCTCATCCAGTTCCGAAATCTGAAACCCCTTCGTGTCGTCCTCTTCTGACATCCACCAGCGTGTGCTCGCGGCGTTCCGTTTGGAATATCGTGAGCAGATTACGGCGATTCGCATGCTGATGGAGGCTTGGCCCCTGGCGGAGGGGCCCTTGTTCGACGAGGCGTTTCGCATGGCCCATAGCATGAAGGGTGGGGCCCGGGTCTGTGATCTGCTGGACGTGGAGCATCTGGCACATGATCTGGAAAGCCTGCTTTCCGAAGTGGCTAAAGGGCACGTGCCGGCGGATGCCGCCGCAAAAGAGCGGATGGGCCGGATCATTGACGAAGTCGATGACCTCATGATTGCTGAACGGAGCGGGGCAACAGGCTCCGGCACCGATGCGATCATGACACCGGCAGAGTTGATGGTGAACCAGGAGCATGAACTGGCATTCCATTCCGAGCCTGAGTCCGGAGACCGGCTGCCTGTTGCCAAAAAGACGCTGCCGACTGGTGGGGGCGGGCACGACAGCTTGCGGATCCATGCAGGTCATCTGGACAGGTTGCTGCAATCCAGCGGACAGCTGGTGGCAGAAGCCTCCAGGCAGGAAGCGCTTGGACGCGAACTCGAGGAGTTGTTTGAGCAAACCGAGACGCTGAGGCAGTCCAGTGACCGCAATACGGCGGGCCCTGGTGAACTGCATGCAGGCCTGGTGGCGCTGAGCAAACAACTCCAGCGTGTGCGCTTGCAGCAGCAGCAGGCGGGATGGTCTCTGCGTATGCTGGGCGAACGTCAGCTGGAAGAAGTGCGTCATATTGGGATGGTGCCCATCAACACCGTGTTTGAGGGATTTCCCAAGATGATGCGCGACCTGGCTGCTGAGACCGGGAAGAAGGTGGAATTCACGATCAACGGTGGTGAACTGCAGGCCGACCGTGCCGTGCTTCAATCCCTGAAGGATCCTGTGATGCATGCTTTGCGGAATGCCATGGCTCATGGGATCGAGTCACCCTCACGGCGTCGCGCGGCGGGCAAAGACGAGACAGGGAGGGTCAGGTTGGAGATTGAAGTGATCGGACAGGTGCTTCGGCTGTCCGTCTTGGATGATGGGCAAGGGGTGGATCTTTCTTCGGTGCGTGCCCAAGCTCTGCGCAATCGCCTGGTGACTCCAGAGGTGGCTGAAAACTTGGACGACTCCCAGTGGCTGGATTTTCTGTTTGAGCCACGTTTCTCCACCACCGCAGAGGTGACTCGCGTCTCGGGACGCGGGGTGGGTTTGTCGGTGGTGAAAGACCGCGCCACCCAGTTGCAGGGGACTGCCCGCATGCTGCAAAGTCCGGGAGGGGGCTGTCAGTTGATCGTGGAAGTGCCGGTGAGCGTCTCCACCCATCGCCTCCTTCTAGTGCGAACGGCCGGACGCACTTTCGCGTTGGGCATGCGTGGGCTCGATTCCCTGCACCGGGTGACGAAGGTCCACACCGTGGAAGGTCGCTCCGTGATTATGCACGGAGGTCGTCCGGTCCCGCTTGTGACGCTCGGCCCGGCTTGTGGGCTGCCGCCCAGTCTGGTGCGCCATGAGGACGGCCATCTGCTCGTCGCGGTGCTGAAAGGGGACCGCCCCCTGGCGCTCAATGTCGAGGAGTTCGTGGGTGAGACAAGCGCCCTCATCAAGGCGCTGCCACATCCCGCTTCGTTGTCACCGCACTTTTCAGGCGCCATCCTTCTCGAAGGGGGGGAGGTGGCTCTGGTCATCAATCTTCCCGGGCTGATGCAGCGCTTCCTCGGGGCCACTTTGCGTGAAGAGAAGCCCGTCGTGACCGTGAAGAAAAAGCCGGTGGTCCTGGTGGTGGATGACTCCTTCACCGCCCGTACCCTCCAGAAATCCATCCTGGAGGCCGCAGGCTATGCGGTGCGGGTGGCTGTGAATGGAAAAGCTGCCTATGATCTGCTGAGAACGGAGCCGGTGGATGCAGTGGTGTCCGATGTTCAGATGCCGGAGATGGATGGCTTCCAGCTCCTGTCTGCGATGAAGAATCACGCCCGCCTTGCCGAATTGCCCGTGGTGCTGGTGACCTCCCTGAGCAGCCGTGAAGATCAGGAGCGCGGTCTGGCCCTGGGTGCCGATGCTTACATCGTGAAGGAGCGCTTCGACCACCGCGAGCTGCTCGATACCGTACGCCAGCTGGTCTGACATGCCGCTGACCGCCTGTCTGTCTCCCCAAACTTCCCAACCTTTCCCTGCATTGACGAAAAAGACCACAGTGATGATTGTTGAGGACTCTCCGGTGATCAGCATGTTCCTGGAGCACATCATCAGTCAGGATCCGCGGCTGCAGGTGGTCGCATCAGTCAGGAGTGGGGAGGAGGCTCTGGCCGTACTGGATCGAGTGCATCCCGATGTGATCTCTCTGGACATCCGCCTGCCAGGCATGAACGGCCTGGAGGTGACCCGCCGTATCATGTCGGAGCACCCGACCCCCATTGTGGTTGTTTCCTCCAACGTGGAGGATGATGAGCTCAACATCTCCATGAATGCGCTGCGGATCGGGGCGCTTTCCGTGGTGCAGAAGCCCGTGGGCATGAGCCACAACGACTATGCCGACCTCGCGGCAGCGTTGTGCACGAAGCTCTTTATCATGAGCCAGGTGCGGGTGATCCGGCAGCGCTATCGTGTCACCTGGCCAGGGATGCCCGAGCCTTCCCCTGAAACGAGGTTGCCTCTGCCGAAAGCAGGACGCTGGCGACCGACTGTGATTGGCATGGTGGCCTCCACCGGAGGCCCGAGTGCTCTGGTCCGGGTGCTCGGGGATCTTTCCCCTGAGGTCAAACAACCGATTGTAGTGGTGCAACATATTACGCCGGGTTTTGTGCGCGGGTTTGTCAACTGGCTGAATGACGTGCTTCCCGACCGCGAGGTGATCGAGGGAATGTCGCAGATGCCGCTGGAAGAAGGCAGGGTCTATGTGGCTCCGGCAGACCGGCATGCCGTATGTGTGCCGGGCATGCGCCTCGGGCTGCTGGACACGCCCGCTGTCTGTGCGCAGAAGCCCTCAGGGACGGTCCTGTTTCGCTCCATGAGCCAGGTTCACGGTGCCAAGGCGCTTGGCGTGCTGCTCACTGGGATGGGAGAGGATGGCGCGGAGGGGTTAAAGGAAATGTGTGATTCCGGCGGGTTTACCTTTGCTGAGCATGAGTCCAGCGCCGTGGTGTATGGCATGCCGGGCACTGCGGTACGCCTGGGGGCGGCCCGTGAGATTTTGCCGGTTTCAGAAATCGGACCACGGCTCAATGTTGTCTGTCAGAGCGGGGAGGTCGCCCATGGCTGAGCATCGCAGTCATATCGTCCTGGTGGAAGATTCCGCCAGCCAGGCGCTCAAACTGATCTCCCTGCTGGAAGCTGAAGGCTGGCTGGTGACCTGGGTTTCCACCGCGGAGGAGGCCTTTATCACCCTGCGCGACAAGCGGCCAGATCTGGTGCTGCTGGACTACTATCTCCCCGGCATGCGGGGTGATGAGGTCTGCCGTCGCATCAGAATGCACGTCGACAGCCGCAGTCTGCCGATCGTGATCCTCACTGCCCAGGAGGACAAGGAACTGCAAGGTCTGGACAGCGGGGCCGACGACTTCATCCTGAAGTCAGGCAATCCAGAGTACCTGCTGCTGAGGGTGCGGACGCTCCTGCAAAAGTCGAGGCCTGAAGGTCGCATCTTTGCCGGCGGTGACAACGGCTTCCGGACGGCCCGCCTGCTCGCCATCGATGACAGCGTCACCTTCCTGGAACACCTGAGAGGGGAGCTGGAGGGCGAGGGGTACAAGGTGGACATTGCCCTGGATCCCCTGAAAAGCCTGGAACTGGTGAGGAAGAACAAGTACGACGGCGTCATCATCGATCTCCTCATGCCGAACATGGATGGGTTCGAGGTATGTCGCAGAATCAATGAGCTGCGTCATCAGCTGGAGGTGCCACTCATCACCATCGTGCTGACCGGGGCTGAGTCCCGGGACAATCTTTTCCGTGCCCTCGAGGCCGGAGCGGACGACTTTGTGGGGAAGTCCGGTGACTACGCGATCCTCAAAGGTCGCATCCGTGCCCTCCTGAGGCGGAAGTTCTACGAAGAGGAGAACTCACGCATTCTGCATGAATTCCGGTCCCGGGAGCTGGAGGCGGCACGTGAGCGCGTGGCCAAGGAGGCCGCAGAAGCCCGGGCGGCCTTTGTTGAAGAACTGCAGCAACGGGAGGAGGAACTGCGCAATTCCAGGGAGGAACTCAAGAGGGCCAATGAGGCGAAGGACCAGTTCCTGGCCGTGCTGAGCCATGAGCTGCGCACGCCGTTGAGCCCGGTGCTGGCGGTGGTGGCAGAGTGGTGCGATCGTCCCGAGGTGCCGGAGGAGCTGCGCCGTGACCTTGAGATGGTCAAGCGCAACATTGATCTGGAGGCGAGGCTGATTGACGATCTGCTGGACCTGACCCGGATCATCAAAGGCAAGATGGAGATGCGGGATGATGAAGTGGACCTGCGTGAACTGCTGAGCCACGCCATAGAGATATGCCGGGAGTCCCGCACAGAGCCCGATCGCATTGTCACTCATGACACTGCCACACAGACCCGGGTGCGAGGGGATGCGATGCGTCTCACGCAGGTGTTGTGGAATCTGCTGCGCAATGCAGTGAAGTTCACCCCTGAGGACGGTTCCGTACAGGTGAGCCTGAAGCCTGGCCCGGCGGGGAGGGAGGGAGGAAATACGATGGTGATTGAGGTGGCGGACTCAGGCATTGGCATCGCTGCCGAAGACATGGACCGGATCTTCAATGCCTTCGACCAGGGCAATCGAGCGGTGACACGGCAGTTTGGCGGGCTGGGGCTGGGGCTGGCCATCAGCAGGGCCATTGTGGAGCTGCACCACGGCACACTCACGGCCGCGAGTGCAGGCCGGAGCAAAGGGGCGACTTTCACCCTTACGCTGCCCGTGTTCCAGGGGCATTCCGTAGCAGATCTGGTGCTTCCTGTCTGCCAGCCGTCATCGGCACCGGCTGTTCCAGCTGCGAAAGCCGCTGGGTTGCGCATTCTCCTTGTGGAGGATCACGAGGACACCCGCGAGGTGATGCGACAGCTCTTGCAGCGGCGTGGGCACGAGGTGCTCGTGGCTCGTAGCGTGGCCACCGCCCTCGCTTTGTTGGATCACGGGGAGCCTGTGGATCTGCTGATCAGTGATTTGGGCCTGCCCGATGGAAGCGGACTGGATTTGATAAAGTCCATTCGGAACCGTTTGCCGCTTCGTGCCATCGCCTTGAGCGGCTACGGGATGGAAGAAGATCATCAACGATCCCGTGAAGCGGGTTTTCAGGAGCACCTGGTCAAGCCGGTGAATTTCCCTGATCTTCTGCGGGCGATAGAACGGCTGCGATAGCGGGCACGAGGGGCCAAAAAAAGCGGCCGGGCGAAAGCCCGACCGCAGAATGCAAAAGCAATGATACGATCCGTCGTGCTCCTCAGGAGAGGGCGCCAAGGGCTGCCTTCACGGCTTCGAAGTTAGGCAGTTCTTTGGGGGAGGGGGTCTGCTCCGAGTACTGAATCACGCCGTCCTTGTCGATGACAAAGGCAGAGCGGGCGGAGGTGTCGCCGATGCCAGCCAGACCAGGGAAGAGAACGTCGTAGGCGTTGGTGGTTTCCTTGTTGAGGTCGCTGACCAGTGTGATGCCGATCTTCTCCTTCTGGGCCCAAGCTTCCTGGGCGAAGGGGCTGTCCACGCTCACGGCGATGACGTCGGCGTTGAGATCGCCATAACCGCCAAGGCCTGCGGTGATGTCACACATTTCCTGGGTGCAGACGCCCGTGAACGCGAGGGGGAAGAAGAGCAGCACGGTGTTCTTGCTGCCAAAGTTGGCGCTGAGGGTCACGTCCTTGAGACCGTCGGCGGTTTTGCTCTTGAGGGTGAAATCCGGGGCTTTGGTACCGACTGCGAGAGGCATGAGAAGAGAGAGTTGGGATTCAGGTTTGTGATCGTGACGCCGGGCGTCCGCACGGGCCGATTGTAGGCGGTCCGGTGACGGGGTCAACAAATCAACTCGCCTGCTCGCACGTTGACTTGATTCTGTCGCGTCACGAGGGGAACGTCGTACGTTTCCTTCCTGAACTGTTCTATGTCCGAAGCTGCGCTTACTCCTCTCCAAAGCATCACTGACCACATCCGGCACCGTCGTTCCGTCAAACCAGCGGACATGGATCCAGGCCGGCCGGTGGAACGGGGGCTCTTGGAGGCGTTGATGGAGAATGCGAATCAGGCACCCACGCATGGGATGACGGAACCGTGGAGGTTTCATGTCATGCAGGGAACCGCCCGCACTGAACTCGCCATGAGCATGCAGGCTGTTTACCGGGAGATCACGCCGGCCTCTGAGTTTCGGGAGGACAAATTCCGGAAAATGGCTGAGAGCGCCCAACTCGCGCCTGTCATCATCGCGATTGTCATGGCCCGTCGCGGTGGGGCGAAGATCCCGGAACTGGAGGAGATTGAGGCTGTCGCCTGTGCGGTGCAGAACCTGCACTTGAGTGCCAGTGCTGCGGGACTGGCAGGGTATTGGTCCACTCCGGCCTTGGTGTATGAGCGGCAATTTGCCGACTGGTTGCAGTTGGGACCCGAAGATCGTTGTTTGGGCCTGTTCTACCTGGGTTGGCCCAAGCCGGGGTTTGTATGGCCGGAAGGGCGTCGCAGCCCAGTGCAAGGTAAGATCACCTGGCATGGAGAGGCCGCTGCAGAATGAGCTGGTGGCATGATGTCGTGCAGTGGTTCCAGGGCCTGGAGATCGGGCACTGGATGGTGTGGTGCCTCACGGTGGTGCTGATGTTTGTTGGCATCCTGGGCACCGTGGTTCCCATGCTGCCTGGCCCTGTCCTCCTCTTTGTGGCGGGTGGGCTTCACACGCTTCTGATGCCGGAGCACGGCATGAGTCTCTGGGGACTGGGCATCATGGCGCTTTTGCTGGCGGGCACGTTCGCCGTCGATTTTCTCAGCGGAGCCGTCGGGTCCAAATGGTTTGGAGGCAGCCGCTGGGGATTCTGGGGCGTCTTGGTGGGCGGGATTGTGGGGCTGTTCTTCGGCCCCCTGGGCTTGATACTCGGCCCCCTCATCGGCGGCTTTGCCTTTGAGGTTCTCTTTGCGAAAAAGAAGTTCAACCCCGCCATGAAGGCGACGTGGGGCACCGTGGTGGGGACAACCATGGGCATGGTGCTCAAGCTGGGCCTGAGCATTGCCATGGTGCTCTGCTTTCTGGTGGACGTCTTCTGGTGGTGACAACCGGCATGGGAATGCCGGTCGTTTGACTCATGAACCACCAGAGAGGTGGCAAACGCCCCTTACCGGGGCTTTTTCAAGTGCCAGGACGTGGACTGCTCATAGGCATGGGCAGCACGGAGCAGGGTGACTTCGTCCAGGGCGCGGCCGACCATTTGAAGACCTACTGGCAACGAGGTGCCGCCATCTTCCACGAACCCGCACGGTACACTGATGCCAGGGAGCCCAGCAAGGTTGGCAGGGATGGTGAAGAGGTCCGCCAGATAGATGGAAAGCGGATCATCGCTGTGGGCACCGAGCTTGAACGGAAGCTCCGGAGTGGTGGGGGAGAGCACGATGTCCACCTTCTTGAACGCCTCGTCGAAGTCCTTGCGAATGAGGGTCCGCGCCTTCTGAGCCTTCACGTAGTACGCATCGTAATATCCTGAACTCAGCACATAGGTGCCGAGCAGGATGCGTCGCTTCACCTCGGGGCCAAAGCCCTCGGCGCGGGTCGTCAGGTAGTGATCCAGTACGTCTGCGGTATTCTCAGCACGGTGGCCGTAGCGAACGCCGTCGAAACGCGAGAGGTTCGTGGAGGCCTCGGCAGGTGCGATGACATAATAAGTGGCAATGCCCACGTCCGTGTGGGGGAGGCTGATCTCTTCCACGATACCTCCCAAACCCTGAATGTGAGTGATGGCCGCCTCGACAGCGCTGCGAATGCGGGCGTCCACTCCATCCACAAGGTATTCCTTGGGGAGGCCAAAGCGCAGCCCCTTGATGTCCTGTCCAAGTCCGGCAGTAAAGTCGGGCACGGTCGCGTCAAGCGAGGTGCTGTCGCGTCCGTCTTTGCCGCAAAGATGATTCAAGACTAAGGCGGCGTCTTCGACAGTCTTGGTGATGGGGCCAATCTGGTCGAGAGATGAGGCGAAGGCCACCAGACCGTAGCGGGAAACACGGCCGTAGGTGGGCTTCAACCCCACGCATCCGCAGAAGGCGGAGGGCTGCCGGATGGAGCCGCCTGTGTCTGAGCCCAGGGCTGCGATGGCGATATCGCCGCCTACCGCGGACGCAGAGCCGCCGCTAGACCCGCCCGGGACGCGTTCCGTGTCCCAGGGATTCCGGCTTGCGAAAAAGGCGGAGTTCTCCGTGGAGGAGCCCATGGCGAACTCGTCCATGTTCAATCTCCCCAGCGTCAGGGCACCGGCTGCGTGCAGTTGGTTCACGCACGTGGCGTTGTACGGCGAAGTGTAGTTCTCAGCGAGGAACTTGGAGGCGCAGGTGCAGGGGGCGCCTTTGACATTGATGTTGTCTTTGATGCCGATGGGGATGCCCCCTAGGGGCTTGCTGATGTCCGCACTCGCAGCGTCCGCCAGAGCACGTTCTGCATCGATCGAAAGGTAAGCCTTGAGCGCAGGATCCTGCTTTTCAATGGAGGTCAGCACATCCTTGACGATGTCCGTAGGGGTGATCTCCTTGCTGAGAAGCTGCTTGCGGAGGGAGGCGATGGATTGAGCGGCGAGGGACACGGGAGAAAAACGAAATGCAGAGTGCGAGGGAGCAGGGGCGGGTGCGGCGACGGACTATTCCACGACCCGGGAGATCAGGAATTGCCCGGCGGTTTTCCGGGGGGCATTGGCCAGGGCCTCGGCCCGGTCCAACCCTTCCACGGACACATCTTCACGCCACACGTCATAGATCGGCATGGCGTGGGCGGTCAATTCAACACCCGACAGATCATGGCCTTCCAGGGTCTCCATATAGTCCAGCACCTTGGCGAGCTGCGCCTCATACTTTACCGCCTCCTGTTCGGTCAGCTTGAGGCGGGCGAGCTTTGCGGTGTGTTGAATGTCGATGTGGTGGGCCATGCCCCACTAATGGAAAGGCGGAGGCGGCAATGTCAAGCCTCTGCGAGATGAGGAAAGGAAAATGGGGGCGCGGTTTTGGAAGTCGTGGCCGGGCACAAAAAAAGCGGGGCCGCATGACACGGACCCCGCAAATGGATCAAGGCTGAGGACGCTTAGAAGCCGCCCTGGGTGCGCATCCACCACTGGTAGAGCCACGCACAGGCTCCAATCAGGATGATGGCCGTAACGGCGAACTCGGCCCACTGGACCATCGTCTTGCGATTGCGGGCGCGGGTTTGTGCGAGCGTGAGACGGCGTTCACCCTGGGCAAATCCACGGCGGGCCGAGGGCTCTGGGGGCAGGGTGTCCCGGTACTTGATGCGGCGCTCCTGGGCCTGGCGGGAGGCGGACACAATGTCCATCTCCACCCGCAGAATCCGGGTCTGCAGATCATCAGTTTTTTCCTTGAGGGTGCGGGTGTTGGCAGCCTTGTCCTGCTGCGTCAGAGACTTGGCAGTCTTGGCGGAGGGCTTGCGTACGCGGACGTTGCTGGACATGGGAGTGCGGCTCGGAGTTAGAGGAACAACTTGCCCAGCAGCATGAGCAGGGCGATGCCTGCAAGAAGCGGGAGGGTGAAGGCGAATCCGGCGCGAAGCCAGCTCTGGAAATCCTGCGGAAGTGCCCCGCCGCCCAGTTGGGAGCCGACGAGGAACGAGGCCTGGCTGCCCTCTGGGAGCACGGTGGCAAGCCGGCGGCTTGCCTTGCCAAATTCGTTCTCTGCATCTTCGACGGCACCGATGGCGCGATCGAGCTCCTCATTGAGATCGCAACGCTTCCATGTCTCGGGGCGGATGGTGCGGAGGGATTCGAGGTGATGCTCAAAGGACTCACGTGCCACCGAGATCTCCTCAATGATCTTTTGCGCGTTGTAGAGCTCACGCTCCAGGCGGGCGAGGTTCCGGGAAACTTTTTCAGTGATTTCCCTGCGACCGGTGGAGAAGCGTTCTTCCTTGAGGCGTTGGGCCTCCAGTTCCTGCGCTTCGCGCTGGGTGCGATCCAGCTCCTGGCGGAGTTTGAGCAGGGATTCCTGCTTGCTCTTGAGCTCACTGAACGGGTCATCGCTTCCGGACGAGACCGGAGCGCTGTGGTTCACCACCTGGCTGTGGCCATTGGGCTTGGCAGCATAGTCACTGAAGTCATCCGACTCCTCGAAGCGAAGCACCGGCGCTTCCCTGTCATAGTACATCGAACTTGTAGCGGCTTTAGGCATGACAGACGAGTTTGGTTTACCCGTCTAAGTATTACAGCTCTCCTAAGTTTGCGAGGGTTTTCGTGCGGCGAAGGGCGAAATAGTATGGAATTCCACCAATAAGTACTGTTAAGATGAACAGTACTCCGATTGCCGATGCTTCTAGTCGATAAGTATCTTCCATTGGCATTGGAGAAACCGACCTTCGACCGATCACCGTGGGTACCACGAGGACTGTCATGGCGATGGCGATGTAGAAGAAGCTGGCCACCAGACAGAGGGTGCCTCCAAAGCTGGACACGATCTTGGCAGAGTTGGTCTCCCGCAGATTTGGCAGGAGCGTTCCGAGAGAGAGCGCGAGGGCATTGAGGCCGACGGTCATCAGGACGATGGCGGACACAAAGAACACGGCGCGATGCATGGGGAGCTTCAAGCTGAAGCACGACACCACCACCAGAAGCGTGGTCAACGGTGTGGAGGCGGCAAGGTTCAGCCAGAGCTTCTGCCGGATGACGCGGGTGAGGGGAAAAGGTGCAAGTCCCAGAATCCACAAACGCTGCCCCTCCAGGCTGAACTGGGGGAAGACAAACCGCGTCGTGAGGGTGGACATGGCGAGGCAGCACACCGTGAGGTTGAGGTGGCTGATGATGGCGCTCCAGGTGGGGTCCTTGTAGTTGTAGCCCAGATTGCGCAGGTTCGAGGTATAAAGCAGCAGCAGGCCGAAGATGAGCGTGCACTGGCCCCACTGCATGGGTTCGCGGAGAAACGTCAGGGCATCCTTGCCCACCAGGGCCAGGGTGCTGCGGCGGAAGGGGGTCACTCTGCGGAGCAGGAACTCAGGGCGGGATTTGTGGTTGGCAAACACCGCCTGACCGTTGGCGATGTTGCGCAGCTCTGAGTGCTGAAGTGCGCGGTTCCAAGAGGGGTAAAAGTAACGGTTGGCGACTACGGCGGTGAGGATCCATGCGGCCATGGCATTGCTCAGCAACAGCAGGGTGAAGAACATCGCCCGACCCGGGAGTTCCCGCCCGGAGGCGATCACCACCTCAGCCACCCAGGAGCTTGGGAGAAGAGGGTGGGTGCAGATCTGCGTGTGCCCGAGGATCTGGCGCACGTTGCTGGCCACGTCACTGGAGACAAACTGCCCCGTCTGGCTGTCACGAATCTGCCAGATGATGTAAACCACCATGCCCAAAACCAAAGTGCCTCCCACCTTGAGCCACCAAGGGCGGTAGAACTTCACCACCATGAGCAGAAACCAGGTGCTGACATTGGAGGCCAGGGCGATGAGGCACACGACAGCCGCCAGACTGGAGATGTAAAAGAAGGGCCCAGCGTCAAAGATTCTGCCAAACCCCGCCAAAATGGGAGCGCTCAACAGAATGAGCCCCCAGCTGGAAATGAGCAGGCCCTCAATGGTCTTCCAGATCACGATGCTGCCATGGGGCATGGGCAGGCTCAGGTGCCAGCCCGTCTCCTGTCGCCGGAAAAGACTGATTCCCGTGATGGCGGCGTTGGACATCACCAGCATCAGGAAAAAGAAAAAGAACAGCAGGTACAGCATCCGCTCGGTGAGCAGCGGCCCCAGCAGGGGGAGGGCATGGACAAAGCTGAGCCCCCGGTTCACCAGCAGGTAGGCGGCCGTCATGTACAGCAGCATGAAGGCTGAGATGGTCAGCGTCATGAGGCGCTTCTCGCCTAAATCTTCTCTCAGGCGGTGTCTCAGGGCTGCGAGATGGGCACGGGCTTGGGCAAGGGTCGCCTTGGCGTGGGTCATTTGTCAGCATTGTCAACTGTTGCCCCCTGCGGGAGCAAGTAAAAGTCCCGGTAGCAGTGCGCCCAAACGGCATTTTTCGGCCATTCACCAGATTTGCTTGATTTAGGCGAATCTTTTAGCCAAAAATGAGCGCTTCGACCTCATGCGGGTCTGAATCGCACTCTTCATTCAATTCGAAAATTATGTTGCATAGTCTTATTAGCCTCAAGATGGCCGCGATGGTAGCGGCCCTCGGACTCAATACCGCAGAGTGGTCGAGCCCCTCGCCCGAAATGACGGCCCAAGTGCAGAAGCTGGCCGACGCCATGGGCAATATTTCCTCAGGTGATACGTCCCAGGTTGGGACGGCGGTGAACGAGACGATCAAGAAGATCAAGGACCTCGCCGACACCAAGGGGGACAAGGATGCCCAGTTTGCGGTGGGTCTTTTCCTCCAACAGAGCAATCAGCAGGGAGCTCTGGAGCAGGCGCTTGACTACTACAAGAAGGCTGCCGCCCAGAATCAGCTTCAGGCCATGAACAACCTCGGCTTCATTCTTGCCGCTTCCGGCAAAGAAGAGAAGGTGACGAAGGAAGGCGTGGACTGGATCCAGAAGTCCGCCGACAAAGGGCTGAATGCCGCCCGTCGCAACATGGCCCAGATTCATCTTCGTGGCCTTGCTGGCTACAAAGTGGACCCCAAGGCTGCTGAAGCGCTGCTCGAAGTCGCCAGCAAGGAAAAGGACAGCCAGGCCAAGTTTGAGCTGGCTCAGTTCTATCTCGGCGCAGGTGGCAAAGAGAGCCAGAATGACGACAAGGCCTGGACTTTGTTGAACGAGGCGGCTGACCTCGGCAACCCCGGTGCGCTGGCCAGCCTCGGTTCAGTGCTGTTGGATGGCAAGAAAATCGGTGAGAAGACGATTGCCGCCGACCCCGCTGCGGCGGTGAAGAAGTTCGAAGAACTTGCCAAGCAGAACAATGCCACCGGTCTCCGGATCATGGGTGAACTGCATGAGAGCGGCCTTGCTGGTGTGACGAAAGACTTCGACAAGGCTCTCGACTTCTATCGCCGCGCTGCCCAGGGCAATGACTCGATCGCTCAAGTTCGTCTTGCCGGCTTCTACGACAAGGGTGTGGACCTCGACAAGGACGACAAGAAGATCGACGTCGCCCCCAACGCCGCTGCCGCACTTGAACTGTACCGTCTGGCTGCCCAGAGCAATGTGCCTCTCGCCATCTACAACGTCGGCACCTTCTACGAAGAAGGACGCACTGTGGACAAGGACCCAACCAAGGCATTCACTTACTTCCTGCAGTCCGCCGTGAACGGTCTGGCATATGGCATGCAGAAGGCCGGTGCTTATTACCTCAATGGCAATGGCACTCTGAAAGACCCGGTTGCCGCCGCTGGCTGGTTCGCCCGCGCCGCTGCTGCAGGTCTTCCGGAAGGTCTTCTCAGCTACGGTCTCGTGAGCGAACAGGGTCTGGTGATCGACAGCGACAAAGGGTCTCCTTATCAGGCCGCTGCCGCCTCCTACCTCGCTGCTGCGGATTCTCCCGCCGCCAGCGACGCCGTGCGTCTCGAGGCCTTTGTCCGTCTGGGCAGCCTTCACTTCCGCGGCCTCATGGTCCCGGTTGGTGACACGGCCAAGCCTGACTTTGAGTCTGCCTATGTGTTCTTCAAGCAGGCCCAGGAAATCGATCCCAAGAACGAAGTGGTTAAAGGCGCTCTGGATGCCGTGACCAAGGGTAACAAGGCCCTCACTCAAGACAAGATCCAGAAGGCAGAGGCCACCATCGCCCGCATGAAGACGGATCGTGAAGCCCGCAAGGCAAAGGCCGCCGCTGATGCCAAGGCTCCTGCCGTGACTCCGCCTGCCGCAGCTCCTGCTGCCACCCCGGCGGCTCCTGCAACGGGTGCCCCCCGCAAACCCGCTACCCGCTAGTCGGTTTCGCTGAGAATCTCTTGCTGATTCACTCTATCAAAACCCGCACTGGAAACGGTGCGGGTTTTTTGTTGGAAACGGACGTCCTTGGGGATTGATCGTGTCTCGATGGAGATTGGCCGCAGGAGTTCGGGCTCTCCTTTCTCGACGCCTGGAAGCTCTGTGCAGTCCCTCCATCGTTGAGAGGCAGGGGGAGGGTGTGATCCTGTCGTCTCCTGTGGAAGGGACCAACACATATGGTGCAATACCATCATGGAAAAGTGATGGCGCCACTGTATTGATTGCCTGAGAGCGAATTGGAATCGCGGCGGCCTATCCCCTTTACAGCAGGCGGGAATCGCTAGGCTCAGAAAACCGAAGGCCCAGTCTCATCAAGCCTGCCTACAGACATCCCTGAATGAATCGGGCCTACAGCCTGGGGCATTTCAAATACACGATCACTTTGAGCGTTGCCCAAGGCTGGCATGACTCCGGGCATTCAGCCCTCAGTTCGTTCCCATAGGGAGAGGTTATGGGAGTGGCCGCTCTTCTTTCCCTGATGGCATTGGCACATAGTGGGGAGTCCTGAAGTTCCTTCGTCGGCAGAAACCTGGGAACTTGGCTGCGACTGGCGAATGAGATCGCAGTGCCTCCATGAATCAGGAGTGATCGAGGAGTCAACCAGGGGTGCCTTTGGAAGGTGGTTTCCTTAAACCAGGTTCAGAGAAATAAATGGCATGCTTTTGTTTGCAGCCTTTTTTGTGGGGACTCCACCAAACCATTCTTAGGTTTGGTGGAGCATAGCGGATTCGAACCGCTGACCTTCTCAATGCCATTGAGACGCTCTACCAACTGAGCTAATGCCCCGTGCTCTGGGAGGAAGAGATAGTACCGCGATCCCAAAAATAGACAAGTGTTTTCTTCACTTTTTTGTGCTGTTTTTTTCGGGTGGCCGGAGCGGTAGAGCCTCCTTCCCGCAAAGGATGGGCCACTCCCTATTGATAAGGACAAAAGAAAACCGGTGGCGGGTGCCACCGGTCGGAAGTCTGCTTGGATGATACAGAACCAGAGTCTGTTTTGGAGGGGGCTCCAGATGGGGGTTACGCAGCTTCGCGGCACAGGTTCGAACGGCCCAGTTTGCGCACAGCAAGTTCGATGCGGGTTTTCACCGTGCCAAGCGGCAGGGAGAGGCGGGCGGCGATTTCGCGCTGGCTAAGTCCGCTGAAAAAGGTGAGCTGAACCGCGACACCTTGCTCCTTGGGCAGATCGGCAATCAGGTGGTCGAACAACTCGGTCAGTTCGTTGTGGCGCACTTCGCGATCCACCGTGGAGTCTTCTGCGTGCCCGATTTCGGGCTTGATGGACTCCTCGTACCGGTTGGTGGCTTTCTGGTAGGAGGTAAGCTGGCGGACCCGGTCAAGCGCCCGGCGGCGGGCGATGGTGATCAGCCAGCCAAGCAACTGTCCCTTCTTGGCGGAGAAGGTTGCGGACTGCTTCCAGACCTGGATAAACACGTCTTGCAACACGTCGTCCACGTCGGCATCCACACCTACGACGCGACCGATCACGCCGCGCAGAACGGGGCGGTGACGTTGATAGAGGACTTCGAGAGCCTTTTGATCTTGTTTCTCAGTGATCAGCGCCATCAGCGATTCATCGTCGAGAAGTGCGAGATTGTGGGCCGAGGTGGTGGGGAATGGAATGGTTTTCATGGGAGAAATAGTGCAGGGGGCTTTGGCTGGTGGTTCACAACGGGTGTTGCGACACCGAACCCTTATGCACGGCGCGTGCCATCTCCTTTGGTTGTGATGTAACTACTTGATTATCAACGGTGAAGGCATTGGTTGATTTTTCACGTGTTCCGTCTTGGTGACAGTTTTTCGCTCAGGATGCACGGAGTCTCTTGCGTTTTGCACGCTGATACGACCGATAGGTGCCCGCAAAACGACTGCACCGCTCCCCATGATGTTTTTCTAGACAAATGGATCCGGATGCTTACTTTGGGGCTCGATGTCTTCGACAGTGCACAGCCTGAATCTTCTTCCCGGTCTCCTTCGACTCGGGTTGGCGGCCCACTGATCTCACCCCTCCCGCCACCCATGAAGGTGGCCTTGCACATCGGTTTCTCTTTGCCTCCTGCTTGTCAGGAGCGCGTTTCTCTTCATTTATCCCTTTCCTATTTCCATGTTTGTCCCCGCTTCTCAAAAGTACAGTCCATTCCCCGCCATCGATCTGCCTGGCAGACAGTGGCCCTCGCGAGTCATGACCCGCGCACCCCGGTGGTGCAGTGTGGATCTGCGTGATGGCAACCAGGCCCTGGCGGTGCCGATGAATGTCTCCCAAAAGCTGGAGATGTTTGATGCCCTTGTGAAGTGCGGCTTCAAGGAGATCGAAGTGGGTTTCCCCTCCGCCTCCAACACGGAGTTTGCCTTCAATCGTCGTCTGATTGAAGACGGGCGGATTCCCGATGACGTGACCGTGCAGGTGCTGGTGCAGGCACGGGAGGACCTGATTGAAAAGACGGTGCAGTCGTTGATCGGGGCGAAGAAGGTCATAATTCACCTGTATAACTCCACGTCACCGGCACAGCGCCGCTATGTCTTTGGCATGGAGAAGGCGGACATCGTGAAGATGGCCGTGCGCGGAGCGCAAATGATCAAGGATCGCCTGCCACGTTTGGCGGGATCAGATGTCTCGTTGCAGTATTCTCCTGAGAGTTTCAGCGCGACGGAGGTGGAGTTCGCCAAGGAGATCTCCGAGGCGGTGATTGATGTGTGGCAGCCCACTCCAGAGCGCAAGATGATTCTGAACCTGCCGGATACGGTGGAGGTCGCCATGCCCAATGTGTATGCCGACCAGATCGAATGGATCGCCACCAACATTCGCAATCGTGAGTCCCTGGTCATCAGCCTGCACACCCACAATGATCGTGGCACCGGCACTGCGGCGACCGAGTTGGGATTGCTGGCAGGCGCGGATCGCGTCGAAGGCACGCTGTTTGGCAATGGTGAGCGGACGGGCAATCTGGATATCGTTCAGGTCGCGATGAACCTCTACATGCATGGCATTGATCCAGGGTTGGACTTCTCGAACCTGAATGCCCTGCGCGATGTGTATGAGCGCTGCACCGGCATGTCAGTGCCACCCCGCCATCCTTATTCGGGAGAACTGGTGTTCACCGCCTTCAGTGGTTCCCACCAGGACGCCATCAAGAAAGGCCTGACGGGCTGGGAGAAGAAAGGTGGCGTCTGGGACGTGCCTTATCTGACGATTGATCCGAAGGACATCGGTCGGGAATATCGCGAAGTGATCCGCGTGAACAGCCAGAGCGGCAAAGGCGGTGTGGCGTACCTGTTGGAAGCCGAGTTTGGGATCGAACTGCCGAAGGATCTGCAGCGGGAATTCGGTCCGCTGGCCAACGACGAAGTGGATCGTCTGGGCCGAGAAGTGACCGCGGCTGAGCTCAAGACCATGTTCTGGAACGAGTACATTGAGCGTGAGCAGCCGTTTTCGCTGAAACACTTCCATGCCGATGGTACCACGGGGGTGTTCCGCTGCCGCGCCAGCGTCTTCCGTGATGGCCAGGAGGTGGAGGTCACTGGAGAGGGCAATGGTCCTATTGCAGCGTTTGTGGATGGTCTGGTCAAGAGCGGTGCCCCCGCCTTTGAGATCGCGACTTACCGTGAGCAGTCTCTGAGCGAAGGCACTGGAGCCAGTGCGTTGTCATTCATCCAGATCAAGCTGGCCGGTGGCAAGAACGTCTGGGGAGCAGGGGTGGACACCAACATCGAATTGGCCTCCATCAAAGCAGTGCTAAGCGCGGTGAACCGGGCGATGAAATAATTCAGGGGAGTTCCGCTCCCAAATGAAAAGCGCCCGCATCCTGATTGGAGGCGGGCGCTTTTGTTTTAAGTGAATCGACTCAAGCGTCAGGCCACGTCTTCCAGGCCCAACATTTTGATGACTTCGAGCGGCACTCCTGGATAGTCGCCGGGAAGACTGATGTTGCCCACGTAGCCCAGTTGTTTCCAGGTGGAGCTGTGGGTGTAGTAGCCACCCAGGGTGAGCTTGCGAAAAAGGCGGAAGAAGCTGACGCCCACCTTCAGGCCGGGCTTGACCTTGGCGGGGTCGCAGATGTCATCCACAATGGCCGTTTGTTGGGCCGGATTGAGCTCCACGAAGGTCTTTTCAAACCGGCGGAAGCTCTCGGTATTGAGCCAGCCCAGGCCGCCGCGGATCACATCGCAGTCGTCCTTCTTGTCATCGTAGGGGGCGCTGCACCACTCGTTGATGAAGTCATGAACGCCCACCTCGCTCGCAGCGGGGCCGAGATTGTCCTTGGGCAGGATGATATCTGCCAGGACCTTGGTTGTGTTCAGCTCCTCGGGAGAGAAGAGTTTGGTCCACGGATAGACCGCGGGCTTCATGTAGTCCGGGTCGTGAATGGGGCTGCGGGTGGAAATCGCGGGTGGCGATGGCTCCGTTTCATTGGGGGCAGCGAGCACAGCTGGCGCGGCAGCAGTGCCAGCTGCGGTGCCGGCAAACCACTTGAGGGCGTCGCGGCGGGAAAGGGGGGCGCGGTTGTCAGACATGTGAAGGTGGAGAAAAGAGTGAAGATAAAAGGGGCGAGAAAGGCAGGGGCTCGGCGTTCAGTGGAGTTAGCCGCCGGCACCTTTCGCCTGTTGGATCCCAAGCGTGACAGCGTCAGCCAGATCCTTGAGTTCTTGTTCAGTGAAAGAGCCCGATATTTCGGCTCTGCCGCCGGTGATGGATTCTCGGATGAAGGGAGCCACCAGCACCTTGTCATTGGCAAGGATGGCGAGTCGTTTGCCTAGCAAGTTCTCAGTTGCTTCTGCAAACCGTTTGGAGCCGGAGTCGGTGAACGTCAGGGAGAGGGTCCATTGATCCTTGGCCACGCCATTCAGCACCGTTATCGCCTTGCCAACGTAGACTTCTTTCAGGTGAGAGGAGTCCAACAGAGGAGCCTTGCGGATCAGCAGCTTGTCCTTTGATCCGGAAGGTCCCTCGACAGAGATGACATCATCCGCAGGGCTCTCCATCACCTCACAGAACTTGATGGTCACGGGCTCAGCTGCGTCACCAGCAACCGCCAGCAGCAAGCTGGCGACGAGAAAGAGAGATCGAGTGAAAAGGGCCATGGTCGGGCTGATTGTTAGATGTTGCCGCGCTTCATCTCTTCCATGAGGTATTCGCTGCCCCGCCAGGCGAGGGCCAGGATGGTGAGCGTCGGATTCTTGTCCGGGTTCGAGGGCAATACCGAGCCGTCCATGAGGAAGAGGTTTTTCACCTCCCAGGTCTGGCAGTACTGGTTGGTGATGCTGGTGGCCTCGTCCGGCCCCATGCGGGCGGTGCCCACCTCGTGAATGATTTCACCGGGACGTTGGATGGCATCACGGCCGGACTTGGGCTTCGCAGTGCCGCCCATGAGCTCGATCAGCTCGGCAAAAGTCTGCTGCATGTGTTCGGCCTGCTTGATCTCGTGGTCACTCCACTTCCAATGGAAGCGCAGGACGGGGATGCCCCATTGATCCACCACGGACGGATCCAGTTCGCAGTAGCAGTCCTTGTTGGGGACCATTTCTCCGCGGCCGGAGAACCCGAAACTCGCCCCGTAGTAGCGGCGGGCGTCTTCTTTGAGCTTGGTTCCATAGACTCCGGGTGACTTGCTGTCCAGCACGCCCAGGCTGCCCACGCTGGGCATCCGGCGTCCGCCACCCATCTCAATGTGGTAACCGCGCGCGAATCCAAGTTTGTTATGATCACGAACCAGCCACCAGGGGGTGTACACGTGGATCCCACCAGCACCGTCTTCGTTGAAGGGGGGCAGGTTTTCCAGCGCAGGGATGTGCCCACCCAGGTTGGTGCCCACGCTGTCCATGAGGTTCTTGCCGAGCTGTCCGCTGGCATTGGCCAGACCTGCGGCATCCTTGCCCTTGGAGTTCATGAGGATGCGGGTGGTCTCGCAGGTGCTGGCTGCCAGGATGACCACGCGGGCTTTGGCCACGGCATCCTTGCGGGTCACCTTGTCAATGTAGTGCACCCCGGTAGCGCGGCCGTCCTTGCCCACGATGACCTCACGCACCATGGCATCGGTAATGATGTCCAGATTCCCCGTCTGCAAAGCCGGAGGGATGAGCACAGTGGTGCTCTGGAAGTTGGCCCGGATGGAGCAACCGCGAATGCAGTCTGTGGCCCAGAAGCACGGCGCGCGCATGGACATGTCCGTGCCCATGATCTCCTGCGCCTTGGGATTGTTGGGGAAGAGTTCCTTCGCGATCTTGGGCCCGTTCATGGGCTTGGTCAGCACAGCGCGGCGGGCGGCGACGATCGGTACTCCCACCTTCTTTCCTGCCTTGCGGGCCAGCAGGTCACCCACTCGCGGTTTCGGAGCGGGCTGCAGCACGCCTGGGGAAGAGTCTGGAGCGTTTTCGATCCCGCAGTTTTCGCCGTACACCCCGATGAGCATCTCCGCCTTGTCGTACCAAGGGGCGATGTCGTTATACCGGATGGGCCAGTCATAGCCCAGGCCGTCGCGGGACTTGGGGATGAAATCATGTTCACCAAACCGGAGGGAGATGCGTCCCCAGTGGTTGGTGCGGCCTCCCAGCATGCGGGATCGCCACCACCAGAAGGATCCTTCCGTCCCGGCTTTGTTCGTGTACGGCTCTCCGGGAACCTGCCAGCCGCCGCCCACCGTGGCATCGTAGTAGCCAAAGAACCGGTCCGGCGTGCGATCACCTCTCAGGGGGGCCATCTCCGGTGTATTGAACATCGGAGTCTCCTTCATGGGCTCGTAGTTGCGCCCGGCTTCGAGCATCAACACCTTCATGCCGTTCAGGGAGAGTTGCAGTGCGGCCATCCCGCCGCCCGCACCGGAGCCGACGACAATGACATCATATTGCGGTTGGGTCTTGCGATCCGTGAGGAGAGGCATGGAGGAGAGAAAGGGAAATGGGTGAGGTGGAGACCGAGAGGGGGCGGAAAGTAACGCGCACCGCTCAGGCTCTATTGCAATTCAGAGCAAGGAACGCAGCCGGGGGCAAGGTGAAACAGCGGCTCTGGACCGAATGGTGGGCAGCAGTCGAGGGCAAGATTCCAGATGAATGGACGGATGCCGGTGTTTCCTCCCACTTTGCCAGAAGTGCTTTTTTGATCAGGTTTTGTCACCGACGTTTGCAAGAGATCAGTTGCCCAAGTCCTTGATCTGAGGCGAGCATCGTCCTCCCGCCAGCACCCATGAAATACGACTCCCACATCGAGAATCCAGACGTCATCCTCATCGGCAGCGGCATCATGTCGGCCAATCTCGGAGCGATGCTGAAGCGGCTGGAGCCGAAACTCTCCATCCAGGTCTATGAGGTGACGGAAGAGCTGGCTCAGGAGAGTTCGCATGGCTGGAACAATGCGGGTACCGGCCACGCCGGGATCTGTGAACTCAGCTACACGCCCAAGCGGGAAGCGGATGGCTCCGTGAATGTCCAGAAGCTCATCGAAATCTTTGAGCAGTTCGAGCAATCCAAGCAGTTCTGGAGCAGCGCCGTGGTCAGCGGCATGATCTCGGGGCCAAAGGAGTTCATCAATCCGGTTCCACATCTCAGCTTTGTGCACGGGCAGGAGATGGTGGAATTTCTTCGTGCTCGTTACGAGGGCATGGCGGCCCATCACTTCTTCCGCGGCATCGAGTACTCGACAGACCGTGCGACCATCGCGAGATGGGCACCTTTGTTGATGGACGGTCGAGGAAGTGAGCCGGTGGCCGCCACGAAGATGGACAATGGCACGGACGTGAACTTTGGATCCATCGCCCGGAAGCTGCTGAACTGGCTGGGAGCCCAGGACCGTTGTGGGATTGCTTCAAACCATCGGGTCACGGACATGAAACGTGGGTCCTCGGGTTGGACGCTGGAGATCAAAGACCTCGCCACCGGTCGGGTTCGCACCAATGACGCCCGGTTCGTGTTTGTAGGCGCGGGAGGCGGGAGCTTGCCCTTGTTGCAAAAGTCCGGAATTGCGGAGGCCAAGGGGCTGGGAGGCTTTCCCATCGGCGGGCAATGGTTGATTTGTGAGAACCCGGAGATCGTAGAGCGCCACCAGGCCAAGGTGTATGGTCAGCCGCTGGAGGCCGCGCCTACCATGGCGGTGCCGCATCTGGACACTCGCATGCTGGATGGCAAGAAGACGTTGCTGTTTGGGCCGTTTGCCGCCTGGACCACCAAGTTCCTGCACAAGAAGGGAAGCCTCATGGACCTGCCCGGCTCCATTCGACCGGACAATCTCTTCACTTTGATGAACGTCGGACTGCAAAACTTGAGCCTGGTGAAGTACCTGGTGCAGCAGGGTACCCAGAGCATGCAGGATCGCCTGGATGTCCTTCACGTCTTCTATCCGGCGGCCCGGGAGCAGGACTGGAAACTCATTGACGCAGGAATCCGGGTGCAGGCGATCAAGAAGACCGATGGCAAGGCCGGAATCGTCCACTACGGCACGGAGGTGATCACCAGTGATGATCTCAGTCTCTCGGCCTTGCTGGGGGCGTCGCCGGGTGCGTCCGTCTCTGTCAACATCGTGTTGGACGTCGTGAAAAAGTGCTTTCCTCACTTGCTGGACACCCCTGAGGGCGGCCGACGCATGAGTGAGTTGATTCCTTCCTGGAATCTTGACGTTCGCAAGCCGGAGATGGCCGGGCGGTTCCACGAGATCCGCCGGGAAGTGGATGGGATCTTGCAGTTGGGGTGATGCCATCTGCCCGTTTTGTTGGCACGGCCTGCGAGAATTGCCAACTTTGCGTCTTGCACCTTGAAGTGTCGTATCTCCTCAAGATACTAGTGCTCCTTTGAAGTCCGTCGCCAACCCATCCTCCGCTGCCACCCCCTCCCGACTGCTGTATGCCACCAGCGCAGGACTGGGCGGTGCGGGGTTGAATACGACTTCTCTGGAAGGGGTGCTGACTTCGTGGCGGGGAGGTTATCTGAGCAGGGCAATCTGCTACGCGAACCGCCAGCAGGAGGTTCCGGCGGGGAAGGTGAGATCTCTGCAGCACCATCCTGTGAGGCTGCTCTCCTGCCTGGGGAGCAAGGACTACTATGCTGCCAAGAAGACCTACTTGGACTGGCAGGCCGCTCAAGAGCTTCGGCGGGGCGGCTACGACTTCTTCCACGGTTGGAGCGGGGAGTGTTTTCAATCCCTGGTAGAAGCCCGCTTGCGGGGCATTCCCAGTGTCATGGACGTTCCCACCTGGCACCGGAACAAAGGGGTGGTGAAGCCCGCGGAGACCAAGAAGGAGCGGGAAGCCCGGCTGAAGGACCGCGGATGGCGTGACTGGCGGAAACATCTGCACGCTACCCGCCTGCACAATCTGGCAGAGTACGACCTTGCCAGCGTGCTCCTCATGCCTTCGCGGAAGTCTGCGGAGACCTTTCTGGTCGCGGGCATACCGGAGCACAAACTGCAGTATGTGGGGCGTGGTGTGGACCTTGCCCGATATCGTCCTGCGGAGGCGCCTCCCGAGGTGTTTCGCGTGGGATTCGTCGGGGCGCTGATTCAGAGGAAAGGGGTGCATCATTTGATTGAGGCCTGGAAAAGGCTCCGTCTCCGCGATGCCGAACTGGTCCTGGTGGGCAGCGTGCACGAGGAAATAAAACCCTTCCTCCAGGGGGCCGAGGAGGCCGGAGTGCGGATCATTGGCTTCACCTCCAGTGTGCAGGACGAACTCCGTCGTTGTGCCGCGTTCGCCTTCCCCAGTGAGTGCGAGGGATTTGCCAAGTCCACGCTCGAGGCGGCGGCTTGCGGCCTCCCGCTCATCGCCACCCGCGAGTCTGGCGATGCGATCGTGGACCAGGAAACGGGTCTGCTCATCCCGCCCAACAACGTGGACGCCCTCTGTGCCGCATTGGAGCACGCCGCAAAGCACCGGGATGAACTTGCCGAGATGGGCAGGAAGGCCCGTGCCCTGGTGGAGCGTGAGTTCACCTGGGATCACTACCGGCAGCGCATCGCATCGGGATACGCCAGAGCCCTGGCCACTGGATATTGATCAACGCCCATAGATGTCTCTGAAAGGTTCTAGGTAATTTGTGTGCCGGAGCCAGGGGGGAGTCACTCCCATCGGCCGAACTCTTCCACCAGCTTCTCCTGACGGTAGGCGAATATCCTCGTCAGTTGCTTTTTGACGAGGGGGAAGGCGATATCGCCCAGTGGTGTCAGCGGAAGCTTGTACACCACGTGGTCGCGTGCCAGCGTGCCGCCATCTGGCAGTTCTTCAAACGTGTGGGTGTGTTCCCACAGGGCGTAGGGTCCCTTGAGCTGGGTATCCACGAATTGGTTGGGCGGATCCCATGCGGAGATGAGCGTGGTCCAGTGAAAGGACATGCCGAAGATCCCAAGTTTATAGTCGATGAGCGCCCCTTCTTTGATCTCAAGGGGAAGCGGGGAGATGATGTGGAACTTGAGCTCTGGAGGAGTGATCTTTTCCAGGTTGGTGGCGTCGGAGAAGAAGGCAAACACCTGTTCCCGCGGAGCCGGGAATTTGATCTCATAGTCCAGAGTGTGTTCCATGGCCGTGAATACGGTGGATTGCCAGCCGGGTAAACCGCCAAATGTCCTGGAGTATGACTGCCCTGCAGTTTCCTTGTCAAAGCGCCGGGCTTCCTGACTAAATACAGTAATGAAACGCCGCTGCCTCCTCCAAGGTTCCCTTGCCGCTGCCGCCACGGCCTGGGGTTTTCCCGCCATCGTCTCAGGTGCCGCAGGCCGGGCACCCCGGATTGTCCTGCGTTCTTCATGGCAGACGGTGAACATTGGCGACATCGGTCACACCCCTGGAGTTCTGGCTCTGTTGGAAAAACACATCCCGGAGGCGGAACTCGTGCTCTGGCCCATGGACGTGCGCAACGGGGTGGAGGAGATGCTTCAGCAACGGTTCCCCAAGCTCACCATCACCAAAGATCCTGCCGTGGTGCGCGGGTGTGATTTTCTCCTGCATGGTTCGGGGCCTTATCTGACGGCGCAGAAGGATGTGTCAGAGTGGCGGAGGGAGACTGGCAAGCCGTATGGCGTGTACGGCATCACCATGGCCGCGGCAGGGGATCCTGGCATGAAGGTCATGCGGAACAACGGGCTGGATGCCGCGTGCAAGGCAGAACTGGATCAGGCCAGTTTCGTTTTCCTGCGGGACAGCATCTCTCTAAAAGTCGTTAAAGACGCAGGGGTGCAGAGCCCAGTCATCGAGTTTGGTCCTGACGGAGCCTTCGGGGCCGACATTCGGGACGACGCCAAGGCCAAGACCTTCCTTGAAGCTCATGGACTGGAGGAGGGGCGCTTTGTCTGCGTGCTGCCGAACTTGCGCAACGCACCCTACTGGAAAGTGAAACCCAACTACGCCTTCAATGAGGAGAAGCATCGCAGGAACGAAGAGATGAAGGAGCATGACCATGCTCCGCTCCGGGATGCCATGACAGCCATCATCAAGAAGACCGGGATGAAAGTGCTGGTGTGTCCGGAAGACTCCACTCAGATGGAAACAGGGAAGGAACTCCTGGTTGACCCACTTCCGGCGGATGTGAAGAAGCAGGTGGTGTGGCGGGAGCAGTTTTGGCTGACCAACGAGGCCATCAGTACCTACGTGCGGTCTGCGGGGCTGATCAGCAATGAGATGCACAGTCCCATCATGGCTGTTGGGAATGGCATTCCCGCCATTGTCTGCCGGTTTGTAGAGCAGACCACCAAGGGCTTCATGTGGCGGGACATTGGCCTGGGCGACTGGCTGTTTGACCTGGATGTGCCGCAGGAACTGTCTGCCGTGGCTCCGACCGCCTTGGCGATGGCATCAGATCCAGCAAAAGCCAAGGCCAAGGCTGCCCAGGCGCAGGCCTTTGTGCAGCAGCGGCAGAAGGACACGATGGGGGTGCTGCGTAAGGTTCTCGGCGTATAGGAGAAAGGGACGTCAACCCAGACTTTGAGGTTTTTTCATATTTTCTATTGCAAGGTGTTCAAATGTTAATTATTCATTTGAACACTATGCGACACCAACGACAATTGACTCCCTACGAGCTCTTGAAGTTCTTCGCCGACGGCGCGCAGTGGCGCCGCCTGTTCTCCAAGGTCAGCACCATCGAGACCGCGCCGCAGTGGCGGCACTTGTACGAGACCTACCTGGACTCGCAAGCCTGGTGCGAAGTGCGTCAGCAGCGGTTGGCCTTGGATCAGCATCGCTGTGTGTGCTGCGGCTCCACCGGGGAGGCGGGCCGGTATCTTGAGGTGCACCACCAAGACTACCAGAAGGTGGGGGGAGAGGATGTGGCCGAAGATGTGCGCACGCTGTGCCGCCACTGCTTTCACGGAGACAAAGGACGCCTCGATTTTCTCGCCCGCCTGCGTGGTCCCCGGCCCTGGGATGAAATTTGCCGTTTGGGTTATGACAGCATCATGGAGACGGTCCGCACCCGTCGCGATCTTGCGGCCGCTTCAGCACCCGCTGCCATGGTAGCCTAGGCCCCCCTTTCAGACGATGGCCTCACCGGCCGTCGTAAAGCCCCCCTGGAACTGAGGAGGGCGGGACATTGCCGTCCCGCCCTCCTTTGATTTTCCTCCAAGAATCAGGTCTGGTGCCTGGAGATTTGAAGTTTGTTCCTCTATCTCTTTTGCCCTCCCACGTCCGGCAGGAATGCCGTCAGCAGGCCGATCAGCGGCAGATAGGCGCACACTTGATACACATAATTGATGCTGGTGTGGTCAGCCAGATTGCCCAGCAGGGCAGATCCGATGCCGCCCATTCCGAAGGCGAAGCCGAAGAAGAGGCCGGAGATCATGCCCACCTTGCCCGGCACCAATTCCTGGGCATACACCAGGATGGCGGAGAAGGCGGAGGACAACACCAGACCGATGACCACACTCAACACAGCAGTGGTGTACAATCCGGCATGCGGCAGCCACAGGGTGAAGGGAGCCACGCCCAGAATGGAGGTCCAGATCACGCGCTTGCGACCGAAGCGGTCACCCACCGGTCCACCCAGGATCGTCCCGGCTGCTACGGCGAACAGGAACACGAACAGGTAGATCTGTGCGCTCTGCACCGGCAGATGGAAGCGGTCCATCAAGTAGAAGGTGTAATAGCTGGTCATGCTGGCCAGGTAGAAGTACTTTGAGAAGATCAACGCTCCCAGAATGGTCAGCGACCACACCACGGTGGAGGTGGGAAGTGCCGCATGAGCTGATTCCAGAGATTTCGCGGACTTGCGGTGCACCCGATGCAGATTGCGAGCCTGCCACAGACCCACGTTCCACAACACGGCCACTCCCAGAAATGCCACCACAGAGAACCAGGCGATGGAACCCTGACCGTGCGGCACAATGATCAAGGCGGCCAGCAAGGGGCCAATGGAGCTGCCAGCGTTGCCACCCACCTGGAACAGGGACTGCGCGAGGCCGCGGCGACGTCCCGCCGCCATGTGAGCAATACGGGAGGCTTCAGGGTGAAAGATGGCAGAACCCATGCCCACCAACGCTGCTGAGCCCAGAATGGAGGCAAAACTGCCGGCCATCGAGAGTGCCACCAGACCACACAGGGTCAGCCCCATGCCGATGGGCAATGAGAACGGCAGGGAGCGCTTGTCGGTGTACCAGCCCACCAGGGGCTGCAACAGGGAGGCCGTGACCTGGAAGGCAAAGGTGATCATCCCGAGCTGGCTGAAAGTGAGGTGATACGACTCTTTCAGCAGGGGATAGATGGAGACGAGGAGGGCCTGGATGGTGTCGTTCAGCAGGTGGGAAAAGCTGATGGCGAACAGCACAGCGTACACGGTCGTCTCCGCCGTCCGCATGGCGGGCGACGGCATGTCTTCATTGCAGGTGGATTCCATAACCCCGCCAACTTCCTGGATCTGGCGGCGGACGCAAAATCACTGGCAGGTGAGAAGCTGCATTTCAATGGTACTTTTCTCGGATTTGGTCGCGGAACGATTCCGGTGCCGCCCCAGCATACCTGCGGAAGAAGCGGCTGAAGTACGAGGGGTCGTGAAAGCCGAGGTCGTAGCCGATCTCGGAGACGCTCAAGTCGGAATGCAGCAGCAGGCGTTTGGCATCCAGCAGGCGGCGTTGGCGAATGATGTCCCCAGCCGACCGTCCGGTCTGCTCATGGACGATGTCATTGAGATGATTGGCGCTTACTCCCAGCATCTCTGCATAACCGCCCACGGTGGTTATTTCTTTGAATCGCTGTTCCACGGAGAGATGGAAGTGCCTCACCAGCTGTCCGGCCCGGGATGCTTCCTTGTGAGGATGCAGCCGGGCGTACAGCCGGTTTACCCGCACCAGGAAGAGACGCAGGATGGAGCGCATGGCGTCAGCCGCATCCGGGAGCGCCGCGTCAAACTCTGACTGCAAGAGAGGAACCAGGGGCAGAATGCCATCAGGATCTCCGTCTGGAATTTGCAGCAGCGCCGCGACATCCACCGAGAAGAAGAACGGATAGTCATACAGGACGCTGGGCGGCGTGGATCGGAGATCAAAGAACTCCTGGGAGAAGGAAAGGGTGGTGCCTCCCAGATTGTCTCCGGGACGAACGGTGTGGACCTGGCCTGGGCTCAGGAAGACGAGTGTGCTGCCGCTCACTCGGTACTCCTGAAAATCATGCATCACCTGCGCCCGTCCTTGCAGGATGAAGATCTGGAAGAACTCGTGGTAATGGGGCTGGAGCCGCTCCGGATCCATGCGCACCGAGTCCATGAAGGGCACGACCACCACGCCCTGCTGTCGCAGTTCGGCCTGACCTGTTGCGGTCATGCCGTAGTGGGGAATGGACTCTCGCCGGATCATCGGTTCGTCCCACCATGCTTGTCTCGGTGGATGATTTGTCAAATGACTGAGGATGAACGGTCACACCGGACAAAGGTGTATTGACACCCATGGCGAAATCACGAAGACTTTGTCGCATGAGTGCTGGAAGCATCGGTTCCCCCGTCGATCATCCGCCGTCGCTCGCCACTGCTCCGCATATTCTGGCTGCTGCCAGGGCGGTGTTGGAAGAGCGTCCCATCATCACCCAGTCGTATTTCACACGCCTGAGGGATGGTTCCATGTCCCATGCTGAGTTTGTCGGTTCCCAGCAGCAGTTTTATTTCGCGGTGCGGTATTTTTCGCGTCCCATCGCTGCCCTGGTTTCGCGGTGTCCGGACTCCGCCATGCGGATGAATCTCGTGGAGAATCTGGCGGAGGAGCAAGGTGGCTTTCTCCCTTCTCATGCTCATGATCGCACGTTCTTGAGCTTCCTGGAGAGCTTGGGGGCAGGAGCTTCAAGCAAGGAGGGACCGGAAGTCCGGGCCTTCAATTGCGCTCTGCTCGGCACCTGTTATGGCGAAGATCTGGAGACGGCGTTTGCTTGCCTGGGAATTATAGAGCTGGCCTTCGCAGAGATATCCGCGTGGATCGGCAGCGCTGTGGTGGATCGTGGGTGGATTGCTCCAGACCGGCTGGTCCACTACGCCTTGCATGCGGAACTGGATCATCGCCATGCTGAGGAGTGCTTTGTTGTCATTGAGCCACGCTGGGAGGAGTCTTCGTACCGGCGGCGGTCCATTCAGCGGGGCCTTGAACTGGGGCGGCATCTTTTCTCCCGCCTCTATGCGGACCTCGACGCGTTGAACCCTGCACTGGCCGAAGGATGAACGGTACGCAGGATCGTCCCCGGCTGGAGGCTCAGTTGGCCCGGGAGTTGCATGAGCATCAGCCACTGCAGCACTATGTGCGGCTGGGATGCTTCGTGGCCATCTATGCAGCCTGTGCCGGCACGGCCTGGTGGTGCTCTGCATTCGCGGCATCACAATCGCTGTGGTGGTTGCTGATGCTGCCGCTTTATCTGGCGGCGGCCGGGGCACTGCATGGCATCAGCCTGTTCACTCATGAGGCTGTGCACCAGACTTTGTCCTCGCATCCGGCCTGGAATCGCATTTTGGGTGCGGCTTGCGCGATCCCCGTCTTGCAGAACTGCTCCGCTTACCGGGTGTTGCACCTGCGGCATCATCACCACTTGGGAGAGGGCGGGGATCCTGATCACTACGCCAACTACACCCGGTGGTCTTGGATGGTGTCAGTGCTGAACTGGTTGCGACTGCTCGTGGGGTATCCCGTGTATATCGTTGCCATCCCGATTCTCGGATTCAAACAGGGATCGAGCCGTGATCGCATCGGCATCCTGGTGGAGCTGGCGGTCACTCTGGCTCTGGGGATGGTATTGCTGTTGGCTCCTCTACCCGCAGGGCTGCTCTGGCATGGCTGGGTGGTGCCGATGATCTTCATCAATTTCATGGTCAATGTGCGGGGCATGAGTCAGCACACGCTGCTGCCGGAGGCGGCAGATGAGGTGCGGGGGACACGCAGTATTCTTACCGGTCCCGTGGTTTCGTTTTTCATGTGCCACGAGAACCTGCATCTCGAGCACCACCTCTATCCCGGAGTGCCGTGGTATCATCTGCCCAAGGTTCATCAGGCGCTCCGTCCGCAGCTGGCGGCCATGGGGGCACCGTACATCGGGTCGTACTCGGCCTTTGTTTTGAAGTTTATGCGCTACAGTGTGAATCGAGGCCGTGAGACGGCCAGTGATGTTGACCGGGTAACGGTCGGGGACGACGGGAGGAAGTCATGACCGCAGTTGCCAAACTGCCGCCACCGGATGCCTGGGCGGTCGAGGCCGCCACCTGGCCGTTGGCGTTTGCCCAAGTTCGCGAAGACCCTCGTGTTGACCTGGAGGTGATCCGATTGCTCCCGCCTCGTGCCGAGGTGGTGATGATCGCCTCAGGGGGCGAGACGGCTGTCTGTCTGGAAAGGTATGGCCTGGGGCGGCTCACCCTCGTGGACATCAACCCGGCACAACTCGCTTTGGCGAAGCTCAAGCGGCATCTGGCCCGGCATCATGCGACCGTCCTTTCCCTGCCGCTACTCGGACATGCCAGCATGCCTCCCGGGGCCAGACAGGTGGCGCTCTCCGCGCTGCTGGATACGTTGGAACTCGACAGGGGAATCCTGGGCCCGCTGGAAGGCGTGGCGGCGCTGGGACCTGATCATGTGGGGCGCTATGAAATTACCTTTGCGGAGTTGTGGAAGGAGCTTTCAGCTAATCCGGAAACCTTGCAGGTGCTGCTCATGTCTGACCGGATGCCGGGCGCAGCGGAGCTGTTGGGACCTGAGACTCAGTTGGGGCAATTGCTGGATCAGGCGCTGGGCAGGGTCATGAGTTTGCAGAATCTGGTCTGCCTATTTGGAGAGGAGGCCACGCGCAATCCTCGTCAGCCGTTTGACCGTCATTTCGCCGCACGTTTGCGGGCGAATGCGACGCGCGGTTTCGCCGCGGAGAACCCTTTCCTCTGGCAGATGCTGGTGGGCATGTTTCCTCCTGCACAGCCCTATGACTGGCTGTTGCCGGGGCCTCTTTCCTCCCAGGTGGACTGGCTGCCTCCCGACCGGATCCAGTATCTGCCGGGCAGGATGAATGAGGTGCTGGAGAGTCTGCCGGATGCGAGCGCTGATTTCATCCACCTGTCGAACATCCTGGACTGGCTTTCTCCGGAAGAGGCCACTGCCAGCTTGAAGAGCGCTGCCCGGGTGTTGCGTCCTGGTGGGCGGGTGTTGATCCGACAGTTGAACTCCTCGTTGGACATTCCCACACTGGCTTCTGACTTCCAATGGGATGCCGCTCTGGGGGCGAGTCTTCAGGCCAGAGATCGCAGCTTTTTCTACTCTGCCATTCATGTGGGGAGGAGGGAGTGAGATGGAGGTGCTGCGCTTTCAGGGCGTGGTGCCATCCGGGCTTGAGCTGGCGCTGAGGGAGTTCGAGGAGCAATTCACCTATCCGCTTGGAGAAGGGGAGTCGTTCCATGTGTCCCATGGTGGCGGCTACTTGAACTTCTTTCGAGCGATGGGAGAAGCCAGCCTCTTCGTCGTCTTGAGGCGGGAAAAGGTGATGGGCACGCTGGTGGGAGTACGGCGGCCCATGAGGCAGGTGGATGGGCGCGTGGTCACGGTCACGTATGTCTGTGATCTCAAGGTGGCGCCAGGGACGCTCCGCGGCAGGGTCTTGTTGAGTCTGGGCAGGGCTTTGGAGAGGCTGTGGCAGGAGGCTGGCGGTGGACCGGGCTACGGAGTGGTGATGCAGGGCACGTCCCAGGCTCCCACTGTCTACACGGGCAGAGGCCTTCTCCCTGGCTTCGTCAACGTGGCCGAGTTGGTGATTTTTAGACTGCCTGTTCCAGGAACTGCCGTGCTGGATGATGAAGTTCGGGTGGCGGAGTTTGGCGAGGTTCAGAGTGCGTTTGCTGAGCTGACAGGGAGGGGGATGGTGCCCATTGAAGGAAGGCCGTCATATCGATCATCAATGAATCCAGTGCCGCTCATCTTGGGGAGTCCAGTGCAAGCATGCGGACTGGTGGAGGACACCAGGCTTGGAAAACAACTGGTGGCCAGTGGAGGCCGGGAAATGAAAGCGGCACATCTGTCTCACTTCGCCTTCCGTTCGGCCGACGAAGGCGCGCGGTTGATCCGCAGCGCGCTGACGGTGGCAGAGCGTGCCGGGTTTCCTGCATTGTTCGTGTGTGTGCCCGCTTCCAGGGCACAGGCCTTGCAGTACTGTCTGGCAGATCTGGTGCCGACCGTTGCTCCGGCCGCAGTGTATGGTCACAATATCAGTTCAGACAAGGGCCATGAGTGGTGGGTGCATTCTTCGGAGATCTGAAGCCTCGAATAGTTAAAGACTCGCAGGCCCGGTTCGTGGTAAGTTTGATGGAATTTTTCCAACGCCCACCCGACCATCCATGATCGTTCCTGAATACTGGGCAGAAGCCCGCCTGCAGACCAAGGAAGATGGCCGCCAGATCACCATCCGGCGGTTCGGGTGGTCCGATGACAGTCAGGAGGCCGCCGAGGCCATGGCTCAAGAGAGGGCGTCAGAAGCCATGCAGCGGGTGCGCGCCGGAGAGAAACTGGACAGGCGCGAGTTCAAGATACCCTACAACGGAGCGGATGGAGTGCCGATCCGGGAGGAAATCCTGGCCCGGCATGGGGATGTGGTCATTACCCGGAACTCCTACGGTGCCCCGTGTCTGAACACTCCGGACGTCCTGTTTCTGGATGTCGATTTCGAGGAGAAGGCGGGCTGTGGCCTGATGGTGAAAATCTGGCAGTTGCTGGCCCTAATTGTGGTGTCGTACGCTATCGTCGAGCGTTCGTGGAAGTACGCAGCGATCGGGTTGGCCATCTCGGCGGCCTTCGCGCCCATGTTAGCATCCTTTCTGAAAAAGACCTGGATCCGCTGGAGTGGCGGACTGGAAAAGGTGGCAAGGAAGCGTATTGACCACTTCCTGAAGGCTCACCCGGACTGGAACATGCGGGTGTACCGCACTCCCGCGGGATTTCGGCTGTTGGCGCTGCATCGCACCTTCCGGTCCGATGAGCCTGAGGTTGAGACCGCGTTCAGGTCCCTGGATGTGGACGAGATGTACGCCCGGATGTGCCGGAACCAGCGTTGTTTTCGAGCCAGGGTGGGGCCCAAGCCGTGGCGGATCGGCATTGGAAAGCACCTTCGACCCCGGCCCGGTGTATGGCCAGTGCACCCAGACCGCCTGCCCCTCCGTCAAAAATGGCTGGATCGCTACAACGCCAGAGCGCCTGGCTTTGCCTCCTGCCAGTTCGTGGAAGACCTCGGCAGCGGGGTGATTGATGCGAAAGTCGCCTCGGTGGCGAAAGTGCACGATGAACTTAGCCGTGCTCATTCGGGCCTACCCCCAGCATGACCGCTTCCTTCTGAGAGAGATTCCTGAAAGATGGGGTGTCTTTTGGCGGTAGCGACTGACGGAAAAAAACAGGTGATTTCTGTCCAACTCGATGGGCAAAATCGCCTTCTTCTCTCGTGCGGCCCGTTTGCCTTTCGGCCGGATGTTTATCATGACTTTTGCTCCTCCCATGATTCGCCTCAGCTTCATCATTCCTGTACTGGCTGTCGCCACCCTGACCCCTGCTGCCGAGCCGGACGCCAACCGGGTCGCAATGGAGTTCTTTGAGAAGGAGATCCGGCCCATTCTCGCGAACCGGTGCTACAGCTGCCATGGCGAGGACAAGCAGAAAGGCAGCCTGCGGCTTGATGACATCGGGCATGTGCTATCGGGCGGCGATTCCGGCCCGGCGCTGGTGGCAGGCAAGCCAGACGATTCTTTGATCGTCCAGTCCATCCGCTACACCAAGGAAGACTTCCAGATGCCCCCCAAGGAGAAGCTTCCGGATGATGAGATCGCCAAGCTTGAGAAGTGGGTCAAGCTGGGGGCGCCCTGGCCAAAGACTGCTGCCACCGTGCGCTCCACGGTGGATGAGTTTGGCTTCACCAAAGAGGATCGGGCTCAATGGGTCTTTCAGCCGCTGGCCAATCCGAAGCCTCCTGTGCTCTCAGGGAACAAGTGGACGAAGGGGAGCATCGATTCGTTTGTGGCTGCCAAGCAGGCTGAGCTGAAACTGGCTCCCGCACCAGCCGCCACTCCAGAAGAACTCGTCCGGCGGGTGTACTTTGACTTGCATGGACTTCCGCCGTCGCCGGAGCAAATCGAGTCCTTTTCCGCCCGTCACGATGACAAGGCCTACGAGAAGCTGGTGGATGAGCTGCTGGCCAGCCCCCGCTACGGGGAACGCTGGGCTCAGCATTGGCTGGACCTGGTGCGCTATGCGGAAAGCGACGGCTACAATGCAGACGGCTACCGCGATGCCGTCTGGCCCTATCGCGATTGGGTGATCAAGGCGCTCAATGACGACATGCCGTATGACAAGTTCGTCCGGCTACAGCTTGCTGGAGACGAGATCGATCCGGGCAATCCTGATGTCCTCATTGCCACGTCCTACCTCCGGAACGGGATCTATGAATGGAACCAGCGTGACGTGCGGGGCCAGTGGGACCTGATCGTCACAGACATGACGGACAATGCTGGTGAGGTGTTCCTGGGGCTGAGCTTCGGCTGCGCCCGCTGCCACGACCACAAGTTCGATCCCATCTTGCAGAAGGACTACTATCGTCTGAAGGCATTCTTTGCCCCCGTGCTCTGGCGGGATGACATGAAGCTCGCCACCGCTGAGGAGCAGGCGGCTCACGCCAAGCTGCAAGCAGAGTGGGAAGCCGCCACTGTGGACGTCCGCAGCAAGATGGACGCGATGACCCTGAAGTCTCTAGACGGCAGCATGAAGCGCGCGAAGGGCCGCTTCTCGGAAGATCTCCAGGTCATGATGAACAAGGAACCCGATCAAAGGGAAACCTTGGAGCAGCAGCTGGCCTGTCTGGCTGAACGTCAGGTGGAATATGAGCGTGTGCGTTTCGACCCCATGAAGACGCTCAAGAAGCCTGAGGACAAAGCAGCATATCAGGCACTGGTCGAAGAGCTCAAAAAGTTCGACAACGTCAAGCCGAAGCCTCTGATGGATGCGTTCGTGGCGACGGATGCTGGTCCCAAAGGACCTGCGAACCTGCTGAAGACCCGTCGTGGGGAGGCTGACATTGCGCCCGGATTTCTCACCATCCTTGAGCCGAATGAGCCCGAGATTCAGCCCATCGGCAAGTCCACTGGCCGCCGCAGTGCGCTGGCGAACTGGATCACGCGGCCTGACAACCAGCTTTCCACCCGGGTGATCGTGAACCGGGTCTGGCAGTACCATTTTGGCCGGGGCCTCTCTGGCACCCCGAGCGACTTGGGCAACATGGGCGAAAAGCCCACCCATCCCGAGCTGCTGGACTGGCTCTCCCGCCGGTTTGTCGCAGAAGGCTGGAGTCTGAAAAAGCTTCACAAGGAGATCCTCATGTCAGCCACCTACCGGCAGACAGCGCTTCGGCAGCCTCCGGCTGAATACGGTCAGATCGACCCTGGCAACAAGTTCCTCTGGCGCTTCCCGCCCCGTCGTCTGGATGCGGAACAGGCTCGTGATGCCATGCTCATGGCCAGCGGAGAGCTGGACTTGAAGATGGGCGGTGCAGCTTCGGACGCGAAGGAACCCCGGCGCTCCATCTACACCCGGAAGAAGCGCAACAGCCAGGACGAACTCCTGCGGAGTCTCGACGCGCCCGCCAACTTCACCAGCACCTCTGAGCGTCAAAGCACGACCACGCCCACTCAGGCCTTGCTGATGGTGAATGGCGAATGGATCAACTCGCGTTCCCGCAAGCTCGCCACTCGTGCCACGAGCGTGGAGGAGGCCTGGAGATTCACGTTGGGCCGCTCGCCCACGGCTCGCGAGAAGAAGCTGGTCGATGTCTTCTTCAAACAACGACTGGGGGCCGATGCTCCCGCCGCCAACGGCCATCCCTCGTCAGCAGATTCGCATGCAGACTTCAAGGTTGGCACTCCACAGGAGCGGCTGCTGGTCAAAGGTGGGCCCGAGGAAGGGGACGATTTCACGATTGAATCGGTCTTCACTCTTAACAGCGTGGACGCTGGTGCCTCGGTGCGCACGGTGGCTTCCCGTTGGAACAGTGGCAAAGACACTCTGGAGTCGTTTGGCTGGAGTCTTGGCGTCACAGGCGAGAAGTCCCGCTTCAAGCCGGGCAATCTCATCGTGCAGTTGGTGGGAGAAGACGACAACGCCAACATCGCCCACGAGGTCGTGGCGTCTGATATTCGCATTGGTCTTGGCAAACCCTACCATGTGGTGGTGCATGTCTCCGCCACCGAAGGCGTGGTGGAGTTCAAGGTCACGGATCTGAATTCTCCCGGCTCTCCGCCGCAGACGGCAGAGGTTAAACACCGGGTGCGTCGTGGCTTGGGCAAGGGCGTGTCCGAACTGGTGGTTGGTGGCTTGAACCAGAGAGCGGCCCCTCACCAGTGGGACGGTCGTCTGGACGCGCTGAGGATCACCCGTGGGGAACTGCCCGCGGATCAGGCCACACCCAATGCTTCCAGCTGGAAGGACAGTCTCGTCATCTGGGATGCCAACCGCCCCTTGGATGCTCGCCTGGAGTGGGCTGGCTACGATGGGAAGTCAGACTCCGACAATCCGTTCCAGCGCGCCCTCGCTGACCTCTGCCACGTGCTGCTCAACAGCAACGAGTTCCTCTATCTGCACTGATCCGGAGTCCAGTCCCTTCAAACCCCCCCTCAATTCTCACTCAGCACATTTGGTTATGGCTTGCAATAACATCACTTACGCTTCCAGCCGCCGTGACTTCCTTCGCACCGCAGGTTGCGGTTTTGGAGCCGTGGCCCTGTCGGCTCTCCTGGGGGAAAACGCTTTCGGAGCAGGCACAGCCGACGCCTTGAACCCCGTGGCGGCCAAGCTTCCGCATCGGTTCGGCAAGGCGAAGAGTGTCATCTTCCTGTTCATGGAAGGTGGCCCCAGCCATCTGGACACCTTCGATTACAAGCCGTTGCTCAATCAGCTGGATGGGCAGCCTCTGCCGCCCAGCTTCAAGCAGCCGGTGCTGGCCATGGGTGAGTATGGTGCCCCGATCCTGGGCTCCAAGCGTGCGTGGAAACAACATGGTGAGAGCGGACTCTGGGTCTCCGACTGGTTCCCCAATGTGGCCAACCATGTGGATGATCTGGCGGTCATCCGTTCCTGCCATTCCAACGGCATCAATCACGCAGGCGGAGTGTGCCAGATGAACACTGGCTCCATCTTTGGCGGCCGCCCTTCACTTGGTGCGTGGGTCACCTATGGTCTGGGTACGGAGAACCAGAACCTGCCGGCCTTTGTTGTCTTGAAAGACAGCGAGAGCGGCGTCATCAACGGCGTGCGCAACTGGGGCACTGGCTTCATGCCCGCAGTCTATCAGGGCGTGGAGTTCAGTCCGGAAGGGGTGCCGATCAAGTATCTGGACAACCCGAAAGGCATGACGCCGGAACGTCAGCGAGAGAAGCTGGATCTGCTGGCCGGCCTGAACGGCATTCATGCCGAAAAGCGCCGCGACAACACTGAGCTGGAAGCTCGTATTCGCAGCTACGAGCTGGCCTTCAAAATGCAGGCGGAGGCTCCAGTGGCTGTAGACATTTCCAAGGAATCCGAAGCCACCAAAAAGCTCTACGGCATGGACCAGCCGGAGACCGCGGTGTATGGCCGCAATTGTCTCCTGGCACGTCGCCTGGTGGAAAACGGTGTGCGCTTCGTCCAGCTCTACAGTGGAGCAGGTAGCAAGTGGGACTCCCATGCCAACATTGAAGGCAACCACGGCAAGCTCTGCCGCGGAGTGGACCTGCCCATTGCGGGCCTTCTCGCGGACCTCAAGTCCCGCGGCATGCTGGAGGAAACTCTCGTCATCTGGGGCGGTGAATTCGGTCGTACACCGATCAGTGAACAGGGTGGGGGACGCGACCACAACCCGACGGGCTTCACGATGTGGATGGCGGGTGGCGGTGTCAAAGGCGGGCAGACCATTGGGTCCACGGACGAGCTGGGGCTTTATGCTGTCGAAGACCGCCTGCATGTGCATGACATCCACTCCACAGTGATGCACCTGATGGGCCTGGATCACACCCAGGTGGTGTACAACAACAAGGGACGGCCAGAGCGCATCGACCAAAACGAAGGTCACCCGTACACGAAGATCCTGGGCTGATTCCTTGAGCAACGGTGAAGGACGGTTCACACTTGAGTGTGTGGATCGTCATTACAGGAGCGCCAAGTTCAGGCAAGACCACGTTGCTGCATGAGTTGCAGCAGCGCGGGTACACAGTGGTGCCGGAATCGGCCAGGGAGGTTCTTTCTAGCGGCGAACTCGATGAGTCGCGCTCCGACGTCCAGACCCTTATTGAACTGCGCCAGCGGGCAAAGGAGGAAAGGATTTCGCCAGATCAAGTCGTCGTGCTGGATCGTGCGCTCCCCGATTCATTGGCCTATCGCCGTCTGGTAGGAGCGGATGTGACGGATCTGCATGCTCTGATTCGTCCCGAACGCTATGCTGCCGTCTTCATGTGCGGCTTCGGTCAGCATATTGCGGATGGCATCCGCAAAGACGATGCCGAACGCGCCCGCGAAATCGAGCGGCTGCTGCGGGAAGTTTACCTCGAACTCGGATGCCGGGTCATTGATCTGCCCTGGGCCACGGATGTCGACCTGGCCACAGGCGTGGCCAGGCGACTGGCGTTGATTGAGGAGGAACTCGGCGCCGCACGGCGGAACTCAGCCTCTCCTTAGATCCACAAGGGCGGCTTGGTCATCAACCGGTGCACCGCGGATTCGCGTTTGGAGCCAATCTCGTCAGAGTTGTTGACGCTCATGCTGAGGTCGCGCACCAGGCCGTCGCTGAGCCGGTAGATCCAGCCGTGGACCGACAGTTCTTGGCCACGCTCCCAAGCCTGCTCTACCACGGTGGTCTGGCAGACGTTGACGGCCTGCTCGATGACATTCAGTTCGCAGAGCCGGTCCACGCGGTCGCTTTCTTCGATGATGGTGGCCAGGTGGGGGTCATGTTTTTGGTTCACGTCCTGGATGTGGCGCAGCCAGTTGTTGATGAGGCCCAGCTTCATGTTGAGCATGGCCGCGCGCACCCCCCCGCAACCGTAGTGGCCCACCACCATGATGTGCTTCACCTTCAGCACCTCCACCGCGTACTGTAGAACGCTGAGGCAGTTTAGATCTGTGTGAACGACCAGATTGGCCACATTCCTGTGGACGAAGAGCTCACCGGGCAGGAGGTCAACGATCTCATTGGCTGGGACGCGGCTGTCCGCGCAGCCAATCCAGAGGTACTCTGGGGCCTGCTGGGCCACCAGACGGGAGAAGAATTCCGGGTCCTCGGCGCGGCGAGCATCGGACCAAAGACGGTTTTGGGCGAGCAGAGGGGCAAGGTTGGCAGTCGACATGCAATGTTTGGTTAGCAGCGCAAGGGCCAAAATGCAACGCGCCGTTCCTCCCCGCGGGAGAAACGGCGCGATCAAATCCTCAGATGGAGGCGGAATTACTGGAGAGCACGGTAGGTGTGTTCGAGCGCCAGCAGCGTGTAGGCGGTCACCAGCACGGGATCGTTTTCCATCCAGCGGCCGGTGTCATTCAGCCAGGAGCCGTCGGGCTTCTGGATATTAAGCAGATGGCGGCCCAGTTCATTGCGCCAGTCCACGGTCTTGCCATCTTTGGTCTTCAACTCATCCAGATTCGCCACGGACAGTGCCTTGGCCATGGTGTGGTAGTAGTAGAATTTGCCTTCCTGGCCGAGGCCCGGGTTTTCTTCCAGGGTGAAGTTGTCACCCAGCCACTTCAGAACGGCCTGGATCCGGGGATCTTCCGGGGTAAGACCAGCGTAGATGAAGCTGAGCATCCCAGCGTAGCTGATGCTGCCATAGGAGCGCAGTGCAGTGCGGCCATCGGGAAGCTTGTCCACCTCTGCCGCCTTGCTCACGCCCGGCTCATAGACGAAGCCACCAGCGTTTTTCGGGTCGTTGCTGGCCCAGGCTTGGTCATTGGACTCAGGGCGGTTCTGGCAGCGCTCTACGAACTTGATGGCTGCGGCCCAGTTGAGGTCGTTCTTTTTGTCCTCGGGAGTGCCCTTGTCTTCGAAAAGGCGCTTCGAGTAGTAGAGGGACTCGAGGGCGAAATGCGTGTTGGAAAGATCCGCGTGAGCCGGGCTGTTGGGGCCCGGACGGCCATAGCCGATGCCGCCATCAAAGGCATTGTCGGCGCTGCCCTTGGTGTCGAAGTCATTTTGCTGACCGACGACGAAGCGCCGAGCCTTTAAAATGGTCTGCTCATACTCTGGTTTGGCGTTGAGCGTCAGGGCCAAAAGCGACAGGGAGGTGTTGTAGTTGGCGCGTCCTTTGGCGTAGATGCCGCCGTCTTCCTTCGCATTGCTGAGGATGAATTTGTAGCCCTTGTCAGCTTCCGCAGGGAGGGGATCCGCTGGCTTGCGGGCGGGGTCAGCCGCGAAAGCGCTGAGCACGAGCGCCGTGATGGCAGGTTCTTCAGGGTTGCTCCAGGCTCCGGTGTCCTTTTGCTGGGTCTTGAGGAATGCCAGGCCCTTGCTGATGGCCAGGTCGATTTCCTGGCGCAGGGATGCGTTGCGATCCGGTTGAGTCGATTGGGCCTGGAGGCCTGTGAGTCCCAGCCCGAGAGCCAGACCAGCGGTGATGAGGGAGCGTTGTGTGCGTGTTTTCATTTGAGGAGATTGAGAAGCGGGTCGGGATCAGGCACCAGGATTCTTGGGGCTGATCACCAAGGTCACCGGGGTGTCCACTGCGGGTACTTTGGCGGTTTCAACCTTCCAGAGATCGTCGTTGGCGTTTTCCTTCACGGGGAAGTTCACCAGCGAGATGAGATCGAAGTAGATCGCCACCATGGACCCATCGAACTGGGCGGCAAACCCGGTCTGGCTGATCATGGAGCCTGTGTAGGTCCAGTGCTGGCTTTCCCGGGCGGTTTTGGCATCCTTCTCGTGAATCCAGCGGGTGACGGGCGCGGTTTGTTCTTTGCCGTCCTTATCCTTCCACTGCACGTTCAGGGTGATCTGGTTGGCCCCGGCCTTGGCCATGGGTTCTGCCATGAGCTTTTGGGTCATGGGGGTCGGGTCGGGGAGGAACTGGGCAGCCTCTTTGATATTGGGCTCATAGTGAGCCAGCAGCAGAGCCACGTTCAGTTCCGTCGGGCTGACAGACGTGCGCAAAAGGCTCTCGTGAGTCTTCCCGTGCTCGTGCACCAGGACATACTCCAGGAGACCCTCTGTCATGTTGAGCACGCAGGGCACGCTGATTTGGCGTGTCTTGCTGTTGATTTTGATGCCGCCCAGATCGTACTCGTTGTCCGCAACTTTCTTCACCCTGGACTGGGCTTCAGCCATTTCCTTGGCGGCCACGGTTTTGCCCGCATCATTGGGCGTGGGTTGCTTCGTGGGTTCCCCATCCTGGGCCAGGAGCAGGGCAGAACTGACAGCTGCGGCGACCAGCAAGGTAGGCAGCGTAAAGCGGCGAGGGAGAGCGATCATGGCGGCAATTTTGGGTTATCGCTCATCATCGTATCTTCCCGAGGCCAAGGGAAGAGCGCAGTGCTGAAAAGTCGTCCTTCGAAAAGGTGGCCAGGAGCAGGGACATGGGTGTGGGGGGCTGCGCCAGATGGCACACATCGTGCCAGCCTGTGGAAAAAGCAGCGCCTCCTGCGTGAGTGCTGGATAAATCGTGTTCGAGGCTAAGGTGGACCCTGGTGTGATGGGGCATTTTTTGATCTCATAGAAGTGGCAGCGGTCAAAAAGTGGCCATCTGGTGGTTGCGAATTGATCATTGCCATGGGCTTGCACGCAGGTTGGAAAGACGCTTCAATGACCTCACATGACCAATGCGGCCCATCCACCAAAAGATCCCGACACCATTACCTGTCATGTGACCTCGTGGTACTACCGGAGAATGGGGCTGCTCGCGGCCATGTTCCTGGGAATGGGGTTGTTCTTTTTTTACGATGGGAAGGTGGGCTACCCCAAAAAGAATGCGGTAGCTGCCAAGAAGGTCTGGTTTGAAGAAACGGTTCTCAAGAGCTACGACACTGCGCAGAGCGCCGGGGAGGCGGCTGTAGCCGCCTGGCTGAAAGATGCCCGGGAGAGGGGGTGGATCGTCAATCCGAACCTCCAGCAGCCTCGGTGGGACGACTATGCTGCACCGCATGACTGGCCCAGCGATCCGAAGAAATACAGCCCGGAGGAGATCGAACAGCAGTTTTACTGGGGGGCGGCGATGATCGTCGGCGCGGCTATTGCGGGAATTCTCGTTCTGCTCAACCACAACAAGGTGCTGATCGGCCACCGATCCGACATGCAGATGCCCAATGGTGCCAAGGTGGTGTTTGCTGATGTGTTCAAGGTGGACAAGCGCAAGTGGGACAACAAGGGGCTCGCGACGGTGTACTACCGTGAGGGGGGCTCTGGAGCCGAGCGCAAGGCTGTAGTGGACGATCTCAAGTTCCACGGCGCGGATCGTGTCCTAAAACGCCTTTTGGAGGGCTTTTCCGGAGAATTAATCGAAAAAGTAGCGGACGATCATGGAGCGAGCGGCGAAGAGAAGGAGAACTCCGAATCTTCCCCTAAAAATACCGCATAGCGGGCAAGCCCTTTCCGCCTGGAATCAGGCAAAAAGGGGACGTAAAAAATCGCATTTTCCCAGTTGCGAAAAATGGCGCACCCGCTAATGCTCCCCGCCACTTAGCAACCTACAACACGCATTTATGGCCGAATCCAACATTGCAGACAAAGTCCGGGACATCATCGTCGAACAGCTCGGCGTGAACCCCGAACAAGTCACTCCTGAAGCCAAGTTCATTGAAGACCTTGGCGCCGATTCACTCGACACCGTGGAGTTGGTCATGGCTTTCGAAGAAGAGTTCGGTATCGACGTGCCCGATGAAGAGGCTGAAAAGCTCCTCTCCGTGGGTGATGTGATCCGTTACGTCGAAGAGAACGCTGAGTAAGCTTCCGCTTACCGGACTGACCCTTCATCTATTTCTGGGAAAGGCACGGTTTACCGTGCCTTTCTTGCGTTCAGTTGTCCCGGTGGTTCATGGCATCGTCCCACCCGCCCCGCGAATCACTGTGGGGTCAGCTGCGCGACGGGGAGCATCTCCCGGAACTGGCGATTGGGGTTGGCGTACGCAGGGTAGCGGGAATCGCGTTCCGGGCCGGGGAGGTAGCGCCAGTGCTTGTACATCCACATCCAGCACTCGGGGTACTGGCGGATTTGAGGTTCGAACCGGTCCCACACCGCCTGGGTCATGGTGTCGATGGAGGGATAGTCTGAAGCCTCCATGGGGTCGAGGAAATGGCAGCGGTACGTCCCGTCTGACAGGGGGAGGGCGGTCGCGGGCAGGAGGGGCAGCCCCAGCCGGAATGCCAGGCTGGTATGCAGGTTGGGGACACAAGTTTTCAACCCAAAGCACTCGATTACCGTGGCAGCGCGACCGGGTTTGACGGTGAGATCGGCGAGCAATGAAGCATGCCCGTTCCGTTTCAGTTGCTTGAAGATCCGCAACATTGCCCCTTGTTGTGGGATGATTTCGTGGCCGGTTTTCTGCCGGAGGCGGGCGAAGATGTCGGTCAGCGCTTCGTTTTTGAAGTCCTGAGCGATGGTGAGCTGGGTGAAGCCCTGCAGTCCGACGATGAGGCTGAGCACCTCAAAGTTGCCAAAATGCGGCGTCACCCAGAGGGCACCCCGGGATTGAGCCATGGCGGGCGTTTTCGGGTCCTGCCAGGAGAGCCTCGCGATCTGGGGCAATTCCTCCTTGGGATGGCCGGCGATCCAGAAAAGATCCAGAAAGGTACGGGCAAAGTTCTGGAAACTGCCGATCGCGATGCGGCGCGCCTGATCAGGGGTGATGTTCTCCCGGGAGAATGCCGCCTTGAGATTCGCAATGGCGGTGCCTCGGCCGCGGTAGTCGATGGCGAAGGCGAGCAGTCCGACCACCTTGCTGAGGAGCAAAACTTGTTCCCTGGAGAGTTTTGGGAGCCACCAGACTCCAAAGTTTACTAGAAATGTCTCAATCCGGTGGCGAATCTTCTTCACGATCACGTTTGGTACTGGGAGAAATGAGTATAGAGTAGGCAATGGCCGACACGCTGACCTCTATCCTCAAGAAGCTCCTGAATCAACCGACCGCCCCATTTCATGAATATCATGTGCGGGCGCAAATTGAGCAGCTCCTTCTGGACGTGCCCCATGTGGAGCTGTCCACCGATGCCTTTGGCAATTTGCTGGCGACTTATCGCAAGGGTAAGCGCAAGTCCAACCCGGTCTGGGTGTTGGGCGCACACATGGATCACCCAGCATGGGTGAAGAACCCCGGCAAGAACGGGGACTGGGAGTTTCTGGGTGGCGTGCCGAAATCGATTGTCGATCTTCCTGAAAACATCGCCCTCCGTCGCGAGAACGGTGACATTGCACCGTGGGGTTTCCCCGTCACCATCGAGGAAGGCAAAGTGGGCGCTGCGGCCTGTGATGACTTGGTTGGCTGTGCCGTGATTATCGCCACCATCAAGGAACTGGCTCGTCTGGGTCTGGATGCAACGGTGCATGCCGCCTTCACCCGCGCTGAGGAAGTGGGCTTCCTGGGTGCCTGGCACCTGGGCAAGCATTGGCCCTTCGGCAAAGAAGCCGCGTTTCTCTCCGTTGAAACCAGCCGCCCGGTGAACGGTGCAGAAATGGGAGATGGCCCCATCGTTCGTGTCGGCGACCGCCTTTCGGTGTTTGACCATGACTTGATCGCGACGGTGATGCGCACCGCAGCAGAGCAGGGGATCCGGGTGCAGCGCTGCCTTCTGGATGCCGGGGCCTGCGAGGCCACCGCGCTCCAGGCCTGCGGGATTCGCAGTGCTGGTCTGAGCGTGCCTCTGGGCAACTATCACAATCTGGACGACGACCAGAATGTCTCTGCGGAATATGTGATGCTGGAAGACGTGAAAGCCACGGTGAACCTGGTTGTGGCCCTGGTGGGTACAGAGCATCAGGGGCTGGGTGAGCGCACTCTTGAAGAGCGCGTGACCCTTCGCATGAAGGAGTACAAAAAGCACCTTGAGGCTTCCAACGCCAAGTTCGAAGAGACTTTGGTCTGATCCGCGGATCGCTCGTCAGGCGGCCAGCCACAACTTCAGCAGGCTCAGGGTCACGGTGGTCGTGAGCATGCTGACCAAGGTTGTGTAGTAGACTGAAGAGGTGGCGAACGACACATCGCCACCAAATTCATGGGCCAGCAGGGCCGTATTTACGGCTGTGGGAGCCCCGGTAGCGAGGACCAGAGAAGCTGCGACCGCTGGGGGAAACCCCATGATCTGAGTTAATCCAAGAGCCAGTAGAGGGCTGAGGATGAGGCGGATGCCCAAGGCGGCGAACAGCGGAGCCCGGAAGGGGGCGGGCCGGGTTTGGGACATCTGGACCCCCAAGGTGAGGAGGGCAAATCCTACCAAAGCGGCCTGGAGCAGGTCCAGCGGCTGCCAGAGCCAGGTCACCTCCTGAAGGCGCAGTCCAGTGGATTTTGCCAGCACCCCGGCCACCAGTGCATAGAGCGTAGGTTGCCGCAGCATGCCATTGAGGGCTCGCCAGTGGGCCCCCGGTTTTTCACCGCGTTCCTGAGCGAGAAAGAGGCCGATAGTGAAAGTGGCCACGTTCATAGTCGCCAGTACATAGACCTGTACCGCAGCCCCTTCGTGGCCAAAGGCCAGCGTCACCAGGGGCAGGCCATAGTTTCCACAGTTGTAGAACATGGTGGCCAGGCGCAAAGCCTGCCTCTGCTGAGCATGCATTTTGAGCACTCTGGCAGCGATCGTGCTACCGATGAACATGAGGGCGATGGTGGCCAGGGTGAACCCCACGATCTGCAGCGCTTCCTGACCGCCCAGCTCGGTGTCGAGCACCCGGGTGAAAATGAAAGCCGGGACCAAAAGGTAGATGTTCAGTTTGACCAAAGTCTCCAAGTGGAGGCGAAATTTCCGGTCCAAGAGCCATCCCAGACCCACCACAAAGAAAATGGGAGCACAAACATTCAGGAAGAGGTCAAAGAACATCGCCGCAGATTCACGGGGGTCAGTTCTGCATTCAAGAGCGATCTGATGGAATCCCTCCCGCAGACCCAAGCCTCAAAAAACACTAGCCACGAAGCCATTCCGCACTACCCTCTGCTCCCACCAAGAAATGCATTCTGAGTTCGATTTTCAGTACGCGATCGAAAATACGAAGGTTCTCCACGAGCCTGATCGTCGCATTGATACGTTTGGCACCACCCAGTTCGAGTTTCAACTGGTGACCGAACTCATGGACTCCACCAATGTCACGCGGGTGCGCCATGGCCGGATCGAGGCGGAACGCCCCATGATCGTCACCCCCACGGTGACCGACGACTGGAGTTTCGAGGGATTCGGGGCGGAAGCGGAGGCTTTTGGCCAGTGGGTAAAGAACCATCTCAAGGATCTTGCGATCCTGCGCTACCGGTTCAATTTCAAGCGTACCACCGTGAGCGAGGAGATCGTTCATGAGTCATTTGCCACCGTGTGCGACAAGCTGCTGACCGAACAGCGCGCCTCTGGCAATCCCATGCGAGCCATCATCCAGGGTGTTGACGACACCTGGGAGATCTCGCTGCTGCGGTTCTTTTTCGAAATGATTGAGAAGTCCCACAACATCAACATGTTCGATTTCAAGCGTCGGGGCCTGCTGGGCTGATGTGACGCCACGGATACGATGAGCCGTTTCAAAATCCTCGTCTTCCTTCTTGCGGTAGGTATCGCAGGTTCGGTGCTTGCGGCCGCCTATTGGTACTACACTCGTGTCCTCGGGCATGAGTCGGTGGTGCAGGGCCAGATCAAGAACCTGCAGGGCAAGCACACCAATCTGCCGGATCCAGGGGTGCGCCGTTTTGATGAGGCGATGGAGCTCATCAACACCTCCAACTACACCGAGGGTCGCAAGGCTCTCTACCGCTTGCTGGACAGCTTTCCTGAGACCTCTACAGGGCCCGAGGCCCGCCGGATCATCGGTGAGCTGAACATGGATATGCTTTTTTCCCAGGAGGCCAACCCGCAAAGAAAGGACTACATCGTCCAGCCAGGTGACTCCATGGGGAGGATTGCCAGCAAAAACCAGACCAGTGTGGAGTGCATCATGCGGGCCAATGGCATGCTGAGCACCAACTTGCAGCCAGGCGATCACCTTTTTGTTTTTCCCCTGGACTTCGAGATCGTGGTAGATCTGTCGTCCAAGACCGTCCAGCTTTGGCGCGGGACCCGGGAGAAAGGCTATTTCTTCAAGGAATACCAGGCTCTGGAAATCCGCCTGCCCCCTGGCATGAAGGCACCCGCCGAGACGGTGATTCAGGCAAAAAGCGCCTGGCACAATGGCAAGGCCGTGACCTCGGAGAATCCCATTTTCATCAGTGCTGACAAATGGCTGGTTGGTCACAAGACCGGATTTAATCTCCGGGGGCTGCCCAAGGCAAAGCCGCTGGTTGATAAGACGACGACTCCTTCCCAGCCCGCTGCGGCGACCAAAGGGAAGTCCAAAGGCGGCTCCAAGGCTGCCAACAAAGTTGTGGACGACGACGATGATGACCTGGCGGGCATCCCGGAAACCGGGGTGTTTCTGGCCCGGGAGGACATCGAAGAACTGTTCACAATCGTCCGCACGCAGACGAAATTGTTCGTCGCGCGCTAACTCTAAATTCAACTTTTTGTCAGCAACATGAAACAAGTTTTGGAATTCGAAAAACCGCTGGTCAAGGCGCGGGAAGAGCTGGAAGAGCTGCGCCGCAAGCAGGCTTTGAAGAACACAAGCAAAGTCACGCTTGCGATTGCCGATCTCGAGAAGAAACTGGCAGAGCTACAGGAGGAAACCTACGCCAACCTCAGCCCGTGGCAGCGGGTGCAAATCGCGCGCCACATCCAGCGCCCGTATATGCTAGATTACGCCAGACTCTGTTTTGACGAGTTTGTCGAATTGCACGGGGACCGCCACATCGGGGATGACAATGCGATGCCAGGAGGGTTTGCCACGCTCAACGGCCAGCGCGTGATGCTGATCGGGCAGCAGAAGGGGCGTGATACGAAGGAAAACTTGCTGCGCAACTTCGGCAGCGCACATCCGGAAGGGTACCGCAAAGCCCTTCGCCTCATGCGTATGGCGGAGAAGTTCGGCCTGCCGGTCATCTGCATGATTGATACCCCTGGAGCCTTCCCAGGCATTGGGGCTGAGGAGCGCAATATCGCGGAGGCTATTGCCTTCAACTTGTTGGAAATGATGAAGATCCGCACTCCGATGGTCTCTGTGGTCATCGGTGAAGGCGGTTCCGGTGGGGCTCTGGGCATCGGTGTGACGGACCGCGTCATAATGCTGGAGAATGCCTACTACTCGGTGATTTCACCGGAAGGCTGCGCCGCCATTCTTTGGAAACATCGGCAGCATGCTCCCGAGGCTGCGCAGGCGCTGAAGCTCAGTGCTCCCGACCTTATGGAGCTAGGGATCATTGACCATATCGTCCCTGAGCCCCATGGAGGCGCCCACCACGACCACCATGCGGTGGCGGCATCTCTGAAATCCGCCCTCGTTTCCGCTTTGGCGGAACTGACCCCTCTGGGTTCGGAAGAGCTTCTGCAGAAGCGGTACGAAAAGTTCCGCGCCTACGGCAAGTTCACAGAGGGCGAGTAAGCCCTTCCGACCAGGGAGTCGTGGGTGACGGAAACGTGACCCACGGCTTGATACGCCATCGCCGGACGGGGTAGAGTGAGGCATGGCAGAAGGGGACAGCGCAGTCGCAGGATCAGCACTGAAGGGCGAAGTTGTTTACTTTTATGCGTTCGACATTGCCTATGAACTGCGGCGTCCCGGACTAACGCACCTCCTCGGTCAGCCGTTGGTGGCTCAGCCTGTGGGCGTTTCGAAACGGAGCCCACGGCAGCAATTGTTCTATCAGCCGCGCATGGCCCGGCTGGAACCTTTAGACCTGTCTCTGGAAGGGGGCAAAGTCGTGAAGGTAGAGCGGTCGGTGAAGGTGCTCCCGATTGGGGCGATCAGTCTGACGCTAAAAGTGTCGTTTGAAGTGGATCGCCTGGAACAGCTTAGCCAGTTCCACAGGTACCAGTTTGCTGGCGGAGCCCTCCAAAGACATGCCAGGGAGCTGTCTGAGACGCTACGGCAGGAGCTTGGGACCGTGGCAGTCCGCCCCGTCGAGACGCTCCAGGAGGAGGAGGCCTACACCGTGTTCTGCGTAGAGTCACCCGGTGAGGCTGTGGGCGGCCGGTGGTTCAATGCGGAGGAGTGGTTTCGCGCCAACCGGAGGACCATCGCCACGCTCATCACCCAGGAAACATCCGACCCGCCGCTGTCACATCAGGAGGCACTCGAATCCACCAGCAAGCACCTCTCTTACTACCAGTCCGACTTGATCGTGGTGGACTGGGACGCTGCCCTCATTGTGGACCGGCCGGCGGACTTTGAGGAATCGCTGTTTGTGATGGAACTGGCCAATGTCCAGCTGGAGGAACTGGAGGCCTACGACCAGCTCATCGATACGGCGCTGGAACGCTCCTACGCGGACCTCCAGCGCCCGCCCCGAATCCGGGAGCACAAGCGGCTTCTGCCCCATCTGCGGGAGGTGCGTATCGATCTGGCCCGGTTCAGCGACGAGCTTTCCAACATCACGAAGTTCTTCGGTGACTGGCACCTGGCCCGGCTCTACGACACGGTCTCCCGACGGTTCCACCTGCCTGACTGGCATCGCAGCATCGACGAGAAGCTGAAGACGCTGGACGACCTGTATGAGATGCTGAAACAGGAGCAGAATCACCGCATCATGCTGGTGCTGGAAGCGTCCATTGTGCTCATGTTCGTGATTGATATCGTGCTGCTCCTCGCGGAACTCGCCAAGTAGTCGGGATTGGCGTGGATCTGGACGGTGAAAGGGCACTTCCGGGCAGGGGATTCGTGTGCTCGTTGAATGCACAACCTGCTCGCATTTTCCCGCTCCGTACGTAACGTCACGGGATGCGCCCCCGCAGACCCATTTCTGGTGTCACATTTACCCGTCTCCTGCCCTGGCTGAAGCAGCTGGCAGTGGCGGTACTGTGCCTGTGTGTCCTGACTTCATGCTTGGAGAAGCTCAAAGAATTCCTCCCCAAGCCCCCTCCACCCGCACCCCCGCCGCCGGTGGAAGCTCCGCTCTCGGCTGAGGAGGAGAGACTGCAGCAGACGTTGGAGAATGGCAAAATGTTCGCAGCGGATGGCAGCGAGATCGAGGTGCCCAAGGCCGAGCTGTTTGAGCTCAACAAGTCAGCGTTGGTCTCCATCATGTGTTACCACGACTTCGCGGAGAAACCCTCCCGAAGCGACATGGTGATCACTGCCACCACCTTCCGGACGCAAATGCAGGCCCTGAAGGACGCGAAGATCCCGGTGATCCCTCTCGCGGACGTCCTGGCCTGGAAGCGCGGAGAGAAGAACATCCCTGAAGAATCAGTGGTCATCACCATGGATGACGGCTGGCTTGGCGTGCATGAGTATTGCTTCCCGATCCTCAAGGAATTCAACTACCCGTTCACGGTATATCTCTATAAAAACTACGTGAACCGTGGTGGTCGTTCTCTGACGCTCACCCAGATTCGGGAGATGATGAAGTACGGTGCCGAGTTGGGCAGCCACAGCGTGTCCCACCAGGCGCTCACCGCCCGGCATGGCAAGACGGATGAGCAGTACCGCAAGTGGCTGGAAGTGGAAATCGTCGAATCAAAGAAGTTCCTGGAGGAGACCTTTGGCGTCCCCTGTAGAACCTTCGCCTACCCGTATGGCAACAAGTCCGACGAGATCGCCCAGATGTGTCTGGATGCCGGCTACGAAGCCGCCGTCACGGTAAACCCGCAAAAGACCACCTGGGACACTCCCAACGGCAAGCTTCCGCGCTTTGTGCAGATCGGGGACAAGGATGTGAACTTCCGCCTGGCAACCAACTTCCGCGGAGGTGGTGGCAACATCGCCGACAGCAAGTTTCTCAGAACCGACGAAGTGGACGAGCATGGCAACAAGCTCGTCGTGCTTCAGCCCCAGCCGGGAGCGACCATCACGGATCGCAGGCCCTTGATCGAGGCCAATCTCGCCCGGGTGGGCCCCGTGCTGCCGGACAGTCTGGCTCTCCGCGTCAGTGGCTTCGGGCTGGTCCCGGTGGAGTTCGATCCCACAACGCAGACGGTGCGTTTCCGTGTGCCGCAGATGCTGCGTTTGGAGGAATGCACCGCGCAGCTTTCTTTCCGCCGCGCCAGCGCAGACAAGGCTGAGGTCCTCAGCTGGAAGTTCAAAGTGGACCAGACCTCGTCTTACCAACCGACCGCCGGCTCGGCCGCCACGGCAACTCCTCCTCCCGCGCCCAAAGCATAAATTTCTGCCGGCTCCTCCTCCTCCTTACTCTTTACATCTGCCATGTTCGAAGCACTCCAGGAAAAACTCGAAGGCGCTTTCAAAAAGCTCCGCGGTCACAGCAAGATCAGTGAATCCAACATCAGCGATTCGATGCGTGAAATCCGCATGGGATTGCTGGAGGCAGATGTGGACTTCAAAGTGGCCAAGGATCTTGTCGAGAACGTCAAGACCAAGGCCTTGGGTGAGGAAGTGCTGCGAACCGTATCACCCAGCCAGCAGATCGTTAAAATCTTCCACGATGAGTTGGTTGTCCTGCTGGGCGAGGGTACCGCCACTCTCGATTTGAACCCTCCCCAACGGCTGCTCATTGCCGGTTTGAACGGGGCAGGTAAAACCACCACTTCAGGCAAGCTGGCCGCCTATCTCAAGAAACAGGGCAAGAAGCCCTTGCTGGTAGCCTGCGATGTGTTCCGACCCGCGGCTGTGAAGCAGCTCGTGGTGTTGGGAGAGAGCATCGGGGTGCCGGTGTTCCAGCCCGAGGAAGGGGAGAAAGACGCCGTCCGTGCAGCAAAGCAAGGGCTGGAGTGGGTGGAGAAGCAGGGTGGGGGCATTGCCATCTTTGACACCGCCGGTCGTCAGGAAGTGGACGAGGGCCTCCTGGAAGAGCTCATCAAGATCAAGAACGTGGTGCAGCCGCGTGAAGTGTTGCTCGTGGCAGACGCGGCCACCGGTCAGCAGGCCGTGAGCGTGGCCAAGACCTTCAATGATGCCATCGGGATCACCGGCCTCGTCATGACGAAGCTGGATGGCGATGCCCGTGGGGGGGCGCTGCTTTCCATGAAACAGGTCACCGGATGCCCGGTGAAGTTTGTGGGCATGGGGGAGAAGATTGACCAGTTGGAAGTCTTCCACCCGGATCGCATGGCCCAGCGCATCCTGGGCATGGGTGACGTCGTCTCTCTCGTGGAGAAGGCCGCAGATGCCATCAATGAGGAAGATGCCATGCGCATCGCCAAGCGTGTGCAGGAGGCGAAGTTCGACTTCAATGATTTCCTCGGCCAGATGAAGTTCATGCGCAAGCTGGGGCCGTTGGAGTCCATCCTGGGCATGCTGCCTGGCATGGGGGCTCTCAAGGGGCTCAATGTGGAGGAGAAGCGGATGAAGCATGTGGAGGCGATCATCCTGAGCATGACCGCCAAGGAGCGTACCAAGCCGGAATTGCTCAACGGCAGCCGTCGCAAGCGTATCGCCAATGGCAGTGGGCGCCCCGTGGTGGAAGTGAATCAGCTCCTCAAGCAGTTTGAGATGATGCGCAAACTCATGCGGAACAAGGGCATGATGAAGGGTCTCATGGGCAGCATGATGGGCGGCGGCGGCGGTGCTGGTGGCATGCCGGATCTCAGCAGCCTTGGTGGGATGGGGGGCATGCCTCCGGGCTTTGGCGGCGGTGGCAAAGGAGGAATGCCCAAAATGAGCAAGCGGCCCAAGGGCTTCAAGTTCTAGAAAGGCTGTTCAGGATACAGGAGATCGCGGGGCGTCAGCAAAAGGAGGCGGGGGTTCCAGTCCCGCTCAATCGCAGAGCCCCTGAGGTTTTGCGCGATGGCTGCGCTCAAATCAGTTGCCTGCTTTCTCCTCCGTTCATGCGCGGGACCGGAGATCCCGCCTCCTTTAAACGGCAGGCGTTTGGCACTCGGTAGATTGGCGGCGTTGGAGGCTGGCGGACGGTTCCAAAGCCAGGCACTACTTTCTCGGCGTCGCCGACACAGTGGCAAGGTAGAAGAGCCGTCCCGGCTCTTGGCCGCAGGGTCCCTAGGGAACAACAACCGAGACGGTTCTTCTACAGTGGAGGCAGGGCTGTCACCTCCAGGCGATTGGCGCATCCGGGAAATAAACTTTCCACGGATGGTTAAGGCCCCTTCTTTTCCTCTTTTGCACCTGCTTCCGGGGGCGGCACGAGGGGCGTGACTTCGGCGGTCGGGTTGGCCATGTCCCAGATTTTCAGCTCGATGGGACGTGCCATCAGAGGCTTGATCTTCTCATCCATGATGAGGGTGTACTCCTTCAGCGCTGCATCCAGTTGAGCGCGGGTCACAGGCGCATCCACAGGGATGCCAGCCGTCGGTCCCTTGCTGAAGTCTTCCTTGAGGGCAAAAACCTGGTCGTCCAGAAATGCCGCGGTCTGGGTGGTCTCCTCAAGCTTCTTGCGGGTGTCCTCTAGTTCCTGCCGCAGTTTTACCAACGCGTGTTCCTGATGCACCACGCGTGATTCCACGGTCAGCGTCAAATACCCAACCGCCAGCGCGATGAGCAGGCTGAGGATGGCCGGAATGTGGTTCATGCTCATGCGTTTTCGATCCGGGGGAAGCGAAGGCAGGTGCGAAGGACACAAGACGATCGTCCGCACACATTCCCGCAAGGGTGCCCGGAGAATCGAGTCTTAAACACCATAACACTCAATACGATCCCGTCGAGAAGCTTGCGCGTAGGAGACCCGTGAATTGGCATTTCCCTGCCGGGTTGGCGTCCGTCAAGCTGGGGGGCTTGGTCTTGGGAAGCCCGAGACTGGACCGGGCGGCAACACGAAAGTTCCGCATCGGGGCAGAGAAAGCACGAGGGTATCTGGGTGTAGTCGAGCACTTTGACCTCCTTGGTTCGAGGTGCTTCGGGATTTTCCCGCCGCGGTTTGAAGTACAGGTGCTGGTAACCATAGCCGAACAGCAGAAAGCCCAGGCCTGTCGAGTGAATGTCCGCTTTGCCCAAGGTCATCTTCTCCCCACAGCAGGGACATGGGAGCGGGTGGGGAGCAGTTGGCATGGAGCAAAAACGCAGTCTCGGGCGAAGATCTCACGAATGTCATCCTGCTCTTTGCCGAAGTGCCCTTTGCTTCGATTCGAGAACAAGGTATTCTAGTAGGGTCAAAATTTCAGCAACCAAGCAATCCCTATGAAATCCAACGACGCCAGAAAAGAGAAGAAGAAGGCCCCAAGCAAAACTCCCAAGGAGAAGAAGTTCGCCAAGGCCGAGAAGAAGAAAAATAAGTAGTCAGCCTACGAGCGAGAGGTGGCAGTCAGCGTGGGCCGGAAGGTTCCACCTCGTTGAATCATGGAAAAGCGTACTCAGGCATTCGATGCTCCTGAGGTGCCGCCAGACTGCGTTTGGGACTGCCATCTCCGACCGAAAAGCTGTTGTGCTGGCGATCCAGTGCTGCTTGCCAGACGCCGCGCTCCGTCACCGTGATGATGTCTGAGGCGGGGTCATGGGTCATGGGTCATGACGACATTGCGCCATCGGGTCGCCTGGTGGTCAATGTAGCACCAGCCCCAGGGGCCGTCTGGCGAGCGCATGTAGAAGCCGACGGTGTAGGGCTCCAGGCTCCAGTTGCATTTCTGGACGACCATGTACTCGGAACCGTCTGGCAACCGCAAGGAGGCTACCACGCCGCTGCCGCCCGGTTACAAGATGGTGAGAATGGTTGCGATGACAAAGGTTGCCAACGCTCCAAAGACGTAGGCGGTGGTTTTCATGATGGGCTTTTGAGTCTAGTTGCCGGGAGCTTTGGGCGGGTTGAGCAGGTCGCGGAATGTGTAGGCGTAGCCTGTTGTGGACATCTCCTTTGCCACCAGTCCCACGGAAATGAATCCCGAGGGCATGTCTCCAAGATACAGGATGCCTTCTTCCAATGTCGGAGTTTCAAGCCGGAGATTCTGATTCTCCTTCTTGATCCAAATGCGAAACCGAAACTCACCGAAGGCGTTCGTCATGCCAGCAAGCTTGGGGCCATGCAACGGCGAGGCGAAGGAAATAGGAACGAGTTCCATCGCTGCTCCGCTATTGTTGTTCGTCACGGTGCCGGCAACAATGTACGAGCTGGAGGATTCGCTTTCGCGTGTGACGGAAAAATTGTGCAGCAGGTTCCGGAACAATTGGGGTGGCACATCGAGGGGCGTGACTTTGGTGGCCGGTTCAAAGCTGACCACTTTCCCCGGAATTTTGGTTTGGTCGACCTGGTCATTGGCTGAAAGCAGGGGCGCCGCAATCAAGGCAAGGATGGGGAGGCAGATGTTTCTCATCGTACTTTCGCAGGGGAAGGTTGGGGTGATTTTTTAAGTTCGGTAGGAATGGATGGGCGACTCCATGTGCCGAAGACATGATCTGAGGCCTTGGCGGTATCGTGACAGTTACGGCAGGAGGTGAGACGACCGCTCTCGATTTTTGCGACATCGTCAATGAAAAAGTACTCCCAGTCGCCGTGGTTGGGATCGTATCCGGAAGATCGTTTCACCATGCCGCCCACGCCATTTTTGATCGGTGTTTCCATCTTGCCCTGGTCGTTGACGTAGCTGTGGTAACTCTTGGTTTTTACCATCACGGATCCCACCGGGTAAGTCTTGGCACCGGCCTTGAATGCGGCTGCGGCCAGTGGGTTCATCCGGATTTCGATCATCGAGTGGGCGTGTGGCCCGTGCTGGAGACGTTGCTTCTCCACCTCAGACTTCGATGCGCCACGGCACAACATGGCCAGCCAGGGATTCACCGCGACGGGCTCACGAGTGAGCTTTTCGTAGGTGAGGTGTTCCGCGGCGATTTGCTTGACGGAAGGTTGCGTGACAGAACGATGATCAGCGCCTGACAGGTCGAGGGTCCACATCACAAGCGGGACAATCAGGGATGAAGCCAGAAAGGATCGTTGCATGGCGAGATAGCAGCAGGTTGAGCGTTGCACCGCAGTTTCCGCCATGGCCCCATTGCTTGAGTCATTGATCCGTCAGGAGATTGTAACAAAGTTGTCAATGCGGAAGGGACGGATCAATTGACACAAAAAAGGCGGAGTGCCCGAGGACACTCCGCCAAAAAGAACTGTGAGTACTCAACCCAGCTTCTCAAGATCAATCCACTTGCGTTGCTCCCAGGAAGCGAGGCCGGCCTCGGCGAGTTGCACACCTTTGGCGCCTTCGCGAAGGGTCCAGCGGAAGGGGGCGTCGATGGCAACGTGCTTCAGGAAGAGCTCCCACTGGATCTTGAAGGCGTTGTCGTAGGTCGTTGCGTCCGGTACCTCCTGCCAGCTGCCGTTGAAGTCGATGGGCTGGTCAATGTCTGGATTCCAGATGGGCCGGGGCGTGGTGCCGAGGCTTTGGGCCCAGCACTTGCGGAGGCCCACGATGGCAGAGCCGTGGGTGCCATCCACCTGCATGGTGAAGAGGTCATCACGACGCACGCGGACCGTCCAGGAGCTGTTGAACTGGCAGACCACTCCGGTCTCCGTTTCAAAGATGGCGTAGCAGGCGTCGTCGGAGGTGCAGTCGTATTTGTTGCCGCGCTCATCCACACGCTGGGGGAGGTGGGTGGCTCCCAGGCAGCTGACGGATTTCACTTCGCCGAAGAGATTGTCCACGACATAGCGCCAGTGGCAGAGCATGTCCACGATGATGCCGCCACCGTCCTCCTTGCGGTAGTTCCAGGAGGGGCGCTGGGCCGGTTGATCCTCATCCAGACCGGTGAAGACCCAGTAGCCAAACTCGCCTCGGACGCTGAGGATCTTGCCGAAGAAGCCTTGATCGCGGAGGACCTTGAACTTGCGAATGCCTGGCAGCCACAGCTTGTCCTGCACCACGCCATTCTTTACTCCGGCATCTTCACAAAGCTTTGCGAGCCGCAGGGCCTCGTGGGTCTCCACGGCGGTGGGCTTTTCACAGTAGATGGCCTTGCCGGCCTGCACGGCCATTTCCACGAACCGGGCACGCTGGAGGGTGCCGGAGGCATCGAAGAAGATCTCGTAGGAAGGATCTTTCAGCACCGATTCCAGGTTGGTGCTGTACTTCTGCACCCCGGTGCGCACCGCGAGGGCGCGCAGCTTGTCCTCATTGCGCCCAGTGAGGATCGGATCAGGCATCAGCGTCAGATCGTCATTCACCTTCAGGCCGCCCTGCTGGATGATGGCCAGGATGGAGCGGATGAGGTGCTGGTTGGTACCCATGCGTCCGGTGACGCCGTTCAGGATGATGCCGATTCTGCGTGTTTCCATGGAATAAGGTTGGCGTGGATTGAAGGAAAAAGGAATGGGGTATCAGGAAAGAACGGCCTCGCTGGTCAGGCCACATGCTCCTGAAAGGCCTGTGTGATCTGGGCCAGGTAGGAGGTCTGGTCCATGGACCAGTAGCGGGTGGAGAAGATCTCCACCTCGGAGTAGCCGCGGAAGCCGGTCGCTTCCACCCAGCCCTTGATCTGGCGGATGGGAATGCAGCCTTCACCCATGAGACCGCGATCATTGAGAAAGTCGGTCGTGGGCGTTTTCCAGTCGCACACGTGAAAGGCGAAGAGGCGGTTCTTGTTGCCGGTGATCTTGATCTGGGCCTCGAGGGCATCATCCCACCACACGTGGTACACATCCACCGCCAGGCCGAGGTTGGCGGGTGAGCCGAGGTGGTCGCAGATCTCGTTGGCCTGACGCATCGTATTTACAGCTGAGCGGTCGTCGGCGTACATGGGATGCAGAGGCTCGATCGCCAGTTTCACCCCGGCTTGTTGTGCTGCCGGAAGGACCGCGGCGATGCCATCAGCGATTTGGCGGCGCGACTCGGAGAGGGGCTGCCCGGGGACGGCACCGCAGACCAGGACGATCAGCGGGGCACCCAACGCGTGGGCTTCATCAATGGCCCGAAGATTGTCGTCGATGGCCGCCTGTCGGCTGGTGGGGGAGTGGCTGGGAAAGAAACCGCCGCGGCAGAGGCTGATGATCTCCAGTCCTGCGCCCCGGAGGTTCTGGCCAGCTTTCGCAATGTCGTGGCCTGCCAGGTGCTGCCGCCAGACCGTGATGCCGCCCACACCGGCCGCCGGGTAGTGGCGGGCACAGTCGTCGAGCGACCAGGGCTTGGTCGTCATGGTGTGAATGCAGCAGCGGCTCATGGGGGTCAGACGGGAGGGGGATCGCACTGGATGAAGTTGACGGGTTGAGGTTAATCGCAACCTGCTAGAACTATGGCATTTGCACTAGCACTTTTTCGACAGTGCGCTTTTGTCTAGGCGGAGCCCGACCTGTGAAGAACTACCGCCCTCTGCTCATCCAGGATCTGAATCTGCAAATCGCGGGGATCAAGGTCATGCGACTGCGGATCAACCGCCACCTGCCCGAGGCCCGGTGGAACGAGCACTCCCACGATCACGACCAGCTCCTGATCTACCTGATGGGACGGGGGCAGCAGAGGCTGGGGGACGCGCTCTACACCGCCAGGCCTGGCACGGTCATTCATGTGCCGCCAGGGCAACCGCATGCCTTCGACCAGCAGGCGAGCCGCCCGCCTCTGTGTCTGGTGTTGGATCTGGAGATGAGCACTGGCAGGGGCGTGGCACACACCTGCGACCAGCTCACCGCTGATCAACTCACGGAGACCAAGTCCCGGTTGAGCACTTTGTTCAGAGATCCGCAGATCGAGCGGCGGGAGATGAGCTTCCG
>NZ_BATQ01000114.1 GCF_000739635.1 Verrucomicrobium sp. BvORR034 | reverse complement strand
TAGCCGTAGGGTGTAGAGGCAGAGCTCAGGCGGGTACTCTGCGACACCATCGACACCCTTTTTGCAGGTTCACCGAGATAGAGAGAGAGGTTTTTTTGGCGTAAGTTGTAAAAAGGGTGTCGATGGTGTCGCAGAGAGGGATCTGAGCCCTCAACAGGACCTCATGGGACGTTTGCCCGGGATCGGAACAAGAATGTCCCTCTCTCCTTTTACCGACTCTTGCCGAATGCCCTGCCTCCCATGCGTGAGCTCAAGTCTTGCGTCTTGTGTCCTCTGGTCTTGTGTCTCTATTGTATCCCATCGCATCACTAAGTCTCATGGGCTTAGGCGCCAATGGGGACGCTCTCGCATCATCCCCGTTCATGTGCCGCGCTATGCAACAACTCAAAGACCGATGGATCGGCGCGGTTCTCTGGCTCTGCTGTCTGCCTGCTCTCGCCCAGGAGGTGCCGCAGGGGCTCACAGAGTGCGCGGCCATCCGTTCCCTGCCGCGGGAGGTGGCGGCGCAGGGGCGTCCAGTGCAGTTGCGCGGGGTGGTGATGTTTTGCTACCGGAAAAGGGACGGGGCGATGGTGGTGCAGAACGGGGGTGTGGGCATCTATGTGCACGGCTTGAGGGTGCCGGATGCCTCCTTGCCGGACTGGCTGGCGCGTGGCACGGCGATCGAGCTGACGGGCGTGACGGAGGCGGGGAATTTTGCGCCCGTCATCCAGGCGAAGAAGATTCGCGTGCTGGGCACGGAGCCCCTGCCGGAGCCCACGCCGGTAAGTTTCTCTGAACTGCTGGACGGGAAATGGGACTGCCAGTTGGTACGGCTGCGCGGCGTGGTGCAATCAGTGGAGGAGCGACCGAAGGACGCTGAGCGCGTGCGGCTGGAACTCACGGCTAATGGCGGGCGCATCACGGTGAATGTGCTGGAGTCTTTGCCGGATCTGCCACGGCTCGTGGATGCAGATGTGGAAGTGGAGGGCGTGAACTTCACCTACTTCAACAATCGAGGAGAACTGGTGGGGGCTCGCGTGCAGGTGATGAATGCGGGCGATGTGCGCGTGCTGAAGCGCGGGCCGGAGGATCCGTTCGCGGTGCCGGAGTTGCACCTTTCCACCCTGCGACCATTCTCGCCCAGCGGGGTGACGTATCATCGACGCCGCTGCACGGGCACGGTGACGCTGGCGCGACCTGGCCAGTTTTTCTACCTGCAGGAGGGCGGGAGAGGCGTGCGGGTGGAGACGCGTGATCAGACCCCGCTGCAGCCAGGCGACCGCGTGGAGGCCTCGGGATTCGTCGAGGTGGGGGATCACTTTGGCAAGTTGCGAGAGGCCGTGGTGCGGAAGGTGGGAATCGCCCCGCGACCTGCGCCTCTTCCCATCCAACGCAAACGGGTGCTGGGCACGAATCTGCCGGGAAGCGAGACAGACGCAGACGACGTGGATGGGCTCTACGCGACGCTGCAGGGGCGGCTGGAGAAGGTGGACCTGTCCGACACCGAAGGGCCGCGCCTGCTGGTGGAAAGCGAAGGGCGACTGGTCTCGGCGACGCTCGGCAGAGATACGCCACCTGCGACGCTGGAGCGATTCGAGCCAGGGAGTGAAGTGCGGATCGATGGGGTGATCCGCGTCGAGCTGGCGTCTGGTTGGCCAGCGCAGGATTTTCCGCGCCCGGTGAACTTCCGCGTCTTTGTCCAGGGGCCCGCAGACATCGCCGTCGCGCGTGCGGCCCCGTGGTGGACCCCGCAGCGCTTGTGGCTCCTGCTCGGTGGCATCGGTACGGTGTTGGCGGTGACACTGGGCTGGAACTGGCTGCTGCGCCGACGGGTGGAACAGCGGGGCACGCAGTTGGCGCAGGAGATGAGCGCCCGGCGTGATGCGGCGGTGGAATTCGACGCCACCCTGCGGGAGCGCGAGCGGCTGGCGGCGGATTTGCATGACAGCCTGGAGCAATCCTTGACGGGGATGGCACTCCAGCTCGAGGCGACGGAGGCGCTGCAAGCCGAAGCCCCGGCACGCAGCGCGCAGCATCTGGGTCTGGCGCGGCAACTCCTGACCCGTAGTCGGGAGGAGGTGCGTCGATCCGTGTGGAATCTCCGTTCGCAAGCCCTGGACAATCGCTCTCTGCCCGATGCGCTGCGCGACACCGCAGCGACCTTCGCAGAGGGCCAGGCGCTACGCATCGAGGTGGCGAGCGAAGGCCCGGTGCGCCCCCTGCCTGACTTCATCGCGGGGAATCTCCTGCTGCTCGCGCGGGAAGCGCTGACGAATGCGATCAAGCACGGCGCGGCTCAGAACATTGAGGTGCGCGTTGTGTTCCATCCAACGGAGGTGGAGGTGGCGGTGAAGGACGATGGCAAAGGGTTTGATACGGAGGGTCATCCCGGCCCTCGTGAAGGGCACTTCGGACTGCAAGGGATGCGGGAGCGGATGAAACGGCTCCACGGCGCGCTCACCATCACGAGCACGCCAGGACAGGGGACATGCATCTCTGCCACCGTGCCGGTGGAAACCTAGAACCACGTCTTCCGCTGTTGGGGCCTACAGCGTATCCACCTGAAGCAATCCGCGCTGAAATCCGTTGGCCACGGCTTCTGCCCGGTCGGCTGCTTCGAGTTTCGCCAATATCGCTTTCACGTGAGCCTTGGCCGTGTGCTCGGTGACGCCCAGCGCGACACCGATATCCTTGTTGGAAAGGCCGCGACGCAGGTAATCGAGGACTTCCAGCTCGCGTGGGGAGAGGGAGCGACGTTGCGCGCGCTCCACCAAGCGGGCTTCCAGCGGCGCGGGTACGGCCCGCCCGCCATCATGCACGAGACGGATCGCCCCGGTGAGTTCGGCGCGTTGCGCTGTCTTGAGCAGATAACCGGCGGCACCGGCCTCAATGGCTTGGAAGATATCCTCCTCCAACTCGGAGGTGGTGAGCATGATGAGCCGTGCTTCCGGGTACTCCGCTCGAATGCTCCGCAGCGCCTCCAGGCCGCTCGCACCGGGCATCCGCAGATCGAGCAGGGTGATCTCCGGCTCGAGCGCACGGTATTGCACCAGGGCGCCTGCGGCATCCTCGGCCTCGCCCACGATCACGAAATCAGGCTCCAATCCCAGCACCGCCGCCAGACCCATTCGCACGACCAGGTGGTCGTCCACAAGCAGCAGACGGATGGGTTTCTTGGGCGGCATGACAGGTCAAGATTCCCCGCCTGGAGGCTGCACGCAACCTCCCCGGCATTGCTCTTTCGGGTAATAGCGCAGGTCTGGGGCAATCCGTAGCATGCCCGTATGACCAACGCTGGCCGTGTTCTGCTTCCGACACCAAGAACGACAACAAACCCGTTCTCCCGCTCACGCATCATTGCAGGCTTGCAGGCGGCTGCGGCGGTGTTTCTGGCAGGGCTGGCGTGGCTGGCACCCACGTTACAGGCTTCCGTCCGCCTTTCCGGCCCGCTTGGGTACAACCAGTTTGAGAATCGCGTCAGGTTCCTGACGACAGGCGGCTTTGCCCTTCCGGATGGTGACTGGACGATCGGCATTTGGGATAGTTATTTCCAAGGGAACGGCGGCTGGCTCATCGCCACGAATGTTCCCACGGCGACCACCTCCACCCTCAGCCTGTGCTTTGACAAGACAAAGGGCCGATACGTGGTGGGCGGCATGGACAGCGCGGGGAATGCCTTTGGCAGCGGGGGCACAGCGAGCGGCGTTGCGGGCACTCTGCCGGGCGGCTACGCCTCACGCATCACGGGCAAGTTCACGCCGCGGCTGCACATCATCCGCCGTCGGGCCGGGTACAATGAGTATCTGGTGGCAGAGGGCGGTCACGCGCCGGTGCTGGTGAGCAGTCAGCAGCGGGCCTTTGTGGGATTCCCTTTGAGGAACTGGTGGATCGGCTGCCATAGCGAGTGGGCCGAGTTGTATGATGGCGATGTGGAGGGCTTCTTCTTCGCCACCGCAGCGGTGAGCGACCGGGACATCGCCCTCATGGCCGCGGGGCAGAAGCCCACCAGCAGCGCGAGTCTGAGTGGCAATGTGCCTGCCTACTTCCCGCTCGAAACAGCGCAGCTCGCGACGACGACCAATCCGCTGCCGCTGGCGAATATGGGAAATAACAGCGCGATCGGCCTGAATCGCATGGGCCCGGTGACGCGCTTCTGGGACGGTCCGATGCTGCGGGGGGCCACGGCCGAGAACAACACGCCCGGCCAGGTCACGGAGCCGACCAATGTAGTCGCTCTCAACAGCTTCCAGCCCTTCCAGATCATCCGGCACCTGAATGGCTCGGCAGATGTCCGCTTTACGGGGTTCGACTACGGCACGGGCCTGGCGGATATCGAAATCCGCTTCCTCGACGTCGAGCATGGCACCGCCACGCCCTGGCAGATGCTGCAGGCAGGCTCCGCGGGAGGCTCAGCCATCGATGCGACCGTGCCGGTCCCGAAAGGCTACTGGAAGACCCTCGAGGTGCGGCGGGTCAATTCATCCGACGGACCAGGCAACAGCAATCGTCCCAATCGCACCTGGTCCCGCTGGGCGGTGGGGGAAGTGGTAGTAGTGTGGGGAGACAGCATACAGGGGCAGGTGGAGTCCACGGGCCGGGCCGGGATCGTCGCTGCGAACGGTTTCACCGCCAAGTATCCCAGCACTTATCCGAACACGATTCCCGGGGATACCAATCCGCTCTACAACGGCATGTGGAACCTGCTCGGTGGCATCGGGATGGGGGCGGGACCCAAGGGGAGAACGAGATCGCCAACAATCTCTCCGTCGCCTCCCAGTCCTGCGTCGGCATCACCGTGGTCTGGGCCGGAGCGACGCGGCTCGCCTATTGGAATGGCCGCCTGGGTTCCACTCCCTACAACGGGGCCAAGGCGCTGTGCCTGGCGAACGGCGGCTTGAACAAGCCGAATGTCATCACCTGGGTCACGAACCTCGCGAGTGCTAAGTACAACGATGACTTCTACGATGATCTGGAGCGATTCAAGGCGGCACTCAACACAGACTTCGGTGAGGGAACCTGGCGTCTGGTGGTGGCACCGACGCCGGTCATCTTCAATCCAGAGCCGGTGTCTGGCGGGAGCCTGCACACGGTGCGGGAGGCCACCTCCCGCTGGGTGCAGGACAATGTGGTGTGCGCCGCTTTTGGAGGCATCTTCTTTGATCACCTGACCTATGATGGCGTGCATCCGGAGGGGGCGGCCTGGAACATCATGGGACCCCGCTGGGGGAATGCGGTGGGGCATCTACGCGCTCCATCTACCTTTGCCGATCCGCGGGGCGGAGAGATCACGAAGTTCTACCGCTCCTCCGGGAAACTCCTCGTCAAGGTACAGTTGTTTGCGGGAACCGCGCTGAGTCTGAAGACCCCGGCGGCGAACATCAGCGGCTTCACGCTCTCGAGCGACAACTTCGCCACGACGATTCCTCTTTCCTCCGTCACGCTCCTGAACGGCACCACGGTGCAGATCACGCCCTCCGCTGCCTTGCCGGGAGGCCCGCTGAAGCTGCGCTACCTCTTCGGCAGGCCGGGAGCATCCGGCACCACCTTGGCCGAGCTGGGCGCGGACAACATGCTCTACGTCAATGCTGGTCCGACCAACCTGATCGCCGTGCAGCCGATCTATGGATCGTCCAGCAGCTCCTGGGCCCTGGTGGAGTCGGCCGCGCCACCAGCCCCCTCGGTGTCGTGGCAAGGAACCCAGTTCACCCCTGCGGAGATCTTGGAGGGTCAGGCAAGCATGACGGGGGACTTTGATCAGGACGGCGTTCCCACCCTGCTGGAATACGCGTTTGGCGGGAATCCGAAGTTGCAGGATGCGGTGCTGATCATTCCTGTCGCGGGAGTTGAAGGCGATCAGTTGCAGATCTCCTTCCACTGTGATGCCAACTGCACGGACATCACTTACACCGTGCAGGCCTCTGAGACGCTCGAGGCGAGCTCGTGGACAGACATCGCGAGAAGTATCGGTGGAGCAGCGACCCTGCCTGTGGGAATGCTCAGCAGCGTGTCTGATGCAGGCGTGGGGCGGCGCACCGTGACCGTCACCGACGCCATGCAGGTGGCTGCGGTGAGCCGGAGGTTTCTCAGAGTCAAGGTGGCGGAGGCGGGTCCGTAGGGGACTTCCATGCGGTACCAGGAAACACCAGAAACTCACGGCGGCAATGGAGCGGTTACGAGTCTCGCCGTGGCGTGCCTGCTTCTGTCGAAGCTTGGTTGCGCAGCGAGAAGGCGTGGATGCAGACGCTTCAGCGAGTGCCTGCCAAGGAACCTGGGGTGGTGAAACATGGTCTGGCCGTTTCTCAAAATGGCCTTTGCCTGGGAAGCTCGGGGAGCGCGCGCATCCCTGCGTGCTGTTCGCGGCATCTTGCCGCGAATGTCAGGCAGTGCATGACATCGCATCCGCCTGACGTGGAGGCGTTGATGGCAGAGGGGAGAAAGCGGATGCTGTCGGCCTCCCCACCTGATCATCGTCTGCGGAGGTACCCAACGTTGACTCGCTTAGGGCTCGTCCAACGTTGGGCTGTGTTAGAGATCCCCGCTGGGGATCAACTTCGAACTGAGAAGGGCACCTCCAGGTGGTTCCTTGGCGGCCACCCCAAAACGCGCGCGATTGGTTCGTTCTCCTCACGTCGACAACTACAGGGGCGCTGTGTGATGATTGATCAAATACCAGTGGGGAGAGTTGGGGCGTGAGCCATCAGGGTGGATGCGGAGGCGGAAGGTGGATGAGAATGCCTTCTGCCGTGTGATGAACAACACCGGACGTAGTTGTCGACGTGAGGAGGCACTAACTTCCCCTCTGCGATGCTTCCCCGAGGATTGCGACCGCGTGCCCAAGGGGTGCTCCCTAGCCGCGAGGGGTTGCAGTATCAAAAAATTCCTGACATCTCTATTCGGCTTCGCAGAGTGAAATACCCAGAAACTTCCCTCTGAAAATCACAACGGCAACGGAGAGTCAGATCCGTTGCCGTTGCTTGTCTGCCTGCATCTCTCACTCACTCAACCAAATTCTAATTCTAATAGACGGTCGATTGCCCGGTCACCGGTTGAAGGACCATGGAACGATAGTTATCGGGAAGTGCGTCGGCGGACTTTAGCTCGTTCTCCTTCACGAAGGTGAAGACCGCATCGGGAGAGCGGGGGAGCGTGGTGGTGCCGTTCGGGAGGAACATGAAGGCAACGAAGTTGCGTGGCGCACCCCGAAGTGGAATCGCATCCTCTGGCGGAGATTGCACCGGCAGGTTCTTGATGGACGTGTATTCTGCAGCCTCGTGCAGGATGATGTCGTCGGTAAAGTACTTCACCTCCGTCAGGTTCTTGTAGATGGCTTTGCCATCGGCGGGGTTGTAGCCCGTGAGCCGGACGAGTTGATAGGCCCTGAAGGCGGTGACAGAACCGGCCCCCATGTCATCCGGCATCTGGTAGAAGCGCATCTCCACGGGGAAGTTGTCCTTCTGCGCCATCAGGATGGCTTGGGAGCACTCAGAAGCGACCCCTCTGGCCTGCGCGGTGAGCTTCTGGGCCTTCCAGGCGGTGCTGACGTTTAGGCTCAGGGCCATGAGCACGCCAATCAGGGCCATCACCACCATGATCTCAATGAGGGTAAAGCCGCCGGAGGCCCGGTGCCTTTGGAGGGTTCTAGGTGATTTCATCAGACGCAATGGCTGTTCCTTAGAGTTTTTCCCGTTCGGTGATCCACTTGGAGGCTCGCAGGGTCACGGTGGTGGTGAAGACCTTGTAGTGGACGTCGAGCGCGTTCAGGCGGGTCTCAATGGTGTCGATCTCGTAGGTCTTGTTTTCGAGCGGCTTGTTGAGGTCCGGCGCGAAGTTGGTCGCTGTGGTCAGCAGGCCCTTGAACACATCGCGGATCTTGGTTTCGGCCCCGGCTGCTCCTTCACGCTGCACAAGGCGGTCGTAGGACTTTTCGTCGGTGGCGATCAAGGTGAGCTCCAGCATGGCGGGTGGCTGGTTCTTGCTGGAAAGCACGTCCTGGGCAGAGTTGCTGGGGCGCCATTGGTAGAGGCGGGTGTCGTACTCGTAGGACTGCTTCTTGCGGGTGTCCGTCACGCTGTTGGCAGTGGAGGTGCCGCCGGTGGTGACATAGATGTAGGGGACAATGACCAGGGCCAGGATGTTGTCCGCCAGAGGCACGGAGTACTCGGCGGTGGTTCCTGTTCCATTCTTGTACGGGCCACGGAACCAGCGGTAGATGTCATTCTTGGCCGTCTTGGCACCGATGTTGAACGTGGGGTCAAACAGAATGGACACGTCAGCAGGCTGGCGGAATTCCATGAGGCGGAACCGCTTGCGCTCGGGATTGAGCTGCAGGGGCATGCCGGTGCGCATGAAGGTGGGCCGCCGGGTAAGATCCGTGCCGTAGTCCACATAGTAGCCCCAGCAGTTGAGCAGATCGCTCATTCCCGCAATGGACGCGCCCATGGTGGTGGAGGAGTCTGTATCTCCCAGCAGGGCCTGGAAGAAGACCCCGTGACCGTTGCCGGTTGCGTTCGGCATCAGGTTCTTGACGCCGTCCTGCACATAGTGCAGGTCACTGAGCCGGCTGTAGTACTTTGGAGTCGGATTGGCGGCGGTGGGATTGTCGTACACGTAGCCCCAGTAGCTGTTGAGCGTGGCCTGGGACAGCTTGCGCGCCATGGACTCAAAGGCCAGGCGTGCGTCCTCGAACTCCTCGACCTGGGCCTGGGAGCGTGCGACCACGTTCTGCATGTTGCTCAGCACGCTGGTGAGCATGAGCACCATGACCGCGAGGATGGCCACGGAGAGCATCAGCTCGATGAGCGTGAAGCCTCTGCTGCGTCGCGTACGCTCCGCCGCCGCAGCGGCGGGACCGGGGGCTGACTGGGTGTGCGTGTGCATGTGCATCTTCCGTGGGGTGGGGCGTTGCTACTAGAGCTTGGTCTGTTCAAGGTTGGCCACGATCACGTTGCGCTCGTGATAGAGGAGGGGATCATTGAAAGCCTCCGAGTTGTTGATCTGGCTGGTGATGAGCACCCTCAGTTTGCGGAGGTGTTTCGACGGTGTGGGGTCTCCGGCCAGGGTCGGCGGGGTGGCCTTGTCCACCACGGTGCGGGCCGTGATGGCGTGGTCGATGTCGCCCTTCTTCAGGGCGGTGCCCCGGATGTCGAAGTAGAACTCCTTGTCCGGCAGGGTCATGGAGGCCCCTGGCGATCCCCAGCTGATCATCTGATAGGTTCCCACGACGGACTGGACGATGCGCGCCTCGGCTTGTTTCAGCGAACTCTTGCGCAAGTCGTCAAGGCCGGTGGGGATGAGGGCCACCAGCGTGAGAACTGCGATGGAGACGATGCCGAGGGCGGTCACGGTTTCCACGAGGGAAAAGGCTTTGGGGCTGCGTTTCATGGGAGTCATAGTAAAAAGGGGGGGAGGGGTTTTTTCGTTTTGTTTTGGGGTTCAGGACGGGGCGGGCGGGTGGCTCAAGGGGTGAACTGTTTGCGCTGAATGATGCGAATGCGGTAGAAGGTGTCCCAGGAGTACTTGAAGCTGCCGGCCCCGATCATGGCGGTGGCGACCTGGCTTTCATTGGGATCCAGATAGCGCTCCATGATGGTGGAACCGCGGTACTCAGAGGCCACCGTGTCGCGTCCTTCCACCCATTCGGTTGGTTCCGAGGAGCGGGCTTTACGCAGGGTCTGCACCCGGTAGTGCACCGTGAAGGTGTTCGATTTCGTGGTCAGACGGGGATAGATGTGGTTGTACGGTTCCTCGCGGGAGTTGTCTCCGGTTAGTTCCATTGCATCCACATCACCCAGAGTTCCATTCCACCACTTCGTCATTTCATTGTAGTCGGTCGGCGGCACAGGCGCGTCGGAGGCGTAGGTCTTTCCACTGAGCCGTTGGGGTACGAGGAAAATGTCGCAGATCTCCGAGGCGGAGTGGAAGATGTCACCCGTGTTGAAGCGGTTGCGGAAGCCCTGCAGCGTCGCGGTGGAGTTCACGGCATAGCGCAGTTCACTCGAGTGCGTCGTGCTGGCGTCAGACTGCTTGTACACAGCGGAGCCGCTCTTGTTATAGGCGCCGGATCCGGAGCTGGTCGTGGTCACGCCCGTGCCCTTGCCACCTGCCGAGCTGGGCGAGATGGCCGTGAGGCGGGTGGACTTGAGCACGGCCCGGATGCCGGTGGTGCGCTCGATGTGCGTGAAGGGCGCCATTTGGTAGTTCATGTTGATCTTACCAGCGGTAGAGAGCGGCTCGCTGATCGCGTAAGGCTCCGTGACCGGCATCCAGAAGAGGTCCAGCAGCAGGTGATCGCGCGGAGCACCAAATCCAGGGTGGTCGGCGGCGGTGGGTTCTGTGTTTGGAGCGCTCGTACGGGAGGCGGGGTTAGGGCAGAACAAGAGGGTCTGCCATGGCTTAACCCCGGTTGCATTGCCGATGTTGAGTCCAGTGGGCAAAGAGCCAAATGCTACTGCCGAGGCGATCTGACGGTGGGGGGAGAAGGTAACTCCCTTTTCCTTGTCGAACTGGTGGCGGCTTAGATAGGGAGATCCCGATTCGCTCGCCGTGTTGCCTTCGTCAGGTTTGCGGATGTAGGGACCATCGGCAATGACGCCGACTCCGTTGTCCCAGTCACCAGGGGCCACATTGGAACCCGTGGTGGTGAGAAAGGCGCCGTCAAGCCCCCGGGGGACCGCTGGCGGGCAACCACGAGCATAGACGAATCCTTTAACCAGGGTGCCAGCTGTGTTGTGGTTCGACTGGCGGCCACTCTGTTCACCCCAGTTTTCAGCGGCGGGAAGCGCCCCGGAGTTTGGCCCGAACTGGCCATTGCTCGCGGAGAGATCCGTACGCAAGAACTGACGACGTTCCACCGTGCTGTCAGCATAGTCCCGGTGGACGGTGAACCAGCTTGAAGGAATGACCTTCATCCCGGAGTACAGGCGCAGGTCGCCTTTGGGCGCTGCGTTTACATCGGCTTCGACGGAGCGGACGATGTCACCATCGCAGATCAGGCGCAATTCATAGCGGGAGCCATCCCATTTGAAGCGTGAGTCCAGGGTCCCATAGGTAGCATGGAGGCGCGGGACCTTGAACTTCACCGGTGTGGTGGGGAAGGTCATGTTGATCGTTTGCACAAGTTTGTTGTCATCCGCCGTTCCAGTCCAGCCCGGGTAGGTCTTGATGGAGAATGATCCTCCTGTGAATGTGAAGTCCGCCGCCCCATCCGGGATCTCGAAGGATTGTCCCACAAATGGATAAACGGAGACGTCACCTCCCGCAGCACCAGGGGTAGGGGTTTTGGCCGCCTGTTTGCCAGCCGCGAGGAGGTTTCCCAGGCCAGTGAATGGAGCGCTGCCGCAAGCAAGAGCATCAAAGGTGCCCTCCGTGACGTTGCAGAGGTTGTCCATTCTTGGAGCGAACCCGAGAGTGGTTTCAGGGTCGCTGCCGACCTTGGCCCGGAAACCATCCATGCCCTCAATGCGATAGATGATGTTTGCCGTCATGCAGGCTGGGCCAGTTGTTGGCACGAACGGTTCCAGAATGACGTAGGGCTGGATGCGGTCCTTCGGCTTGTCAGTTGGGTTCTTTGGAACTCCTTTGATCCGCATGAAGACCAGCACTGCCTCCGTCACGGTGGGCCAGCGACCGTAGCCACGAGCCACGACCGTATTGCTTTCCCGGATGTCCATCGGCACGGCGCTGGACTGCCCCTTGTTCCCGTCAACACGGTCGGGCAGATAAGTGTAGGTAGGCCAGCCGCCCGCGGATACGGAACTGTAGCTGTTGATGCCCCAACGGAGCAGGTCGAACGCTCCGGCACCGATCTGGTCGCGTTCGCGCTCGCCGTACTTCTGCTTCATGGACTTCACGCCAAATCCGGGTGGTGGTTGAGCTTCCAGACCGGTCGCACCACCGATACCGCCGGTGAGGGCGCGGTAGTAGCTGTGGAACATGGCGTCATTGCGCATGGTGCCGGGGTAGTCGCCCTTCGGGTCCTGGGAGGAGCCGGGATCGCTGGTGGAGAAGTTCTTTTCTCGAACCCAGTACCATTGGCGGTCAGTGGTCCCGGTGGTTTCGCTCATGAAGGCCAGCAGCTTGTCCTTGGGATTGCGCTGCGTGGCATCCTTGGACTGCGGCCAGAGACTGATGCGCGGCTTGCCGAAGAGGTTGAGCTCGGGGGAGCGGCTGTGGGCGGTGAGGAAGAACTTGCCCAGCTCCAGGGAGGAGGCATCCAGGCCGGTCAGGTTCTGCTGGCGGGCGGGGTCGAAGAACATTTCCTCAACGCTTGCATACAGGCGCTCCTGCTTGGCAGGCAGGCCGACGGTGGCGCTGCCGGGCGTGGTGGTGCCCGCCATGGTGCCGCCCCAGGGTGTCCTGGGCGAGAGCTTGTGGAGGCGGGCAAACACCGCCGTATTGGGCGTGAAGGAAGGATCCACATAGAAGTCACTGCCGAAGGCCTGGAACACCGTGCTCAGGCTTGTGGCAGCAGGGTGGCCGGGATAGCGGCTGAACTCATTCTGCGCAGGCACCCGGGCGGCATAGTCCTTGTCCGTCTGGTTCGTGGAAACAGGCATCTGCCATTCACTGCCTTCGCTGGCGGTGTTGATGTTGATTTTGTTGCTGTCGTCGTCCGTCCAGTAGGCGACGCGTCCTACGATGGGGTTGTCCTTGGTGGGGGACGCGGTGCTACCGGCACCCGTGCCCGCACTAAAAGTCGCCTTGGTCGTGTCGGAGGAGGTGGGGGTCACCAGGCTGCCGTCCTTCAGCACATACATCCAGCGCACGGGCATGGGCACGCGGGCTGCCAGGTCCTTGCGATTGGTGGCCTTCACCGTGCCAATCACGGTTGCGGTGCCGGCTGGCGCTCCTGAGCCGCCGCTCGCATAGTAGTCAAAGCCATCGATGGCGTAGCCAGACGGGCCGGGGGCTGCGGCACGGGGATCGAGGATGGGGAACTTGAGCGTGGGCGTCGTGCCAGGAACGGGCACGGGCTCATTCAAGTCTGTGAACATGCCGGGCTTCGCGTTCCAGGTGGCAAGATCATCGGCGTCTTCCCGTAGCGCCGCAGCGGCTTCAGTCGGGTTCATACCGCTGGCGGTTGCCGTGGCGCCGGATTTGGTGACGACCAGTTTGTCATCCGAATAGAGCTTGTAGAGCCCCACCGCCTTGCCGCGGAAGTTGCTGATGTCGGGCTCGATGCCGTAAACGCGAATCATCCCCGGCTGGGACGACCAGGTCTTGAACGCGGTCTCGCTGCCGACCGGAGCCAGGTTCTCCGTTGCCTTGCGCAACTGGGAGACCACCAGGTTTACCGGTACATCGGTGAGGTTACGGACCTCCACGCTTTCTGCGAAGCTGGTGGAAGACTGGGATTCAGTCTGCACCATCGAAAAGAAGGCGAGGACGAGCGTGACGAGGATGGTGAGGATGCTCAGTACAATGACGAGCGCGGCACCCTGATTTTGGTGTTGGGGGGACTTTCTCATGCGTCGGAGTCGGTCGTGATATTTGTATCATTCTATTGGAAGTTCGTACTGGATGGCAATTACGGATCTGCCAATACAATGTGTGTACTCCGTTAGTAGGGAGCCACTTATGCGCAGAATCAGCCTGTGGCGGGGCACGGAGCGTTTTTTGCGGTTTCAGACGTGCTAATGGCACCCTGATGTGCGTTACGGCGGCTGATTTATCCCAATATCAGGCCGTGGATTACCCTATCCAAAGACCCTGCTTAGCGGCCATCGAGCCGCGGGAAACGCCCTTATCAGATAATTTCTACTTTTGGGCGATATCGGATTGTAAATTCCGATTTATTGATGGTGCTCGGACAAAAAGGAGCCGGGAATCGATGATATCCGCTGAATTCCTAAACGCTCGAAGCGACGGGATCTTAGCACAGTCTGAAAAATTTCATGTGTTTTTTTTAAGGAGTGATGTGGATTTGGAATAGGCGGGCAACGACAGCATGGGCAACGCAGCTCCATTCAAGGGTTGACGGATGTTTTTGTGCTGACGCAAACTTTGGGATGTTTAGAAAATGGCCCGTGTTTTTTGCGTTGCCCATGATGGCGGCCCTTTTTGGGGGTAAATTGGGCGCACAACCGTTGGGCCCGGTGCCGGTAGGAGCCGCGGCCAGATTGCAGTTCTACAAGGCCCCGGAATTTGTGTTGGGGGAGCCCATTGAACTGACCTTTGTGCTGCGAAACGGGGGCCCTCTGCCGCTGAAGGCGCAAACGGGCGGCGACTACCGGGCCACGGGCTATCCCACAAGGTACAAATTCGAAGTCGTCGATGACGCCGGATCAAAAGCTGAACCCACGGCCTGGTACGACATGGGCGGGATCATCGGTGCGCCTCACGAGGTGGCACCCCTCAAGGAGTACCGCGAGCAACTGGTGCTGCAGAACTATGTGAGGATCGATCACCCGGGGGAATACCTCGTAAAGGTCCATCACGACTTCGGGTGGCTGGCGACGACGGAACGGCCGTATCCCGTGGCGGAGGCCCGGATCAAAGTGGTGCTGCCCTCTGCCGAGGAGGCAGGGAGACGGGTGCAGGCGCTGGCGAGAAAGAACGAGCATCGCCAGTCTCAACACCTGGGGCAGTACTGGAACAGTCCGCCCTTTGTCTGGATGATTCACCCCATCTACCTCCCCGCCTTGGAGCAGGCCGCGGCCGGAGGCTGTCTGCAGGCGTTCGAGGGCATTCATCGCATCCGCAACACCGATGCGACCCGGGCGCTGGTGAGGCTGCTGGAGAGTGACCAACCAGAGGTCGCCAGTGCGGCGGCGCTCTTCGTTGCCAAGCGCCTGCCGGTGCCGAATGGGAAAGAACGCCCGCTCCGGACTTTTCACGGGTTCATCACGCCCGGTGGGGAGATGGAGCTCTATGCGCATCGCTATTGGCTCCCGGAACTGGATGCCACGGTGATCAAGGCAGCGCGCAAGATGGTCACTCGGTCAGGGCCAGACGAAGTGGGGCGCGCGGCAGCGCTTTTGGGCGGGCTGGGGGATGTGACCGATGCAGAACTGGTGATCCAGGCACTGAATCGCGTTGTCCGGACCAGCAAGGATCGCACGGATCCCAAAGGTGAGACCTTTCTCGCGGCCGCCCCAGGGCCCGCCTTGCTCAGCGCGCTGGAAGACATCCAGCGCCGCGGCTGGAAGTTCGACTTCTCTCAAGACGATGAAACTCCTGAACCGGGGAGGTTGTGGGCTGGCCTCTGGCTTATGGCAAGCGCCAAGCTCCCTGAGCGACCTCCCGTCCCCGCGGCTGGGGATTCGCTTTTCGCACCTGGGCTGGCGTCTCCCTATGCCGTCGTGCGGGAGGCCGCGCTACGAGCCCTGCCCGACCCTGCTCCTGAACGCTTGCGGGACGCCATCAAGGCAGCGCTCGGGGATGCGGATCTCGGGGTGCGACGCGCGGCCATCCACGCCACGCTGGGCACCCGGGACGCCAGGTTCGAGGAGCCATTGCTCAAGCTCGTGAGAGAAAATCCTGAGTCCAACATCACCCGTGATGCCTGTGATGCCGTGATCCACCTCGGCGCTCGATGGCAGATGACCAAGGTCTGGGTGAATGCCCTGGCGGAGGAGTCGCGCTTTCAGGAGGCGTTGGTGTTTCTGATGGAGCAACTGGCTTGGCCGGAGGGCGCCCGCCTTCAGCAGACCAGCACGATTCCTGCGGCGGAGGCGGGAGAGATTCATCAGGCCTGGAAACGCTTCCTCGGTGATCCGGCGACAGAGTCACATCTCCGTGCTGGCCGTCGCGTTCCGGTATCGGATGCCGTGATGATGGAGTTGGGAGGACGTTATCGCGAGTGGCAACTGCCTGATGGGCGGACTTGGCCGCAGGCGCTGTCCCGGTGAAGTGCGTTCTGCCCGGAGTTCTGATGGCGCATCAGCAAACCCCGGCTATGGGTCGAGGGCATGCCTCTTCTTCGATTTTCAGCCGCTCCTCTCTGCTTGTTTGCCGTCGCGGCGACGCTCTCGGTCAGTTCTTGCACCTCCGTCAAACCCGGGGAGGTGGGACCTCTAAGCACCGTGACCCGGCAGGAGTGCCTGGCGAAGGCGGAGCAATATCTCCATCACACGTGGCATCCTACCGAGAAGAACCGCCTGCATGGGATCGATGCCGATGGTCAGCGGGTGGACACGCCCGACCACCTGTTTGCGCCAGCGGGCAAGACGCCAGGCTATTGGAAACCCGGCACGGTGAATTACGGGGTGCCCTACTGCTGGGGCGGTAACGACACCCCGGAGTCCTTTGACCGTGCCCTGCGCGCCGGGAAGTATGCGGGGGATGTGTACACAGAGGCCAAGCGGGCAGGGCTGGAGAATGCCGTGAGCCGCCACACTGCCGGGGTGGACTGCTCAGGCTTCGTCTCCCGGTGCTGGGGCCTGACGTGGGCCTGCTCCACCCGCACGCTGCCGAAGATCTGCGATGAACTGCCCTCCTATGAGGCGCTGCAACCTGGAGATGCCCTCAACGTGTACAACAACCACGTGGTGCTCTTCGCAGAATTCACCAATGCGGAGAAGTCCGAGATGCTCGTCTATGAAACCGGCAGTCCTCTGGGCTGGCGGGTGACAAAACACACAGTGCCGGTGTGGTTCTTGAAACAACAGGACTTCAAACCCTACCGGTATCGGGGAATTCGGTAAAACGGTGATTCAGTAATTCAGTAAACCAGTGATTCAGCAGGGCAAGGGTTGGGGCGCCTGAGTTCGAGGAAAGGTTGTGCTCCATCAAGGAATATTGACTCAGGCCGGACCTTCGGCCCTCAAACGCCCACCGGATTGGAATGGAAAGGGTGGTTGTCCACCCTTTCCATTCCAACACTCCGTTGCCCCGTTGCCCCGTCACTCCTTGCCAGCCTTGAGCTGTGCGACGGCGGCATCGGTCATGGCTTTGACCGCCTGAGGTGAGTTGGAGTGGCCGCTGGGGATGTCGTTGTAGATCGACTTGTTCTGGAGCGGCAGGGCATTGTAGGCCGCATAGACGCTGGTAGGTGGGCAGGTGGTGTCGATAAAGCCGACGGTGACGATCCCGGCCTTCGCCTTGGTTCGGGCGGCGAAGTTCACGGCGTCGAAGTAGCGGGAGGCCTCCAGCGCTTTGGTGTTTTTGACTCCCGTTTTGTCCACAATGGAGAACTTGGGCCAGCCCGCGACGCGGTTGACCTCCATGCCCGTGTGATCGCAACCGGCAGGAACCCCGGCGGCGAAGAAGGTGACCCGCTCATCCAGTGCCGCAGCCGCAAAGGCCTGGAAGCCACCCTGGCTGGATCCGTACACGATCAGCGTCTTGCCGTCCCACTCCGGCTGGGCGCAGAGGAAGTTCATGGCCTGCATGAGGCGGCGGAACATGCCCAGATAGTAGCAGCCTTCCCGGCTGTCGTTGATGGCGGCGCGATAGTCCTTAAGCACGCTCTGATCCACGTCCTTGTAGAACTCGTCCGACCGGCCGTTGGGCAGGCCGTGGGCGTTGATGTCCATGGCCAGAGCTCCGTTGTTGCTCCAGTTGGCGGCACTGTTGAGCTGGGAACTGCGCACCCCGGCACCGTGGACGAGGAGGACGGCGGGCAGGGACTTGGGGGCGGCTCCGGTGGGTTTACAGAAATAACCGGAGACAGGCGCGCCGATGCAGTCGAGCTGGACATCGTAGCATTCACCGACCTTGGCCACATCTGACTTCACAGGAGTAAGCCGGGGATGCAAGGGCACGGCGGCGACCTTCTTCTTCTGATCGGCCCAGAAGGCATCAAAATCGTCTGGCACCGGAAGGCTGGGCTTGATGGATAGAGGCTCAACGCCCGCTCCGCCCAAGGCTGTGACGGGCTTCCCATTGTGCAGCACCGTCACACGGCACAGGAGGAACCCGGCCTCGGGAAGGCTGCTGGTGACGGTGACAGAGCCTTGGTTGAGACGCGCTTTGCCTTCCTTGATCGGCGGCACCCCGTCCTTGGAGATGTTCCAGGAGATCTCTGTATCGGGTGCCACGGGCGAGTCTGCGGCGAGGCTGACTTTGAAGGTGACCTCTTCTCCGATCTTGTAGAGGGCATCCGGCTTGGTGCTGGCCACGGTGAGCAGTTTGACCGGCTTCGGTGCCGGTGCAACGGCAGGGGCAGTCGTTGCCGCCGGGGCGGGGGCAGGGGCGGGAGATTGCGCCGCGAGTGGGAGGACGGGGCCGGTGGCAAGGGCAGCCAGAGAAGTGAGCAGCAAATGGCGGAGACGGATCGTTGGTCGCATGGAAATGAAGTGGTTGGAAGCGAACCTCTACGCACGCCAGAGGCGCAAATGTTGCGGGCAATCAGGCAATTTTTCCGCGGTGTTTGTCCGGCCATGGAAATGTCACCGCTAGCTGTGCATTTGTGATGCTCACCCGTAGGTATCCTGTGGTTTGCATGAAAATATGATCCAAACTCATGCGTTTATGTCAGATGTTGTGGGATAGAACCCTCTGCGCCCTGTGTGAGGTGATACAGAGGCAGGAGTTGGTCCGTTCTGTGCATGTCTGCGTCTTGCGAACTCTGCGATGCCCTCTGACAAACGCCCTTCCATCCCATTCTGCCCTGCCATGTCCGCCCCTTTCCGTGCCGGTGGCGGCATCTGCCAGATTTCTTTCGGACTGATCGCGCTGGGGTTGGTTGCGTCACCTTGGCGGCTACAGGCAGCCGAGGTCTCCTTTGAAAAGGAAGTACGACCAATCCTCAAGGCGCACTGCACTCACTGCCACGGTGAGGAAGAAAAGCCGGAGGGCGGGGTGGATCTCCGCCTGCGCCGCTTCATGGATTCTCCGCTGGAAGGCGGTGGCACCTTGTTGGTGCCAGGGCATTCGGATCGAAGCGAACTCGTGCAGATCATCCGCCGTGGCGAGATGCCCAAGAAGGGCAAAAAGATGTCGGATGCCGAGCTGGCGGTGCTGGAGCAATGGATTGCCCAAGGGGCCAAGACCTCCCGGTCGGAACCACAGCATCTGCCGCCTGGAGCGGTGATTTCAGAGGAGGATCGGGCGTACTGGGCATTCCAGCCTGTGAAGAGACCCTCTGTGCCGGCAGATGGGCAAGTACAGGCGCTGACTCCGGTGGACGCCTTCGTGGGCCAGCAGCTCAAAGCGGCGGGGCTCGACTTCGCCCCTGAGGCGGAGCGCAGTGCCTTGATCCGCCGGGTGACCCTGGATTTGACCGGGCTGCTACCGACCCCGAAGGAAGTGGAGGAGTTTGTCAACGACCCCGCCGTCGGAGCCTATGAGCGCCTGGTGGATCGCCTGCTGGCCTCCAAGGCCTATGGTGAGCGCTGGTCCCGCCACTGGCTTGATGTGGTGGGGTATGCCGACTCCAACGGATATGCAGAAGCGGATTCCGTGCGGCCCCAGGCCTGGCGCTACCGGGACTACGTCATCCGGGCCTTCAACGACGACAAGCCTTGGAATGAGTTCATCCAGGAACAACTGGCAGGGGACGAGCTGGCTGGCGTCACGCATGCGACCACGCAAGCGGCGGTGCTGGATCCCCAGCGGCGCGACGACCTGACGGCCACAGCTTTCCTCCGCATGGCACCGGACGGCACGGGAGACACGGTGGATGACCCCAAGCTGGCCAAGAACCAGGTAGTGGCCGAGCAGATCAAGGTCGCCACCTCCTCTCTGCTGGGCCTCACGGTGGCCTGTGCGCAGTGTCATGACCATCGGTATGATCCGATCACGCAAGCAGACTACTACCGACTGAGAGCCATCTTTGACCCTGCCTACCATTGGGAGGCCTGGCGGACCCCAGCCCAGCGGCTTTATTCCCTGTACACAGCAGAGGAACGCGCCAAAGCGGCTGGCATTGAAGAGCAGGCCAAGGCTATCGAAACTGAAGCCCGCGCCATTGGGAAGAAGTTCCTGGACGAGATCTTCGAAGTGGAGGTGCTCAAGCTCCCGGAGGCGGATCGTGAGCCCTACCGCCTGGCACGTGCCACCGTGGACAAGAGCCGCACCCCGGAGCAGAAGGCCCTCATCAAGAAGTATCCCTCGGCCCTGGCGCTTTATTCCCTGAACCTTTACGATCAGAAGAAGCAGAACGTGGTGGATGCGAAGATGGCGGAGGCAACCAAGCTGCGTGCCACCAAGCCGGCGGAAGGTTTCCTGATGGCGCTGACGGAGGTGAAGGGGCAGGTCCCGGTGTCGAAGCTCTTCAATCGCGGAGATCATGAGCAGCCCAAGCAGGTGGTGCAGCCGGGCGAGCTTGGTATTCTCTCTGAAATTCCGGGTGCGACCTTCCAGCCCGTGGCGCTGCCTTCGGGCTCCTCGGGACGTCGGCTGGCGTATTCCAAGTGGTTGACTAGCGGGCAGCATCCGCTGGTGGCCCGCGTGCTCGTGAACCGCTTTTGGTTGAATCATATGGGGCGGGGGATTGTGAACACGCCCGGCGACTTTGGCCGCCAAGGGGAGCTTCCCTCTCACCCTGAGCTGCTCGACTGGCTGGCGGATGAGTTTGTGCAGAGCGGCTGGAAGTTAAAGCATCTCCAGCGCCTGATTCTGCTCAGCCGGACATATCGGCAGAGCTCCGTGAATCTTGCATCGCTCAAGCAGGATCCAGAGAACCGCCTCTACGGACGGTTCAAGATGCAACGCATGGATGCAGAGACTCTGCGGGATTCCGTGCTGGCGGTCACGGGTGCGCTGGTTCAAGACAGCTATGGACCGCCCAGTGAGATCGGCCGGGATTCGGCCGGGCGGGTGGTGGCCGGGGTGGACAAGGGAACCATCGTCCTCTTCAAAGTGGAGAGCGGGGGCAAGGCAGACTTTCGGCGCTCCATTTACCTCCAGGTGCGTCGTACCCGCCCGGTCACGGTGCTGGAGACCTTTGATGCACCCGTCATGGTGCCAAACTGTGAAATGCGCAGTCAGACCACCGTGGCACCGCAATCGCTGCTGCTGATGAATGACACGTTTGTCTTGGAGCACTCACGGCGTCTGGCGGATCGCCTTGCAGCGGAAGTCCCTGGTGACACCGCAGGCCAGATGCAGCGGGCCTGGCAACTGCTCTATGGTGAAGCCGCTCCCGACGCTGCGGTGACCGAAGCCTTGGCCTATTTGAAAGAGCAGACCCAGGCGCTGACCCAGTATCACCACGACATCCAGCACGCCAAGGATGCTCCCAAGCCAAATCCGCCCCAGGAGGCTCTGGCAAGCCTTTGCCAGGTACTCCTGAGCTCGAACCGCTTTCTCTACATCGAATGAACCACCCTCAGCTATGCTCCCGCCGCCATTTCATGCATGCGGGGGGATTTGGCCTCGGCAGCATCGCACTGGCATCCTTGCTCAAGCAGGATGGGTTGCTGGCTGCCCCGGTGAAACCCGCCACCTTTGGCGAGGTGACCTATGACCTGCTGCCGAAGCAGCCCCCTCACGAGGCCCAGGCCAAGGCGATGATCTCCCTCTTCATGATGGGAGGTCCGTCGCAGATGGATCTCTTCGATCCCAAGCCGATGCTGACGAAGTACGACGGCCAGAAGTTCCCAGGAGAGATCAAATACGACAATCTGGCGCAGGCGTCCTCGAAAGTGCTGGGATCGCCGTGGAAGTTTCAGGAACACGGTGAGTGTGGCATGGAGCTGAGTGAACTGCTGCCGCATCTGAGCAAGGTGGTGGATGACATCACGCTCATCCGTTCCATGACCTCAGGGGTCAACAACCACGCCCAGGCATTGTACGCAATGAATGCCGGGCGTACCACCGCGGGCAGACCGGCGCTGGGCTCCTGGCTGACCTATGGTCTGGGCAGCGAGACTCAGGATTTGCCTGCCTACATGGTGCTCTCTCATCCCGGAGGTCTGCCTACGTTTCAGGGCGAGCACTACACCAATGGGTGGCTTCCAGCCTTGTTTCAAGGAACCGTGATTCGCCCCACGGAGCCTCGCATTCTGAATCTGGATCCGCCAGCTTCCCTGGCGGGACGTCCTCAGGAACGGCAGTTGCGGTTGCTGAAGGCCTTTAACGAAGCGCACCTGGGCGCACATCCGGGTGAGCTGGATCTGCAGGCCCGCATTGCCAGTTATGAGCTCGCCGCCAACATGCAGACGGCTGCTCGTGAAGCTCTGGACATTTCCAATGAGCCCGCTTCGATCAAAAAGCTGTACGGGGTGGACAACCCCGTGACTCGTGACTACGGCACCCGCTGCCTCATCGCCCGCCGTCTGGTGGAGCGGGGTGTGCGCTACGTGCAGGTATTGAATTCCGGTCAGTCGTGGGACCAGCACAGCTCGCTGCTCTCGACCTTGCCCAAGAATTGCGCGGCGTGCGATCAGCCCAGTGCGGCGTTGTTGATGGACCTCAAACAGCGGGGTCTCCTGGACACCACGGTGGTGCACTGGGGCGGGGAAATGGGACGTCTGCCGGTGCTGCAAAATGATGCGGGCCGCGACAAATGGGGCCGGGATCACAACACCTATGGGTTCAGCATGTGGGCCGCAGGCGGCGGATTGAAGCGCGGTTACGTCCACGGCGAGACCGACGAGTGGAGCCACAAGGCCGTGGTGGATGAGGTTCACCACTACGACTGGCACGCCACCCTGATGCATCTCTTCGGCCTGGATCACAACAAGCTTACCTATCAACGGAACGGCGTCGCAGCGTCGTTGACCGATGGGCAAGGGGCGAAGGTGGTGCGGGAGCTGCTGGCGTGATGGGCCAGTGCGTCAGTGGGCAGTAGGCAGTGGGCGGCGAAGTTGTACGGAGTACAGGCTTTAGCCTGCAGAAGCTTGAGCTTGAATCTCTACATGGCGCGTTGCTTCATGAACCCGGAGGGTTCGCCACCAATAGCCAAGGGTGAAGCGAGCATAGCGAGTGCAACCCATGGATAGGGACCAGATGAAATCTACCACTCCGCGGTAGTGGGGCTTGCAACGCATTCCACGGGTAGCCCTCGCTACACTCGGTCGACCCGTGGCTACGCATGGTGAACCCTCCGGGTTCTCATGAGGGGCGCAAGATCATTGACGCATTGGCTCTGAAAATGGATGGAGCACAGGGCGAAGCCATACGGGCGATTGATCTGTCGCGCTATCTCATGAACCCGCCGGGTTCTATGATGGGCGTGTGCGTGTCATATCCGGGTGCAATGAAATACCGCAACGGGTGAATCGAGACGGCTCTCACAAAAAAGCCACCGCAGATGGCTGCGGTGGCTTGCGAAGGCACTAAACCGAAATCACGGGACTAATGCTTCAACAACCAGTCCGTCGTGCGGGGGTTGAAGTCGTTCATGCACTCCCAGTGGAAGGCGTGACCGGCATTGTCGTAGAGATGGAGCTCGGCGCCCGGGATGTTGGCGGCGACTTCCTCGCTCATCCAGCGGGGTGTGAAAACGTCGTCCTTGCCGCCGATGACGAGGGCGGGGACTTTGAGGTTCTTCAGATCATTGAGCGTGTTGTGGCTCATCGCCGCAGCGGCCTGGGCTTCCATGGCGTGGACGGGCTGGGGAGCGGCATTGACGGCGGCATCGCGCAGGCCCTGCTGCAGATTGTTCCAGCAGTCGTCGTTGTCGAACCAAGGCTTGGTGAAGATGAGCATCTGCACATAGTGCATGAAATCTTCAGGGCGGAAGTCGGCCTTGCACTTCATCATGTGCTCCCAGGTGTACAGACCAAACCGGTCCTGACGCGCCCAGGTACACATGAGGATGAGGCTCTGCACCTTCTCAGGGTGGCGCAGCGCCAGCTTCTGGGCAATCACGCTGCCCAGAGAGCAGCCCACCACACGGGCTTTCTTGATGCCCAATGCATCCATGAGACCGGCGTAGTCATCCGCCATCATGTCCGTGGTGTACGGTCCGGCGGGTTTGTCCGTCAGGCCAACGCCGCGGTTGTCACCCAGGATGCAGCGGAAATGCTCCTGCCAGACATTGGCATGCGCCTCCCATACGCCGCCAGGGGCGGTGACGCCCATAATGCAGATGAGCGGTTCTCCGGTGCCGCGCTCTTCGTAGTACATGTTGATGCCATTGGTCTGGACGTGGGGCATGGGTGAGGAAAAGGTAATGAGATGGTTGTTTCTTGAAGCGTGGCCCAGGGTCGCGTTGGCTCCCTGGCGAGCCTCAAGAGCTAGCGGAGGGGGGTGGAGATGCCAAGCGCAAAATAAAGCCTGGAGCCCCGCATTTCATCAGCGGCAAGAATGCGACCGCCACGAGAGGTGACGAATCTGTTGCGTGCGTCTGGGCACGATTTTTGCGATAATACCGCTGCATGAAAACCAAAGATGCTCGCAATTCGGCGTCGGCGGCACGGCGGCCGATGGCCCCCTTGGCCATTTGGATTTTTGAGGCACTTGCCATCATTGTCCTCACGTTGGTGATGACGGTGATCAATGAGTTCCGCCATCATCCAGCAGCCACTCCGGTGGCCAACGAAACCTGAGCGCCCGCGCCGGCCTCCAAAAAACACCAAAGCCGCTTCCTGCTCCGCACGTTGGTCCCTCTTTGAAAGAGGGGCAGTGTGGGAAGGGAAACGGCTCTGTTGCAAACAGCTGGCATGGGCGTCATACCGCCGGGGCGTAAAATCGACCCGGCGGGAAGGTTGAAGCCCAAGGCTGGTCTGCCTCAAGGACTGGTCCGGAGGCGGAACAAGGAGGCAACCCGCATACCAAACTGGATCACGGTGCTGGCCGCATCAAAGGGGCGTGCGACGAAATCCAGGCTGCGAGCGACGCCATACCATGGGCTCGTGACTTGCTTTTCAGGAAGAGGGCGGAAGGCGTCTGGTGTGATCATGGACGATTTGTCAGATGTTGATGTGAATAGGGAAAATTACTGAGAGGTAGTTTGCAGCCGAAAATATACCAGATGATTAGAGAAATAATAAAAAAACATCGAAAAATAACCTTGCCCTCTAAAACAAAAGGTGTATGCGGCCCCGTCGTCCCTACCGCCTCTAGTAAACCTGAGGCACGATGATGTCGTTGGGCACAGGGTTGCGGTGATAGTCCTTGTGCCGCTTCCGAACTGGAAGCGCGACCGTCTGTTTGTCCACTTCTTCATACGGCACCTGCTGGAGCAGGTGGTAGATGCAGTTGAGCCGTGCTTTTTTCTTGTCCACCGCGGGGACGACCCACCAAGGGGTCTCAGGGAGGCTGGTTCGTTCCAGCATGATTTCCTTGGCCTTGGTGTACTCCTCCCAGCGGCTGCGGGACTCAAGATCCATAGGACTGAGTTTCCACTGCTTCAGGGGATCGTGGATGCGGCAGGTGAACCGGAACTCCTGTTCCTCGTCAGTGATGGAGAACCAGTACTTGAGCACCTGGGTGCCAGACCGGATCAGCATTTTTTCAAATTCAGGTACCGACCGGAAGAATTCTTCATATTCCTCATCGGTACAGAAGCCCATGACGCGCTCCACGCCAGCCCGGTTGTACCAGCTGCGGTCGAAGAGCACGATCTCACCGCCAGCAGGGAGGTGGGCGGCATAGCGTTGAAAGTACCACTGGGTCCGTTCACGCTCGGTGGGGGCAGGAAGGGCTGCAACCCGGCAGACACGCGGGTTCAGGCGCTGGGTGATGCGCTTGATGACGCCGCCCTTACCAGCTGCGTCGCGACCTTCGAAGATGACCACCAGCTTGTGCTTGGTGCGCATGACCCACTCCTGAAGCTTGACCAGCTCACCCTGGAGCCGGAGCAGCTCGCGGAAGTAGAGTTTGCGAAACTCCATGGCCTCGGATGACGCGGTGGGGTCATTGGGATCAAATCCCGCGAGGTCATCCAGCTCCATCTCCAGCTCTTCGTCGAAGCTGTCGATCGCTTCTTCATGAAGACGGGCAAAGATCTCGTTGTTGACACGAAGCGGGCCGTCGCCATTCGATCCGCCAGTTTTGCTCTTGGTGGCCGATTTCTTGGAGACCTTGGCGACGGGGGCAGGGGACTTCTTGGGAGAGGGCATGGTGGGTGCAGGCCCTTTAAGCCAGCATCCACTCCCTCAAAAGAGCCCTCGCGTGACAAATAGTTCAGGCAAATCTTCTGGAGATGTCAGAAGTCCGTGCTTGCCCGATGCCGACGACGTGCGGCTCTGCCTACAGCACTTGCTGGGTGAGCGGCTCGTTGTTGGGTCCCAAAAGCAGACGCTTCGGGATCACCGGCTTGTCATCCAGGCCGAAGGCCATGATCGTCACCCGGTGACCAGCGGTGATCAGGTGGGCGGCGGCTCCATTAACGATGATCTGGCCGGATCCCTCCTTGCCCTCGATAACGTAGGTCTCAAGGCGCGCGCCGTTCGTCACTGAGGTGACCAGCACCTTTTCTCCCACCCAGATGTCCACAGCCCTCATGAGATCGGGCGGAATCGAGATGCTCCCTTCGTATTCGACGTTGGAATCCGTGATGGCGGCGCGGTGCAGTTTGGACTTGAGCTGAATGCGTAACACAAGAGCAAAGTGCTTCCCGCGGCCAACCCGTCAAGCGGTTTGCCCTCCGTTTTGACAACGTCGGAAGCGTGTCTATGATCACGGCCCCAGTTTCGCAATTTTCTATCAAACTATCATGAGCAAGGCTCCCACCCACGAGTTCCAAGCCGAAGTCAAGCAGCTGCTGGACATCGTCATCCACTCCCTCTACACCGACCATGAAATCTTCGCCCGCGAGCTGGTCTCGAATGCGTCCGACTCCATGGAAAAGATGCGTCTCCTGCAGCTGACCGAGAAGGAGATCTTCGACGAGGCCCTGCCTCTGGAAGTGAATATCAGCACCGACGAGACCGCAGGCACCCTGACCATCTCGGACTACGGGATTGGCATGACCCGCGAGGAGCTGGTGGAAAACCTGGGCACCATCGCCCACTCCGGTTCCAAGGCCTTTGTAGAGGCCATGAAGCAGAGCGGGAAAGAAGGCGGCAACGTCATCGGCCAGTTCGGCGTGGGTTTCTACTCCGCGTTCATGGTGGCGAGCGAGGTGAAGGTTTACACCCACTCCTGGCGCAATGAAGGGGAGCACCTCGTCTGGACGAGTGACGGTGTCTCCGGCTACACCATTGAGGAGGCTCCCGGACAGCGTCGTGGTTGCAAGCTGGTGCTCCAGCTTAAGGAGGACAAGAAGGACTTTGCCAAGCCCGCGCGCATCAAGCAGATCCTCACCAAGTACTCCAACTTCGTGGGCTTCCCCATCCATCTGAATGGGGAGCGCATCAACACCGTGGAGGCTCTCTGGCTGAAGAACAAAAACGAGGTGACGGCGGAGCAGTACGCAGAGTTCTACAAGTTTGCCTCGCACTCGTTCGACGAGCCCCGGTACACCTTCCATTTCAACGCGGATGCCCCGTTGAACATCAACGCGTTGCTCTTTGCTCCCACAAACAACACGGAGCAGTACGGCATGGGGCAGATGGAGCCCGGCGTGGCGCTCTATTGCCGCAAGGTGCTCATCGACCACCGCCCGAAGAAGTTCCTCCCGGAGTGGATGCGCTTCGTCCGCGGCGTGGTGGACAGCGAAGACCTCCCGCTCAACATCTCCCGCGAGACCATGCAGGACAGCGCGCTGTTCCGCAAGCTGGGCCAGACGGTGCAGGGTCGCTTGATGAAGTTCCTTGAGCGTGAGGCTGATGGCGATGCCAAGAAGTACCAGGAGTTCTACAAGGACTTCGGCCGCTTCTTCAAGGAAGGCGTGGCCACTGACTTCGAGAATAAGGGAGCCATTGCCAAGCTGCTCCGCTTCGAAACCTCGCTCACGGGCGAGGGCGAAGTCGTCGGACTTCAGGAGTACGTGAAGCGCATGAAAGAGGAGCAGAAGGCGATCTACTACCAGATCGCTCCCAGCCGTGCGGCGATTGAGAACGGGCCTTACCTGGAGGCTTTCAAGGCCAAGGGCTTCGAAGTGATCTACCTCTTTGAATCCATCGACGATTACGTGGTCAACGCTCTTGGCGAATTTGACGGCAAGCCCCTCCAGGCGGTGAACTCCAGCCAGGTGGATCTGGGTGACGCCCAGACCGAAGGAGAAACCCTCAGTGCTGAAGACGGCGACAAGCTCGCCTCCTGGATCAAGGACAACCTGGGCAACCGGGTCAAAGAAGTGCGTACGGGCAAGCGTCTGGTGAGCAGCCCGGCGATGGCTGTGCTGCCAGATGGCGAGATGAGCCCGCAACTGCGCCAGATGATGCGCGCTATGAAGAAGGACGACGAGCTGGACGCGGCTGAGGTGATTCTTGAGCTCAATCCCTCGCACGCCATCGTCCGCAAGCTGGCTGGAGCGACGAGCAGCAATCCTGAACTGGCAAGCCTTCTGGCGAATCAGATTCTGGACAACGCTTTGCTCTCTGCCGGTCTATTGGAGGATCCCCAGGCCATGATCGGCCGGATGCACAGCATCATGGAGAAGGCCCTCGGCTAGAAAATCAGCTCGTCGAACTACCCATTCCTCCCCCGGCGCAGCGATCATTTTGGTCGCTGCGCCTTTTATTTGGTCTTCAGGATCAGGGAAGAAGAGAAATTATTTTGCCGTCAAAGAGGCGAAATGCGATTGAGGGGTTATCAAAGCCGCACTGAAAAGACTTATTATACCCACCATACGTTCGTAATGGGATATTAGGTCGATGCTAAGGAAACAGCTTATGGTAGTTGTAAATCTTTGCTTGAATCCCTCTTTGTGCGTGTGGAAATAATATCTATGTTGCGAGATTAGAACCACTTGCAACCCGCAACATGTATCTGCCAGCCTTCAAGTCCGCCGAAACCGCAAAACGCTACACGTTCAAGGGGCACTCCGCCGTGTTGCTCCGGAACATTGTGGCGGTCGGCTCGATCGAGTATCGATTCGCGCTGATGGTGTACGCGGATGGGGAGGGCGAGGCCTGCTACTGCGTGGCCTCTGAGGTCAACGGCATGGCGGGGGAGCTAGGAGGTGGCTCCCATTTCCTCGGCGTCTTTGAAGAAGACAGCCACGTGAACTATGGCTCTTCAGACCAATGGGCGGACGAGGAAAAGTTCGTCCGCCGCGCGCTTGAATTGGTCACCGAGAAGTTTGGTCCCCCGGTGATTTAGAGACTGAAGCGGATCCGTCGGAAGTGGGGGCTGGACGCCTACTTCTTTTCTTTGCGCTTCTCGCGTTCTTTGCGCCATTCGTCCCGGTGTTCGCCGACCCATTCGGTCAGCGCCCGGTCGAAGCCGATGTCCTCCCCAGCCTTTTGGCTCTCGATCCACTTGTGTTTGAGGATCTCATCCCGCTCTTCCAGGAAGTACTCGTAGTATTTGGAGGCGGATTTGGAACTGACGGCCGGGGCGGTGGCCCCGGCGGGAATCTGTCGACTGCTCATGACTGAAAGGGTTGGTGAGGAAGGCAAAGGATAGGCGAAACGAAAACTCGATTCGAGGCCAGGAGCGGGTGCGAAACCACTCCCGGCGTTGGTTGGACACTACATGCGGTCAGTTGTTTCAATGCCGAGCAATCCGAGGCCAGATTTCAGTACACGAGAGGTCGTGTCCGCCAGTACGAGGCGGGTATTCCGCGTCACACCTTCTGAGCGGAGCACAGGGCAAGCCTCGTAAAAAGTGTGATAGTATCCCGCCAGTTCATAGAGATACTGGGCGAGTAGGTTGGGGCGGAAATCCTCCAGAACATCGTGTGCTGCCTCGCCGAACTGGGCGAGTTTTAACGCGAGCTGACGCTCTGCGTCCTCGGTGAAGGACACTTCGGGCTCGAGTTTCACCTCGCCATCCAGCTTGCGGAAAATGGCACGCGTCCGGACGTAAGCATTGAGCAGGTAGGGGGCGGTGTTGCCCTGGAAGGAGAGCATCTTTTCCCAGGCAAACTTGTAGTCGGTCATGCGGTGCTGGCTCAGCTCCGCGTACTTCACGGCGGCGATGCCGATGACGGAGGCGATCTTGGCCTTTTCCTCATCGCTGAACTCACGCTCTTCCACCACGGCACGGGCGCGCTCGATTGCCTCGTCGATGACTTCGAGCAGGCCGACGCTCTCGCCGGAGCGCGTTTTGAACATCTTACCATCAGGACCCAGGATGCTGCCGAAGGCAATGTGCACCATACGGGTTGAGTGACCGCGACGATGCGCGGCCTCAAAGACCTGCCTGAAGTGAAGCTGCTGGGGGGCACCGACAACGTACCAGATCTCGTCCGCCTTCCACTCGATCACGCGGTGGTCGATGGTGGCGAGGTCGGTCGTGGCATAGAGGAAGCCACCATCGCTCTTGCGCACGATGCAGGGGGCGGGCGTCCACTGCCCGTCGCGATTGATCAGGAACGGATCTTCTTCAGGCTTCTTCATGCCATTGGAGAAGACACAAGCTGCGCCTTCACTGATGCGCGCCTGGCCCTTTGTCAGCATGTCTTCCACCAGCGGAGCAAGGGCATCGTTGTAGTAGCTCTCTCCCAGGTAGTGGTCGAACTGGATGCCGAGACGGCCGTAGATGTCATGCAACTGGTCGAGCGTGAGCTTCACGCACTCCTTCCAGATGGCGAGGTTTTCGGCGTCGCCTTGTTGAAGCTTCACCAACTCCGTCTTGCAGGTTTCGAGCACGCTCTCGTCTGCTTTGGTGGCGGCATTGATCTCGCGATAGACTCGCACGAGTTCGTGGATGGGATCCTGCTTCAACGCGTCGTGGTTGAGGCGGGTCTTCCAGCCGTGAATGATCATGCCGAACTGGGTGCCCCAGTCGCCAACATGGTTGTCGGTGATGACGTTGTGGCCTGCCAACCGGGCAATGCGCGCGAGGCTGTCACCTATGAAGGTGCTGCGGATGTGACCCACGTGCATGGGTTTGGCCACGTTCGGGGCGGAGAAGTCCACCACAATGGTCTTGGCTGCGTCCACGGCCGGGACGCCGAGGCGTTCGTCGGTGATGAGGCTGGAGAGTGCACCTTGCAGTGCCTCCTTGGTGAGGCGGAAGTTCAGGAAACCCGGGCCGGCGATCTCAGGTTTCTCGCAGAGACCGGTTAGGTCCATGGCCTCGACGAGCTGGGTGGCCATCGCACGGGGATTGACCTTCTGCTCCTTGGTGGAGAGAAGCTTGGCCGCTGTCATCGCAGCGTTGCTCTGATAGTCGCCGAAGCGCGGATCGCTGGCGTTGGTCACTTCAATGACCAAGTCATCCGGCGGCGTGATCCCGGCGGTGACGAAGGCGGCGAGGAGGCGTTCAGTAAGGAGCTGGCGATAGGTGCGCATGGAAGATTCCGGACAAACAGGGTCCGCAATAGAGCACAACTCGGCAGGTTGTGCATCCTCTAACCATTCGCAGCCTCAGTTGATGAACTGAATCCCGGCAATTTTTTCGGCCATGTCCCGGTTGGCCAGGAAGACCAGCTCTGCCGTGGCGGCCCGGCTCAAGCGCGCGCGCAGACTGACGATGGGCCCCTGGGCGATGCCATCTACATAGGCGGAGATGGGGCGCTTCTTCGGGTCAAGATTGCGGAATTCCACGTCGGTATCCATGGAGAGCAGGGCGCTCTTCCAATGGGCGGGTTCCATGACATTGGAGCCTACCAAAAGCCAGGCCGGCGTATCTGCCAGGAGGGGGGCTGCTCCCATGGCGCGAGCGTAGGCCGTGCTGCCAGCTGCAGTGGAGACGAGGGCTCCATCCGCCACCAACTTAGGCAGGCGGGTGACTCCGTTCACGCTCACTTCCATCCAGGCACTCTGGCTGGTCGTGCGTTCCACCCAGGCGTCGTTGAAGGCATAGTCTGTGATGCGCTGTCCATCCACGGTCTCCATCTCCATGAA
>NZ_BATQ01000115.1 GCF_000739635.1 Verrucomicrobium sp. BvORR034 | reverse complement strand
GCTGGCATCACAAGATGCGGGTCAGATCATCCGAAGCAACATCCCGGTCGAGAAGCACCCCTCAAACACCTCGACTTCGCGATGAGGGATTAGTTTTGGACTGAGGCTGACTAGCCAGAGCCAGTTCCTTGGCGGCCACCCCAAGCGTGGCGGTTGGTTCGTTCTGCCAAGGAACCCGGGGGGACTGACATGGAGGTGTAGAGGGCGAGGGGAGAAAGCGGATGCTGTCGGCCTTCCCACCTGATCAACATCTCCGGAGGTACCTAGGGTTGACTCGCTTAAGGCTCGTCCAACCGCTGGGCTGTGCTAGAAATCCCCTTCGGGGATTAACTTCGAACTGAAATTGACCTGCCAGAGCCGGTTCCTTGGCGGCCACCCCAAAACGCGCGCGATTGGTTCGTTCTCCTCACGTCGACAACTAGGAGGGATCGACGTTGTTGTCCCGGTCCGCTCCAGCGTCCCACAAATTCGCTTTGCTCCCCAGCCCCCAACTCATCCTGGGCTGCAGGGCATCCCGACGTGTCGGGATTGGATTGCCTCACTCACTGCTTTGGGAACTTCAACAACCGCTTGGACTCCTCGATCAGGAACTTGGTGTTCGTGAATGGGTCCGGACCGACATCCAGCCAGCGGATCTGACCGGCTCCATCCACGAGGAAGGCTCCGTGGAGGGGCATGCCTTCGAAGTCGTCGTAGCAGCGCCACTTGCGGAAGACCAACTGCTCTGGGTCGGCCAGGAGATGGATGGCGTTCGGTTTGGTGGCATCACCGGGGCGGCAGGTGTCGGCGGTGGCGGTGAGGTCCATGGCTTCCTCGCTCCCGATGGCTACGATCTCCAGGCCGGCCTTTTTGAAGTCGTCTGCGGCGGCGGAGAAGGCTTTGAGCTGCTCCATGCAATGGGTGCAGTGATGGCTGAGGTAGAACAAGACGACTACGGGCTTGCCGGAGAAGTCGGACAGAGAAACAGGATGGTTGGATTCGTCCGGCAGTGTGAAGGGCGTCGCGGGGAAGGGATGCCAGTGAACGGTGCCAAGCGACTCCATGGCGGGGCGTTTGCCGGAATCGGCGCGCGGTGCTTCGGGACGCCGCCACGGCAGGGGAGCGCCAAACCCTTTGGCAATGGCGTCGATCCGTTGGCTGATGGGAACATTGGTGTCGAGGCTGCCCGCAGTGACGCGCAGGGTCTCGAAGTGCTTCTTGGCTTCGTCTGGCTTGCCTGCGAGCATCAGCGCATCCACCCGGAGGGCCAGGTTGGGGGCGTCCATGGGCAGTTGCTGAGCGGCGGCCACGGCTTTGTCCTTGTCGCCCACGGCCAGATGGTAGCGGACCATGCGCTCCTTGGGCGTGTCCTTCAAGGCGGCCAGCTTCTTCTGGAGTTCGGCAAGGGGTTGCTTGTCCAGGATGGCGAGCAGGACGTTCAGCTCTGCTTTGGCATTGCCAACGGCAGAGTCGCCCTTGCCGCCTCGGGCGGGTTTCTCCCCGTTGGCTTTCTCCCCGGCGGGCTTGTTTTCAACAGGCTTGTTTTCGGCCTCCTTGTCAGAGGTCTCCGGCTTGGTGGTTTCCTCGACCTTGGCGGGAGCGGGGGTAGAAGTTGGCGTGGGTGTTGGGGACGGTTCGGTGGTCTTCGCCACGGGCTTGACCTTGCTGGAATCTGTGGAGGCTGGGGGCTCCTTTTTCGCGGCAGGCAGCTTCTCCAGTTGATCAAGGCGGGCCGCAACCCCGGCGCGATCTCCTTTGAAATAGGCGGCCACACCCAGGGCGCGGATGCGCGCGGCTTCCATGCTGGGGTTGGGGGTGGTGTCGAGGTAAGGTGAGCCGTCGAGTTCGAGGAGATCATCCCACAGCTCATAGGTGAGGAGGGTGTCCAGAAGGCGGGTCCGGCCGTAGGCGGCGCTCTTGCTCTTGTTGTCCATCGTGTTGTACTCCGGATGCCGGGGGACCTCGATGAGATTGCGGGCGAGGGCGGCGGCGTCATGAGCGCGGCCCAGTTGGTTATAGGTGCGAACCAGCCACTCGGTGTTGTGGGCGTAGTTGTGGATCTGGTCCGGCAGCACCTGGGTCTGGATCATGTAGGCATGGTCCACGCGGGTGGCGGCCTCCTGCTGCCAGGCGGCATCGGGCAGGCGGTTCACCTTGCTGAAGGTGTGGCCGGGCATGTGCCACATGTGGGCAATCGCGGGGGCGCTCTGTCCGCAGAGCGTGGCGGCCTCCACCGCACGGGCGGGCTTGCTGTCGTCCCAGAGGTGAATGCGGTAGTGATGCGCGGGATGCAGGGGTTCCTTGGCAAACACTTGGGAGAGGATGGCGTCCACGGATTCCCGGCTCACCATGGTGACGCCGTCGCCTTTGCCTTCCCAGATCGCCCAAGCCAGGAAGGCCTTGGCCTCGAGGTCATCGGGGTTTTCGTGGATGATGTCCTCGATGCCCTTGATGAAATCGAGCTGGCGCTGTTTCTTGTCCTTCTTCGGATCCTTGTAGTAGTCTTCCAGCAGGGTGATCCACGCCTTCTCGCGGGCAGAAGCGGAGGCTTTTTTGGCCCCGGCCTTCTTGATGAACTCTGCCGCGCGTTTTTCGTTATTCACATTGGCCATGGCACAGCCCCAGTAGGCCATGGCGCAGTCGGGATCGAGATCGGCCGCCTGCCGGAAGGAGCGTTCCGCCTCATAATACCAGAAGCCGTGGATCTGACCGATGCCCTGGGTGAAGAACCTCTGGGCGAGCTCGTTCTTCGTCGTGACGGGGAAGTTGACCTTGCCGCAGCCTTCCATCAGCACCGCCGCCTGGCGCGGACCATCGTCGAAGGCCTCCCCGTGAAAGGAGTGGCCCGGCAGGGGATCGGCGGCTGCGGCGGGAAGAGCCGCAGCCAGTGCGAGCAGGAAGAAGCGCATGAAAGGGAAACGACTGAAGGGCGGAGATTCTGAAATCAGAATGCCGAATTCTCCAAATCGTGATCCTTTGTAGGGGTAAAACAGAGCGCATGTATCTTACGTGATGTTCCCGGCATCTTGCCGCGAACGTCAGGCAGCACATGACATCGCATCCATCTGACGTGGAGGCGTTGATGGTGGTGGGGCGAAAGCGGATGCTGTCGGCCTTCCCACCTGATCATCCTCCGCGGAGGTACCCAGGGTTGACTCGCTTAAGGCTCGTCCAACCACTGGGCTGTGTTGGAGATCCCCGCTGGGGATCAACTTCGAACTGAGCAGGAGTTGGTCCGTTCTGCCAAGGAACCTTGGATGCGAAAGGCTCCCAGACCGCCACAACTCCTTCGGAGTAAAAACCTCCAACACCCCTCCCCAACGTAGACTCGCTGGAAGCTCGTCAACGTTGGGCTTGTCGCCCCATCCTCTTCGAGGAAGAACTTCGACTGAGCGAGTGGATGGCACCGGTTCTTTAGCGGCCACCCCAACCGCGCGCATTTTGGGATGGCCGCCAAGGAACCGAACCGACCTGCACATGGGTGTTTTGGGGGAGCGCAGGCGGCTCGCCTGCCACAAGGGCGGCCCCGCCCGCGTAGCACATCGTTATCCGGTGGAGGCCCTCTTTTTGTTCCAGCCACCTCACCTGCCCGGCGGGCCGCCTGCGCTCCCCTTCGCGAATCCGTTGCTAAGGGAGAATGGTGATGGTCTGACTGCCTTTCGCACCGCGAGGTTCCTTGGCAGGCACTAGCTGAAGCGCCTGCAGGTTTCGCCTTCTCGCCGACGTCACCAAGTTTCGAGAGACTCTGGTGCTCCACACGCACGCCAAGGTGAACAGCGATCCCCGTCACTGTTCACCCGTGGCATTGCATTAAAGAAGCGACTGATAGAGCTCGAGTGTCTTCTCGGCGATGGCGCGCCAGGAGAAATGCTCGACGGCACGCTGGCGGCCAGCCTTGGCCATGCGATCGCGGAGACCCTGGTCCGCCATGAGGCGGTTCACGGCCTCGGCCAGATCCTTGGCATACTGGGCGGGGTGCTCGGCCTCGTAGGGGCTCTCACACTGCTGCATGAGGGGGACGAGGATGCCCGTCTCACCGGGGAGCACGACCTCCTTGATGCCGCCCACCGCGCTGGCGACCACGGCGGTTTCACAGGCCATGGCCTCCAGATTGATGATGCCGAAGGGCTCGTAGATTGAGGGGCAGCAGAAGAGGTCCGCGTGGGAGTAGAGGGCGATCTTCTCCTCCACCGGCAGCATGGCTTGGATCCAGATGACGCCGTCCCGCTTTGACTGAGCGTCCGCCACGGCCTGCTTCATCTCGGCGGCGATCTCCGGGGTATCGGGGGCACCGGCGCACAGCACCACCTGGAAGCCGGGGTCCATCTTCTCAATAGCACGGACGAGGTGGATGATGCCCTTCTGCCGGGTGATGCGCCCGACGAAGAGGAGGAAGGGCTTGTCGGGATCGACCCCGTGTTTGCGCAGGGTGTCGGGGGCGTGGACTTTTTGATACTCTTCCGGATCGATGCCGTTGTGGATGACGTGGATCTTCTTGGCGTCGGCGTCAAAGAAACGCAGCACGTCCACTTTGGTCTCCTGGGAGACGGCGATGACGGCGTCGGCCATCTCGATGGCGGTCTTTTCCACCCAGACGCTGAAGTCATAGCCGCCTGCGAGTTGCTCGCGCTTCCAGGGGCGCAGGGGCTCCAGGGAGTGGGTCGTGAGCACCATGGGGATGCCGTAGTTGAGCTTCGCCACGATGCCGCCAAAGTGGGAGTACCAGGTGTGCAGGTGGACCAGGTTCGCATCCACGTCGGAGGTGTTGAAGTCGAGTCCGCGCTGCAGGGCGCCGAAGACACTGGCCAGAGGCTTGGGGCAGGTCCACTTGCTGCTGTCTAATCCATAGCCCTTGGCATGCAGGCGGGGATTGATGGCGTCGTTCTGGTCGCCGAAGCAGCGCACTTCCACATCACAGAGGCGGGAGAGCTCGCGGGTCAAATACTGCACATGGATGCCAGCGCCGCCGTAGATGTGCGGCGGATATTCGTTGGTCAGAAATAGAGCTTTCATGATGGAGTCGGAAACGGGAGTGAATGCAGGATGGGTGCCGGACGGGTCAGAGATGCTTGGAGGGGATGGTGAACTCGGGCACTTTGCCAGTTGATCACAAGTGAACTTCTTGATGCAGTCGGGCGATCTCGGTCTGGCTCTGAGGGTGGGCTGCAGAGAGGGCGGACTGGAGAGCCTCGGCCCGCTCGCGCTCGCCATGCACCAGGAAGACCTGCCGCTTGGGCCCGGTCATCTTGGCAAACCAGGCGAGCAGCTCGTCGTGGTCCGCGTGACCGGAGAAGGAGTCGAGAATCTCGATGCGGGCCCGCACGTGAAACTCATCGCCCAGGATGCTCACCTTGCGGGCGCCATTGCGCAGCTTCCAGCCCAGCGTGTCCTCAGCGCAATACCCGACGAACAAGATGGTGGTGGAGGCGTGCTCGATGTGATTGCGCAAATGATGAAGGATGCGCCCGGATTCGCACATGCCGGAGGCCGCGATGATGACGGCGGGCTCCCGTATTTGATTGAGCGCCTTGGACTCCGTCGCCTCGCGAATGAAGCGCAGCCCTTCGAAGCCGAAGGGGTTCCGTTTCTCAAACAGGAAGTTGTACACCTCCTCATTGAAGCACTCGGGATGAAGCCGGAACACCTCCGTGGCGCTAACGGCCAGGGGGCTGTCCACAAAGGTGGGCAGGGCGGGGAAGCAGTTCTGCTCCCGCAGCTTGTTCATGGAATAGAGGAGCTGCTGGGTGCGCTCCACCGCAAAGGCGGGAATGAGCACCTTGCCATCGCGGGCCACGGTCTCATTGATGATCCGGCAGATGTGCTCATCGCTCGCCATCTCCATCTCGTGCTTTCGTCCGCCATAGGTGCTCTCCATGATGACGTAGTCCACGTCCTCGGCGACTGCCGGGGGATTGAGGAGATCACTCTTCGGCCGGCCGACATCGCCGGAGAACAGCAGCCGGGATTTGCGTCCGGTTTCCCGGTCATCGATGTCCAGAATGACTTGGGCTGCTCCCAGAATGTGGCCCGCATCGATGAAGGTGAGCTTTACCCCGTCTGCGATGAGCATGGGCCGCTGGTAACCGATGGTGACGAACTGCCGGAGACACAGCTCCGCATCCATCCGGTTGTACATGGGCTCCAGAGGCGGCAGGCCGTGGGGTTCCCGCTTGCGATTGAGCCAGCGCACATCTGACTCCTGGATGTGAGCGGAGTCGGGCAGCATCACCGCGCAGAGATCGCGCGTGGCATCGGTGGAAAAGATGTTCCCCCGGTACCCCTGGCGGGTGAGGTTGGGGAGATTGCCACTGTGGTCGATGTGGGCGTGGGAAAGGACCACGACATCGATTGCTTTGGGATCAAAAGGGAAGCGCTGGTTGCGCTCGAAGGCCTCCTGACGGCGGCCTTGATAAAGACCGCAGTCCAGGAGGATGCGCTGCCCATTGACCTCGAGCAGATGTTGGGAGCCCGTCGTGGTCTCCGCCGCGCCGTGAAAGGTGATTTTCATGAGGAAGGAAGACTGGACGAGCTGATGGGGGCAAAGAAATGGACAGAGGGGAGAATCGAACTCCCGACCAGGGGGCTAGGCCCCCATCACTTGCTTGAGGTAGGCGATGCTCTTCTCAGCGATCACCTTCGGGCCCATCGTGTAGTCAAAGACCTCCGTGCTCAGCCAGTCACTGTAGCCGACCTCGCGCAGGGCGGCGATGATCGGCTCGTACTTCACCTCGCCCATACCGGGGCCGAGGAGGTTGGGGTCATTGGTGTGGAAGTGGATGAACCAATCCTTGCTCTGGCGGATGATGTCCGGGATCGGGGTGCTCTCATCGCTCATGGCCTTCACGTCCAGATGCAGCTTGCAGCCCGGGTGATCCACAGCCTTGCAGAAGTCGATGCCTTCTGCGGCGGTGTTCATGAAGTTGGTTTCCTTCCGACCCAGCGGCTCCATGGCGATGACGGCTCCGTTTTCCCAGGCCACCTCGGCCACGCTGCGGACCACATCCACGGCACGCTTGCAGGATTCCTGGGCGTCCCAGTCCGGCTGAAGGTTGCGGGCCTTCGGGCTGCCCCAGACCATGACCTTGCCACCCAGAGCTCCGCAGAAGCGGCCCATCTGCTGGCCAAATTTAAGCACGTCCTTGCGGAGCATGGCATCCGGGGTGGTCATGCTGAACCACGTGGGCCGTGTGAGCAGCCAGTGCAGGCCGATGATTTCCAGACCGAAGGACTGGGCGATCCGCACCAGCCGCGTGGCATCTGCCAGGGTCAGATCGCGTGGGTCTTCTTTAAGGGTAAAAGGAGCCAGTTCCAACCCCTGGTAGCCACAGGCCGCCGCATCTTCACACACCTTTTCAAAAGGTGCATTGCCCCAGTGTTCATTGCAGATCGCAAAACGCATGGAACTGCTTCTATACGAGCGTGGGAGGGAAGGCAACTGTTCCCCATGATGAATGCGCCAAAGGTCCGGCCCACGGAGGGACGAGAGGCGGAAACTTTTGAGCAAAAAACAGGTTGGATTGGTTGACAATTCCAGCCTCCTGCATAACCTCACACTCCCGCGAATAACCAATACTCATGGCAGGGTAGCTCAGCGGTAGAGCAGGGGACTCATAAGCCCTTGGTCGGGAGTTCGATTCTCCCCTCTGCCACCACTTTAAATGTGGGTTAAAGTCCTCAGTGTTAAGCTCACCGACTAGTTCCCGTTCATTGCTGGCTTTCCATTTTTCGATAGTAGTGGTCGGTGCCGGAGTCGGATCGGGCTGTGGAGCGACAAGGCTGGCTGGAAGACCCGGATTCGGAGCTGACTTGACGACTGGGTGCGGTGTGGAGAAAATAGGGGATGGAAAACGAGTCGCCCCCTTCGCCGCCCTATCTGCGTGTTGAAGTGGCTCTTTTGGGTGTGGGCGGCGGAGTGTTTGCGGCAATTCTCACCAGAGTGATCAAGGCATGAGAGCGAAACGCTACCATCTAGATATTGGCGATGGGAAGACGTATGGGCCGTTTGCGGCTGAGCAGATCGAGGGGATGTGGTCGTCGGGACAGATCACTGACGATGCGCGTGTGATAGCGGAGGGGGGACGGAAGTGGGAGCACGTGGGAGTGGCTCTGAAGGCGCTGGACCGACAGCGGCGTCCGTTCTGGTCGTGGAAGTTTTTGACTTCGTTGACGATGGCGGCGGTGACTGGGCTGCTGATTGCGGTGGTGCTGGCCAATCCGTCTCAGCCGGAGGACTCGGTGCTGTTCCAGCAGGAGAAGGCGGCTAGCGTTGCGCTCAACCGGAGGCTGGCGGTGAAGGCGTGGATGAAGACTAATTTTCCAGATCCAGAGGCGGAACTGCTGGACGATCCAGTGATGACTACGGAGTGGGGTGTGCCTCTGCTTATGGCGAGGGTTAGGGGCCGGAACGCGTTCGGAGGCTACGTCATCCAAGAGTACGCATTCCTGTGGAATGGGGACAAGGTGGTTGCCGGGGAGGCAAAGGAGGTGGCAATTGAGGAAATTAAGAAGGCGGCGCGGGAGAAGAGCGATGAGAAGGATCGAGAAAGAAGATTGAAGGAACTTCACGACAAGTTCTTGGAGCCAAAACCCCGGTGACTGGTGCGTTGACTACAAAAGGCCACAGGGAAACCTGTGGCCTTTGTGTCTAGGAGTCTGTCTCCCAGGTCCGTTCTCCTTACTGCGGCGCGTTATGCCGGGCGATCTCGTACACTCGCAGAGTGCGCTTGCCGCCGTCCGAGGAGTCGTATTTGCGGGTGCCATCGCGATTGGCTTGAATGCAGAACTCGTCCTGGTCGGCCACGTCTTTGGGGAGGTTGCCGGTGAGGACGACGAGGGTCCCAGTGGGCCACATGCCTGCGGCGGACATGACCACGGGTACAGCGGCTCCCGCTGCGATAGACTGGGGATCGATCGTCGGAGGGCGTTCCGACATCTTTTCGGCCACGAGGAAGTCTTCCTCGACCGAGACGACGCGCACATTGATGATCTCGGTATCCACCTTCATGGCCTCACGGCTGATCCAGGTCATGCCCACGGGGCGGAGCTTGGGGCGGCTCTTTTCCAAGCGGACCATTTCGGCATCATAGAGGAGCTTGCGATCCTTTTCAGCCCGGGCAGTGGCATCGAGTGACGCCGAGTCCTGCGAGACCCGGTAGGCCTGGGCTGCGGTGGCATCGTAGTTGATCGCCTTCTGCCAATCCTCCGGCATGTGCTCGTACGGGATCTTGGCCGTGCCTGCGGAATGGGAAACTCTGACGCCATCCGGTTCGATCTTGGTGACCGTGCAGTTCAGGAGGGTGATGGTGCCTCCTGGCTTGGGGAACGTGACGGAAGCCGCCGTGGCTCCCTCCTGGGCCTGGACCGTGCCAGTGGGTGCGAGGCAGGCGCAAGTGATGGTGAAGACAACGGGCACCAAGAGGCGGTGAAGAGACTTCATGGGAGTTTGGGGAGAGACCGGAGTGTGCGGTTACGCCTTTAGACGCAGTTCAGCCTGTGGGTATTCAGGTGATTTTACGTCATTTATGGATTTCTTCGCAGGAGATACAAGCCTGCTCTGCGGGAGACACAAGATTGGAAGCCACAAGACGCAAGACTTGAGTCGGCGCATGGGAGATTGGTTGGGCTTTG
>NZ_BATQ01000116.1 GCF_000739635.1 Verrucomicrobium sp. BvORR034 | reverse complement strand
TTGCCGCGAACGACCTCTGATGAGGCAACCCGACAGGTCGGGATGCCTACAACCCAGTGTGGTTGGGAGGTGAGAGGACCGGAACGGCCCCTCGATACTGCTACCAGCCAGCCGACTGCCCGCTCTCTGTCGGGCGCCAGCTCAGGTCTTGCGTCTTCTAGCCTTGTGTCTTCATCACTGGCCAATGCCTTCCATGACTTTCTCGATGACGTCCATGGAGACCTTGCTTCCCCGGCAGCCGGAGGAGTTCACGGGGAGGCAGAGCTCCACCACGGTGCCTCTTGAGGCGTCGTTGAAGGCCCGGGCCCAGCCGCCCTGGTTGTGGAGGGTCACATAGCAGGTGGCCAGATTCATGCCCAAGTACTGGGGATTCTCCTGGCGCATGAAGAACGGCGTGAAAACGGTCGAGAGCTTGGCGGAGGGAATGTTGGGGCCGGAATCGGTCACTTCCATGGCCACGTGCTCCGGAGTCTCACCGGACCCCAGGGAATGGCGGACGGCGATGTTGATGACACTGTTGGGCTGGAGGTGGTCCAGTTCGTCCTCCAGCACCAGACGCAGGATGTGGCTGAGGCGGTTCCGGTTGCACTGGATGGCGGGCAGATCCGGCGGGGACGTGTAGGAAATGGCGATGTGCTTGTCCTCGAAAAGGCCGCTGAGCTGCTCGATGACGGTGTACCAGAGCTGATTGAGATCCAGGTACTCGCCTTCGACCATTTCCTGTAGGCTCGGCACCGAGGCCAGCCGTGTCAGCGTGTCGGTGATGCGGCGCAACTGGGTTTTGGCGGACTCGTGGAGCTCAGAGAGGAAGCTCTCATCCATGCCTGCGGGGAGGGAGGCCCCTTTTCCATGGGCCTCTACTGCGAGTTGCAGATAAGTCTGAACAGGAACCAGGGCGTTGCGCAGGTGGTGGTTCATGCCTTCCGCCAGGGCTCCAAAACCGGCGAGACGGTCGGAGGCGATGAGCTGGCGCATCAGGGCGGAACGCTCCTGAAGGAGGCGTTCCTTTTCCGCCCGCAGCTGGTGGTACTCCATGGCCCGGCGCAAGGTCTGCACAAGGGCCTCAGGTTCCCAGGGTTTGCTGATGTAGTGATAAATGGCACCATCATTGATGGCGGCGATGGCCGTTGCGATGTCCGCATAAGCGGTGGCCAGAATCCGGACGATGTCGGGATATTTCTCGCGCAACTGGGTGAGAAAAGTCGTGCCCTGCAGTCCACGAAGGCGCTGGTCGGAGACCACAACAGCAATGGACTGAAAATGGCGCTCCACGATGCGCAGCCCTTCCTCGGCGCTGGGGGCTGTGATGACTTCAAAATCTTCGCCAACGATTTGCTCGAAGTACTTCAGGGAAAGCAATTCATCGTCAACGTAGAGAATCTTGCAGGAGCTCTTGCCAGAATTGGGGGGCGTCGACATTGGTCCACGTGTCACCCCATTTGCAAAATTATCAAGTGGTCAAAACATGCTCCGTGAATGCAACTGATTCCACTGGCAGGGCGACGGTCGCTTTTTCCAGGTTTGCCCGGGGCATGCGGATGGCGAACACTGTGCCTCCGCCGGGAGCGGCATCGGCGGAGATGTTTCCTCCATGAGCGGTAATAATGCGGTAGCAGACGGAGAGGCCGAGCCCGGTGCCTTCGCCCGCTGGCTTCGTCGTGAAGAAGGGATCGAAGATTCGGGAAAGGTTGGTTGTAGGAATGCCTGGTCCATTGTCCCGGATGAGGATGTCCGTGGCGGTGCCTTCACTGCTGGCGGAGATCCAGATCTGCGGGGGCGCAGAGTCGGGAGTTATGCCCGAGGCCAGGGCATCGATGGCATTTTTGAGCAGGTTGAGCAGCACCAACGTGAGCTGATTGCGATCTCCTCGCACCACAATATCCGCAGGCACATCCTCATGCAGCTGGATGTGGAACTCCTTGAGGGGCGAGGAAAGAATTCGAATCGCGCTCTGGATGGGTTCTGAGACTGGACACGCGGCGGCCATGACCGTCTCTGGATGGCAGAAGGTGCGCAGATCAGAGATGATGGTGGAGATGCGGTTGATGCCTTCCCGGATATCGGAAACGACTTCTTTGAGGGTTCCCTTGGATTCGTCGGGAAGTTTGCCAGTGCGGCGATCAAGGATGAACAAGGCGCTGCGTGCGAAGTTCAACGGGTTGTTGATCTCATGCATGATGCCGCCGGTGAGGATGCCGAGGGCGGCCATTTTCTCAGACTGAATGAGGTCCCTTTCCGCGGCACGGAGTTCGGCCAGCGTTTGTTCGAGCTCGGCATTGCGTAGGGCGACCTCCTTCTGAAGCAGGCTGGCGTGAACGAGATTGTGGACGCGGGTGTGGAACTCTGTGAGGGAAAAAGGTTTTACCATCACGTCGTTGGCGCCATTGCGCAGTGCCGTGAGACGTACGTCCTCATCGGAACGGGCGGTGACCAGCATGATGGGCAGCATGAGCGTGACCTGGCGGTCGCGTAGCTCGCGGCACAAGGAGAGGCCGTCAAGGTTCGGCATCATGTAGTCCGCCACGATCAGGTCAGGGACATGTTTGACGGCGAGCTCGAGACCCGCGGCACCATCGGTGGCCTGGATGACCCGGTAGCGGGGCTCCAGCTCGGAGTGCATGAACCGGAGCATGCCCGGCTCGTCATCAATGATCAGAACGAGCGGCAGCTTGGCGCGATCTCCTTGAACCTCGAGGTCAACCAGTGCTGAGGTTGCTGACTTGATGGATTCATCCTCCGATTCATCTGCGATCTGCAGTTCCTCGGCTTCGCGGTAAACGGACTTGATCCACTGCGCCGCATCGGAATCTCCAGCAGCCTCTTTAGGTGTCTCTGTTTTGATGGCCGGCAGGGAAGCCTCAGGGGTGGATTCGGCTGCCGCATCGTCTTCACGGGGCGCGTGTCCCACCACCAAAATGTCGCCGTTGCTGGTAAAGGGAATGAGCACGCGCATCGTCGTGCCTGTCCCTTGAATGCTCTCCGCTTCGACCCGGCCGCCCATACGCGTGGCCAGCTCCTTTACAAGAGCGAGGCCCAGACCAGTGCCGGGGTGGCGGCGGGTGACGGACGAGTCTGCCTGCCAGAACCGGTCAAAGATGAACGGAAGGTTCTGCTGGGAGATGCCGATGCCGGTGTCGATCACTTCGAACACCAGGAAGCCGTTCACCGTGTTGGTGATCAGCGTCACGCTGCCGCCTTTTGGGGTAAACTTGACGGCGTTGAACAGGAGGTTGAGAAGGATCTTCTCTAGTTTTTCCTGATCGCTGTCCACCATCTCCAACTGCTCGGGCATCTGCTGATGCACGGCCACGTCCCCCTGGCGGGCCATGTTGGTCACGGATTGAAGAAGTCTTCCCGTGAAGAGCCGGAGTGAGAAACGCTGATGCGAGATGCGCATGCGGCCGACATTGGCGCTGGCGAGATCAAGCAAGTCGTTGATGAGCTTCAGGAGGCGCAGGGCGTTCTGATAGATCCCGGTCAGCTCTTCATGCAGCATGGAAGGCGGGGCGCCGCCGTTTCCGCCTTGCTGAGAGCCTGCCGGATAGAGACGCTGCAGCCTCTGCAAGGGGGCGATCATGAGCGTGAGCGGCGTGCGCAACTCATGCGTGATGTTGGAGAAGAAGTCCGTCTTCAGGCGGTCCATCTCCACGAGTTGGAGGTTCTTCTGCTCCAGCTCGGCCTGATTGTCTGCCAGGCTGTAGCGGGAGATCACTTCATTGCGCCGGATGCGCTGGTGCACATGGCTTCCTGAAATGACGACCACGCTGTTCATGATGAGGAACACCCCATTGCTGAAGAACTGGCCGAAGGATCCCTCAGGGGCGGTGGCGCTGCCAATGTGGGGCAGGGTCGCTGCGAGGTAGATGGTCATCGTGATGGCCACGGCCAGCACGCTCTCTCGAAAGCCCCATTGAAAGAGAAAGGCAAAACCGACGAGACACAGTGTGAGCCCAGAGTAGTAGGGCGACCCGGGATCACCCGAGCAGAAGATCATGTAAGCAATGCCTACTGCGGGCAGCAGTGGCACCATGAGCATGAGCGCCGGATAGTGCCGTCGGCCAAATGCGGTATTGCTGGTGAACATGAGCCCGATCTCCAGCAGGGCCACCGCACTCCGAAGGACGAAGAAATGATGCCAGAGATGCGGGTAGGTGAAGTGGTCCAGAGTGGACGCACCCATCATCAAGACCATGGCGATCCACGCCAGGGTCTTGACGTTCTTGAGTGTAACCTCCTGGTTTTCCTGTTGCCAACGGGCTTCCCATGCGGGTCGCATCGTTTCCCCATTGGGCGTCGTGGGCGTGGCGATGTCACTCAAGGTCGGGCTCGGGTGGCGCCATGGCCCATTCAGGAGGGACGTGGCGCGGTTGAAGTCTGACGATCATCAGGGATGAATGGAGCGTCAACCGGTTTGCGCATGGTGAGGAAAATCTCCACACCATCTGGGGAGTACATCGTATGGCTTGTGGCACCATAAGATTCGTCCACAGCGAGTGACGCGACCGTTGGTTCGTCACGATAGATGAGCCGCCAGTCGAGGACATAGTCCATGAAGCCCTTGATGGGGTTGGACGGGGCAAAGTTGCTGACGACCATGACGGCACCGGGGGCGGCCATGTGCCAGAAGATCTCCAGCAGCCGCTTGCACACGCGGTCTGAAAGGTAATCGAAGAGACCTGCGCAGTAGATCACGTCATAGTGGCCCCGCTGGAGGAACCCTGAACGCATCAAACGGGGCTGGGTGACGAGGCGACTGCCGTGAGCGAGCATCTGGTGCACGGAGAACTCCCGCACATTGACATTCACATGGCGACCTCCGTCCGTCATGGCGGCTTCAATCTTGCTCTGGGCGTGGCGGACGGTGTCCGGGTTGAAGTCGAGCAGGGTGAACTCAGTCTGTTCACTCAAGGGATCGTGACGGACAAAGTGCTGGGTCTCACGGGCCGCGCCGCAGCCCAGGCTAAGTACCCGGGTGGGACGACCTGAGCCGATGGAAACGCGGGTGACCTCGCGACGGAGCACCCCAACCAGGTGGGACACGCGGTGCCGGTAGGCGTCCCCAGCGGCGCTGCGGATGACCCAGGCATTGATCATCTTGGCGAAGAGCGATTTGCCCTCGAACGGATCATCCAGCATGCGGTTCATCACGCCGAAGTCCCCGGGATAACCCAGAGGCTTGGTGAAGCAGCGGTGGATGAACGGCGCACAGAGCATGATGGGGTGGAGGCTCGCGCGCACATACTCAGCGTGCAGGCTCATCAACTCCTCCGATACGGATCCAGCCTGGGCCTCGAACGCTTCAAAGGCACGATTCATCGCGGGAGTGAGAACGCGGAGCAGGCGCTCCAGCGTCTCCCGGCTGACGGTGTGGCCGTGGCCGGTGGTGTGATGCCAGGAAAGTTCCAGACCGTCCAGCCAGCCGGAGAGTTCGCCGAGGAATGCCGTGGCGTCTGCGACCGCCAGGCGGAATTCAGCAGTGATGTTCCGGGTGGCCCGCCAGCGATCAATGAACCCCTGGGCGGCTTCATCCAAGGCCTGTGGCTGGGAAGCTTGCGGGGTGAGCCCGCTCTTGATCCAGTCTCCGTGAAGGTCGATTTCGCCAACTCGATTGGATCCTGTGGAGATGACGCTGTTGAGCTTGCCGGTGCCGTCATAGGCAAGTTGTTCGCCCACCCATACCTGCACGGACTTCAGGGCGAGGCCGGACTCCAGCTCCTGAGTGGGATCATAAAGCTCGACCTGAACAAGGTGGCGGCTCAAGCGCAGCACTTTGGCCTCGATGCGTTGGCCTGATTCCAAGTTGAGCACCATGCGGTTTTCCGCATGGACGGTTGGCATGCCGCCGCGCCAGAGGTCCACCAATTCGTGCTGGCGACGGGTGAAATGAGGGGTGGGCTCCAGCGTCGCCAGTTGATGGCGTGGCTGATGCGAATAGTCGGCAGACTGAATGTTGCGGCTGACAACGCTGATCAAATCATTCAGCTCGAAAGGCTTGAGCATGTATTCCACGGCACCCAAGTGAATCGCTTTGCGGGCGATTTCGAGGTCGGCATGGCCGGTGAGAATCACGACCGGCAGGGCAGGGTACAGTTCTCTGAGCTTCTTCAGTCCCTCAATGCCGTTCGTTTGAGGCATCTGGTAGTCCAGAATGACGGTGGCGGGCGGGGTGCGGCGCGCCTCGGCGAGTGCTTCGTCCACGGAGGCGACGGCGCAGACGCGGCAGGTGCCGGTGAGGGCCTTGCTCAGAAGGTCACGGTGAGATTTCTCGTCGTCCACCACCAGAACAAGGCTGGCGGCAGGAGTGGATGACCCGCTTTTGGCGGCCAGAGGCTCGTGTTGGGGCTGGATTCTCATGGCGGTGCTGGATGCTTCCGCAAAAGAACCACAATCGAAATAATTTGGCAAACCTTATATTCTAGTTTTCTTGAATACTTATATGTCTAAACTATATGGATTAGTTAAGAATTTGTGATAAATCGGTTCCATTCACATTCCGCTGGCAAGGACCCCCGCTGCTTGCATGGTGATGGCTCAATGAAAATTGGCCTTGCCCAGATCAACACGACGGTTGGCGACTTCGCGGGGAACTCCGCACTCATCCTGAAGGCCTACCGCGAGGCGGTGGCTCAAGGGGCACAGATGGTGATCACGCCGGAACTGGCGATGACGGGATACCCGCCACGTGACCTGGTGCATCGGTCCCGATTTGTGCCGGGTAATATTGAGGCGCTGCGTCAGTTGGCGGGCGGAGTGGGCTCGGTCCCAATCATTGTGGGCTTCGTGGACGTGAACGAAGGGGCTGGGAAGCCGTTCCGGAATGCGGCGGCCGTCCTTCAGTCCGGGCAGATCCAGCAGGTGGTGGCCAAGACGCTCCTGCCCACGTACGACGTCTTTGATGAGGATAGGTATTTCGAACCGGAGGAGCGCCTGGCTCCGGTGGTCATCGACGGAGTCAGGGTGGGGGTGACCATCTGTGAGGACATCTGGACGGACGACTACCTGCCGCGCCGTCTCTATGATGTGGAGCCGCCGATTGAGCTGGCGAAGCAAGGGGTGGACCTGCTGGTGAACCTGAGCGCTTCGCCTTTCAGCCTAGGAAAGCCGACGATCAGAGAGAAGATGCTGGGTGAACTGGCGGCGGAAACCGGAGTACCGGTGGTGTATTGCAACGCCGTGGGCGGCAACGATCAGCTCGTGTTCGACGGGAACTCCCTGGTGATCGGGAAGGATGGAGAGGTCCTGGCTCGGTTGGCCTCGTTTGCCGAAGAAGTGGCGGTGGTGGATGTGTTCACCGGAGCGGGAGCGAAGGCCTCGGAGCCCAAGGTGGTGGCCGAGGAACTCTATCAGGCGCTGGTTCTGGGGCTGCGCGACTACGTCACGAAGTGCGGCTTCAAGTCGTGCGTGCTGGGGCTCAGCGGCGGTATCGACTCCGCCCTGGTGGCGGTGCTGGCGGCGGAAGCGCTGGGACCGGCGAATGTCCTGGGGGTATCGCTTCCCAGCGTCTATTCTTCAGAGGGCAGCAAGGACGATGCCCGCGAGCTCGCGGAGAAGCTCGGCATCCAGTACGAGACCATCCCCATTCAGCCCGTCTTTGAGGCACTGAAGGGACAGACCAAGGAGGTCTTCGCCGGGAAGCCGGAGGATGTCACGGAGGAGAACATGCAGTCCCGCATCCGTGGGGTGATCCTCATGTCGCTCTCGAACAAGTTTGGCCACCTGCTTCTCACCACGGGCAACAAGAGTGAGATGGCGGTCGGCTACTGCACGATCTATGGCGATATGTGCGGCGGGCTCTCGGTCATCAGTGATCTGCCCAAGACAAGAGTTTACGAGGTCTCGCGCTGGATCAATCGCGAGCGGGAAATCATCCCCTGGGCGAGCATTGAGAAACCGCCGAGTGCCGAACTGCGCCCAGATCAAAAGGACCAAGACACCCTGCCGGAGTATGACGTGCTGGATGGCATCTTGGAGCTCTTTTTGGAGCAGGGGCGGTCCATTGCCGAGATCGTGGCCCGCGGCTATGATGAAGAACTGGTCCGCTGGATCCTGCGCCGGGTGGATCTGAATGAGTGGAAGCGCCATCAGGCCGCACCAGGGCTCAAGGTGACCTCCAAGGCATTCGGGATGGGGCGGCGGATTCCCATTGTGCAGAGGTTCCGGGAGTAGGGGGGGGCGCTTCACGCTCAGTTGGCAGTGGGCAGTGGGCAGTTGGTGTCTCACACGAAGGCACAAAGAGGGCCTGTGATGCCTCCGGCATCGGCTGGCATCACAAGATGCGGGTCAGATCATCCGAAGCAACATCCCGGTCGAGAAGCACCCCTCAAACACCTCGACTTCGCGATGAGGGATTAGTTTTGGACTGAGGCTGACTAGCCAGAGCCAGTTCCTTGGCGGCCACCCCAAACGTGGCGGTTGGTTCGTTCTGCCAAGGAACCCGGGGAGACTGACATGGAGGTGTAGAGGGCGGAGGGGAGAAAGCGGATGCTGTCGGCC